>JAUXTN010000110.1 GCA_030684355.1 Pseudomonadota bacterium
GACGCCCCCGCCGAGGACCGCCCCACGATCGAGGCCGCCCTGCCCGAGGCCGAGGCCGCCCACCGCGCCACGGACGACGCCTGGACCGCCGCGCGCGCCGCACTCCTGCAAGACGACGACCGCCGCCACCGCGCCGCCGCGCTCCTCCCCGCCATCGAGGCCCAGCGCGCCATCACCGACCGCTGGAAGGTGGTCAACAAGCTGATCGGCTCCGCGAGCGGCAACGTGTTCCGCCAGTTCGCGCAGTCCCTCACGCTCAACCTCCTGCTCGTCGAGGCCAACGCGCAGCTCGCGTCTCTCAACCCGCGCTACCAGCTCCAGCGCGTGCCGAACGTCGAGATGGAGCTCCAGGTCGTCGACCTCCACATGGCCGAGCAGGTGCGCCCGCTCACGAGCCTCTCCGGCGGCGAGACCTTCCTCGTCTCCCTCTCGCTCGCCCTCGGCCTCGCCGCGCTCGCCGCCACGCGCACCCGCGTCGAGTCGATCTTCATCGACGAGGGCTTCGGCACCCTCGACGCCGACACGCTCGACGTCGCGCTCTCCACGCTCGAGGGCCTGCGCGCGGAGGGCCGCACCGTGGGCGTGATCTCGCACGTCGGGGGCCTGGCGGAGCGGCTCGGGACGTGGGTGTCGGTCCGGAAGGTGGGGCCGGGCCGGAGTCGCGTGGAGATCGTCACCGGCTGACGCGCCCGTCCGGCGGGCCCCGATCGCGGCACCCTACTCCCCCGTCGCCCCGACCCCGCGCACCACCCGCACCGCGCCGTTCTTCATGTCGGCGACGTAGAGGTCGCCGTCGCGCTCCAGGACGTGCGCCGGGAAGGCGAATGTGGCGTCGAGCGCGGGGCCGTCGTCGCCGGTGAAGCCCTCCACGCCGGTGCCCGCGACGGTGTCGATGACGCCGTCCACCACGCGCCGGACCACGTTGTTGCCGCTGTCCGCGATGAAGACGGCGCCGTCGCTGCCGACGTTCACGCCGTAGGGGTACATCAGCTGCGCGGCGGCCGCGGGCCCGCCGTCCCCGGCGTAGCCCCGCGCGCCGGTGCCCGCGAGGGTCGTGACCGCGCCCGTGGCGATGTCCACCGCGCGGATGGCGTGGTTGTTGGCGTCGGCCACGTAGAGCACGCCGTCGTCGACCGCGATGCGCTGGGGCCCCGAGAAGCGGGCGTCGGCCGCCGCGCCGTCCACGAACCCCGCGTCGTGCGCACCCGCGAGCGTGCGGATGAGGCCGTCCTCGACGACCCGGATCACGTTGTTCTGGGTGTCCGCGACGTAGAGCCGCCCCGCGTCGTCCACCGTCATCCCCGACGACTCCGAGATCCGCGCGGCCGTGGCGTCCCCGCCGTCGCCCTCGTACCCGACCTCTCCCGAGCCGGCGCACGGCGTCACGGCGCCGTTCGGGGCGACGTGGAGCACGCGGGCCTCGTGAAGGGGCAGGATGTAGAGCGCACCGTCGGGGCCGAACGCGGCGTCGATGGGGTTCTCCAGGGCGGTCTCGAGGGCGTCCGCGCCCGGGGTCGACCACGCGTGCTCGCCGGTGCCCACAAGCGTCACGAGCGTGCCGTCGGCCTCCACGGCGCGGACGCGCATGTTGTTGAAGTCGACTACCACGAGCCGCCCGTCGGGATGCGTGCGCACCGCCGACGGGAAGTAGAGCCAGCTATCGAGGGCATCGAGGCCGTCGCCATTGTAGCCGAGCACGCCCGTGCCGACGGCCCGACACACGGTTCCGGGGGTGTCCGGGCACCCCTCGTCCGCCGGCTCGGGGCCCGTGCATGCGGCGAGCAGCACGGAACCCAGGGCAATCCTACCGATACACGACACGCACGACCTGGTTGTAGGTGTCGGCGATGTAGACGTTCGCGTCCGCGTCGAGCGCCACCCCGTACGGCTGGTTCAGCAACGCGTCCGCGGGGGCGCCGGCATCGCCTTCGTAGCCCATCTGCCCGCACACGCCGGCGAACGTCGAGACGACGCCGTCGGGATCGATGCGGCGCACGCACGAGTTCGACGTGTCCGCCACGTACAGCTCGCCGTCGGGCCCGAACGCGAGGTCCGTCGGGCCGTAGAACGAGGCGTCGGCCGCCTGGCCGCCGTCTCCCGCGTAGGCCGCGGTGCCGTTGCCCGCGTAGGCGTTCATCGTGCCCGCGGCGAGGTCGACGTAGCGGATGCGGTGGTTGCCGGTGTCCGCGAAGTAGAGCCGCGTGCCATCGGGCGAGAGCGCCATGCGGTTGGCGGGCGCGGCGGCCTGCCCGACCGACGCGTGCACCTCGGCCTCGGTCGCCGGCCCGCCGTCCCCGGCGTACCCGGGGGTCCCGTTGCCCGCGATCGTGTCGATCACGTTGTCCGCGTCGATGCAGCGGATGCGCTGGTTGGCCTGGTCCGCGATGTAGATCTGGTCCCGCGCGTCGAGCACCACGCTCGACGGGAGGTCGAGCTTCGCGACGGTGGGATCGCCACCGTCTCCCGCGAAGCTGCGCGAGCCGTCCCCCGCGATGAACTCCAGCATGCCCGTCGTGAGGTCGACGCGCATGATGCGGCTGTTGTGCCACGCGGCGATGACCATCCGGCCCTGGCTGTCGAACGCGATGTTGGCCGGGTGGTTGAACCGGGCCTCCACCGCGGGGCCCACGGGGCCGTCCCCGAGCTCGCCGGTCCCGCTGATCGTGGTGACCACGCCCTCGGGCGTGACCTGTCGGATGCGGTGGTTGTTCCAGTCGATCACGTAGGCGTTGGCGTCGGGGCCCCACGTGAGGTCGATCGGCCAGTAGAGGTTCGTCTCGGTGGCCTGGGTCCCCTCGCCACCGAGGCCGGCGATGCCGGTGCCGGCCCACGTGCAGATGGTGCCGGAGGCGGGATCGCACGAGGCGGCGGCGGTGTCGTCGGGGGAGCCGGTGCAGGCCAGGAGCATGAGAGAAAGCAACATTTCAGCCCCCTAGCGATAGACGACGCGGATGCGGTGGTTGTAGGTGTCGGTGACGTAGACGTTGCCGTCGTTGCCGAACTCGATGCCGAACGGGCGATCGAGCTGGGCCTCGGTGGCCGGGGCGCCGTCGCCGGCGAAACCCTTCACGTTGGTGCCGATCTCGGTGCCGATCGTGCCCGCGGCGAGGTCGATGCGGCGGACGGCGTGGTTGTCGGTGTCCGCCACCCACAAGGACCCGTCGGTGTCGAACTCGAGGTCCCGGGGGAAGTTCAGCATGGCGTCGACCGCCGCGCCGCCGTCGCCGCCGAAGCCGGGGGTCCCGTTGCCGGCGACGGTGTCGATGGTCCCCGCCTCGAGGTCGATGACGCGGATGCGGTGGTTCTCCGTGTCCGCGACGTAGAGCTTGCCGTCGGGCCCCAGCGCGATGGCGCCGCCGGGCTCGGGCTGGGCGCCGGTCGGGAAGGAGAGGTTGGCCTCCAACGCCGCGGCGCCGTCGCCCGCGTAGCCCTTCGTCCCGTTGCCCGCGATCGTGGCGATCGTGAACTCGGGCGTCAGGACGCGCACACGTTGGTTCTTCATGTCGATGATGTAGAGGTTGCCCTCGGCGTCCACGTCGACCGCCTTGGGCATCGCGAAGCGAGCGTCCACGGCGGGGGCGTAGTCTTCGCCCACGAAGCCGGGGGTGAGCCCGCAGTGCACGTGCACGTTGCCGGTCGCGGGGTCCCACGTGCGGATCTTGTGGGTGTGCCACGAGGCGCTCACCAACGTGCCATCCGGCAGGTAGATGACATCCGTCGGGTGGTTCAGGCTGACCGTGGTGCCGGGCGCGCCGGGCATCGTCAGGTCGGACAAGTCGGCCGGGCCGTCCCCCACGAAGTCGTTCCCCATGATCGTGGTGATCGTGCCGTCGTCTTCCACGAGACGCAGCTTGTGGTTGTTCCAGTCGATGATGATGGGGTCCCCATACGGGGAGAACTCGACGTCCATCGGCCAGTAGAACATCGACGCGAGCAGGTCGTTGTCGCCGCCGTCGAAGCCGGCGTCTCCCGTGCCTGCCCAGGTGCAGATGTTGCCGACGGTGTCGTCACACGCGGCGGCCGCGGTGTCGTCGGGGGTGGGCCCGGTACAGGCCGCGAAGAGGAGCATCAAGACCATCGGGGACCTCTCGGAGGGCAGGGACGTCTCAGAGGGCAGGGACGTCGGCGTTGCCACCATACGCCACGACACCCTTGTCCAGCGGGAAAGAAGAGAGCTTGCCACCGACGGTCCAGATGCCACCGTCAGGGTCGCCCCACACCCCATGCAAGTCGTGCGCCGTGACGGGACCGCGCGGATCGGGAGCCCAACCGTCGTCACCACGCACGTACACGGCGCCCTGGGTGCCGACCGCGACCGGGGCCGGCCCGCTCGCGTTCACCCCGTTGAGCTGCGGGGCGAGGTCGGGGGTCTCGTCGGTCCACGCGCCGCCCGAGCTGGTGAGGATCGTGCCGGTTCCGAAGCCGCCGACGGCCCAGACCGCGACATCCGTGCCATGGACCGTGAACAGGTTGCGCGTCGTCCCCGTGACGACCGGGCTCCACGCCGTGCCGTCCCAATGCAGGCCCGTGCCGCCGGTGCCGACCGCCCACACATCCGTCGCGGAGCGGCCCCACACCTTGTAGATCGCGAGGGCCGCCGCCGCGTCGGCCGGGAGGTCCGCGCGGGTCCATGCCGCGCCGTCCCAATGCCACACCTGGCTCGCGTCCGACGACGCGCCGATGTCCCCGCCGACCGCCCACACGTCGTCGTCCGCGGCCCCCCACACGCCGAACACGGTGATGACGGGGTCGAGCACGTGCTCCACCGCCGTGCCCGACGCGCGGCTGTACTGGAGCACCCGCCCGTCGGCGCCGCCCATCCACACGGCGTCTCCGCCGGCGCTGGTGACCCACCAGAGGTCCCCGCTGGTCCCGGTGTCCGCGCTCGTCCACGCCGCGCCGTCGTAGTGCAGGACCGCGGGGCCGGACCCGGCGTCCGCGCCCACGACCCAGACGTCCTCCGCCGAGCTGCCCCACACGCTCAGGAAGGCGGCGGGCTGGTCCTCCGCCACGATCGTCCAGGCGGCGGCGGGGCCGGTCTCCCCGGTGTCGTCCGCCCCCTTGTCCACGCAGGCGGCAGCGAGGAAGCACGGGACGAGGAGGAAGCAAGCACGCATGACGACTCCGCGACGCCCGCCGCGGTCCGACGGGGTGTCGCTACGGTTCCGACGGCTCCAGGGCCGGCCGCGGCGCGGCGACCCATGTCCCCCGTACGAACCGCTCATGCGGGTGGTAGCCCGACTTGTATCGGAGCGCGGCGCAGTCCTCCACCCAGAGGCCGAGGTAATACCACTGCATCCCCTGCGCCCGGCAGAGCTCGATCTCGCGCAGCACCGAGTAGACGCCGAGGGAGCGGTCCGCGTGCGCGGGATCGAAGTAGTGGTAGGCGCTGTTCGCCGACCGCCGCCCCAGGTCCAGCAGGCTCACGGCGATGAGCCGCCCGTCGAGCAGGTAGCGCACCTCCGTGGTGGGGGCGCAGGACTCGACGAGCCACTCCTGGTAGCCGATGGGGTCCTTGCGGGAGTGCTCGGTGAGGAGGCCCCGCGCGCGCCGGTGCCGGTTCCAGAGCGCCACGCGGCGTCGCGACAGGGTGGGCGGACCCAGCTCCACCGCCAGGTCCTCGTTGCGACGGACGATCCGGCGCTGCGACCGCGACGGCATGAACGCCGCGATGTCGATCCGGACGGGCTCGCACGCCGTGCAGAACGGGCACTCCGTGCGGAAGACGGTGCCGCCCACGCGCTGATCGCCCTCCTCGAGGAGCAGATCGAGCTGGTCCGGGGTGAGCGGCGCGCTCGGGACCCGGGCGGGACAGCGCGCTACCTGGCCGGGCCGGTAGATGCAGTCCTCGAACCGGTCCTGGACGATGCGCGTCTCGGGGCGCTCGCGGGTGTCCGACATCGCCCACATCGTAGCGGATGCCCGGTCTGCTCGCATCCTCCGGGCGCTTCGGCGGACGCGGAACCAGCCCGCGTCGAGCGGCGGTTCAGGGCGCGGCGGTGTCCTCGGCGGTCGTCAGCTCCTCGACCTGGCCCGCGATCTCGTAGTGGACCTCGAGCAGGGCGCCGCGCGGCGGGACGGCGGTGCCGTGGAACTCGATCTGCGCGTACTCGGCGATGTAGGTCCAGCCGTTGAGCTCGTCCTTGGCGACCACGGTGGGCTCGGCGCCCTCCTCCAGCCGCATCTCGACCTCGATGGTGTCCTCGATGGCGGACTTCGAGAGCTGGAAGACGGTCAGGATGCCGGACGCCACCTGGCCGAGCGAGTCCATGATGGAGGAGTAGTCGGTCTGGCAGATGTCGGCCTTGACCCCGCCCAGGAGCTCGATCGCGGTGAAGTAGCGGCGCCCGGGGACGGTCGCCTCGCAGTTGTCGACGATGTCCGGCCCGACGATGCCCGACACGACGACGGGATCGCCGTCCTTCAGGTCCACGATCTGGCGCACGATGTCGGTGACCGGCGTGAGCTCCCCGGCGCGGACGTAGCAGTCCTCGCCCGTCGAGGCCGCGCCGAGCGCGCCGTTGTCCGAGCAGTCGTTCTCGTCCGACAGGACGACGATGGACAGCATCGCGCCCTCGCGCAGGAAGCCCTCGTTCACGGTGTAGGCCAGCGGCGAGGAGAGCGCGGCCAACGCGGCCTGGAGCCCCTTCTCCTGGTCCGACCCGGTGTTCCCCTGCTGGACGCGCGCGCGGAAGGCGCTCGCGTAGTCCCACTCCCGGCCGCTGCTGTCGAGTCGCGTGAGAACCGGCGGGCTGCCGAGCAGGACGCCAGCGGTCAGGTTCTCCCGGTCGACGTCCGTGGTGATGACGCCGAGGTGGAAGTCCATCTCAGTGTCTTCCAGGTTGACCGTGAAGTCCTCCGCCCCGAGCGCCACCGCGGCCTGCTCGTTGATCATCGACACCGAGTTGTCGATGACCCAGAGGATGTCGACCTGGTTCGACGGCGCCTGCTGGAACTCGTCCGTGGTGGAAGCGCGGCTGAATTCCTGCTCGTTGCAGGCGACCAGGAGGATCAGGGGAAGGAAGGCACGCACGCACACCTCGACAAATGCAGGGTAGCGAATCTTCCTCCCCGTACGCAACGACTGAGGCCAATCACCCGGCCGTTCACCGGAGGGTTCACGGGAGGAGGTACGCCTCTGAGATGCACAGATCGTTGAATTCGGATCCCTTTTTCACGGTGGTGAACGTGATGCGCACCTTGCTCGTGGCGTGGGGCGGGAAGGAGATCGTCTGCTCGCTGACGCTGTCCTTCACGGCCACGGTCTCGGTGGTGCCGTCCGAGAAGGTGAGGAGCGCGGCGGTCGCCCGGTTGCTCTTCATGAAGTACGGGAACGAATAGGCGTTTCCGTTGCGGAGGACGAGCCGGGCGACGCTCTGGCTGCTGCCGAGGTCCATCTCGAACCACTCGCTCGTGCCGTCGCCGGTCGTGTTGCCCTCGCACCACATCGAGTCGAGGATGCCGTCCGCGGTGTTGAGGGGCTCGTAGTTCCCGTCGCCGTCGGCCGGGAACGTGGAGGAGGTCTTGTAGCTCTTCACCGCGACGTGGGGCGCGGGGACCGCGTCGTGGAACACGACCTCGGAGAGGCCCGTGTCGTTGAAGGTGTTGCCCGTGTAGACGCCCTTGACCTTCATCTTGATCGACGTGGTCTTCTTCGGCGAGGCGAAGGTGATCGTCTGCGGCTTGAACTCGTCGGTGAGGGTGACCTCCTGGGTCGTCCCGTCCGAGAACTCGACCACGAGCAGCTTCGGCCGGTTGTACCGGTTCCAGTACTCGAGCGTGTACCAGACGCCGGCCCACACGGTGAAGCCGGTGATCGTCTTCTCGCCGCCGAAGTCGGCCATGATCCAGGACCCGAGGCCGCTGCCCTCGTCGCCCTCGACCCAGGGAGACGACTGGCGGGCATCCGCGACGTTGGCGATGTCGTAGCTGACGCCTTCCGACCCCGGCGCCGACGAGGAGGCGGTCCAGGAAGCGGGCTTCACGACCCCGGCGTGGGCCGTCGCGATCATGCCAGCGGAGAGAAGGGGAGCGACCAGGCCAAAAAGCATGCGAATGAACCCCGGAGGAGGAGAGACGGAGGACGCGGATGATGGTAGGGACGGGCGCCCCTGTCAATCCGAAACTCGGCCGCACGCCTTCCGACACCCGTTCCCGGTGGATTCATCCGTGCCTCTGCTGGTCGACACGATCATCCCGTTCGCCGCCGACGGCCATGTCGACCTCGGCGCGGTCCGCGCGCACGCCCTGTGGCTCTTCGCGCACGGGGTGGACGGGCTCCTGCCCGGCGCCACCGAGTTCCTGCACGTGGACCGCAAGGAGAAGGAGCGGATCCTCGAGGTGGTGACCGACGTCGCCGCCGGGCGGACCATCCTCTTCCCCATCTGGGACCCCTCCCCCGCCTACGTGCTGAAGCTAGGCCGCACGGCCGCCGAGCGTGGCGCCACCGGCCTGCTGCTGCCGCCGCCGCTCCTGCTGCCGGTCCCCGAGGACTCCCTGGTCGACTGGTACCGGTCCGTGGCGCAGCACCTGGCGCTCCCGCTCTACGCGTGGCATCACCCGCGCTTCGGGAACCCCCTCACCCCGCGCCTGCTCGTCCGCCTCGCGACCGAGACCAAGGTCGCGGGCTTCCTGGATGCCTCGGGGGACCTCCACCGGCTCCGGCGCGCGATCGAGGCCTGGCCCGGCCGCGGCTTCGCGACGCTGGAGGACGGCCTCGCCGCGCCCGAGATCCGCGCGCTGGCGGCGGTCCCCGGCCTCGCCGGCGGCGTGTCGCGGCTCGCGAACGCCTGGCCCGAGCTGGTCCGCCGCGCCTGGGTCGAGGGCGCCGACGAGCTCTGGGACGCCGTGGTCCGCCGCGCCGCCGCGGTCGACCGCGCGGGTGGCACCGCCGCGCTCAAGCGGGCCCTGGGCGTCGGCAGCCGCCTCCCCCTCGCCGGGGTGGACGCCGCGGAGCTCGCGCGCCTGCCCGCCAGCACCTTCCGCTGATCGACGAGGCCCCGTGCCGATGAGCGACTAGAACGTCGTCGTCAACGAGACCTTCGCGCCCTCGAACCCCGGGAGCGTGCGACACTGGCCGCCGGCACACCGGATCCCCGCCCGGTAGGCCCCGTAGAAGGCCTTGAGCGTGGTCGAGCTGTTCGGCATCCACTGGGCCTCGACGGCCCCGTAGAGCGAGTCCCCGGCCTCTCCGAAGAGGGTCCCGGAGAGGTTGCCCGTGCTCTGGATGAGCGGGTTGTCGGAGTAGTCGGTGTAGAGGATGAACGCCCAGGGCGCGCCCACCTTGATGGCGAGCGCGTTGGAGAAGTCCGTGTAGTCCGTCTGCTGCTGCGCGTTCTGGCCCCACTGGTAGCGCATCAGCGCGGGCGCCAGCTCGAGCGACACCTTCCCCGCGAGCGGGATCGAGATGTCCATGTCGGCGTGGAGGAGCCGGTCCGCGCCGAGCGCGAGGCCGTCCTCGCCCGGATCGCGCACGTCGATCCGCTGGCCGCCGTTGGCGAGCACGTGGAGCTCCTCGCGGATGTACTGCACGCCGACGATGGGGTGCAGGATGGTCTCCGGGGCGCGGTTGAAGTGCAGGCCGCCGAGGTCCTCGTCGCGGAAGACGGCGACGCTCGCGTAGGGCACGAGCGTCACGTGGCGCTCGGGGTTGCCGAAGCGCAGGTCGATGCGCGCGCGGCCGCCGGTCACGTCGTTCGAGTTGACCCCCGCCGCGCTGTCCTCGGTGATGACGCGCTCGTATTCGAGCGTGGGGCCGCTCACGAGCTCGTAGGCGCTCGTGAAGCTGTTGAGCCACTCCGTGTCCTTGTTGCGCCGCAGCTCCACGAGGATGGAGGTCTTGCCCGGGTAGGCGGCGAGGCTGCCGTAGAGCGCGTAGCCGCCCTTCACCGGGATCTCCGGGGCCTCGTAGCCGAAGGCATCGCCCTCGAAGTAGAGGTCCAGCCCCTTCACGCCGAGGGCTTCGACGCTCGCGCCCGTGGCCCAGGCATCCACCGACTGCGCGTAGGCGCGCCAACCGTCCTGCCCGGCCTTGTAGCCGCGGGAGTACTGGTACACGACGCCGTGCGCGCCGAGGTTCACGGGGCCGAGGCCGTACCGGTCGATCCGCAGCCCGCTGATCGCGTGCGCCACGTCCGGCACGAGCGAGAGGTTGGGGTTCTCCAGCGCGACCTGCTGCGGGTTCGTGAGGCCCGTCGCGAGCGTCACGTCCCAGAGGCCGAAGTGCCCGACGCCGCGCACGCCCCGAAGCGACGTGTCGACGTCGATGTCGGTCGTCTTCACCGCGTTGAGCGCGATGCCGCGCCCGAACGAGAGGTAGTTGTCCCCCGCCGTGACGGTGAACACGGGGCTGCGCGCCTCGACCCAGATCTTCTCCAGGTTGAAGTAGGCGTCCTGAAACGGCGAGGAGAGCCCCTCCCCGAGGAGCTCGCGCTCGTGGAACAGCTCGCCGTCGAGGATGTAGCGGTTGGCGAAGAGCCCGACGCCATCCACCCGCGCGCCGACGCCCACGTTCTGGGAGCCGCCCGCGAGGTCGAGCCGCTCGACGACCTCGACGTAGTCGAGGATGTTGCGGTCCTCGAAGTACTTCAGCTTCTCCGGGACGTGCCAGTACCGGATGCGCAGGTCCTCCGAGCCGTGCAGGCTCGACAGGAGGCCCTCGGCGGGACGCGGAGCGGGGGCGGGCGCGGCGGGCGCGACCGGAGGCACGTCATCGGCGTGGGCGAGGCCCACCAGGAGCGACAGGATCACGGGGCGGGCGCAGCGAGGAGCTTCTCCACGGCTGCCCGGAGCGTCACTTCGTCGCCCGGGTTGTAGCCGCTGAAGACCTGCTCGATGTTGCCCGCACGGTCGACCAGCACGTTGTAGGGCAGGGTCTTCGTGGGGTTGTACTGGGCGACCACGGAGGTCTGCGGGTCGAGCAGGATCGCGTAGGTGAGGCCCTTGCTCACGACGAGGGGCTTGACCTTCGAGGCGTCCCGTGCGGCGTCCGCGGAGATGCCGAGGACGACGAGGCCCTTCGGCCCCAGCTCCTTCGCCATCGCCTGGAGGTGGGGCATCTCGACCTGGCAGGGGCCGCACCACGTGGCCCAGAAGTTGATGAGGACGACCTTTCCCTTGTGCTGAGCCAGGGTCTGGGCCTGGTTCGCGAGGTCCCGCAGGGAGAAGTCCGGGGCGGGCTTGCCCGCGGCATACGCGGTGTCGACGATGGGTGCCGCCAGGAGGACGGCCGCGAAGAGGGCGAGACGGAGCCAGAGCGCGCGCATGTTTCTCCGAGGGCGGGTGGGCCGGGGGGCCCCGGCTCAACAACGTGCAACCCTATCCCTGTCTTCACGCTGACCGCACCATCCCTCGCGTGCTACCTTCCGACGCCATGCGCTCTCGTATCCTCGTCGTCGATGATGAGCCGTCGATCCGGAAGGTTCTACAGGCACATCTGGCGCGGGACGGTCACGCGGTCGAGACCGCCACCGACGGCGGCGAGGCCATCACCCGCCTCGAGGGTGAGCCCTTCGACCTCGTCATCACCGACCTGAAGATGCCCGGCGTCGGCGGGCTCGAGCTGCTGGCGCACGTGCGGCAGAACCTGCCCGGCCTGCCGCTCATCGTCATCACCGCCCACGGCACGGTCGACTCCGCGGTCGAGGCCCTGAAGCTCGGCGCGTTCGACTACATCACGAAGCCCTTCGACCTCGCGGAGCTCCGCACGGCCGTCGACAAGGCGCTGCGCGTCGAGAAGGCGAGCCGGCGCTCGGTGCAGGAGGACCCGGGGTGGCGCGAGGGCAAGGGCCGGTTCGATCTCATCGGCGTCACGCCGTCGATGCAGCGGGTGTACGCGCTGGTCGAGAAGGTGGCGGACTCGCCGACCACCGTGCTCCTCGTCGGGGAGAGCGGCACCGGCAAGGAGCTCGTCGCGCGGGCGCTGCACTCGCACTCCGGCCGCAGGGACAAGCCGTTCGTCAGCGTGAACTGCGGGGCCATCCCCGAGAACCTCTTTGAGAGCGAGCTGTTCGGCTACGAGAAGGGCGCGTTCACCGGCGCGGTCACGTCGAAGCCCGGGCGCTTCGAGCTGGCGGACGGCGGCACCCTCCTGCTCGACGAGGTGGGCGAGCTGCCGCGCGACATGCAGGTGAAGCTCCTGCGCGCGCTGCAGGAGCGCAAGGTGGAGCGTGTCGGCGGGATCCGGCCGACCGCCGTGGACGTGCGCGTCATCGCCGCCACCAACGTAGACCTCGCCGCGGCCGTCGCCGCCGGCCGGTTCCGCGAGGACCTCTACTACCGCCTCAACGTGATCCAGATCCGCCTCCCGCCGCTCCGCGAGCGCCGCGAGGACATCCCGCTGCTGGTCGAGCACTTCCTCGCGCGCTTCAACGAGCGGCTCGGGAAGCACGTCGTCGGGGTGGACGGCGCGGGGATGGCCCAGCTCATGGCGTGGAGCTGGCCGGGGAACATCCGCGAGCTCGAGAACGTGGTCGAGCGCGGCGTCCTGCTCTCCGACGTGGACGTGCTCGGCGCCGACTCGCTCCCAGGGCTCCTGCCCCCGAGCGGCGGGCCCACGGCGGGTCCGGACGCGGATGGGGTCGGGCTGAAGGAGCTCGTCCGCGTGCACACGGCGAAGCTCGAGCGTGCGCTCATCCTGAAGTCTCTGGAGCAGGAGGGCGGCAACGTCACGCGCGCCGCGCGGCGCCTGGAGATCAGCCGCAAGAGCCTCCAGCTCAAGATGAAGGAGTACGGGCTGCGGGAAGACCCGGAGTGAGCGACTCGGGCTGAAAGACCGAGGTTGAAAGACCGGGTGAAACGGTATCGCCCGGTGGCTCGCGGCGCGGCCGATGTGGTAAGCCCACGCCGATCCCCGAGGTCGCGATGCACGTCCGTACTGTCCCGCTCCACTTCCTGCTGGTGCTGTCCCTCGCCGCGTCGGCATGCGGGAGCGAGCCGGCCCCGGCCGAAGCCGTCGCCCCGGTCGTCGAGCCGGATGCGGGGGTCGCCGCGCCCGTCGTGGAGCCTGCTGCTCCCGCGGTGGCGGACGCGCCCACGGCTCCGGAGGGGGGGAACCCTACGGCTACGCCTGCCGACGCGCCGGCGCACGCCGCCCCCCCGATGGCCGGCGCCAAGACCCCCGCGGCAGCCCCCGCGCCGGCCGCCACCCCCGTTCCAGCCACCCCCACCCCCGCGACGACCGGCGCCGCCCCGGCGCCCGCACCGGAGGCCCTCCCCGCGGCCCCGGTGCCGACGGTGGCCACCTACACGCTGGAGCCTGGCAAGAGCGCGCTCTACGTGCAGGTCTACAAGGACGCAGGCACCGTCGCCGCCAACCTCTCGCACGATCACGTCATCGCCGCGACCGGCTGGAACGGCACCGTCCGCTGGGACCCCTCCGACGTCGCCGCCTGCAAGGTCGACATCGTCGTGCCCGTCGCCGGCCTGCGCCCCGACGAGGAGGCCATGCGCAAGCGCGTCGGCTACGACCAGATGCTCGATGCCGACCAGCGGGAGGAGGTCAAGGGCAACATGCTCGGGTCGGGCCAGCTCAACGCCAAGAGCTTCGCCGACATCAAGTTCACGAGCACGAAGTGCGAGGCCGCGGGCGACAAGGTGAAGGTGACGGGCAACCTCACCGTGCACGGCGTGGCGAAGCCGGTGACCTCCACGATGAAGATCAGCGCGGACGGCGCCGCCCTCTCCGCCTCCGGCACCTTCTCCGCGAAGGCGACCGACTTCGGGTTCGAGCCCTACAGCGCGCTGCTCGGCGCCCTGAAGAACAAGAACGAGATGAAGTTCACGGTGGACGTGAAGGGCAGCGCGAAGTGAGCCGGCTCTCGCGGCCGAACGGGGAGCCGGCATGCTCCTGATGCTGCTGCTCGCGTGCGACGACGACATCTTCCCCCCACCCACGGGCGGCGGCGACGTCGTCCAGGGGGACAGCTACGCCGACGTCGTCACGGTGTTCGAAGGCGCCTGCGTCTCCTGCCACGGGGCCGGCGCACCGACCGCCGGCCTCGACCTGGAGACCGACCCCTGCGCCGCGATCGTCGACGTGAGCTCCGTCACCTACGGCGCCGCCTACGTCGCCCCGGGGGACTCCCCCGGGAGCGTCGTCTGGAACAAGATGGCCGACACCGGCGTGCACGGTGGGGTCATGCCGACGTTCGGCGCGGTCGCCGAGGCGAGCGTGGCGACCGTCGCCGCCTGGATCGACGCCGGCGCCTCGTGCGACGACACCGCGGACACCGCCCTGACCGACCAAACCGGAGCCGAACCGTGATCCTGCTCGCCCTCGCCTCCCACGCGCTCGCCGCCATCGACCCCGAGTGCCAGGCCATCGCCGACGGTCCCGCGCCCGAGTGGTACGTGGACGATCAGCACCAGCAGGACTTCCTGCTCAACTACTTCGCCCTGGTCACCACGCTGTCGCCGCTGCACGGGCCCGTGCCCGCGGAGCCCGGCCACGGCTCGATCGGGCTGGAGCTGTCGATCATCCCGTCGCTCTCCTGCGATCGCCGCCTCGTGCTCGCCCGGAGCAAGACCGAGGACACCAACAAGGCGCCGGTCGTGCCCCGGCCGCGGGTCCTGTTCGCCTTCCCGAAGCTCGGCCCCGTCGTGTTCTACGCGGGGGCCGCCTACGTGCCGCCGCTCACGGTGTTCGGAACGCGCAACGTCATCGCCTCGGGCGAGGTGGGCGCCTCCGTGCCGCTGGACTCGGGCCCCCAATTCGGGCTCCGGTACCACTACACGCTGATGAAGTCCGTGGCGGAGATCGCGACGCCGTTCGAGGAGGGCGCCGACGCCGTGCTCGACTTCTACAGCGGCTCGACCTTCGGCGTCGATGCCATGCTCGGCTGGGAGCTCGGGGCGGTCACGCCCTACCTGTCCGCCGGGTTCACCGACGCGTCGACATTCTTCTACATCGGGGACGACGGCGTGGTGAGCAACAACCTCACGCCCTACGCCGGCTTCGCGGGCTCCGCGGGGGTTCAGGCCCACTTCGGGCGGCTCGACCTCGCGGGCGAGTTCTACACCGCGCCCGGCTACCTCTACACCGGGCGTCTGCGCGCGGGCTTCATCTTCTAAGCGCCTCCTTCAAGCCCGAAGATGTCCCGGAAGCCCACGTTCCGGGACCGCCCCCGATGGACCTTGACACTCGCTGTGTTGGGGATGACACTCCAAGACAGCTGCGCACACGAGAACGGGCCTCGCCGCTCGTCTATGCGGGGAGCGCCCCACTCTCGTCACTTGGTCGGCGTCTGTCACAATCACTGCCCGGACGGGGGGCGAGGTCCGTCCCGACGTTGACCACGCCACCCGTGTCACTACAACCTTGCCAGCCGGTAGGGTTCCCGATCAGATGGATTGGGAGGACACTTAGGGGGGGGCAATGCCACAAGAGAAGGAAGGGGGAAGCCGCGGCGGTCGCGGGTTCGCGGGCATGGATCCCGCAAAGCAGAAGGAGATCGCCAGCAAGGGGGGGAAGGCCTCTCACGAGAAGGGAACGGCCCACGAGTTCACCGCCGACGAGGCGCGTGAGGCCGGCCGCAAGGGCGGCAAGGCGGCCCACGAGAAGGGCACGGCCCACGAGTTCACGCCGGAAGAGGCGCGCGAGGCCGGCCGCAAGGGCGGGCAGGCGAGCGGGAGGGCACGCGCAGCAGCGGCGGCCCAGCGGAGCGGGAGCTCCCAGTCCGAGCGCCAGAAGGAGGAGGTCGGAGAGTAGCGACCGGGGCGCCCCGCGGCCCTTCGGGGGCGTGGGGCGTCCACCCTGGAATTGGATGGGGATTGGATGGCGGCGGGCCATGGGAATCGAACCCACCGGGCAACCCCTCTCGAGGCGCCCCGACCGGTTTTGAAGACCGGGGCCGGCACCAGCGCGGCAAGGCCCGCCATCAGTTGGAAAGAAGGAACGAGCTACGGGGGCGGCGGGCTCGAACACTGCACGGTGTCCCGGTAGACGCCGCAGCTGTAGGCCCCGCGGTAGAGGACCTCGACGTCGCCGGTGAGCTCGCGCCCCTCGACCGTCATCGAGACCTTGCACGGGCCCGCGGGAACGTCCCACACGTAGCAGGAGGGGTCACACGCGGTGACCGGCGCCTGCACGCACTGGACCTTGGGCGAGCCCCCGCCGTTGAACACGAACTTGGCCTTGTCGACGCGGATGTCCGACACCGGCGCGGGGGCCACGGGGGCCGCGACGACGGCCGTGCCGGTGGTCGCGACCGGGGCGACCCGCTTCCGTGCGAGCTCGAGGTTGGGGTCGTACTTGCCCTGCACCGTCGGGAGCTGGGCACCGTTTGTCGCGTTGGGGACCGAGACGACGAGGAACCCGTTGAGCTCGGAGCCGGTGACCACGCCGTCCCCGTTGCTGTCGGCGTCCCCGCTCATGCCCTCGATGAAGGACTTCGCGAAGATGCCCGGCCGCACGGCCTGCCGCGGCGCGGCGCTCGAGAGGATGAAGCTCTTCTGGCCGATGACGGGCCAGTCGTTGCCGGTCGGGCCGAGCAGCGCCAGCCCGTTGAGGGTGCCCTCGTGGGCGGCGTCCGTGATGACCATGTAGCGGCTGGCCGGCACCCACTTCTGGAGCTGGGCACCGAGGTCCATCGCGGTGAGCGAGGTGGTCTCCAGGGCGTCGGGATCGGTGTCGTAGAAGAGGAGGCGGGGCTCGCCGTAGTCCCCGCCGACGCCGTGGCCGACGAAGTAGAACAGGAAGAGGTCGCGATACGTGACCTCCTTGGAGACCTGCTCGCGCAGCACGGACTGGACGTTGTCGAGCGTGGCGCTCGCGTCCGTCAGGAGGCGCACCTGGTCGAAGCCGGCGGACTGCTCGAGCGCGGCGGCGACGCGCGCGGCGTCGTTGCGGGCGGTGTCGATCCCGAGCTCGGCCGGGAGCCGCGCGTAGCTGGAGAGCCCGATCACCAGCGCGATGCGCTTCGGCTCGGGATCCTGCGCGGAGGCGCCCCCGGACCCGAGGGCCACGGTACCGAGCGCGGCGGTGGCGAGCGCGAGCCCCGCGGCGGCCGAGGTCAGGCCTGTTCGTACGCCGATCCGCATCGGTCCGTCTCCTTCGCGCGAATGCTAACTCATCGTCGCCCGGAGGTGTGGGGCCGAGGCTGGGCGACGCCACCGGCAGCCCCATCGCACGGTGCATCGGCTAATGGGCCGCGCATGCACCGCGTCCGCGATCCGATCCACGGCTTCATCGACCTCTCGCCCGTAGAGGCCGCGCTGGTCGACACCCGCGCGGTCCAGCGGCTGCGCCGCGTCAAGCAGCTCGGGCTCACCCACCTCGTGTATCCGGGCGCCGAGCACAGCCGCTTCGTCCACTCCCTCGGCGCGTGCCACGTCGCGGGCCTCCTCGGCACCTCCCTCGCGCGCGCCGGGTGGACCGGGGACATCGCGCTGGTGCGGGTCTGCGCGCTGCTGCACGACCTCGGCCACCCGCCGTTCTCCCACGCCGGCGAGCGCGGCGTGCCGCACGAGACGATGACCGCCCGGCTGGTCGGCGGCGGCGAGATCGCGGACGTGCTCCGCGCGTATGACGTCGACCCCGCCGCGGTCGTCGCGACGATCGAGGGCACCGGCGATCCCATCGCGAGCGCGCTGGTGTCCGGCCAGCTCGACGCCGACCGGATGGACTACCTGCTCCGCGACGCGCGGATGTGCGGTGTCCGCTACGGCGAGTACGACCTGCCGCGGCTCGTGGAGTCGGTCGTGCCCGCGCCGGACGGCGGCCTCGCGGTGCGCGGCGCCGGGCTCCACGCGGTCGAGGGCCTGCTCCTCGCGCGGTACTCGATGTTCCAGCAGGTCTACTTCCACCGCACCCGGCGCGTGCTGGACCTCCTCCTCGAGGAGGTCCTGCCCGACTGGCCGACCGACCCCGAGGCCTTCCTCGACTGGGACGACGGCCGCGCGATGGAGCTCCTCCGCACGGATCCTCGCCCCGCCGCGCGCGCGCTCTGGGAGCGCCGCATCCCCGCGTGCGTGGCCGAGCTGGAGGTGAGCGCCGATCCCGCCCAACGCGCCGAGGCCGACGCCATCGCGGCGCGTCTCGGCGAGGTGCTCGGGGCCCCTCCGCGCGTCGACAGCTCCGCGCGCATGGTCACGTTCCGCCCCAGCGGCGACATCCCCATCCTGGAGGTCGACGGCCGCGTGCGCAGCGTGTTCGCGACCTCTCCGGTGCTCCGGCGGATGGACCCCCACGTGGAGGTGCGCCGCATCTACGTCGAGCGCCCCCTCGCGGAGCGCGCGCGCGCCGAGGTCGCGGCGTTCCGCGGGCAGGCGGTGCAGCTTCGGCTCTTCACGGCGCGGTGAGCCCGGGCCCTCGCGGGGCCCGCGGCCCGGCTACTGACCCGCCGACGCCTTCTTCGCGCTCGGCTTCTGCACCAGGGTCGGATCCTTCCCGTCGAGCACCGCCTGGCTGGCCTCGGTGATGTAGTCCGCCACGCCGACGAGCTCCTCGTTGCCGTCCGCCGCGGCGCGCAGCTTCTCGGCGAGGGCCTGCTCCTTCGCGATGGTGCCGGCGATGTCGATGGCGTCATCGTTCAGGTTGCCCTGGTCACGCATGTAGCGGGACATGGCCGAGCACTCGCGCGCGAGATCCGGGTTGTCCTTGCCGGTGAGCTGCGCCGCGCGGCTCCAGAACGCGGAGACG
The DNA here is from genome assembly GCA_030684355.1 of Pseudomonadota bacterium. Taxonomy (GTDB): domain Bacteria; phylum Myxococcota_A; class UBA796; order UBA796; family SXON01; genus CAJBVW01. The sequence continues at coordinate 18,638 of JAUXTN010000110.1, forward strand.
TGCGCGAAGTGCTGGTTGAACGGGCGGGCCAGCCGGGCGGAGTGCTCGATCTCCGCCTTGTTCTGCGGCCGGAGCGTGCCGGGCGGTGGCGGAGGGTTGGCCTTGGCCTCCTCCACGATCTCGGCGGGCGTGCGCGTCTCGTCCGGGCTCCGGGCGATGGCGGTGCCGTCCTCCCCGAAGTTCACGGTCTGGACCTTCTTCTTGTCGCCCTTCGCCGCGACGGGGGGCTTCTCGGTCGAATCACCACCGCCCATCCCCGGCCCGAAGGCGAGGATGGCGACACCGAGGCCGAGCACGGCCGCGACCACGTACGGGAGCCACTTCTTCATCCAAACCTCCAGGAGAGGCGGCGCGGTTTGCGCGCGCCGCCAGCGAACCTACTCGACGTTGCGGAGCACGGTCACGACCGCGGTGCGGTCGTCGCCGCCCATGTTCGCCGCCACCGCGACCCGCGGGGCGTTCGGCACCTGGTAGGCGCCGGCCTGGCCCTTGAGCTGACGGAAGAGCTCCACCACCTGCTTGACACCCGTCGCCCCGACCGGATGCCCGAAGCCGATGAGGCCGCCGCCGGTGTTGACGGGCACGCGGCCGTCGATGTTCGTGGAGCCGTCCCGCGCGAGGAGCGCGCCTTCGCCCGGCTTCGCGAAGCCGAGGGCCTCGTACATGAGGAGCTCGGTGACGGTGAAGCAGTCGTGGACCTCGGCCACGTTCACGTCGCCCGCGGTGATGCCGGAGGCGGCGTACGCCTTCTGCGCCGCGGCGGTCGTGGTGTGGAGCTGGGTGAGGTCCCCGTCCTCGTAGAGCGACGCGGTGGAGTGGCCGTACCCGAGGATCTCGACGGCGTCGGCGGGGGTCTTCCCCATCGCGCGCAGGCCCTCTTCGCTCACGACGATGGCGGCGCTCGCGCCGTCGCTCACCTGGGAGCAGTCGGACATCTTGATGTACGGCGCGTACTCGGCGTTCGCGAGGAAGCAGGGGTTCTTCTCGCTCGACGCCGCCGCGGTGTCGAGGTCCATCTTCCGCGCCTTCATGTGGGCGAGCGGGTTCTTGTTCGCGTTGCCGTACGCCTTCACCGCCACGCGCCCGATGTCCTCCTCGGAGACGCCGTAGCGCTCGCGGTAGACCTTCGTGCGGCGCCCGAACAGCGCGGGGAACGTGAAGTCGTCGATGGAGCGCTGGCGCTTGTAGTGCGCGGCGCGCGCGAGGTAGTCGGCGCCGGTGCGGGCGGACTCGTTGGACTGGATCTCGACGCCCGCCACGAGGATCGTGTCGTAGCCGGCGCGCACGGCGTCGATCGCGCAGAGGAGCGCGAGCCCGCCGGAGGCGCAGGCGCCCTCGGTGCGGGTGAACGCCTTGCCGGCGAGCGCCGGGTGGCTGCCCGCGAGCGCGGCGCCGAGGTGCCCCTGCTTGGAGAACAGCTCGCCGACGAAGTTGCCGATGTACCCCTTGTCGATGCGCTCGGGATCCACGCCGGTGACGGCGAAGGCCTGCTCGACGGCGCTCTGGAGGGTCTCCTCGAGGCCGGGGTTCTCGCGCTTGCCGAACTCGGGGTGGTTCTTCCAGATGAAGTCGGGGTGGCCCTTGCCGAGGAAGGGGGTGTTGGCGCCACCGACGAGGAAGACACGACGAGACATGGGAGACCTCGGGAAAGGGCGCCTGATAACCCGCGCCGGCCTCCGCCGCCCAAGACCAGCCCGGGCCTGACCTAGCCCGCGGCGACCGCGGCGGGACGGCGCTCGGCGAGGAGGCGCTCCACTTCGGGGTGCACCTGGTACATCGTGATCACCGTGCCGAACGTGTTCTTCCACTGGCGGACGCGCTCGCGGCTGACACCGAACTCGTCCGCGACGACCTGGCCGCTCTCGGCACGCGCGAGCGCCTCGAGCAGGCGACGGAAGCGAGCGCGCCCGTAGGTCTTGATGAAGTTGCGCGCGACCCGTTCGCGGCTCCTGGCGTTTGCGATCGGCATTGGGATCTCCTCCGTCCGGTGGTCCTGTTCCCGCGAAACGTTCAGGGAACGCTTCACCCCACAAGCGTACCACCCCCCGTTGACGTGTCAATCCCCCCTCCTCACGAAGAACCCGCCTTGAAGCTGGGTTTCATGCGGTTTAGAGGATCTACCCCGCAACCTCCCATAACTCCACGACAATTCCCTCATGGAGCAGGCGGTCGTGCCAGACTCGCTGCTCGTCGCGCAGCGAGTCCCCCGGACCCTTGATCTCCACGAGCGCATCGCCCTGATCGAGCCTCGCGGGCACCGCGCCGGCCACGCGCACCTCGACCCCAGAAAAAACATAAAGGTCGGGGAGGCCGCGCGCGGCGCTCCAGCCCTCCCGGGCGAGCCGTCCGAGCACCGCGGCGGCGGTCTTGCCGGGGATCGCAGCGGACCATCCGCGGACGGTCTCCCCCGCGTAGAGGCCCGCGAGCCGCTCGCCGTCCCAGCTCGCGACGAAAGGGGCGGGCCCCTCGGTCGCGAGGGCGGCGAGACGCGCGTCGATCGCCTCCCGGCGGCGGGTGTAGAAGCCGGGGGTGCCCACGTCGAGCGGGCCGTCCCGACGCGCGGTCGGCAGCATGCCGGCCACCGGCAGGAAGTAGAGATCGCGGAAGACCAACGCGTAGAGCGAGGTCCAGAGCCAGTTTTCACCGTGCGAGGCCCGGCGGCCCGCGCCGGTGAGCACCCTTACGACCGCGGCCTCGACCGGGATCGCGGCCCCGTCGACGATCCAGGTGGGGCGCGCGCCACGGGGTCCCGGCGGCAAGCGAAGCCGGCGGGTGGGCGCGGGGCGGAGCGGGGCCAGGGGCGCCCACCCCTGTCGGAGGGCGCGCGCAAGCCGCTTTCCCGTGCGCTCCAGGGCGATGGCGGCGGCGCGGTCGACCTCGCCGAGCCCCGCGCGGCACACGTGGAGCGCCTCGGCGCGGCGGCCCTCCCGGTCGAGGCGCAGGGCCCACGCGCCGCGCACCGTGGCGCCCGCGGCGCAGAGGAGGCCGAGGACGTCGGCGGCGGGGTCGGTGGCGAGGACGGCCTCCAGGGCCCGGCGCCAGGGCGCCAGCGTCGCGGTCGGACGCCCGGCGAGCACGATCCGGAGCGGCTCGTCGGCGTCGGTCCACGCGGCGGCCCGGGCGCGTTCGTAGGCACGGAGCGCCGCGCGGTCGCGGAACAGGCCCGGGCCGCCCGTCGGCACGTAGGTAGGCCACCGGAGCTGGCCGATACGCTCGACCACCATCGTGGCGCGGTCGACGTAGGGCGACTGGAAGTAGAGCAGCTCGGCGCGCCGGACCAACGCCAGGTGCGCGAGCATCACGACGGGCTCGTCCACCCAGCGCCGGCCGCGGAGCCGCTCGACGAGGATCGCGCGCGCCCCGCCCGTCGGGAGGCCGAGCCGCACGCACGCCGCGCGGAGGGCCGGGACGTCGAACGCGGGGGCGCAGCGGTCGTCGGGGATCGTGGTGTGGGCAAGCCCGGCGGCGGCCAGGGTGGCGACCGCGCCCGCGAGATCGAGATCGTAGCGCAGGCTCGCGACGCGGAACACCGGCGGGGTACGGTCGGGCTCGGGGGTCCCCTCCCCTTCCCCGGCGGGGCCGCCGTCGCCACTACCGGTACGCAGGGACAGCCGGGCCCAGAGCTCCCGCGCGCTCGCGTCGAGGCTCCGGAGCCGCTCCAGCACGACCCGCTCGCCGGCCGCGAACAGGTGGCCCTCCTGGACGAGCGCCCCCTCGATCACTTCGAGGAGATCCAAGCCGGGATGCGGGGATGGAGCGATGGGCGTGCGCACGATCCGATAGATGCCCCGGAACCGTTGAGGACGCATGCCCGTACGTCGTACCAAGATCGTCGCCACGCTCGGCCCCGCCTCCCGAGACCCGGACCAGATCTCCGCGCTCCTCCAGGCCGGCGTCGACGTCTTCCGCATCAACTGCTCGCACGCGAGCGCGGACGGCATCCGCGAGGGCGTGGCGCGCATCCGCCGGGCGGCGACGAAGCTCGACCGCGCCGCGGGCATCCTCCTCGACCTCCAGGGCCCCAAGATCCGCACGGGCGCGCTGCCGAAGCCGCTCCACCTCCACAAGGGGGACGTGCTCACCGTCGTGATGGACGAGGACTTCGTCGCGGACGGGAACCGCATCGGCACGACCTACACGGGCATGGCGGGGGACGTGACGCTCGGCGACTACGTGCTCTTCGCGGACGGCGCGCTCTCCGGCCACGTCACCGGCCTCCGCCGCGAGCTGACCCCCGCGGAGGTCGACATCCGCATCGAGGACGGCGGCGAGCTCGGCAGCCACAAGGGCATCAACCTCCCCGGCGTCTCGGTGAGCGCGCCCTGCCTCACCGAGAAGGACATCGAGGACCTCGAGACCGGCGTGCGCGCGGGCGTCGACTTCGTCGCGCTCTCGTTCGTGCGCGAAGCGACCGACGTGCTCATCCTGCGCGAGCACCTCCGCCGGCTCGAGGTCACCGACCTCCCGATCATCGCGAAGATCGAGAAGCCCCAGGCCGTGGCGAACATCCAGGAGATCCTCGGCGTGGTCGAGGGCATCATGGTCGCGCGCGGGGACCTCGGCGTCGAGGTGAGCTTCGAGCGCGTGCCGGTCATCCAGAAGGACCTCATCGCGGCGGCCAACAAGGCGGGCGTGCTCGTCATCACCGCCACCCAGATGCTCGACTCGATGGAGCGCAACCCGCGCCCGACCCGCGCCGAGACGACCGACGTGGCGAACGCAATCATCGACGGCACCGACGCCATCATGCTCTCCGGCGAGACCGCGTCCGGCCGCTTCCCCATGCGCGCCGTCGAGACGATGGACCGCATCGCCCGCGAGGTCGAGTCCAGCCGGTGGATGCGCCTGCCCATCGAGGAGGTCTCCGTGCTCGCCGGGCCCGCGCACACCGTCGTGCGGTCGGCCTGCTACGCGGTCCGCGAGATCTCGCGCGCCCTCGTGGTGTTCACCTGGTCTGGCGCCACCGCGCTCTACGCGAGCAAGTCGCGCCCGCCCGCCCCCATCTTCGCGCTCACCCCGAACCAGACCACCTACGATCGCCTCGCGCTCGCCTGGGGCGTGACCCCGGTGCGCTCGCCGACCGTCGAGTCGACCGACGAGCTCATCGCGCTCGGCGAGCAGACGCTCCTGGAGCGCGGGCTCATCACGCGCGGGCAGGAGATCGTCGCGTTGGCGGGGAACACGCCGATGCGGGGGGCCACCAATACCATGAAGATCTACACCGTCGGAAAGGCCTGAATCACTCCGCGGCCTCCGCCGCTCGCTTCGCCGCCTCCGCGTCCCGCCGTCGCCGCCCCTTCAGCGGCGGCCCCACCTCGACCGGGGCCGCCTCCACCGCGCCGCGGGGGGCCTCCCCCCCCAGGCCCGGCGCGTAGATCGTCAGCTTCAACCGCGCGCGATGAAGGTCGAGCTCCTCCGGGACGAGCCCCGGCACCGTCGCGACGCGCTGCGCCACGTCGCGGGCCATCCGCACCGTCCCCTCGCGCCGCCCCCGCTGGGCCTTGCGCCCCGGCGGCCCCGCCTGCTCGACGGTCGCGAAGATCGTCCCCTCCGTCGTGAGCCACCGGTCCACTTCAGTGGGCGTGCACACGACGTTCGGGGGCGGCGTCTCCGCGTCGCAGTCGGGCGGGTAGACCGACTGGAGGACGACCTCCGTGCCGGGGGCCTCGCCGCGCAGGGTGAGCGCGAACAGGTGCTCGTTCAGATCGCGGTGCGCGCCCGCGATGACGACGCGCTCGGCGGCCCGGGCGCGCGCGACGACGCGGTCCAGCGCCGCGCGGAGCTCGGGCTCCTCGGAGAAGGAGCGCTTGGCGTCCACCCTCGCGTCCGTGGCCCCGCGGAGGACGACGAACGCGGCCACGCTCGCGACGAGCGCCACCGTGCCCACGCCGACATGCCGCCGCGCCAACCGCACGACGGGGAGCGCCGCCACGAGGTAGAGCGCCGGCGCGACGACGTAGAGGTTGCGCTCGAGCTTGAAGGGGTGGACGAACAAGGCTGCCATCGCGACGAAGGCGAAGGCGTGGACCAGCAGCTCCCCCGCCGGCTCGCCCGCGCGGAGGCGGCGGAGCGCGGAGACGAGGCCCCCGACGGTCGCCACCGCGACGAGGCCCGCCAGCACCGCGACGCCCGCCACGTCGGTCGCGAACGCCTCGGGGAGCCACCGCAGGTTCGCCGCGCTCCAGAGCGGCACGCCGGAGTCGTTGTTCGTGAAGAAGTACCGCACGTCCGCTTCGAGCCCGGGCTGCACCCACCCCCAGACGCCGAAGCCGACGACGGTGGGGACGATCCACGCGATCCAGCGCGTGTCGGTCCACGGGCGGCGCCGCAGCAGCACGCGGAGCGCGTGGTCGAGCAGGAGCGGCACGAGCAGCATGGGGACGAGGTTGTAGCGGACGAGCCCCGCCGCGAGCACCGCGACGCCGACGCCGACAGCCCGCCGCCGCGACGCCGGCCCGTCGGCCGGGAGCGCGAGCGCGAGGGTGCCCAGCACGGCGACGAGGGAGAGCGGCTCCGTCATCGGGGAGGTGGCGAGGCCGCGATGGAGCAGGCTCGCGCTCGTGAGCACGGCGGCGACCAGCCCCGCGGCCGCGCCCGCGCCCAGGTCCGCGCGGCGGCCGAGCACGACGAGCATCCCCATCGCCACCGCGAGCTCGATGAACGCGACCGTGCACGCCGCCGCCATCGTGGGCGCGCCGACCGCGAAGACGAGGCCGACGAGCGCGGGGTGGAGCGGAGGGTGGAGGTCGGGGGTGAGGAAGCGGCGGCCCCACGCGGCGAGGTCCCCGGCGCGCAGGGCGTCGGCGAGGTCGTGCGCGCGGAGCACGTAGTCGGCGACGTCGAAGGTGGGGATGCCGGTGGGCGACCACGTCGCGAGCCACGCCTGGCGGAGCGTGGCGACGAGCAGCAGGAGCCCGACGATCCAGGCGGCGAGGGCGAGCCAGCGCGGGGTCGGGGTCAACGTACCCATCCGGAGGAGGGGCGGAGTCTACGCGAAGACGCCGGCCTCCCCGACCCGGATCGCCGACCGCGGGCGCCTCCGTCCCCGCCCCAGGGGCGACCGCGCCGTCGCGAAGCGATAGACGGCGCCTCGGCGGACCGTTCGCCGCTGCCCGCCCGGAGCCTGCCCCGTTGACCGAGATCCTCGTCATCCTCGCGCTCGTGCTCCTCAACGGCGTGTTCGCCGGCGCGGAGATCGCGGTGCTGTCGATGCGCAAGACCCGCCTCGCCGAGCTCGTGGAGGAGGGCAGCAGCGCGGCGCGCGCCGTTCTCCGCCTGCGCGAGGACCCGGAGGCCTTCCTCGCCACCGTCCAGATCGGCATCACGGTGGTCGGCGCCACGGCCGCGGCCTTCGGCGGCGCCTCCCTCGCCGAGGACCTCGCGCCCGTGCTGGCCGCCGTGCCCGCGTTGGCCGGCGTGGCCGACAAGCTCGCGCTCGGCATCGTCGTCGCGCTCGTCTCGACCCTCTCCCTCGTGCTCGGCGAGCTCGTGCCGAAGTCCCTCGCCCTCCGCGCCGGCGAGCCCTACGCGCTGCTCATCGGCCGGCCGCTCGCCGCCCTCTCGTGGACCGCGCGCCCCGTCGTGGCGCTCCTCACCGGCGTGTCGAACCTCGTGCTGCGGCTCTTCGGCGACCGCACCACGTTCACCGAGGCGCGGCTCTCCCGCGACGAGATCCAGCAGCTCGTGGAGGAGGCCACCAGCGCCGGGTCGGTGGATCCGCACGCGGGCGAGATCGCCTCCCGGGCGCTCCAGTTCAGCGGGCTCGACGCGTACACGGTGATGGTGCCCCGCGCCGCCATCGCCATGGCGCCGAAGAGCGCGGACCCCGCCCTGCTCGCGAAGGTGGCGCTGGAGAGCCGGCACGGCCGCCTCCCCGTCTACGACGCCAACCTCGACGACATCGTCGGCCACGTGAACGTGCGCGATGCCCTCGCCGCGAGCATCCTGAACCCGACGACGTGGACCCTCGCCGAGTTCCTCCACCCCGTCATCTTCGTCCCGGACGCGATGCCCGCGCCGACGCTCCTGCGCAAGATGCAGACCGACCGGGTCTCCATCGCGCTCGTCATCGACGAGCAGGGCACGCTCGTGGGCCTCGTCAGCATGGAGGACCTCGTCGAGGAGCTCGTCGGCGAGATCATGGGCGAGAACGACGCCCCGCGGGAGGGGCTCGTCCGCCAGCCCGACGGGACCTGGCTCGTCGCCGGCGACTTCCCGCTGCACGAGCTCGATCGCGCCCTCGGCATCGAGCTCCCCGAGGGAGACTTCTCCACGGTCGCGGGGCTCTGCATCGCGCAGGCGGGCCACATCCCGCAGGCCGGGGCGCGCGTCGAGTTCGACGGGGCGACGTTCGAGGTCGTCGAGGCCACCCCGCGGCGCGTCCGGGTGCTCCGCCTCCGCCGCATCGTGCCCCCCGAGGGGAGCCGCCCCCGCCCGGAGAACGGCTGATCAGCCCGCGCGCTGCTCGCCGAGCAGGCGGCGCAGGTCGGCGAGGAGCACCTCCGCGGAGTCGACGTTCGCGACCAGGAGGGGCCGCCGGGGGTGGGACGGGGGGAGGGCCTCGATGGTCCCACGGAGCGCGAGCACGCGGGCGAGCACCTCCGTCACCGCGTCCTCGACCCCGTTGTCCGGGTTGTCTTCGTCCATGCCGTCCGACATCGTCGCCTCCTCCTGCCGGCGGTGTGCGAGCACTCCGCGCCGATCGATACGCAGTTACAACGGACGACTTACAGACTTTCTTGCGTCTTTATTGTTCCGTTGTGTCTGCGGTGGGTGGGGCTACACGAAGGCAAGACCCGACGCGGCGTGCTCCGCGCGGGCGACCGCCTCCTCGACCGTGGCGCCGAGGGCCGTGACGTGCCCCATCTTCCGCCGCGGCCGGACCGAGGCCTTGCCGTAGAGGTGGAGGTGCACGTCCGGAACGGCCAGGGCTCGGTCCGCCCCCGCGAGGCGGGCGCGGCGGCGGTCGACGGTGCCGAGGAGGTTGACCATCGCGGCGGGCGCGCGGAGCGCGGTGTCGCCGAGCGGGAGGCCGCAGATCGCGCGCACGTGCTGCTCGAACTGGGAGGTGGCGCACGCCTCGATCGTGAGGTGGCCCGAGTTGTGGACGCGCGGCGCGAGCTCGTTGACCAGCACGTCGTCGGGGGTGACGAAGCACTCGACCGTGAGCGTGCCGACGAGGTGCGCGGCGCCGGCGAGGGTGCGGGCGATGGCCTCGGCGCGGGCGGTGACGACCGGCGGGATGGCGGCGGGGGCGCGCGTCAGGCGGAGGATGCCGTCCGCGTGCTCGTTCTGGAAGACGGGGAAGGTGCGCACGTCCCCGTCCGCGCCGCGCGTGACGACGACCGACACCTCGGCGGTGAAGGCGACGTCGCGCTCGAAGAGCCATGCCCGGCCGTCGAGCACGGCCGTGGCGGCCGCGGCCTCGGCGGCATCGCGGATGCGGTGCTGGCCGCCGCCGTCGTACCCGCCGCGCGCCGACTTCAGCCGGGACGGGAACCCGAACCGGAGCACGGCGGCCGCGAGGTCCTCGGCGGTGCGCACCGGGCACCCCGGCGCCGTGGGGACGCCCTGGGCGTGGAGGAAGGCGTGCTCGCGCACCCGGTCCTGCGTGATGCCGAGGAGCGTCGCGTCGGGACGCACGAGCACCCTGCCCTCGATGGCGGCGACGGTGGCCTCGGGGACGTTCTCGAACTCGTAGGTGACCACGTCGCACGCGTCGGCGAGCTGGCGCGCGGCCTCCGTGTCCTCGAACGAGGCGTGGATGACGCGGTCGGCGAGGCCGGCGGCGGGGCCGTTCGCGTCGGGATCGAGGACGACCACGCCGTAGCCGAGCTGGCGCGCGCTCATCGCGATCATCCGGCCGAGCTGGCCGCCGCCGAAGATGCCGATCGTGCCGCCCGGCGCGACGTGCGCCGCGGCCGTGGGGGAGCCGCTCATCCGGGCTCCAGGGCCTCGCGGGCCTGGCGCTCGTGGAAGGCGTCGAGGGCGAGGGCGAGCTCGGGATCGGTGATCGCCAGGATGCGCACCGCGAGCAGGCCCGCGTTGGCCGCGCCGCCGATGGCCACGGTGGCGACGGGGATGCCGCGCGGCATCTGCACGATGGAGAGCAGCGAATCGAGCCCGTTGAGGGCCTTGCTCTGGACCGGCACGCCGATGACCGGCAGCCGGGTCTTCGCGGCGACCATGCCCGGCAGGTGCGCGGCGCCCCCCGCGCCCGCGATGACGACGCGGAGGCCGCGGCCCGCGGCGGCGGCGGCGTACTCGAACATCAGGTCCGGCGTCCGGTGGGCGCTCACGACGGTGAACTCGTGCGGGACGCCGAACTGGTCGAGCACCTCCGCGGCGGCGCGCATGGTGTCGGCGTCGGAGCGGCTGCCCATGATGATGCCGACGAGGGGGGTCGTCATGCGGGCCACCTAACGGCCCTCCGGCCGGGTGTCAGAGCCGGACGCCGATCCCGCCGACGAACCGGACGATGTAGCCCCCGCTCTCCAGGCGCCCTGGATCCAGCGTCACGTCGCCGTCGGTCTCCGCGCGCGAGGGCGTGAGCAGGAGGGTGGCGGGCACCTCCGCGTAGATCGTGATGCGGGACAGGGGGTCGAACGCGAGGCCGAGGCCCGCCGTCGGCCCCAATGCGGCGCCCGCGGGCGAGTCCGGGTAGTCGACGAAGTCGGGGTCGGGCACCGTGAAGCCGTCGTGCAGGAGCACGCTGAAGGCGAGGAGCGCGTAGGGCTTCACGACGCCGGTGGCGACCGGGTAGAGGCGCAGGCGGGGCTCGATGAAGGCCTGGACGGCGCGCGCGGGGTCGTGCACGAACTCGCTCGCGGGCGGGTCGCACTGCTCGAGGCACTCCCAGCCGGTGTCCAGGTACTTGGTGCCGTACTGCACCGAGACCGCCACCGAGGTGTCGAGGAACCAGGCCGGCGCGTAGCCGAGGGCGAAGCCGAACGCCGGGGCGCCGCTTGTGCCCGCGCCCTCCCAGGTGGAGGTGCCGACGGTGTCGAAGGTGTCGCCCTCCTCTTCGATGCGCAGACGCACGCCGTAGCCGCGATCGATGTCCCCGAGGCCGTAGCCGCCGTAGAGCTCGAGGAAGCCGTGGCCGGCGCGCACCCGCGCCTTCCGGAGCCAGTCCTCTTTCGACTCGCCGCTGGCCTCGTACCGGGCGTAGGCCGCCACGGGGACCCCCATGCGGCGCCGCTCGTCATCGGCCCGGATGCGCGCGGTCACCGCGGCCTCGTCGGGGACCGACGGGATGCGGTCGGCGCGCGGGACGCGGTCGGGGCGGGGCTCGCGCTCGGGGCGCGGCTCGCGGTCCGCGCGGGGCGGCCGGTCGACGGGCTCGCGGCGGTCGGGCTCCGGCGGATCCTCCGTGGGCTCGACCCGGGCCGGGACGCGCCCGGCGTCGTCTCCCACCACGAACTCGTCCTCGATGACGAGCACCGGGCCGCCGACCGGCTTGCGGCTCGGGAGCAGCGGCAGGGCGTCCTTCGCCGCGCGCGCGACGGCCTGGGCGAAGGCCCCCTCCTGGCCGGGCCGCACGAATTCGCGCAGGACCTTGAAGGGCGCGGCGTCGTCGGCGCCGTGGAGCCGCACGCCGATCTCCAGACCGCCCCCGGACTGTCCGACCGAGATGACCACCACGAGCCGCGCGTTCGTGCGGCCCCAGAGGTTGGCGGGACAGGCATCGACGTCCCAGCAGGTGTCGGCGTCCGTACCGGCCCAGGCGCGGATGGCCTCCTCGTCGTCGAACGAGAGGCCCTCCTCCTCGGCGGCGGAGACGACCATGCCGTAGAACAGCCCGGCGACGGAGAAGTCGTCGAGCGTGACCGGTGTCGCCTCGACGAACAGGACGTCGGCGGCGTGCGCGCTGCCCAGCAGGGCGAGGAGCCCCCACATGGAGCTACCGGTCCTTCAAGTTGCGGCACCACGTGGCGTCGAACTCGCCGTCGAGCGTGCCGTCGTCGAAGAGGACGCCCTCGAAGACGCCGGTCGCGCTCTGGTCGGCCTCGACGGACTCCACTGTGAGGAGGCCGCCGGTCGCGATCGCCTCGAAGAAGGCGCCCCCGGTGACGTTGACGACCGTGGCGGACACGGCGGCGTCGATCTTCACGGGGAAGACGCCCTCCGCCACGTTGTCGGCCTCGAACGCGAACTGGACCAGCTGGACGTCGAAGTCGGTGGGCACCTGCCCGACCTCGTAGTTCCGCCGCGTGAAGTCCAGGCCCTCGCAGTCCACCTCGGTTATCGCGATGACGATGAAGGGGCCGCCGAAGTAGACCTGCTTGGTCTTGCCGAAGTTCACGCCGCCCGCGCTACCGGTGACGTCGGCCCCGGTCCCGCCGCAGCTGGTGAGCAACGCCGCGCCGAGCCCCATGCCGACCATCCCGAAAAACCCGCGCATCCAGCCTCCTTCGGCCGACCCCGGCTATCCCGTGGAGCCCCAGGTGGCACGCCCCCGGGTCGGTGACAGGCGGGGGCCTCTCCCGGGTGCGGTCCGGGTGCGGTCCCGGTCGCGGCTCGGGCGCGTCGCGAGGGCCCGCCGGATAACGGGGCGCGTGGCTTCCCCCATCTCCGTCGAATCCCTGCTGGAACGCGCCCGCGCGGGCGAGCGTCCCGCCCTCGCTCGCCTCATCTCCATGGTGGAGGGCCGCGCGCCGGGCGTCGCCGACGCGCTCGACGCCCTCGCGCCCCGCCGGCTGAAGGCCCCCGGGGCGCCCCACGTCACCGGCATCACCGGGCCTCCGGGCGCCGGCAAGAGCACCTTCGTGGACCGTCTCGTGCAGCACGCGCGCGCGGCCGGGGAGCGCGTCGCGGTCGTGGCGATCGACCCCTCGTCGCCCTGGTCGGGGGGCGCCATCCTCGGCGACCGCATCCGGATGGAGCGGCACGCGGAGGACCCGAACGTCTACGTGCGATCCCTCGCGTCGCGCGGGCACCTCGGCGGCTTGTCGCGCGCCGCGGGCCAGACGGTGGATCTCCTCGATGCCGTCGGTTTCGACCGCGTGCTCGTCGAGACCGTGGGCGTCGGCCAGGGCGAACTCGCCGTGATGGAGGTCGCCGACACGGTCCTCGTGGTGCTCACCCCCGAGAGCGGGGACTCGGTGCAGACGATGAAGGCCGGGCTCCTCGAGATCGCCGACGTGTTCTGCGTCAACAAGGCCGACCGCCCCGGCGCCGACCACCTCCGCCGCGACCTGGAGCAGGCCGTGCACCTCGACGACCGCCCCGGGTGGCAGGCCCCGGTCCACACGTCCGTGGCGCTCGAGGACCGCGGCGTGAACGAGACCCTCGCCTCCCTGGAGGCCCACCGCGCATGGTGCGTGGGCGCGGGGCGCGCCGGATGGGACGCCCGCCGCGCCGAGGGCCGCGTGCGCATCTACCTTGATCTCATGGCCGAAGCCGCGCGCGACGATGCCCGCCGGAAGCTCGCTTCCACCGTACTCCTCGACGACCTGCGCGCCGGGCGGATCCGCCCCGAGCGCGCCGCGGGGCGCACATGACCGACTTCCGCGCGCTCGTCGCCACCCTGCCGCCGGCGGACGGGCGGGTCATCGCCACGGCGGGCGACATCGGCACGATCCGCTTCGACCACGCCGCCTCCCGCAACGCGCTCGACCCCGCGATGATGGTCGCGCTCGCGGACGCCGTGGACACCGTCCGCGATGCCCGCGTGGTGCTCGTCTCCGGCGCGCACGGCACCTTCTGCTCCGGCGGGAACCTCGGCGCGGTGCGCACCCACCTCGCCGTCCCCGGCGCGGGTCACGCGTTCGGCAGCTTCATGCAGCTCGCGCTCGACCGCCTCGCCGCGCTCGACGCCATCGTGATCGCGGTGGTGGAGGGCTCGGCGCTCGGGGGCGGCGCGGAGATCGTGGTGGCCGCGGACTTCGTGGTCGCCGCGCCCACCGCCCGCATCGGGTTCGTGCACGCGCGCCTCGGCGTGTCGCCGGGCTTCGGCGGCGGCGGGCGGCTCGTCACGCGGGTGGGTCCGCACGCGGCGCTGCGGGTGCTCGCGTTCGCGCGGGTGCTCACCGCCGCCGAGGCCCAGGCCATCGGCCTCGTCGACGAGGTGGACGCCGATCCCCACGCCCGCGCCCGCGCGCTGGCCGACGAGCTCCTGGCGCTCCCCGCGGCCGCCGTGCGCGGCGCCAAGCGGGTCGTCCGCGCGGGCTCGCCGCCCGCGGGCCGGGAAGAGGAGCTCGAGGTGTTCACCGCGCTCTGGGGCGGCCCCGATCACCAGCTCGCCCTCGAGCCGAAGCGGTGAGGCCGGCCCGGTGGAGCCGGCGGGGCCTCCTCGCGCTGGCCCTCCCGCTCGCCTTCGCGGGGTGCCCGAAGCCGACGCCGGAGACGCGCCCGTCGCTCGTCGAGACCCCGACCGTCGCCCCCACCCCGACCGGGCGCGTCGTGGGCGACGCCTACATCGACAACACCTACCCCCTCGTCGTGCCCGTCCCGCGCGGCTGGATCGCCACCCCCGGGAGCGACGCCGGCGCCGTGCGCGTCGTCCTCCAGGACCCCGACGGGGACGTCGTCGTGAGCGTCGTGGGCACCCCCGGGGACACCCTCGCGCCCCGCCCGCTCCCGGGCTGCGCCTGGACCTTCACCGACATCGCCCGCTACCGCGTCGTCAAGGTCCGCGGGGACGTGCTCGCCGCCACCTGCACCCCCGACGACGCCGACGACCCGCGGGTCCTGGCGTACGTCGTCGCGTTCGAGGGGATGCTCTGGCAGGTCGAGGGCCGGGTCACGCCGGGGCGGCTCCGCCCGGGCAAGGCCGACCTGGACATGGTCGCGGCGGGGGTGCGGTTCCGGTAGCCAGGCCGGCTAGCGCACGGTCTGGCTATCGTTATCAGGTCGGCGAAGCTCCGTTAGCGCCGTACCCCTTCCGGAAAAGGGGGCGTTGCGGGGGCGAGAGCCCCCGCCCCAAGAGACGCGTTGCCTACGACCGGCGGCGGAGCAGCAACAGCAGGCCGAGCGCCGGCCACAGGCCCACGGAGCCGGGGCTCGAGGCGCAGCCGCCGCTGCAGCCGCTGGAGCAGCCTTCGGAGCCGCAGCCGTCGGCGGCCTCGTACGTGGTGGGGCCGACCCAGGCGAAGGCGCCGAGCCAGTCGGCGTTGTCGCCCACCGGGGCGGCTTCGAGCGCGGTGAGGCCGATGCCGCTGAACGAGGGGACCGCGAACACGAGGCCGTCGAGCAGACCGCCGACCACGGTGTCGATGATGCCGCCGAACGCGCCGGAGAAGCCGGCCACGATGGCCTCGTTCGCGTCGGGGAAGAACTCGTTGTAGACGACGCTCGGGGTGAGGGCGTTGGCGTCGAGGTCGACGATGACGCCGAGCTCGCCGGTGGTGTTGTCGAAGCCGAGGTCCACGCCGACGACGCCCGCGAGCGCCACGGTCACGATCTTGGCCTCGCGCCCGTCGAGCTGGGTGTAGAGCTCGAGGCCGAGATCCGTCAGGTTCACGTCGATGTCGTGGCCGCCGTCGAACGAGGTCGTGGGCGGGGCCCCGGGCGCGGTCTGGAGGGTGAGCGGCTGGGTCTCGGGGAAGAGCTCCGCGAACACGCTGCCGGTCAGCACGTTGAGGATCGACGTGTCGAGCGGGAACGCGCCGCCGGGCTCGAGCGAGTAGCAGAGCAGGCCGCCGCGCCAGAGCGAGTAGAGCGCCTGGTTCGTGAAGTCGTCCGAGAGGATGAGGCCGACGTGGTAGTCGCCCTCGATGCTGCTCGGCACCTGCCCGATGGCGGGGGCGTCCGACAGGGTCTTCAGCGAGCCGCCCGGATCGTTGTTGCCGATGCAGGTCGAGGCGTCGCCCGACATGGAGCCGGACATCTGCACCCGCACGCCCGCGGGCGTGATGACGACGTCGCTCGGCTGGAGCGAGAGCTGGACCACGGCGCCGTTGAGATCGAGCTCCTGGTTGATCGAGGCGCTGGAGAACGCGTCCTCGATGGTCTCCTCGAGCGTCGGCCCGATGTCGGCGATGGCGTCCTGCAGGTAGCTGTCGAGCTGGCCCAGGATGAGGTCGTAGAGCGACAGCCCGAACCAGTCGAGGACGGACTCGATGTCGCCCACCGAGCAGTTGTCGAGGTGGATGTCGTCGTTGACGAGCTCGTAGGAGACGTTGATGGCGCCGATCGTGGCGTCGAGCACGTTGTTGCCCGCGCCGTCGTCGACCACCTCGAGCGCCATGGTGGTCGTGACCGTGACCGGGAAGGCGTCGACGTAGCCGTCACACGTGTCGTCGAGGCACGTGAGCTCGTAGTAGAGCTGGAAGGTGTCCGACGGGTCGTTCAGCGAGACCATGAGGTTCGCCGTGATGTCGAGGACGCCGTTGCCGGGCGTGATCGTCGCGTTGACGACCTCGATGCTCACCCACGCGCCGTAGAGCCCGTACGCGTAGTTGAAGCACCAGTAGCCGCCCTCGGCGCTGGTCTCCGGGATCTCGATGCCCGAGGGCAACAACGCCGGGATCAACGCGGAGATGGCGTTGAGGCCCTCCGGCGTGAGATCGGCGTAGGCCGCCTTCTCGATGGTCTCGCCGGGCGCCCAGGTCTCGGCGGCGGCGGGAAAGGCGGCGACGAGCGCGAGACCGAAGAGGGGCAATGTGCCTCCAGAGGCGCCCCCATGCTACTCGCCCGGCTCCCGGTCCGCAAGGCGCAGGTCGAGCCGACCCCGCCGCGATTCCACCGGTGCGATCGCCCGTACCGCACCCGGGCCCGGATCACGCCCCGAGAGGCCCCCGCGCGGCGAGGACGATCCCCTCCCCCTCCAACCGCCACTCTCCCGGCGGGAGCAGCACGGTACCGCCGAAGCCGACGCGCTCGCCCCCCACGAGGAGCTCGCCGCTCACGACGGTGAGGGCCTCCCAGGCCTCCAGCGCGCGCGCCTGCGGCAGCACGAGGCGCTCGACGTGGAAGTGCGGGCCGTCGAGCAGCTCCTCCCGGCCCGGGCCGAGCGGACGCACCTGGGCGGTCGAGGCGACCGGGGCGCACGCGACGACCTCCAGGGCCTCCTCCAGGTGGAGCGGGCGGCCGCGGCCCCAGTCGTAGAGGCGCCACGTCAGGTCGCAGGGCTGTTGGACCTCGTAGAAGAGCACGCCGCCGCCGATGGCGTGGATGGTGCCGGGGGGCACGTCGATCACGTCCCCCTCGTGGACCTCGAGCCACGCGAGGTCGGCCTCGATCTCGCCGGAGAGGGCGCGGGCGCGCAGCTCCTCCTTCTCCATCGACCGGTTCAGCCCGTAGGCCACCTTCGCGCCGGGCTCGGCGCGGAGCACCACCCAGCCCTCGTGCTTGCCGTGCGGCGCCCCCACGATCCGCTGGGCGGCTTCGTCGTCGGGGTGGACCTGCACGGAGAGGCGCTCCCGCACGTCGAGGAGCTTCACGAGCAGCGGGAAGTTCACGACCTCGGAGAGCCGGCGCCCGTCGGCGACGCGGTTCTCCCGCCAGACCTCCCAGCTCTCCCCGATGCGCGCGCCGGGATCGGGATCCTTGCCCATCTCCCGCGCGAGCGCCGTGCCGCCCCACATCGGGCGCGCGAGGGTCGGCGCGAGGCGGATCGGGCGCACGGTGTCGGGGGTGCCGACCGCGAGGACGGCCACGCCCCGGAGGACCTCCACGCCGCCCCGGGTGGCCCGGAACCGGGCGCGGTCGCCCTCGACGGTGACGCTGAATTCCACGTCCTCGTCGGGGCGCACCCGGCCGAGGAACCGCACGCGCTCGAGCCGCGCGACGGATCGCCCGGCGAGGCGCTCGACCTCGATCAGGAGGGCGGCGCCGGGCACGAGGGGGTCGCCGGGGAAGTGGCCGGGGAAGTCGGGGAAGCGCATCAGAAGTCCGCCCGGACGCCGAGGAACGGGCGGGTCGGGAGGTGCTTGAACATGCCCTCGGTGAGCTCGCCGTCGACCATCGTGGCGGTCGGGAGGAAGTCGTTCTGCAGGTAGAGCACGTTCAGCACTTCCAGGTACACCGACCAGCGCAGGCGTGGGGTCGCGTGGCGCCACTCGACCCGTAAGTCGAGCTGGTGGAAGTCGCCCAGGCGCTGATCGTTGAGCGCGGCGAGCTGGATGGTGTCGGGGCCGCCGGGCTCGACCGAGGAGGACGGGCGGCCGCTGTGGTAGTCGTAGCGCCCGGTCACGCGCCACTTCGGGGTGAGCTGGTACTCGACCGAGGCGCCCGCGGTCACCGCCTGGGCCTGCGAGGGCACGTACTCGTCCTGGAACACGTCGTTGAGCGGGTTGTCCCGCTTCGCGTCGAGGAGCGAGAGGTTCGTCGTGACCTGGACGCGCTCGGTGCGCGCGGCGAACATCACGTCCACGCCGAGGTTGCGCCCGGAGCCGTCGTTCGTGAAGGTCACGCCGCGGTCGACCGCGGCCTGGTTGTCGGGGTTCACGACGAGGTTCTCGAGCTTCGCGGCGTAGGCCTCGACGCGGAGGAACGCGCCGTCGCCGATGGGGAGCGCCTGGTCCACCCCCACGACGACGTTCCAGGCGCGCTCGGCTTCGAGGTCGGGGTTGCCGTAGACGACGTCGGTGGCGAGCGGATCCTCGACGACGTGGTGGTAGAGGCCCGCGCTGATCTTGGGGACGGTGCCGGTGGAGAGCGGCATCGACAGGCCGACGGACGGCCCCGGGAGGATCTCGTTGGAGCGGCCGACCCACGTGCCGCGCACGCCGAGCCGGGTGCGGACGGGGCCTTCCCAGGAATGCTGGGCGTAGACGGCCACTTGCGGGAGGGCGTCCTGCTGCTGGAGGGTCACGAGCTCGGAGCCGAAGTCCCCCAGCGGGGTCGCGGCCCACGTCGGGCGGGTGCGCGTGTCCTCGACGGGGCCGGCGGTGACGTACTTGCGGAGCTGGCCGGTCGCGCCGGCCTCGAAGGTGTGGTGCTCCCACGCGGGCAGCGTGAGGTCCGTGCGCGCGAAGAGCTGGGTGCGCTCGGCGTCGCGGGTGACCTCCCCGCCGAAGTCCCGCTCGAGGTGGGACTCGTCGTAGGTGAAGGCCGCGGTGCTCTGGAGCGTGGCGGCGCCGAGCTCGACGGTGTGGTCGAGCGAGGCGAGGTAGACGACGTCGTCGAGCTTGAACGTGCCGTCGATGGTGACGATGCTCTCGTCCGCGCTGTCGACGAGGGCGAGGTGGTCGCTCGTGCGCATCAACGTGAGCAGGAAGCGCTGCTTGCCGGGGCGCCACGCGACGCGGGCGGAGAGCTCGTCGTACTCGGGGGCGGCGATGGCGGTGTCGAACAGATCGAGCTGACCCATCGCCCAGAAGTAGGCCTCCAGGTACGAGCGCCGGGCGGCGATGGCGAAGGTGAGGTCGTCCCCCTTGCCGATGGGGCCCATGAGCAACAACCGCGCGGTGCTCATGGAGATGTCGATGGCGCCGTCGAGATCGTGGGAGCGGTCGTCGCGCGGCGCGCCGTCCCACGAGTGGACGTCCATCACCGCGGAGGTCGACGTGGGGTAGGTCGCGGGGGCGGCGCCGGCGAAGAACCGGACCTCCTTCAGCATGTCCGGGTTGAAGATGCTGTTGAAGCCGGCGAGGTGGAACGGGTTGTCGAGCGGCACGCGGTCGAGGAGGAAGACGACCTCCCCCGCCGTGGCGCCGCGCACGGAGAAGGTGCCGAGCATGTCGCCGTCGCTCGCGACGCCGGGGAGCTTGTGGACGGCCCGGGTCACGTCCTCCAGCGCCCCGGGGGTGCTCTCGACGTCGCGACGCGTGAGCACGTAGCTGCTGGTGACGGGCTCCAGGACGGGCTCGCGGGGCGCGCGGGCGACGTCGCGCCAGCGCTGGCCCATGCCCCAGACGACGATCTCCTCGGCGGGCCCGGCGGGCGTCAGCGTGAGGTCCGCCGCGCGGGTCTCCCCGCTGCCGACCTCGAACTCCGCGCCCGACGGGGTGAACCCCGCCTTCTCCATGCGGAGCAGCCACTTGCCGGGCGGCAAGAACGCGGCGTGGACGCGGCCGCCCTCGCCCGTCTCGTAGACCCGGGGCTCGCCGCCGGCCGAGGGCGTGAGGATGACCTTCACGCCCGGGACGTCGAGGCCGTCGCCGTCGACGACGTGGAGGTGCACGGTGGCGGGGACGGGGTTGCCCTGCTCGTCGCCCACCGCGAGGGTGAAGTTGAAGGCGTAGTCGAGGGTCGACGGCGCCGGGACGCCGTCCTTCCGCGCCGGGCTGAACCGGAGGCGCCAGGCGGCCTCGACCGCGGCGGCGTCGAGGTCGGGGCGTACGCTCTGGACCACCTCGGTGGCGGCGACGGCGCCGGCGGCGTCGAGCCCGATCCGGACGACGACGGTGCCGGAGACGCGCTCGGCGAGCGCGGTGGCCGGGTACGCCGGGGTGGCCGAGGCGAGGAGCTTGGGGCCGGCGGTGCCGGCCGGCGGGGGCGTGGACGCCGCCGGATCGACGCCGGGCGCGCCGGGCGGCGGGCGGTCGATGCTCGGGGGCGCGAGGCCCTCGGGGAGGGCGGTGGGCCCGGAGGTCGAGGCCGGC
>JAUXTN010000112.1 GCA_030684355.1 Pseudomonadota bacterium
AACGCCCAGACGACTGCGGACGTGCGCAGGCGGCCTCCGCGCGCGTCCCCGCGTGCGGGCTATCTTGGCCGCCGGTGCCCGGCGTCTTCGACGGGCAGCGCATGTCCCGGGGGCCCACGGCAACGTCGCGAGCTACGCCAGGCTTTGGGGCCCCCGGGCTTGCCGCAGTCGGCAAGTTCTGCGCCGGCCGGCCGTTGCTCCCGTGGCGGTGGCGGCAGAACCCTGCCGGCTGGCGCCTGCCACCCGAGGGTTCGCACCCACGGAGATGCGCGGGCCAAACGGAGTGTCGGTCGAAGCCGGGGAGCCGACGATTCTGGGACGGCTCGGCTTGGGGTCTTCCGTTCCCGACTGCCGACGTGGGCCAGGCGGCCCTCCGGACGTACCCGTCCCGGCGGATGTTGGGCCGCCGGTGCCCGGCGTCTTCGCCGGGCAGGCCCATGTCCCCGGGGCGCCGCGCGGATGCACAACGTTCGCGCGGTCGTGTCGGCGCCACCGGGGCCGGTCCGGCGTCTTCGCCGGCCCGCGCGGCATGTCGCGGCGTTCTGTGCTGGCCGGCCTCACCGCGTGGTTCGGGGCCGTCGTCGTCGCAGAGGGCCCTGACGGCGGCCGCCGGGAAGGGAGTGTTCGGTGGGCGCGCGGGCCCGAGCGGGTTGACGTGCTCGCCGAGTTCTCCAGCGCGCGGCGCTTTTTTTACCGGCGGCCGCTTTGCCGCGATGCTGGACGACGACGGCCCTTCGCGGCCCGTTGTCCATCGGAGCCGCGCGGTCGACGTTGCCGACGCGCCGGCCGCGCAACAATCGATCGGGGCGTGCGGGGCCCCCGAGTGCCCGAGGGGGAGAGGAGGGTCGACGCTCACGTGGCGGGGCCGAGTAGGAGCGGGCCGGTTCCACCCGCCACGGCTCCGTTCGCCGGGGGTGGGAGCGGCGCGCATCTCGAGGCCTCGTCTCTCTGCAAGTGGTTGTGCGCGCCGGTTCTACCCCCCCACGACGACGCTTGGGCGGGTGGGAGCGGCCCGCGGTGTCGACGCGACCCGAGGGCTTGTGGCCCCGCCTCCTCCGTGGGCACGCCGGGCCCCGCCCTGACACTCGCCGAAACGTCGGCACCCGGCTACACTCGGCCGGCGCCAACGTTCGTGCGAAGATCGGGCCGCGAATAAGCAAAAGCAATGGCCGGCTGGCGCTGAACGCGAAGACGACTGCTGACGTGCGCAGGCGGCCGCCGCGCGTCTTCGCGCGGGCCATCTTGGCCGCCGGTCCCGG
>JAUXTN010000113.1 GCA_030684355.1 Pseudomonadota bacterium
CCCGTCGCGGGTGTCGGGCCGCTCGCCGGCGCGGTGTTGCCCGCGAGCCCCAAGCTCGCCGCCCGCTCCAGAACCCCAAGCTCGCCGCCAGCGTCAGGCCCCCAAGCTCGCCGCCATGGTCATCGCCCCGAGCCCGTCTCCCGCGTCAGGGCCCCGGGCTCGCCTCCGACCCCGGCGCACCCTCCAGCGTCGGCCTGCTCGCGGCCCCCAAGCCCGTCCCCCGCGTCAGGGCCCCGGGCTCGCCTTCGGCGCAGGCGCACCCTCCGGCGCCGGTGTCGGGCTGCTCGTGGACGCCGGGCTCGCCTCCGACCCCGGCCCCGCCGTCGCGCTCCCCTCCCCGCTCGAACCGTCGTCCCGGAAGATCTTCGGCATGCGCCGCTTGCTGTCTGAGCTGGTGGGATCGTCGCGGTCACCCGGGAGGCGATCGGCGAGCCCGCTCGCCCGGCCGCGCGGGATGTCGAGCCACGTGATGGTCGCCACCTCGCTGTTCGGCTCGGGTCGGAGCTGGAGGAGCAGCGTGGCGCCGCGCCAGTAGTAGCAGCCGAAGCGGGTGTCCCACTTGGGGGCGCCGTAGCGCGCGGTGAGCGCCTCGCGGAGCTGCCACGCGGTCGTCGTGCCGACGACGCCGATCGTCACGACGTAGAGCCCGTCCGCCCCGAAGCCGTAGGTGACCCGGGAGGTGCGGGCGCCCAACCACCGCGCGGAGGTGTCGGCCTGGCGCGTGTAGAACGTCGAGCCGTCGCGGCTGCTCGTGGCGTAGAGCCCCTCGTGGTCGGCGGACGGCCCGCCCCAGGGGACGGGGCCGAAGCCGCGCTCGGCGTCGACGAGCGGCGCGAAGGCCATGTCGGTCCCGGCGGGGGCCGGGGTGGAGGCGGGCGCGGGGGTGGCGGCGGGCGCCGGGGTGGAGGCGGGGGCCGGGGTGGCGGCGGGCGCGGGGCTGAAGGCGGGCGCCGCCCCCGACGCCGACGCCGGCCCCGAAACCGACGCCGAAGCCGAAGCCGGATCGAACCGCGCCGTGTAGCTGACCTCGACCGCGGAGTAGAGCGGCACCGGGAGCTGGTCGCCGAGCGAGGCCGCGACGCAGCCGGCGAGCGTCGCGTCCGCGCCCTTCTTCGCCTTCACGGTGGGGACGCCGGCCGAGGTGAGCGCCACGTCCACCACCGCGCTCGCGGCGGGGGCGCCGGCGGCGCGCATGCAGGTGTCCACGGCGTCGGCGCGCCAACGCACGGCGGCGTCGAGCGCGGCCAGGACGCCCCGGCGCTCGGCCTTGAGCCGCCACTCGCGCGCCTCCCGCTCGACGGCGGTGATCGGCGCGGGGTCGAGCGGCCCCGCCTCGTCCTCGTGGGGGGTGCGCTCGTAGGTCACGCCCGCGAGGGCCGGCGCGAGCAGCGCCGCGGCGAGCCAGGCGGCGAGCACCTAGTAGGTCCGGAAGACGTGGTCCCAGAACGTGGTGCTCACGCCGAACTTCCGACCATCCTTGTTGTGGTGGTGGTTCATGTGGTGGGCGCGCAGCCGCTTCATGACCTTCCCCTGGACCTTGAAGTGATGCACGTAGTAGTGCGTCATGTCGTAGGTCAGGTAGCCCGCCACGTGGCCGGCGAAGAACGGGTACACCCACACCGGGCCGAGCAGCGCGTAGAACACGCCGAAGAACACCACGCCGAGGCCGATGCTCGCGGCCGGGGGCATGACCAGCCGGTACTTGTCGTTCACCCAGTCGTGGTGGACGCCGTGGAGGATGAAGTGGAAGCGCGGGCCCCACTTCGTGTCCGGGATCCAGTGGAACAGGGTGCGGTGGAGCCAGTACTCGGCGAACGTCCACACGAAGAAGCCGAGCGCCGCCCAGCCGAGCGCCGGGAGGAGGCCGAGGCCCGCCCCGGTGACGCCCCACCCGAACATCGCCAGGATGATCGGGACGAAGATGACCGGCACGATCAGCGCGGGGACGCGCGAGAAGAAGTCGATGAAGTCGCTCTCGAACATGCGGGGCGACTCGTTGCTTGCGCGCAGCATGGCGATCTGCTCCTCCGGACGGCCTGTTAGCTCAAGCGCGACCGCTTGCCAAGCCAACAAAAACCGGCTTGGGAGTCAGTTCTGGCGCCACTCTCCGACCCGGCTCCCCACGCGCACGAGATCCCCGGCGGTGATCGTCCAGTCCACGGTGTTCGGCGGGAACACGAGGATGACGGTCGAGCCCATCTCGAAGCGACCGATCTCGGCGGCGCGCTCGAGCACGGCTGGGGGCGACACGGGCACCTCCGAGCGCGGCTTGCCCTCGTTGGTGACCAACGCGTCGTAGACGACGCGCATGCGACCCACGCCGAAGGCGCCGACCATCACCAGCGCGTACTCGCCGAGGTCCGAGGCGATCCAGCTCGTGAGGCGCTCGTTGCGGGCGAACAGGGCCTCGACGCTGCGCGTGGCGGCCGGGAAGACGGGCCAGAGCGCGCCCGGCAGGTACGAGTAGCGGGTCACGGTGCCCTCGCGGGGCACGTGCACGCGGTGGTAGTCGCGCGGGGAGAGGTAGAGGACGGCGTAGTCGCCGCCGTCGTAGCGGGTGTCCCCGCCGAGGAGCTCCTGGACCTCGTAGCTCCGGCCGTCCGACTGCGGGATCCGCCCGTTCTCGATGCGCCCGACCGCGTAGGCCAGGCCGTCGCACGGCGAGACGATGGCGCGCGGCGCGGGATCGACGGGGCGCACCCCGGGCTTCAGCGCGCGGGTGAAGAAGTCGGTGAGGCTCCCGTAGTCGGAGAGCTGGCCCTCGCACTCCGTCAGGTCGACCCGGTACTTTCCGACGTACCAGGTCAGGAGCGCGCGCTGCGCCGCCGCCGGGAGGCGGGTACGCGCGAACACGCCCATCAGCCGCGCCGCGTGGTTCTTGGGGACGACGGAGAGGGCGGACATGATCAGGGCGTCTTTCATCGTCGCCCGTCTAATTCGGCCCGCCGGAATCGGAACTCGCGCGTGACGCATGGGCACCGGTGGCCCCGCCGGACCGCGGCCGGTGGCCCGCCGGAACGCGGCCGGTGGCGCACGCCCCAGATGCGCGCCGGGTGGGCCGCGCCGGGTGGGCCGCGCCGTCGCCGCGATAGCCTGACCGCGATGCCGCTCTGGTCCTGCGCCCTGCCCCGCCCGCCCGTGCCGAGCCCGAAGCTCCTGCGCGCGCTCGCGCCCATCCTCGCGGCGATGCTGTCCCAGCCCTCGCACGCCGGGCCGATCGTGGCGCGGGGCCTCCGCGAGACGCGCGCGTTCGGCTCGAAGGAGCGCCCCGTCGCGGGCGACCTCCTCCTCGGCCTCATCCGCCACGAGCGCGCCCTCGCCCGCATCGACCCCGATCCCCTCGCCGCCTGGCTCCGCCTCGCCGCCGAGGGCCCGCCCGACCTCCCCGATCCCGACGACGCCTACGCGATCGCGCTGTCCGTCCCCGACGCGCTCGCCCGCGAATGGTGGGATCGCCTCGGCCCCGACGCCGCCGTCGCCTTCGCGCAACGCCTCGCCGGCCGCGCCCCGGTGGTCCTCCGCGTGCTCCGCGAGCCGGTCGACCTCCCCGTGCCCCACCGCCGCGTCGGCGCCCACGGCCTCGTCCTCCTGGGGCGCGCCAACGTGAACCTGCTCGACGCGTGGCGCGACGGGCGGGTGGAGGTGCAGGATCTCGGCAGCCAGGACATCGTCGAGTTCGCGGCCTCCACGCTCTTGGGGCGGGGGGGCAACGCCCCCCCGCAACGCCCCCCCGCCATCGCCGCGTTCCCCCCACGTGGCGGCACCGACGCGCACGCCGACGTCCTGGCGGAAGGCGCCCGTCCGCCAGACCAGGCCGACGCCCCCCCCACCGACCTCGCCGGCGCCACCATCCTCGACCTGTGCGCCGGCGCCGGGGGCAAGAGCCTCGCCCTGGCCGCGCTCGGCGCGAAGGTCCAGGCCTGGGACGTGCGCCCCGACGCCCTCGTGGAGCTCCGCAAGCGCGCGGCCCGCGCCGGCCTCGACATCCGGGTCGGGCCCCCGTCGGGCCGCTACGATCTCGTGCTCGTCGACGCCCCGTGCTCCGGCACCGGTGTGTTGCGGCGCCACCCCGAGAACCGCTGGAAGCTCCGGTACCCGACCGACCTCCAGGCACGCCTGCTCGCGGACGCCCGCCGCATGGCCGGCGTCGTCGTGTATGCCACGTGCTCGCTCACCCGCGCCGAGAACGAGTCCCTCGTCCGCGCCGTGGCCGGCGAGCCCCTCCGCGAGGCGACGGTGTGGCCCGACGAGGACCGCGAGGGCTTCTACATGGCGGAGGTCGCCGGGGCGTAAGCGCGGCGTAATCCCCGCGGTGCTCGACTCCGGGCGGTGCGGGGTTCACCGCGGTAGAGTGCGGGATGCCCCTCGTGGTCCTGGCCTCCCTCGCGTTCGCCCAGGACCTCCCGTGGGCCTGCCCGCCGGTGACCGTCCCGGCGGACGCGACGGTCTACCGGGACACGGACGCGGGGTTGGTGAGCGTGTACGACGCGCTCCACGACCTCGCCGAGGTCTACGAGGCCTCTGCCGAGTGCGTGTGGGTCACGACGACGACGAGCGGCTACGACACCGAGACCACCGAGGAGGTGTGCGAGACGACGGAGTTCACCGTCGTCCGGACGGTGGAGGAGTATCTCTACTACGACACGGGGCGGAGCGAGATCGTGACCACCACGCTCCAAATCACCGTCGCGGCGGGCGAGACCTGGACGAGCCTCGAGCTGACCGAGGTCGAGACCAGCTACTCGGACAGCCTCGCCTCCAGTGGAGACACGCGGTGGACGGGCGCATGGACGGGGTCGGTCCCAGACGCCCCGGACGACGGTTGGTTCGAGGTCGCGGAGGGCTCGTCGTGGTCACGCGAGAGCACGGGGCGGGAGCGGTCGGTCGACACGTCCGGCTGCGCGTTTGCGTGGTCGGAGACGAACATCAATTACGGCACCGAGGAGTGGGTGCGCGCGCCCGATCACCTCGTGGTCGTCACCGACGGCTCCGCCTGGTGCGCGGACGGCTGGTCCGCGACGATCGCGTCGCTCGATGGCGTGCAGTACGGCGCGGTGGACGCCACGACCTGGGTGCGCGATCCCGGCGACGTGGACGGGGACGGCTACTCCGCGCCAGACGATTGCGACGACGCCGATCCCGACCGGGGGCCCTGCGTCACCGACATCGCGAATGACGGCATCGACCAGGACTGCGACGGCGCCGATCGGGTCGACTTCGACTTCGACAACGACGGCGTGGACGGCACCGGGTTCGGCGGCACCGACTGCGACGACGCGCAGGCACGCACATTTCCGGGCGCGAGCGACACGCCGGGCGACGGCATCGACGAGGACTGCGACGGCGCGGACGACATCGACGCGGACGGCGACGGCGCCACCGCCGATGGGGACGACCAGGCCGCCGACTGCGACGACACCGACGCGCGGCGCGCTCCGGCCTTCGACGACGAGCCCTACGACGGCGTCGACCAGGACTGCACCGGCGCGGACCTCACCGACGTGGATCGAGATGGCTACGACGCCGAGGAGGTGGGCGGGACGGACTGCGACGACGAGCGGGCGCGCATCCACCCCGACGCGGACGATCCGCTCTGCGACGACGTCGACCAGGACTGCGACGGCGATCCCGGCGCCTGCGACGACACGGGCAGCGCCGCGCCCGACCCGGACCCCGACCCGGACCCCGCCTCGCCCGACGAGCCGCGCGCCGAATGCGGCGGCACGGGCTGCGCCACCGGCCCCGCCGCCTGGCTCCTCCTGCTGCCCCTCCTCGGTCGGCGTCGGCAGCGGTAAGCGTAGACGAGTCCCTCGTCCGCGCCGTGGTCACCGTCACCTCCGCGAGGCGACGGTGTGGCCCGACGAGGACCGCGAGGGCTTCTACATGGCCGAGGTCGCCGGGGCGTTACCAGGACTGCTCCGGCGCGGACTTCACCGACGTGGACCTCGACGGCTACGACGCGGAGGCCGCGGGCGGCACCGACTGCGACGACGAATGGTGGAAGGTCCACCCTGGCGCCGACGATCCGCCCTGCGACGGCATCGACCAGGACTGCGACGGCGATCCCGCCGCCTGCGACGACACGGGCAGCGCCGCGCCCGACCCGGACCCCGACGAGCCGCGCGCCGAATGCGCCGGCTCCGGCTGCGCCGCCGGCCCCGCCGCCTGGCTCCTCCTCCTCCCCCTCCTCGGTCGCCGTCGGCAGCGGTCCGCGTAGACAGCGGGCCCGGGGGAGGAACTCGGGCACGCACGTGGCGCTACGCCCGGATACCCTCCGTTCCCAACTCCACGGAGCCCCGATGTCTACCGCCGAAACCATCCACGATCGCTACCGCAAGTCCTTCGTCGGCCGCTCCCGCGCCACGCGTGACCTCGCCCTGCTCGACTCCCTCATCACGGACACCGAGCGCCTCGTGGCGTCGGGCGTGGACGCCGGCCTCCGCACCACGGTCGACGAGCGGCTCGCGCTCTACCGCTCCGAGCGGACCGAGATCGCCGCCATCCAGGCCGGCGGCCCCGCGGCGATCGCGGCGTGGCGCCTCGCCGAGTGGTCGGAGGTCAACTTCTCCCGCTACCTGCGCCACTTCGCGGGCAAGGCGCGCCCCACGCGCGACCTCGGGCTGCTCACCGAGATGGCGACCGAGGAGGCCGCGTGGATCGCGGCGATGCCCGCGCTCGACAACTCCCGCCTCAACGCGCGGCGCGACCAGATGGAGGCGAACCTCCGCCTCTTCCGCACCGAGATCGCCGCCATCGGCGACGCCCGGAACGCCATGGCCCCCGCGGAGCACGCCCGCGTGCTCGCCACCGCGGCGAACACCCAGTTCGGCCTCTACCGCACGCACTTCGAGGGCAAGCCCCGCAACACGCGCCGGCCCGCGCTCCTCGAGCGCATCATCGACGCGCTGGAGACCATCCGCACCTCGATGGTGCGCGTGCGCGAGCAGGGCGTGAGCACGGAGGTGCACGCCGCGAACATCACCAAGGTGACCGAGCGCATCGCCCACCACCGTGGCGAGCTCGTGCGCATCCGGCAGGCCCGCGCGGAAGCCCGCGGGAGCACTCTCGGCGCCGCGCTCGGCACCGAGGCGAACAAGTTCTTCGAGGCCTACCGCCAGGAGTTCTCGGGCAAGTCCCGCGAGACCCGCAACCTCGCCGCCCTCGGCGAGCACTGCGACGCCCTCCAGGAGATGGCGCGCACGATGAAGGTGCTGGACGACGAGCGCCCCGCGCCCGAGACCCAGAAGAACATCGGCATCGTGCTCGAGCACCTGAAGATGTCCGAGCGCGAGTACGTGGCGATCGCCGAGGCGCAGAAGAAGAAGAAGTAGGGACCGCTCTTCCCGGCGGGTCGGGGTGACCCGCCGGGAAGAAGGGCCAGGCCCGAAGCCTAAGCGACCTTGCCGTCGTGCAGCTTCTCGGAGATCTGGTCGGACACGCGGTGCATCGCGTCATTCGCGCGCTGCGGCAGGCGGGCCATCGCCTCGGGGGCGTGCTCGAGGCGCTGGACGATGTCCGCGCGGAGCTCGCGACCCGGGCGGGGGGCCACGAGGAGCCCGATGCCCGTGCCGACGAGCACGCCGACGCCGAAGAGCGCCAGGGCCGGCACCATGTAGTCGACCGGGTTGCGCTTGCTCTCGAGGCCGAGCATGTTGAGGAAATCGTCCTTGTCGAGGCTCTTCATCTTTTCGAGGGTCATGGTGTTCTCACTTCTCTGTTGAGTGGTCGGTTGAGTGGTCTGTCGCGAAATTACGACGATTGGTTGGAACGTCCGCGCAGCGCCGCTTCGGCCACGCCGAGCAGCTCACGTTGGACCAGGGGATGCCCGCCGACGCGCAGGCCCATGCGGAACACGTTCGCGGTGAGGCGAGTGAACAGTCCGCCGCCCAGCACGTAGCCGACGCCGGCGGCGATGAGGAGGGTCTGGTAGGGGTGGCGGGTCATGCGCCCGGGGAGGTCGAGCGCGGTGAGCGTCTGTGTCACGAGGCTCTGATCACCCACGGGGTAGTGGCCCCCCGCGGACCCGTTGTGGGGGATGTCACCAACGGCGGGGGACGGTCCGGCATACGTGGCGCTCATCGCTAGTACCGAGCCGCGATCTTGCCGACCACGAATCCGAGCGCGAGCGCGCCGACGACACAGGTGACAGGCCGTTCGCGGGCGAAGGCGAGCGCGCGCTCGTTCATCTTCGCGAGGTTCTGGCGGATCTCTTCGATCTTGGGCGCGAGGGCGGATTCAGCGTCCCCCTCGAGGGGGTTGAACGTGGCTTCGGGGGTGTCCATGGGGGGCTCCGGGAGAGAGGGGGAGAGGGAGATCAGCGGCGCTTCCCGATGAGGAAGCCGGCGACGAACGCGGCCGCGAGAAACATGCCCGGGCGCGCCCGGAACCAGGTGTGCCAATCGGTGCGCACGGCCACCTCGCGCTGGAGCGCGGTCAGGGTGCCACGGGTGCGCTGACGCGCGAGCACCAGGCGGGCGCGGGCCTCGTCCACGCGGCGGTCGGCGGGGGGGACATAGACGACGAGGCCATTGTCAACGGGCATGCTGGGCCTCGATTTGGGTGTGGGAGGGGCGCACGGCGGCGACGAGGCCCCGGGCGCTCTCCCCGAGCTCGGCGCCGGTGACGGCGGTGAGCCCGCGGCGTGAACGCAACTGTAACATGCCCTTTCGGATCGTGAGGCCGCCACCCAGCAGGTTCAGCGCGGCCAACAGGGCGAAGCCGCCGGCGTAGCCAAGCCAGGGCGCGAGCGCGAGCCCCGCGGCGACACACGCAAGGAGATAGCCCACGCTGACGAGCGGGACCGCGACCGCGAAAGGCAGGATGTCCTTGACGAGGGCGCGCGCGTCCCGGGCGACCTCCGCCTTCGCGAGCTCGAGGTGCAACTCGGCCTGCTCCCCGAGCGCCTCCGTGACCCGGCTCACGAGGTACCCCACGGTGGCCTCGTCTACGTCCAGTAAATTGCTCAATTGATACTCCTGACACCGGGGGGCCCTGGCTGGGTTCCGAGTGTGTAAGATGGGCGCGCCATCAAGACTCCTGCGAGCCGCGTTCTTCAACCAGAGCGGACACAACCGGCGTCCGACGATCAGAATTGTGACAACTCGAGTTCTTCTTGGCGCAAGGTGGGGTCGGGGTGACCGAGCTGGCCGCTCTGCATGGGTACACGTCGGGATCCCGGGTTGGGCGCCAGCCTACGCTCAATCGACGGCGGTGCCGCGGAGCAACATTTGGTTACAGTCGGTAGCGGAAGGCAGCAATGTGCCCTCGGTCCTGGGGAGCGCGGGCTCTTGGAGCGGCGGGTCCTGGGGAGCGGCGGGTCCTGGGGCGCGGCGGGTCCCGGGAGCGCCCCGGACCCGCGCCTCTCCCAGCCCTACCCCGGCGGCCGCCACCCCTGCGACCGCGCCGCCCAGCCGCAGAGCTTGTAGAGGAGCCGCGCGGCGACGTTGCCGTCCCACTCGGCGTCGCCGATCTCGTTGAGATCGAAGCCCACGATGCGGCGGTGCTCGGAGACGGCCTCGAGCAGCACCACCACGTCGCGGAACGTGAGCCCGCCGGGGACGGGCGTGCCGGTGTTGGGGCAGAAGGCGGGATCGAGCCCGTCGACATCGAAGGAGATGTAGACGGTCGGCGGCAGGGCCTCGACGATGCGGTGCACGATGTGCATCCACGGGGTGCCGCGGGCGAGCTCGCGCGCCATCGCGTTGTCGAAGAAGGGCACGATGCGCGCGCCCTGGGCCTTCTGGAACGCGACCTCGGAGGCGCCGACGTCGCGGATGCCGACCTGCACGAGCGTCGCCACGTCGGGGAGGCGCGTCATCACGTTGTGGAAGATGCTCGCGTGCGACCAGGTGAAGCCCTCGTAGGCCGCGCGGAGGTCGGCGTGGGCGTCGATGTGGAGGATGCCGACGCCGGGGTGGCGCGCCGCGATGGCGGCGATGGCGCCGAAGGGCACGGAGTGATCGCCGCCGATGACCGCGGGGATGCGCCCCTCGTCGAGGATGCCGCTCACCGTGGCCTCGACGAGCGCGTTCAGATCGTCCCCACGGGCGTTCACCCGCGCGGCCGCGTCGGGCTCGCCGCCGCCGCTCTCGATGACGGCGAGGGCGTCGGCCTCGACCTCCTGGTCCCACGCGGCGACGCGCGGATCGGCCGGCACCTGCGCGATGCCGGCGCGCCAGACGGCGCCCACGTCGAGATCCTCGAGGTCGACCTGGTAGGAGGCGTGGAGGAGCGCCTGGGGGCCGCCCCGGGTGCCGCGCCGGTAGGACGTCGTGGCCTGCCAGGGCACGGGGACGACGACCACGCGGGCGGCGTCGGGCGCGGTGTCGAGGCCGAAGAGGCCGTCGCTCGCGGCGGCGGCGTCGGGATCGAAGGGCTCGAGGGTCTCGGCGCTCTCGGCATCGAAGGCCATGGCGGCTCCTGGGGGCGACGCGCTTAACCCGGACGCACGCGACACCGGGTTACGCGGCCGAGGTGCTGCGCAAGGCGATCCTCGGGCTCCTGGCCGCGCTGGGCGTGCTCGGCGGGGCCGAGGGCGCCCTGCGTCTCGCGCTCCCGGTGGACAGCCTCCTCTTCGAGTGGGAGCGTCCGACCGGCCTTATCGCCACGAACGAAGCCGGTGGCGTCGTGACGCGCCCGAACATGGTCGAGGGGCGCCAGGATGGGCCCTACCCCTGGGCGGTCCGGCTCAACGCGCTGGGCCTGCGCGAAGACGCCGACGTGCCGCGCGCCAAGGAGCCCGGCACCTACCGCATCCTGGCTCTGGGCGACTCGTGGATGTTCGGCTTCTCCGTCGATCAGGGGGACACCGTCCCGGACGTTCTCGAGCGGCTCCTCCCCGAGCGGCTGGGCGTCGCGCGGGTCGAGGTCATCAACGCCGGCGTGTTCGGCTCGTGCGCGTTCGACATGCTCGCGCGCTACCGTCAGCTCGTGGACACCTACGCGATCGACGGCGTGCTGCTCGGCCAGCCCCACAACGCCTCGCGCGTCGACCGCGTGGAGGCCGCCCGCGGCGCCTGGTACCGGTCCTACCGCGAGGGCCCTGCCAGCAACGCCCGCCTCTACCTGCTCGCCCGCCGCGCGCTCGCCCCTTTCCGCGGCAGCGCCTACGCCGCGCCGCCCGCCGGCGCCGGCCGGGACGCCGAGATCGCCGACCTGCGCCTCCTCGCCGCCGACGCCCGCGCCCGTGGCCTCGCGGTGTGGTTCACCGAGCTCCCCAACGACATGAACGACGGGCTCGCGGGGTTCTCGGGCAGCGCCGCGTGGCGCGAGGGCCTGGCCTCCGAGGGCGTGCACTTCGGGGGCCACGCGCTGGGCGAGCGTGCCTGTTGGGGCTTCCTCGACACCGGGCACCCGAGCGAGGCGGGGGCCTACGCCATCGCGTCGGCCATGGCCGAGGTCATCGTCACGGGCGCCTCCCTGGAGACCATCCGCACGAGCCCGCGGTGCGCGGACGGGCCGACGGCCGGCCCGGGCAAGCCGGGGTGGGGGTGGGGCGGATGAGGTGGCTTGGGCGGCTCGTGCTCGGCGTCGTCGTGGCGATCGTCGTGCTCCTCGCCGTGGAGGGCGTGCTGCGTGTCACGTTGCCGGTGGTGCGCACCGCCACGCTGCCCGACACGATGATCCGGGCCCACCTGGAGAACGCCGGGTTCCGCTACGACCCCGATCTCTACTGGTACTGGAGCATGCTGCCCTCGGCGGCGATGCAGATCAACGAGCACGGGTTCCGCCGCCTGAAGCCGATGACCCAGGCCAAGCCCGCGGAGGTCACCCGGGTGGTCACGTTCGGGGACAGCCAGACGTTGGGCGCCGGCGTCGGCCCGGAGGAGACCTACTCCGCCGTCGCCGAGCGGCTGCTGAACGAGGCCGGCGAGGGCGGCGAGAGTTGGGAGGTGCTCAACGCGGGCATCAGCGGCTTCCGCTCCCTCAACGTGTACCGGCTCCTCCAGCGTCGCATCGAGGCCTTCGATCCCGACATCGTCGTCATCGATTGCATGCCTTACGACAGCCCGCGCGACGACGGCGCCCTGGTCGGGCGGCCGATTGGGAGTGCGGCCACCCAGGTGCGCGCCGCGATGTGGCAGAGCCGCCTCTACTACGTGATGCGCCTCGGCGTGGAGAAGGCGCGGCCCGACCGCGCGCGCTGGCTCGACCGCGCGCCGCTCCAGGGGGACGCCCTCGGCCACGGAAACCACGACCTCATCGCGGAGTGGGGCAAGGAGCGCGGCGTGACCGTCGTGTTCGTGCAGTACCCCGTGTCCGAGAACGACTGGCGCCTCGGGTGCCACACCCTCCCGGCCGAGCTCCCCGGGGACCTCCCCGTGGTGCCCGCGTGCGACGCCCTGAAGGCGGACGGCCGCGCTGCCCGCGCGCTCTTCCAGGACCGCAACCACCTCACCGTGGCGGGCAACGAGGTGGTCGGGAAGGCGCTGGCGGAGGTGGTGGGGCCGCTGCGGGAGTAGGTGGATCGCCGGGATCGGGGCGTCGCCTCGCGCTCGAGGTCGCGCGCCGTTACCCGACCCGAAGAGGTCCCGCGTGCTACCAAAGCTCCTCCTCCTCGCGGTCCCGCTGCTCGCCGCCTGCTCGGACTTCCAGCTCTTCGGCCCCAAGCCCGACGTGGCGCCGGGCCTCTTGGACAGCGGGGGCGGGCCCACGTCCGACGGTGACGACGACAGCGCCGCCGACACCGGGGCCACGGGTGACACCTGCGCGGGCGAGGCCCTCGCGGCCGCTCCGCTCGCCACCGACCTGGCGTGCTTCACCGTGCCGGTGTCCCGGCCCTACCAGCTCGAGGTGCTCTGGCGGCGGGCCGCGTTCTCGGTGGCGCCGACCTCCGTCGAGTGCATGGCCGCCCCCATCGTGATCGCCCTGACGGACGACGACGGGGATGGCGACGCCGACCAGGACGACGTCCCGGACGTGGTGTTCGTGACGATGGTGCAGGCGGGCGACCACCTGCCCGTGGCCGTGCGCGCGCTCTCCGGCGCCGACGGGGCCGAGCTCTGGAGCTACGTGGACGACCGCCTCCAGTCCGCCGGGTTCCTCGCCGCGGCGGACCTCGACTGGGACGGCTTCCCCGAGGTGATCGCCCCGATGGACCAGGGGCTCGTCGCGCTCTCCCACGACGGCGCCGTGGTGTGGGAGGCGGAGTCGTCGTACCTGGGTCACCGTGTTCACCGACCGCGTCAACTTCGGCGCCGGCCGCGGCCTGTGGAACCAATACGCCTACAGCCGCACCAACATCGAGGACGACGGCAGCGTCCCCGCGGTCGCCGTGCCGAATTGGGACCTCTACAACACCTTCCGCGCCGGGGACGCCACCTCGATGTACGAGGGGGCGCTGGCCGACCTCGTCGCCACGGTCGACGACGCGTGCTGTGTCGACGGCACGCTCACCGTGTGGGCGCGCGCCGGCAACCAGGGCCTCGCGGACGGCGGCACCGCCACGCTCGTGCTCGAGGCCGACAGCGGCGGTGGGTGGGTCGAGGTCGAGCGGCGCACGGTCGCCGCGCCCGTGGGCGCGCTCGGCGCCAGCGAGGTCTACACGCTCCACGGCACGGGCGTCCTCGGTGTGCGCGCGCGGGTCGAGGGGGCGGTTGCGGAGTGCGACGCCGACAACAACGTGGACGTGTGGGCGGACGGCCTGTGTCCCTGAGCCCCCCGCCGCGTGCCCCCCGCCGCGCGTGCCGGCCAACCCCGCCTGGCTACCCCGCCGCGACCGTCGCCATGCCCCGCACCAGCTTGATCGCTTTCTCCGGGCACGCGGTGACACATAAACCGCACGCGTGACACGCGTCCGGGCGCTCCACGAACGCCTGCTTCCCGCCGTGCGCCCAGATCTTGAACCGCACCATCGGCGTGAGCACGCGCTTCTCGTCGCGGTCGAGGGGGCGGAGCACGAACACGTCGTAGGGACACACCCGCAGGCAGTCGGCCTTGCCCTCGCAGCGCAACGGGTCGATGCGGGGCTCGAGCTTGCCGGGGGTGTCGTCACAGGAGGTGCTGCTCGAGGGGTGGGCGGCCATGGGGGCTCCAGGGCCGCCAGGATGCCACGGCGCCGAGCGCCACCGGCGTGAAGAAGTGTGAAAGCACGTCCTCGCGCCGCTCCCGCGCCCCGCTACCGTTCGGGGTCGTCCTCGGTGAGCACCCCGCCCACGCCCTCGACGAGCCGCCCGAGCTGCTCCCGGGTGAGCGTGAACGGCACGCGCGCGCGCCCCTCGGGCCCGGCGCGGAGCTTCTCCACGGACACCTCCCGCCCGTCGGTCCTCACCTCGTAGTACTCGCGGCGGCGCGGCGTGCTGCGCAGGACGGCGCCGCCGAGGGCGGGGTCGACCTCCACGGGGCGCACCTTCTCCACGAGGCCCTCCAGGGCGCCGGGCAGGCGCTCGGCCTGGCGCGCGATGTCGCCGGGGCCCGCGGTCCGCACCTTCACCCCGCGCACGGACACCCCGAGGCGGTCGAGATCCACCACGTCGACCTCGGCGCTCACCCCATCGTCGTCCACGCGCACCACCCCGGGGGCGAGCTTGCGGTCGATGCCCGAGATGAGCGCGTCGAGGGCGAGGGGCTCCTTCACGGCTTCTTCGCTCCGATGAGCTTGGGGCCCTCGTAGGCGAAGTGGTCCCCGTCGTGGTGGAGCACGGCATCCTTGTTCTCGATCTTCGTACGCAGGTGCACGGGGCGCCCCCAGACGCGGGCGAGGTTCCCGAGCGTGTGGCTCGCCCACTCCAACTGGATGTCCACCCCCTCGTACTGGTGGGTGAGCTCCAATTCCCCGCGGTTCGCGTGGTTGCCATCGGTCACGTAGACGCGCGGCTGCCCGTGGTTCGACACCATGAACAGGAGCTTCTTCTTGATGTCGGCGAACTCCCGGCTGTCGAGCAGGTACTCGCCGCTCTTCCGATCGAACTCGTAGGTGAACAGGCCGACGCGGCGGCAGAATTCCTCCGTGAGAAACGTGTCGAGGAAGGTCACGTCGTTGTGGGAACGTCGCACCTCGAAGATCTTGGCACGCCCCTCGTTGGTGGCACGAAACCAATCCCGCTTGGCGACCGCGTCGTCACACTCCAGCCAGTCCTTCCCGAACTGACCGCGGTCCCATCGCTTCTCGATGTCACGGTACAGCTCCAGCCCGATCTTGTACGGGTTGAGCTGGCCGGGGCGCATCGCCACGGTGCCCGAGTGGTGGTCGCAATAATCGATGACCTCGGAGTCCTCGAGGATGTGCTCCGTCATGAGCTTGGTGTGCCAGTAGCTGGCCCAGCCCTCGTTCATGATCTTGGTCTGGGCCTGGGGCGCGAAGTAGTACGCTTCTTCGCGCACGATCGACAGGATGTCACCCTGCCAACGGTTCAGCCGCCCGTGCTCCAACACGAACCCCAGCACGTCCCGCTCGGGGTGCTCGGGGAAGTTCTTCGCCCGCTCCGCCGCCGCCTGGGCCCTCTCCTCCTGCTGCGCGATGTACGCGGGCGGGTTGATGTAGGGGTCCATGTAGCTCTTGGCGGGGAGCTTGTGGGAGGCGGGCCCCGTGGGCTCCTCCTCCGCGTCGCGCGGGCGCATGCGCCGGATGTGGTCCCGGAACGGGTCGATGAGGTTGTCGACCGAGAGACACGTGTCGAGCCACTGCTCCGTCGCGGACTCGCCCACGGAGTCGACGATGCGCCGCACGCGCGCGGCGTGGTTGGCCATCGAGTCGAGCATCTTGCGGTCGGTATGGGCGAACCACGCGTTGTTCTTGAAGAAGTCGACGTGGCCGAACACGTGCGCCATGACCAGCTTCTGGTCGACGAACGCGTTGTTGTCCATCAGGTAGGCGTACGACGGGTTGGTGTTGATCACCATCTCGTAGATCTTCTGCAGGCCGTACTCGTAGCCCTTCTGCATCTGGAGGTACTCCATCCCCCAGCGCCAGTGCGGATAGCGGGTCGGAAACCCGCCATACGACGCGATCATGTTGATCTCGTCGTAGTCGCACATCTCGAAGATCGTGTCGAAGAAGTCGAGGCCGTGGCCGCGGGCGATGGCCTCGATACGCTGGCGCGCGTCCTCCAGCTCGGAGGGCAGCTGCCGCCGGGACTTGCGGAGGTACGCTTCCAACATGCCTACCTCCCCTTGCCGAGGAAGTCCTTGATGGACGCCATGATGGCCTCGCGGTCGGGGATCTTGGAGAGGACCACACGCTCGTCGGTGCCGTAGTCACCACGCAGGTCGTTGTAGAACTGCCCGCTGCCGTACTCGCTCTCGACCTGCCCGTAGCAGAACAGGTTGACACTCTTGAGCAGGCGGTTCTTCAACAGGTCGATGCAGGTGCGGGTGTCCGCGGCGGACCAATTG
Organism: Pseudomonadota bacterium; assembly: GCA_030684355.1. Classification (GTDB taxonomy): domain Bacteria; phylum Myxococcota_A; class UBA796; order UBA796; family SXON01; genus CAJBVW01. The sequence continues at coordinate 16,333 of JAUXTN010000113.1, forward strand.
TCCCCGTCGCTGAACTGGAACAGGTAGATGTTCCACTCCTCCGGCGGGTAGAACTCGCTGATGAGGGAGTCCACCAGCATGTACGCCGAGGAGATGAGCGTGCCGCCGCTCTCCCGGGTGCGGAAGAACGTGTCCCGATCGACCTCGCGCGCCACCGCGTCGTGGATGACGAAGCGTGTCTCGATGTGCTTGTAGTTGGCACGGAGCCACGTGTCGATCCAGAACGCCTCGAGCCGGACGATCTCCTTCTGTTCCCGCCCCATGGATCCCGAGACGTCCATCACGTAGAGGATGGCCGCGGCGGACTGGGGGTCGGACTTGCTGTTCCACGAGCGGAACCGCATGTCCTCCTTCTGCGGGATGAGGACCGGATTGGCCCCGTTGTACGTGCCCCCGATGATCTCGCGCTTGAGGGCCTCGCGGAAGGTGCGCTTCTGGTGCCGAAGCGACCGTGGGCCCACCTTCGACACGCCGGTGTACTTGTCGCGCACCGACGTGATGTTCTTCTTCCCGCGCGGCTCGATCCGCGGCAGGTGCAGCTCTTCGCCGAGGATCTCGGCGAGCTCCTCGATGCTGATCTCGGCCTCGAGGAGGTGCTCGCCGGGGTTGTCCCCCGCCTGGCCGCCACCCTCCTCCGCGCCGTCGACCTTGTCGCCCTCGTCGCCGTCGCCCTGGCCGACCCCCCCGGTGGAGTTCTTGCCGTAGCGCAGGCGCGGGATGTTGATCTCGGGGAGCGGGATGCTGACGAACTTGTCGCCCTGCTTCCCGATGATCTCCCCGCTGGACATGTAGCGCTTCAGATCCTTGCGGACGCGCCCCTTGACGATCTGACGGAACCGGTTGAGGTCGTTCTCGATGTTTAGGATCACACCGAATCCTTTGCGTCACCACGCGCGAAGATGGACGCCACGTAGTTGAGCACGTCGGTGGCCGAGTGGTCGTCGTACCCGTATTGATCGATCAACCGTTGTTTGACGATGTCGATCTTGGCCTGGGTGTCGGGGTCGACCACCTGTGACACGAGGCTGGTGAGCTTGATCGTGTCCTTCTGGTCCTCGAACACCTTGAGCTCCAGCGCCCGGTACAGCCGCTCGTTCATCTTGTAGTTGAACTGCTTGCCGTCGAGCGACAACGCCCCGATGTAGTTCATCAGCTCGCGGCGGAAGTCCTCCTTGCGAGAGACCGGGATGTCGATCTTCTCTTCGATCGACCGCATCAGGCGCTCGTCGGGCTCCTCGTAGGCGCCGGTGAACGGGTTCTTCACCCGCTCCTTCTGGGTGAACGCCTTCACCGAGTCGATGTAGTTGGCGCACAGGCGCTGGATCGCCCCCTCGTCGGCGGCGATGGCCTTCTGGACCTCGTTCTTCACGATGTCCTCGTACTCCTTCTTCACCAGGCCGATGAGATCCCGGTACTTCTTCTTCTTCTCCTCGTCGTTGATGAGCGAGTGGTTCTTCAGCCCGCTCTCCAGCTCGTTGAGCACCATGAACGCGTTGAGGCTGGGGGTGTCGGCGTCGCGCACGAGCGCGTTGCTGATCTTGTCCTGCACGTAGCGGGGGCTCACCCCGTCCATCCCCTCGCGGATGCTCGACTTGCGCAGCTCCTTGACGTTGTCCTCGGTGAACCCGGGGAGGGTCCGCCCGTCATAGAGCTTGAGCTTCTGGAGGAGCGTCAGGTTGGCCTTCTTGGGGTCCTCCAGGCGCGAGAGCACCGCCCACATGGCCGCCATCTCCAACGTGTGCGGCGCGATGTGCTTGTGCACGCGCTGCTTGTTGAAGTCCCGCTTGTAGATGCGGGCCTCGGCGGTCCACTTGGTGATGTACGGGCAGTCGATCTTGATCGTACGGTCGCGCAAGGCCTCCATGAACTCGTTCGATTGGAGCTTGCGGTACTCGGGCTCGTTGGTGTGCCCGAGGATGACCTCGTCGATGTAGGTCTGGGCGAACTTCTTCGGCTTGATGACGTGCTCCTGGGAGGCGCCCAGGAGGTCGTAGAGGAACGCCACGTCGAGCTTGAGCATCTCGACGAACTCGATGATGCCCCGGTTGGCGACGCAGAATTCGCCGTCGAAGTTGAATGCGCGCGGATCGGAGTCGGAGCCGAACTCGGCGATCTTCCGGTAGTTGATGTCGCCGGTCAGCTCGGTCGAGTCCTGGTTCTTCTCGTCCTTCGGCTGGAACGTGCCGATGCCGACGCGGTCCTTCTCGGAGAGCAGGAGGCGCCGCACCCGCACGCGCTCGATGAGCTTGATCCAATCGCCGCCGTTCTCGCGCAGGCCGTCACGGTAGAGGTAGCGGCTCACCGGATCGAGGTCTCCCTCGACGTGGATCGGGTAGGCCGCCTTGCCCTTGATCGTGCGGTTGAGCTCTTCGAGCACCTGCGGGCGCATCTCGAGGGGGATGAGCCGGAGGGGATCCTCGTTGAGCGGCGAGGGCACCACCGAGCCGTCGGGGAGGTGCCACGAAAAGGTGTACATCGCCCCCGCGGGCTGCCGGGAGTACCACTCCAGGCCCTTCTTGAAGAGGCGTGCGATCGTGCTCTTTGCGGATCCCACGGGCCCGTGCAGGAGGATGACACGACGCTCGGGGCCCAAGCCGAGCGCGGCCGACTTCAGCACGTTCACCAGCTTCATCAGGTGGACGTCGATGCCGAAGATGGCGTCCTTCCCGTTGTCGACGGGGTCGTCGAAGAACTTGTAGCGGACGATCGGCTTCTTGTACTCGGTGTACGACTCGGTCCCGAAGGACACGATCATGTCGTACAGGCGCTGGTAGGCGTTGCGCGTGATGGACGGGCGCTCCTTCACCAGCTCCAGGTAGTCGGAGAAGGACCCCTCCCAGTGCTGCTCGCGGTAACGATCGAGGTCCTGCAGCTCGGCGATCATGCCGAGGATGCCGGTGGGACGGGAGAAGGGGTTCGGCGTCATGCACACTCCGTCGGTAACGAGCCGGTCGTTGGTAACGACCCGCTCGGGGGCCCCGCTGCTCGGGGGGAGTGGCGACGGAGCGAGGGCGAATCGCCCCATCGCGCACGGTTCGGGGGGCGAGAAAGAGCGTTTTGCGAGGCGGTGCCAGGGCAGGTCGGATTCGAGCGCGCAAAGAGCGGGGCGGCGAGAATCGGTGTCGCTCGAATCGAGGTCGCTATCGGTGTCGTCGATGAAGTCAGCGTCGATGAAGTCAGCGTCGATGAACCCAGTGTCGCACATCGGTTGAGCAATCGCGACCCATACCGGAGACACGTGGAGGCCATCCCATGTTCCACGCTGCTCCACTGCGGCATGAGATACGCACCGGACCGAGGCTTGTCACTCCGGCTGGGTGCGGGCCCACGCCCACCAGGAACCGTCGTTGTTGGCCACCGTGTAGCCGTGCGCCGTCAGGGCCGCCCAGGCCATGCCACTGCGCACGCCCCCCGTGCAGTAGACGACCAGTGGGATGTCACGCGGGAGGTCGGGCGGGTTCGCGAAGAGCCCGCGCCAAGGGACGTTGCGGGCGCCGGGGATGTGCCCGCCCCGGGACTCGCGGAACTTCCGGGCGCCCTCGAATTCGTCGGGATCCCGCACGTCGAGCAGCACGGGGGGGTGACCCGCCGCGAGGGCCGCCGCGAGGGCCTCGGTGCTGACGCGGAGGTCGGTCCGGGGCGCCGCGGTGAGCGTGCCGGGGACGGCCCGGGCCGGGAGCCGCTCCCGCACGCCGGTCCACGCGGGCATGCCGCCCTCGAGGATGTGTACGGCGCGGTGGCCGAGCCAGGTGAGGTCCCAGGCGACCCGGCCCTCTTCCCCCCAGGCGTTCGCCCACGCCCCGACGACGAGGACCGGCCGCGCGGCGTCGACCCCGAGGGCGGCGTAGCGTTCCGCGACGGACTCGGGCGGGCCGAGGACCCCCGAGAGCGGGCCGCCGACGGTGTTGGCCTTCCAGTCGACCCGGACCGCGCCGGGTACGTGGCCGGCCAGGTACGCGGTCATCGGGCGGGTATCGAGGATGGTGGCGCCGTTCGCCACGAGGGCGGCGGCGGAGGGGGGATCGATGAACGGGGGGCCGAGCGGCATGGGACGGAGGTATAGGCACCCGGGAGGTCACGGCGAGTAAAAAGGACGGTTCGTGGTGGAAGGCCGGGGAGTCGGCGCACCCGCGGTCCGCCTCCGAAGCCGTGCCGGAGCATCCTCGGCCGTGCTCGCGGTTTCTTCGCGCTTACGCCCCCCGCGGACGCCCCCCCGAAGCGGTCCCTCCTCGGCGCGTCGGAGGCGCCCCCCGCGACGCCGTCGAGGCGGCCGCGCGACTGGAGCACCGGAGGGTGTTCGGCTACATCGAAGGGATGCTCCTCCCCTCCCTGTTCGCGATTTTCGGGGCGTCCGCGTTCGCGGCGGATCTCGCGCTCGCCCCCCTGGTGAACCGTGACCTCGTGGCCGGCGCCGGGGCCGACGCCGCCTGCTTGAAGAGCAAGGCGGAGCCGAAGCTGCCCGGCGCCATCGACCTCCCCGTGGGTGCGCCCGCCGAGACCGTGTCGCTCACGTGGGTGGTGGAGGGGCCCGCCGCCGCGCAGGGGCCGGCCCTCCGCGTCACGCTGGCGTTCGCCGACGGCGTGGAGCTCCCCATCCGCCTGCGGTGGGGCCAGGACATCCTCCCGGAGCCCGTGGTGCTCCGGCAGGGGGTGCCGGTGTCCATCGGCGTCGACACCGACGGCGTGCCGGTGGTGGGGACACGCTGGGTGGTGCCGACCGGGCGGCCCGACGTGGCGCTCACCCGCGTACGCGTCGACGCCCCCGATCCCTCCCACACCATCTGCATCGCGGCGGCGGCGACGAACGTGCCCGCGCTCGCGGACGTGGTGGAACATGACACGTCGAGCTGGTACCCCTTCGTGCCCGCCTGGAACGTCACGGGGCCCATCCCCCAGGCGCTCCCCGTCGAGGGGCCGGTCGGGAAGCACGGGTTCGTGAAGCAGGGTGCCGACGGCCACCTGGTCTTCGAGGACGGCACGCCCGCGCGCTTCTGGGGCATCAACATCGTCGGGGGCCCGGCCTTCCCGCCCAAGGAGGACGCCGAGGCCTACGCCCAGACGTTGGCCCGGCTCGGGTTCAACCTCGTCCGCCTCCACCACATCGACACGGACGCGCCCAATGGCGTCCTCAACCCCAAGCGCGGGCAGCCCGGCCAACCCGAGTTGGACGCCGAGCAGCTCGACCGGCTCGACTTCTTCGTGAGCAAGCTGCGCGAGCAGGGGCTGTACCTGTTCCTGGAGGTCGCCACCGCGCGCAACTTCACCGCGGCGGACGGCGTGCCCGATTGGGCGCCCGGCGTGCCGAGCGGACACAAGCTCTCCACCATGTTCGTGCCGGGTTGGACGGCGCGCTACGACGAGTGGTTCCGCACCTTCTGGGGCCGCACGAACCCGTACACGAAGCTGCGCATGGCGGACGATCCCATGGTCGTGACGCTCGAGCTCTCCAACGAGCACTCGCTCCTCGCCAACTGGGGCTTCGGCATCGAGAACCTGCCCCCCGCCCACCTCGCCGCGCTCGACGCGCGCTGGAACGAGTGGCTGCGCAAGCGCTACCCCGACGACGCCGCGGTCGCCGCCGCGTGGAGCGGCAGCGCGCACCCGGGCCTCTGGGGCGGGGAGTCCCTCGCGGCGGGAACCCTGGCGCGGGAGCCCCGCTATCCCCCCTCGTTCGACCGCTGGCCCGCCCGCCGCACCGCGGATCTGTACGCGTTCTACGCCGAGGTCGAGGACGGCTGGTACCGCCACCTCGAGCGGGAGGCCAAGACGCTCGGCTTCCGCGCGCCGATCGTGCCCTCGATCTCCTACGACCTGCCCCACATCCAGGTGATCCGCGATGCCTGGCGCTACTCCGACACCCACTTCGAGTGGGACTACATGCACGACAACACGACCACCGGGCACAGCGCGCTGGCGACCCCGGAGGCGTTCCTGGGGCGGCTCTCCACCGCGGTCGAGGGCCACACCGTCTCCATCTCCGAGCTGGGGCACCCGGGGCCGAACCCCTACCGGGCCGAGGGGGCGTTCTTGTGGGCGTCGCTCGCGTCGCTCCAGGATTGGGACATGGTCGTGTGGTTCAGTTGGGCGGACTCCGCGTTCACGCGCGAAGTGAAGACGCTGGCCCACTGGGCCGAGCTCCGCACGGCCCCCGTGCTCCTCGCGCAGATGCCCGCGGCGTCCTCGGCCTTCCGGGGTGGGTGGATCCCGCGCGCGCCGGGCGAGCTGCCGTTGCACGTGTCCGGGCCGGTGGCGCGGCTCGAGAGCGGCGACGCCGACCTCGTCCGGCGGCCCGCCAACTTCCAGCCCTGGGGCCTCCTGGACGCCGCCACGGCGCTGCGCCAACGGGTGCGCACGTCCTTCGCGAAGACGCCCCCCGAGGTCGTCCCGGGCGCGCCGGCCGCGGGCATGGGGTGGTGGGCGGACCCCGGCCTCCTCTTCATCGACCAGCCGACGCTGCAGGTGCGCGTGGGCCCCCCGGAGGCGGCGGATCGATTCGGGGACGGCATCCGCGCCCTCTCCAAGCTGGAGGTCGCGCTGGACGGGTGGGCGGCGGTGTCCCTCGCGTCCGCCGACGGCGCGCCGCTGGCTCGCTGCACGTCCGCGCTCCTCACCATCGGCACCCAGCAGGAGGCCAGCCACATGGCGTTCTCCGCGCGGGACACCATCGTGGCGTCGCTCGGGGTGGGCCCCGTGCGCGTGCGGCCCGCGGTGGGCGCGGTGCGGTTCGCCTGGCCGCGCAAGCCCACCGTCACCGTGCTCGGCGAGGACGGCACGGCGCTGGGCACCGTGGCCGTGCGGGCGGCGAAGCGGAAGGGGTGGTGGGAGATCGAGACAACCGGCGTAAAGAGCCCGTGGATGGTCGTTCGGTAGGGGGCTGGGCCCCCCGCCCCCAGTGGGGAAGACATGTCCCCGGCGGGGGAGGGTGCGGGGCGGCGCCCGGGTGTGTACCCTCCTTGGAGGGGAGACGACGTGCAAAGCTGGATTGTTTTGTCATTGGTCGCTTGCCGGGGGGAGATGCTCGACCGCGACTCCGCCTTGCCGCCGGTCTCCGACATCGGGGCGCGCGAACCCCAGGAAGAGGCTCCGGAGCCGGTGATCGCGGGCGCCGACACGGTCCGCATGGGCCCGGGGGAACGCCCGACCCGCGCCGACATGACGGACGACGCCCTCTTCGAGGAGGGCATCATCCATGACATCTACCTGGCGTTGGACGAGGACGCGATCTCCTCGTTGGGAGACACCCCCGACGTGGACGTGATGGCGAAGTTCGGGTTCGACCAATACGGTGCCGAGATCCCGGTCGGGGTGCACCTGAAGGGCACGTCCTCGTTCCGGACCCTGTCCGGAAAGGCCGCGTTCAAGATCGATTTCCACGAATGGAACCCGGAGGCGCGGTTCCATGGCCGGAAACGAATCACGCTCAACAACATGGCGCAGGATGCCACCATGCTGCACGAGCACGTCTATTATTGGTTGTGCGGCGAGCTGGGGCTCCCCGCGCCGCGCCACAGCTACGCGCGCGTGTGGGTCAACGACGAGCCCTACGGCCTCTACGGGTTGCTGGAGACGATGGACGAGCAGTTCATCGACCGGGTGTGGCCGAACGACGACAAGGGCACGCTCTACGAGGGCGAGGCCGGCAACGACTTCACCGAGCAACGCGGGGACTTCGGCGTGGAGGAGCTGGGGCTGCCCGGCTTCGAGGTCGAGGCGCTCATCGCCACGGTGCTCGCGACCCCGCCCGACCAGTACCTCGCCATGCTCGAAGCCAACTTCGATGTGGACGCGCTGTTCGGCTATTGGGCGGTCGACATCATCACCGGCAACGTGGACGGCTACGCGTTGAACTTCAACAACTTCTTCGTCTACGGGGCACCCAAGGCGCGCCGGTGGACGCTCGTGCCCGCGGGCACGGATCGGAGCTTCGTGGATGCCACCGGTGGCATCCGTGGCTCGGGTTTCCGGCGGTTGTCAGGCGCCCTGGTGCTCGGGTGCCTGGACGATCCGGCGTGCGTCCCCCGCCTCGACGCGCGCATCCGCGAGGTCATCGACGCGTGGGACGCCCTCGACGTCCCCGGCGTGGCCGCCGCGATGGTGGCGGTGGTCGGTCCCGAGTGCGAGGCGGATCCCAAGCGGGACCGCCTCTGCCGCAGCGCCGAGATCCTCGACTTCATCGGGCCGCGCGCGGCGAAGATCCGGGCGGATCTCGACGAAGAGGAGGATTGAGGGGCGCTGACGATAGCCAGGCCGTGCGGCGGCCTGGCTACGCGACCGGAGCGACCGCCCGCTCCTCGCGGAGCATGCCCCGGATCGTCTCGCGCAGCTCGGGCGTGTCGGGGTGTCCGTGCGCGGAGATGGCGTGGGCCACGGCGCAGTCGAGCACCTCACCCTCCGTGCCGGCGATGGTGAGGCTACAGTTGGTCGCGCTCGGAAAGAGCCGGCAATCGGCCACGTACCGCTTCGTATCCGCCATTTCATCCTCCCTGGGTCCTCCCAAGAGAAGCACGCGAGGGGACACCGACGTCGGACCCGGGTGACACCGGTGCTCGATCAGGGTGCCCGATCAGCTCGCCGCCATCCGGCCCCGCCACGCCCGGACGTTGGCTTCCCGCTCGCTGCGCCCCAACGCGGCCCACTGGGCCTCCGCCAGCCGCAGCGCCGCGTTCGCCCGGCCAGGCTCCCCGATCTTGCGCGCCGCGCGCTCCATCACCTCGGCGATGTCGGGGTCGACGAGGTCGGTGGCGTCGAGCAGGGCGACGGCGCGGGCGAGGTGGGCGTCGAAGGCGGGGCCGTCGCCGAGGAGGGCGTCCACGGAGACCCGCGCGGCGAGGGCGAGGCCGGCGAGCCGGGGGTCCTCGTGGCGCTCGGCGTGGGCGCGGGCGGCGTCGAGGACCGTGCGGGCGTCCGCGGGGCGGTCCAGGACCGTCAGGACCATGCCGAGGCGGACCAGCGGCATCCCGACGTCGTCGGAGCCCGCGGTCTCCAGCGTGCGGAGCGCGGCGCGGTAGCCGCCCACGGCGTCCTCGAGCTCCCCGCGGTTCCGGGCGATCTCCGCGCGGATGAAGACCGTCTCCGCCTGCCCGATCTTGTTCTGGAGGCGGCCGTAGAGCGCCTGGGCCTCGTTGATGAGCCCCTCCGCGACCTCGAGCGAGCCCGTACGGCGGGCGGCCTCGGCGCGGAGCCGCACGCAGTCCGCCAGCCGCCGCTCGTCCCCCGCGCGGAGCAGCGCGACCTGGGCCTGCTGGAGCAGGCGCGACGCCCGGTTCAGCTCGCCCATCTGCAGCGCCAGCGCCCCCAGCGCGAAGCCGCACCCCGCCGCGCCCCGCTCGTTCCCGAGGCGCTCGAAGAGCGTGCGGGCCTGCTGGACGAGCTCCAGCGCGCGCGACGGGGCCCCGCGGGCGAGCGCGACCTCCCCGGAGAGGAGCAGCGCGTCGGGGAGGAGCGTGGTCCAGCCGTGGCGGCGGACCTCCGCGAGGATGCCATCCGCGCGCTGGCCGGCCATCACGGCTTGCCCCTGCCGCAAGTGGAGCCAGGCATGGAGGAGGCGGCCTTCGCCCCACCGGGGGTCGCTGGGGGGCGCGCCGAGGCCGCGCAGGGCCTCCTCGCGGGTGGCCAGGAGCGCGAACCCCGCCCGGAACTCGCCGCGGGTCGAGCGCTCGCGGGCCGCCCGCATGAGGAAGCCCAGGGCGTCCTCGTAGGCCCCGGCGGCGAGGAGGTGGCGGCCCAGGCGCTCGGCGAGCGCGATGGTGCCGTGCCGATCGAGGAGGATGGCGGCGCAGGCGCGGTGGGCGGCGGCGGCCCGGCCGGCCTCGACCGCGCCCCGGGCGATGCTCTCGCGCAGCATGCCGTGGGAGAACTGCCAGACGAGCTCCTCCTCGTCGCGCTCGACGGGGGAGATGAGCCGCTCCTGCACGAGCTTCTCGACGAGCCCGGGGGCGATCGCGAGGTCCGCGGCGGCGCACGCGCGGCGCCATTCGCCCTCGTCGACCTCGGGGCCGAGCGCGGCGGCGATCTCGAGCACCGCGCGGGCGGGGGTGGCCCGGGCGCCCATCGACGCGAGGGCCCGGTTGAGCCGCGCGGCCCAGGTGGCGTGCAGGTCGTCGGGGAGCTCGGCGCGGGCGCCGGGGCGCAGGCTGAAGCCGTCCTCGCCCGCTTCGAGGATGCCGCGCGCGACCCAGTCCCCGACGAGCTTCACCGCGAACGCGGGGTTGCCGCCGCTCCGCGCGCGCACCTGGTCCGCCAGCGCGCCGCCGAGGCCGAGCAGGCCCTCGATGAGCGCCACCTGCTCGTCGTCGCCGAGGGGGCGCACCTCCAGCCAGGTCGCGACCGCGCCCAGCCCCATGAGCTCGGAGAGCTGGAGGGCCTCCACGGGCCGCTCCGCGAGCGCCTCCGCGCGGGCGGTCAGGACGAGCAGGATCGGCGCCGGGTGGGTCTCCTGGGTGCGCAGCACGTGCGCGGCGAAGGCGAGGGCGTCGCTGCCCCACTGCACGTCCTCGAGCCGCACGATGACGGGGCGCGCGGCGCTGGCGCGCTCGACCACGCGGCGCACGAGGGCGTGGCGCTCGGCGGGGCCGTCGAGCCCGAGGGTGTCGTCGGGGTCCGCCGGCGTGGGGCACACGAGCTCGGCGAGGCTCTTCGCTTCCGCGCTGTCGGTGACCCCCTGGGCGCGCAGCCGCGACTCGATGCGGGCGCGCACGTCGGCGGGCGCGAGCGCGCTGGTTACGAGGTGCTGGGCCACCATCGCGGGGAGGGCCTCGGCGGGGTCCGCCGCCGTCGATTGGGGCGGCGCGGCGTGCTCGATCACCATCACCTCGGCGCCGCCGACCTCGTGCGCGCGCTCGCACAGCCACTGCGCGAGCCGGGTCGTGCCGCTGCCCGCGGGGCCGTGGAGCAGCACCAGCCGCGCGGACCACGTGCGGTGGACCTCCTGGAGGGCGTCCCACAGCCGATCCCGCTCCGTCTCGCGCCCGACCATCGGCACGTCGCGCAGGGTCCACAGGCCGAGGCCCGCGCCGACGAGCCGCATCGGCATGCGCGGGGGCTCGGCGGTGCGCCAGTCCTGGGGCAACAACCCGCCGGGATCGCGCGAACCGTCGAGGGTGAGGAGCGCGACCGCGGCGTCCGCGGCGCGTTGGAGGCGGCGCGCGGGGTCCTTCTCGAGCAGGCGGCCGAGCCACGCCACGAACCCCGCCGGCACATCGAAGCGGGGCTTGAACGCCGGGAGCGGCAGCTCCTGGTGCGCCATCGAGAGCACCTCGGGGGGGCGCTTCTGGCCGTAGGGAGGGTCCCCCGCCGCGAGGCGCCACGCGAGGCATCCCAGCGCGTAGAGGTCGGTCCAAGGACCGTAATTCCGCCACTCGCGTCGGAACTGCTCGGGTGCCATGTAGGCGGGCGTGCCGGTGACGACGGCGCGGTTGCGGCCCTCGGCCTCGAGCGCGAAGGCGAGGCCGAAGTCGGTGAGCTTCACGCCGGGCCGGGCGTCGTCGAACGCGGAGAAGATGACGTTGTCGGGCTTGATGTCGCGGTGGAGGACGCCGCGCGCGTGGGCGTGGGCCAGCGCGGCGAGCAGGTCCAGGAGGAGGCGCCGGAGCTGGTTCCAGTTGCGCGCGACCGCGTCCTTCAGCGTGCCGCCGGAGCAGTACTCCATGGCGAGCCACGGCGTGTCCTGGCGCAGGCGCCCGCCCGACGCGGCCGCGGCGGCGGGGTCGACCACGCCATGGTCGAGCACGAGGATGACCCCGGGGTGGTCGAGCCGCGCGACGGCGCGCACCTCGGCGAAGAACGCGTCGCGAAAGCGGGCGTCGTCCTCGCGGAGGAACTTGATGGCCACGGGCACGCCCTGCCGCGCGTGCACCCCACGCCACACCTCGCCCATCCCCCCCTGGGCAATGGGCGCGACGAGCTGGAAGGGGCCGAGCGTGACGACGGACACGGCGGGAGCGTAGCGCACGGCGGGGGGGACGGGGGGCGGCGTACGCGCGGGGAGCGGGCGCGTCCCCGCCGAGGACGGCGGGGACCGGGCCCCTGTGGGCCGCACGGTCCACCTTCGGCCACGGGCCGAAGGTGGCTTTCGCGCGCCTGCGGCAGCCGCTTCGCTGCGGTTGGCGTGGAACGCGCTCCCTGCCGGGCGCGCGTTCCACGCCGAACCGGCCGCCAGGGGCGGCCGCCCGCCGGGTCCCTCGCGCGCGCGGTCGTTCCACGGGGTCGGGTGGTCGGGGCGGTGCCCGTCCGGATCGAGCGGGTGGTGCCCCGTGCGGCGCGGTCGCGCGGGACGAGCCGGGGGCGCTCGCGCGGGAAGCACCGGGGCGCTCGCCCTCCAGGCCCCGGCGCGTTCACGCGCGACGAACCGGGCGCCGGGCGCGGAGCCGTGCGGGCGCGAGGGGAGCTTCAACCACCCGGATCCCGGGTCGCGGGAGGACAGCGGGGCGCGAGCCGGAGCGGATCGCGGCTCCCTCCAGCGCGTTTCGCCCGTCCCGCGGGGTCGGTCGGGTCAGGCGCCGAGCCCGGGATCGTCCGCGACGGACCGACGCGCACGGGGCGTGTTCCACGTGGAACAGCCGGCGCCCCTCCGCCCGTCGCCCGTCCACCGCCGCCGGTCGCGCCCCGGTCGCGGACCGTGTCGCAGCCCGGTCGCGCCCGCCGGGGAGTGTTCCACGTGGAACACTGCCCCCGGGCCCGCGTGGAACCTCACCGCCGCGTGGAACCTCACCGCCGCGTGGAGCGCGTCGCCGCGTGGAGCGCGTCGCCGCGGTCCGACGCGACCCCCGACCTACCGCTCCACCCGCTCCCACCCGCTCGTCCCCGCGCGCAGCTCCGCCGTCGGCCAGTACTGCAGGTCCAGCTTGAGCGTGATCACCTGGGGCTTTCCGTCGAGGTCCACCGTCTTCAGGCGCACGGGGCCGCGGTCGGGGCGGTTCGCCACGGCGGCGAGGAAGGCGTCGAGCGTGGGGGTCGGCGTGCTGTCGACCGCGAGGATGCGGTGCGTGGGCCGGAGCTGGTAGCGGGATGCCGGCGAGCCGTACCAGGACCAGCTCACGTAGATGCCCTCGGGCTCGACGCCGAGGTCGGAGGACAGCGGCGAGTGGGGGGCGTGCAGGAGCGCGCCGGCCCACAGGAGCACGCGATCGACGCCCTCGCCGTCGCGGGGGACGGTCGCGAGCGGCACCGTCTGCTCCTTCCCGTCGCGCAGCAGGGTCAGCGTCAGGCTCTCCTTGGCGCCGTGGAGGTCCACGTCGCGGAAGCGGGTGACGGGCTTGCCGTCCACCGCCAGGAGGAGGTCCCCCTCGCGCAGGGCGGCGGCGGCGGGCGTTCCTGCCTCACGACGAACGACCCACAGGACCTGGCGGCGCATGGGGTCGGCTTCCACGAGCTTCTCCGCCCACTCGTTGGAGAGCCCGCGGTCCCGCGCCATCGCGAGGTTCATCGGCGCGAGCTCGAGCCCGAGGCTGCGCACGGTGGGGAGGGTGCCGGCCACGACGGGGTCCACCACGTCGCGAAGCACGTCCGTCGGGATGCCCCGGAAGAAGCCCTCCGGCTTGTCGCCGCGGTCCTCGACGAAGCTCGCCCACAGCGCCTGCACGCGGCCCTGCTTGTCCGCGAGCACGCCGCCGACCACCGGCCCGGAGCGCTCGATGCTGACCACGTCGAGGTTGCGGTCGCGGAAGAACGGGGGGCGCGGCACGGAGAGCAGCATCGGCTCCTCCGCCGTCGCCTTGGTCTCCTGCTCGAGCACCTCCTGGCGCGGCGAGAGGCCGACGTGGAACGTGGTGTCGCCCTTCTCCAGGCCCTTCGTGGCAAGGCGCGCGCTCGCCACCGGGGTGCCGCCGAGCGCCGCGGGGTCGTACGAGAGGACCGCGAGGTTGTGGATCGGGTGGATGAATTCCACCTTGGCGGGCACGCGCACGGTGCCGGCGAAGGTGAGCGACACGTCGCCGAGCGCGATGGGGACGGTGTCGCGGTCGACCAGCACGCGGCCGCGCGCGGCGTCGATGACGAGCCCCGTCCCGGAGAAGTTGCCGCCGTAGATGCCCTCGGCGCGGAACGGGACGTTGTTGGTCACCCACACGAGCGACGGCGCGAGGGCCTTGGCCGCCTTGCCGGAGACCTCGGGGAGCGCGCCGGTGGCCGCGGCGGAGGCGGTGGCCGCGGGCGGCGCCGCCGCGGTGACACAGGGCCAGAGCCCGACGGAGTCGTCGCGGGTGCAGCGTTGCATGGGGAACCAACGCCGATCGATCGTGACCACGGAGACCTGCTCGCGCTTGGGCTCGCGGGGGTCGATCCACCGCACGGTGACCCGCGCCTGGTCGGCCTGCTTGCCGAGCGCGGCCTCGAGCGCGTCGAGGGTCTGGACGCGCTCGCTCCCGATGCCGGTGATGACGACATCGTCGGGGATGCCCGCGTTCGCGAACATGTACCCGGAGGCGGCGAGCCACACGCCCACGTCGAGCGGAAGCGTGTGGCTGCGCGCCAACTGGAGGGAGTAGGGGTTGAGCACCGCGCCGCCCACCTCGAGGTAGGTCGACGGGGTGACGGCGTGGAGGTCGACCACGGGGAGGGTGACCTTCACGGGGGTCCCGCCGCGCTCGATCTCGACGGCGATCGTGCCGCCCACGCGGTTGTCGACGAGCTCCTCCCACGGGATGAACGCCGTGGTGAGGGCCCCCTCCACCCGCACGACGATGTCGCCCGGCTCGAGCTTTCCGAACGCGGGGCCGCCGGGGATCACCTGGTCCACCACCAGCATGCCGGTGCCGTCCGGGTTGGCCGCGCGCACGGCGGCCTCGGTGGCGTCGGTCAGGCCGAGGCGGCGCACCTCGTCGAACGGGCGGTGGCGGAACACGGATTCGACCGTGCCGCGCGGCACGGGCATCCCCGCCTGGACCTTCTGCAGCGCGCGCACCACGCGGTCGAGCGGGAGGTAGAAGCTCGACGCCGCGCGGTTGCTGCCTCCCGCGTTGAGCGCGATGACGTGGCCGTGCACGTCGAGGACCGGCGAGCCCGACGACCCGCCCGAGGTGCTCGACGCCGCCTGGTAGTAGAAGGTGTCGAAGTCGTTGAAGTTCCCGTCGCCGTAGCTCGGGGCGTCCCGGTCCAGCCGCGCGAGCGTGCCCTGGAGGATGGAGATCTTCTCGCCTGCGTCGTTGCCGACGACCCGCAGCTCCACGCCCACCTTGGCGTGCCCGGGCTCCAGCGGGAGCGCGCTCGCCTGCATGAACCGGAGCGCCTTGGGGTCGAATTGATAGAACCCGAAGTCGTGCACCGGATCGCGGTAGAGCGCGCGGAGCGGCACTTCTTCGTGGTTGTAGAACACGGCCTCCGCCACCACGGGCCCCGGCTCGACGACGTGGCGGTTGGTGAGGATGATGCCGCGCTCGGCGTCCACCACGAACCCCGTGGCGACGGCGGAGGCCGCGCCCTCGGTGTCGAACGGGCGCGTCGCGCTGACCCGGATGGCCACGATGGAGGGCACCACCCGCGCGAGCGTCGACTCCCAATCGGCCGGGAGCGCTCCCGCCTTGCCTGCCTTGTCCGTGGCCTTCCCGGACGGGGCGGCCGACGGCGAGGTGACCGGGCTGGCGGCGGCGGCGCCGGTGGCCTCTCCCGGGCGGGCGGGCCGGGCGGGGGTGAGCGCGAACGCGGAGGCGAGGAGGACGGGGAGGAGGGGGGCAAGCATGCCGCACGTTTCTATCGCGGGCGCGGGGGTGCGCGGGGCGGCGGGGCCCCGCTTTGCGTCACGGTTCCTCACGAAGCGGCCCGTCGCGGTCGCGCGAGGGGCGCCGTCAGTCGGCGTAGGTCCCCTCCCAATCGAACTCGACCAGGCAGGGCGGGTCGAACACGATCTCCCACAGGACGCAGTCGCCCTGGAAGTCGGCGGTGAGGCGGGTCTCGCCCTCGAAGTCGGTGTCGGAGAGCATCGTGCCCTCGTCGTCCTGGACCGTCGCGAGCGCGCAGTTGTCGTCGAGTGGCACGAGCCCGAAGCTCTCGCGGGTGAAGTCGGTGTCCTCCACCTCGAACACGAGGTCGTCGTCCGTGCCGTCGAGCTCGAAGACCAGCTCGTCCTCCTCCCAAGCCAGCTCGCCGGTGGTGTCCGCGGAGACCTGCCCGCCGTCGTAGAGGTTGCAGGTGTCGAGCTTGACCGGGTCGTAATCCAGGCCGTAGTCGCCCTCCTTCAGGCGGACACAGGCGACGAGCAGGACGAGCAACATGGAATCTCCGACGCCGCCGCGTAGTCCGGCCTTCGCAGGCGCGCAAAGGCCGGACGGCGCGCCGACGACCATGGGAGGGGCGACCCGGCCTGCCTACTCGCAGGCGGTGTCGATCGCCAGGGCCGCGTGCCGCTCGCTCGGGACCGCCACGAGCCCGTCCTCGCCGAGGGTGCCGACGCCCCACCCGCCGCGGAGGCCGCGTTGCGCCAGGGACATCGCCGCGTGCAGCGTGCGGGGGTGCTGATACCAGGTGACCACCGCCGCGCCCCCGACGGCGCAGGCCTCGCCCGTCACGGGCTCGGTGGTGAGGAGGCCGTCGCCGTCGACGTCCTCGTAGGTGTACACGGTCAGCGCGGTGCCGACGAACGCGATGTCTTCGAGCGCGGCGGTGGGGGGCGGCGCGGCGAGGGACACGCCCCAATCGAGGCGGAAGGGGCCGTCATACACGCTCGGCGCGCCCGCGACGCTCGACATCACCGCGATGCGGCTGTCGGGGCCCACCGTCAGGCCGGTGAACCCGGCGAGGTCGAGGCCATCCAACCCGACGAGGTTCTCGTCCAGGTTGAGCACCTGTGTCATCGGGAGCCAGGTCACGTCGTCCTCGCCGTAGTTCACGGCGAGGTTCCAGCCGACCACCGCGCCGGCCGGCGGGTCGACGGGCACGTAGACGAGGCGCGGCTCGGCGATGCCCAGGTACACGCTCGGGTTGCCACGGCGATCCGTGGCACGAACGGTGATGGCATAGGTGACCGGGTCGGCCGGATCCAGGCGGTCGAGCGGCGGCGGCACGGCGGGGAGCGCGTTGCGGGTGGTCGCGTCGTCGATGACCTCGCTGACGAGGGGCACCCCGGCCCACACCAATTCGCCGGCCACCTCGCGGTAGGCGCGGATCTCCACGAACCCGTCCACGTCGGGGAGGGCGCTGTACACGTGGGTGGCCGCAGTGCGCGACACGGGCGCGCGGGCGTCGGCGCTGTCGGCAACGTCGACGGCCATATCCGGGGCCGAGGCTTGGGTCGGGTCGGGTGAGCAGGCGAGGAGGGAGAGGAAGATGAGCATGGAAGCCTCGGTTGTGACATCCCCTTCGGTAGGGGGGCGCCGAGACTTGAGGGAGAGGCGGGCAAAAGGATTGCCGCCCTTCCCCTTGCCCGCGTCAGCGCACGACGTGCACGTTGAACGTCGCGGTGCCCAGCCGCCCGTACAGACGCGTCCAGAGCAGGAGGTAGGCCTCCGTGCCACGCGCGTTCGTGATGTCACCCAAGTCGACGATATGGGTCCACCCAAACCAGGCCTGCAGCCACCCGGCCACCTGCTCGCGCGCTCCCGGGTCGTCGCCACACACGAACATGTCATGGGCGCCGTCGGCAAGCTGGTTTGGGTCGACCATGAGGTGCGCGCTCACCGTGTTGAGCGTCTTGACCACGCGCGCGCCCGGGAAGGCGCGCTGGATCTGCTCGCCGAGGGAGTCGGTGTTGGCCACCGACAGCGACGGCGGGAACCCCTTGGAGAAGTCGAGCGGGTTGGAGATGTCGAGCACGATCTTGCCGTCGAGGTTGGCCGCGCCCGCCGCCGTCAGGGCCGCGAGCGAGGCGCTGCCGCTGGTGGCGTTCACGACCACCTCCGCGCCGGCCGCGGCGTCCGCGAACGTGGCGACGCGGACGGCGGGGTGGGCCGCAGCCCACTCGGACATGCCGGGCTGGCCGAAGGAGCCCTTGGCCGTGCGGGCGAGGGTGGCGGCGGGGTCGCGCGTGCCGATGGCGACGGCGTGCCCGCGGGTGGCGAGGGCGGAGGCGAGGGTCTGGGCAACGATGCCGGTACCGAGGACGGCGATGTTCATGGGGGGCTCCGGGTGGCGGGGGCGACCGCGCCGGACGAGGGTACACCCGGCCGCGGAGGCGTACCATTTCGCAGGGACCCATGCTCGGGCGCCGCGCGCGCCACGGCGCGCGCGACGCGTGCGGGGGCCCACCCCCGCAACGCCCCGGGGATCGCGTGGTTGACGGCGCGGCCCCCGACGCGCGGCCCCGACGCATTTTCCCTTTCGCCCGCGTCCCGCTCGTGGTTCACATGGGCATGCGCACCCCGCTCCGCCTCCTCGCCCTCCCCGTCGGCCTCCTCGTCCTCGCCTGCGCCGGCACCGGCGAGCCCGAGGCCCCCGTCGCGGCGGCCGACCAGGACGTGCGCGGCGTCTACGCCGTCACGTGTTCGGACGAGCTGACCCTCCGCCTCGACATCGGCGGCGCGGTCCAGGAGGCCACCGCCGGCCCCGACGAGGTCATCACCTTCAACGCGCCCGACGGCACCCCGCTCGAGCTCGACCTCGCCGCCTACTGCGCGGATCCCGCCGTGGTGTGCCCCAGCGAGGCGTGGCCCGCCACGGTCGCCATCGACCAGGACGACCCCACCGTGCTCGCGGACCTCCACACCCTCCGCGCGTGGGACGCCGAGACGCCCGGCACGGTCGTCGGCGGCGCCGTGGACCACCGGACCGACCAGCTCCTCTTCGGCCTCGACGGCGCCTCCGGCGGCAGCGGCAACTGCGCGGCGCTGGCGCTCTCGCTCGCGGGGGGCACGTTCTACTACCCGGACGCGGCCGCCGACACCGGGGACACCGGCTTTGACACCGCCGAGGACGCGCTCTCCGGCGGCGTGGCCGCGGAAGGGGGCGGCCCCGTCGGCATCGTGGACGGCGCGGTCGCCGTGGGCTGGGCCGGGCTGTGCGCCTGGAGCGGCCTCGCGGTGGCGGCGACCCTCTCGGTGGAGACGCCCTACGAGGCGGTGCGCCTGGGATCGATCGAGTAGCGGACGGCTGGCACGAGCCTTGCTTTCTGGGTTGGGACCCCTTCGGCTCCGGAGCCCCCGTGCGTCCCTCCCTCCTCGCCCCCGCCCTCCTCCTGCTCGTCGGCTGCGAGTCGGGCCTCGCCACCGTCGTCCACGTCGAGGTGGACGACGCCGTGGCCACCGCCCACACCGCCGACGCGCCGGGGGTGCTCGTGACCGACGCCGCGCCGTTCGCCGAGGTGACGGCGCTCGCGCCGCTGTGTGGCGCGCCGCTCGAGGACGAGGTGACCTACTCCTACGACTTCGGGTTCGGCTGCCTCGACGACGCCCAGGAGGGCACCGAGGAGGTGCTGCGCGCCTGGGTGCAGCCCGTACCCGCCGACTGGGACCTCGCCGCCTTCTGCGCCCTCGAGCCCACTCAATTCAGCGGCCTCGCCATCGGCCAGGACGTGACCGGCGAGCCCGACCCGACCGACACCGGCGACACCGCCTCCGGGACCCCGGGCCTCGTCGAGGCGCCCGAGGCCTCCTGGCCCCAGGGCGACGTGCGGGCCACGTGGAAGCGCGACCTCACCCCGTGCGGCGGCATCCTCCTCGGCGACATCCGGGTCGAGTAGGGCGGCTAGCCGATCTTCCCGGCGGGTTACCAAACCCGGCCGGAAGACCGGCGTTCCGGAGGCGGCTCCGTTTCGAGTGGCTCCATGTTTGCGCTGGGCGCAAACACGGAGACGCGAAGTAAACGGAGCTTCGCCGACCCGATAACGATAGACAGGCCGTGCGCTAGCCGGCCTGGCTACCGCCCCGGCTTCTCCGACAGGAGCGCCCGCTTGCCGGGACGACCGTGGTACTCGTCGACCTCGGGCAGCGGCTTCTTCTGCTTGCTGATGGAGGGCCACGCCTTCGACAGGCGGGCGTTCAGCGCGATGAACTCAACCTGGTCGGCCGGCACGTCCTCGTCGAGGAAGATGGCGTTCTCGGGGCAGGCCGGCACGCACGCGGCGCAGTCGATGCACTCCACGGGATCGATGACGAGCATGTTCTCGCCTTCCTTGAAGCAGTCGACCGGGCAGACCGACACGCAGTCCGTGTACTTGCACTTGATGCAGGCTTCGGTGACGACGAACGCCATGGGGAACCTCGGAGGGGGCGAAGGATAGCGCACCCGGGGCCCGCGGGCTCCGGACGCGTGCGGAGGGCCGGCCACCAGCGTGGACGGCGCGGGGAGCCGCGGATCAGCGCTTGGGCTTGTCGCCCTTCTCGCTCTTGTCGCCCGTGCCGGCGGCGTCGGGCTGCACGTTCACGTCGTCCCAGCCGTCGTTCTCGCCGTCGAGGTACCAGGGCTTGTCCTCGCCCGCGTTCTTCTTGCGGGTGGGGTCGGCGGCGGCCTTGGCGGTGGCCGCGGCCTCGTCCCGGTGGAACGCGTTCGAGGAGACCTTGTGCGCCGGCGGCCGGCCGGGGTGTTTGGCCTCTTCGGTGACCGCGCCGATCCCCGCCTTGACCTTGTCCTTCAGCCTGGAGAAGAGTCCCATTACTGGCTGATCAACTTGGTGAGGTTGCTGTACTGGCGCATCTTGAACATCGTGAGCTCGCCGCGTTGGAAGTACTTCAACGCGACCTTGAACATGCGCACGTAGTTGGCGGCCCACGCGAGGTAGAACACCTTGTCGACGTTCTCCGGCTTCTTCCAGTGCTCGCGCTCGTCGAGCAGCTTGCGGATGAAGTTGCGGGGCACGAACGACTTCGACGCGAGGCAGTAGATCGCGAGGTAGAAGCGGTCTTCGTCGCTGCGCGGCCAGTCCATCGACACGCGGAACTGCTTCCACGCCTTCGTGTTGCGGCCCTCTACCAGGTTGGGGTCGAGGGTGCCGTCGGCGAGGCCCTTCTTGGTGAGCGCCGTGCCGGGGAAGTAGTTCAGCGAGTAGAAGTAGATCGAGTAGGGAAGCGGGAGATCCAGCAGGAACTCCGCGGTCTCGATCTTCATCTCCTCGGTGGCGTGCGGGTTGTCGATGATGACGTCGTAGACGATGTCGAGCTTGAGGTCCTTGTTGAACTCCGCGAACTTCAGGATCGCGGTGTTGCCCGGCGAGCGGTTGTGCATCTCCTTGGACTCCTTGCTGGAGCCCGACTCGATGCCCGTCTGCACGCGGATGAGCCCGACGTCCACGAGGCGGCGGAGCATGTCCTCCCGCAGCATCGGTGGGATGAGCAGGCACTCGAACGGGATGCCGATGCGCTTCGGGTACTCGACGAGGAACTCGTCCATCCACTCCTGGCCGAACGCGAACGACGTGTCGTCGTCGATCTTCACGCGCGCGACCCGCGGGAACTTGGCCCGCATGTACTCCAATTCGCCCATGATGTGCTGCACGGAGCGGGCGCGGTAGAACTGCTTGCCCTTCTCCTCGTACACGTCGCGGAGGATGGAGACGTAGCAGTAGGAGCAGTTGTACGGGCAGCCGCGGCTGAAGTAGATGCGGTACTCGGCCGTGCGCTTCCACGGCTCCTCGATCGTCATCTTCCCGTCTTCGATGTAGTACTTGTTGTCGTCCTCGACGTCCGGGTAGGGCAGCCAGTCGAGGTCCTGGATGAGCGGCCGGGGCTTGTTCGAGTAGAACGTGCCGCCCTTGTTCGCCCAGATGTTCGGGATGGTGGTCGTGTCCGTGCCGTCGCGCAGGGCGGTGGCCAGGTCGATCGACGCGACCTCGCCCTCGCCGACGCACACGTAGTCGACCTCGCCGATGCACTCTTCGGGCACCGACGTGGGGTGGATGCCGCCCCACACCACCGGCGTGGTCGGGAAGCGCTTCTTGATGCGCTTGGTGACCTCGTGGGCCATCGGGTAGAGGCTCGACATGAAGCCGACGCCGACGAGGTCGGCCTTCTTGTCGGCGATGACGTCGAGCGCCATCTGGATCTCTTTGTCCGATGGCATGTCGAGCATGTTGTGGCGCCAGTCGCGCAGGAAGACGATGTGCGTCTCGAAGCCGGCGCGTTGGAGCGCGGCGGAGACGTAGCGGATGCCCGCGTTCTCCACGCTGTAGATCGTCAGGAGGACGACGGTGAACTTCTTCTCGCGGCCGGCCGCGGGGGCGCCCGACTTGGCGGGGGTCTTGGCGGCGGCGGGCTGGGTAGCCGACATCGGGGGGCTCTCCGGACGGGACGGGGGCAGATCGCGAGGGGACCCGACTACGAGGCGAGCATGCGCAAGCCGGCGGTGGCCTTGCGCATGAAGTCCTTCGGGCTCTGGATCTGGGTCAGGTTGCGCGCGATGAACTTCGGCCGCCAGTAGAAGCGCCGGTAGGCGGTCTCCAGGAGCTCACGCAGCTCGGCGCGGGTGAAGTACTCGTCCCACACCTGGGCCTTGAAGTCCTCGCGGGGGTCGCGCATGAAGGTGAACCACGGGTTCGCGTCGAGCACGCCGTCGCGCTCGCCTTCGTCGTAGAGCGTGGTGCCCGGGAACGGGGTGAGCACGTTGTACATGACGAAGTCGGGATCGAGCTCGATCGAGTAGTTGATCGTGTCCATCACGTCTTCGCGGGTGCGCTCGGTCGGCGTGCCGATCATGAAGTACGCAACGGTGTGGATCCCGACCTCCCGGCAGAGCCGGAACGCGCTCTCGATCTCGCGGACGGTCACGTCCTTCTTCAGGCGAAGGAGGCCCTCTTCCGTGCCCTGCTCGACGCCGAACTGGATGCGGTTGCAGCCCGCCTGCTTCATCTTCGTGAGGAGCTCGCGGTTGGCGCCCTTCACGCGGAAGCGGACGGTCCACGAGAGCTTCAGGCCGCGCTTGATGATCTCGTCGCACAGGTCGATGACGCGGGCGTTCGTGATGTTGAACGTGTCGTCGACGAAGTAGAATTCCTGGATGCCGAGGGCGAGGCAGGCCTCGATCTCGTCGCACACGCGGCTCGGCGACATCACGCGGTAGCGGTGGCGCGGGGTGTTGCAGAAGGTGCAGCGGTACGGGCAGCCGCGCGACGAGATGAGCGTGGTGAAGATGCCGCCGCGCCCCATCACGTCGTAGTAGCGCTTGTAGTCGACGATCGTGCGGTCGATGATCGGGTAGTCGTCGAGGTTGTTGCTGTAGTAAACGTCCTGCTCGGGGACAGGATCGTCGGCATGCGCCATCGTCCCGCCGATGCCCTTGGGCTGCTCGCCCTTCTCCCAGGCGTCGCAGAGGTCGAGCATGGGCTTCTGGCCCTCGCCCTTGACCACGGCGTCCACCCCGGGGAGGTTCTTGCACTCCTGCGGGAAGTCGCTCACGTGCGGCCCGCCGACGACGACGTACTTCGCGCCGGCCTTCTTCGCGGTCTGGACCGTCTTCAGCACATCGACGAGCTGGACCGTGAACGCGGTGACGCCGACCACATCGGGCGCGAACTCGCGGACCTTGGCTTCGAGCGCGTCGTAGGCCATGTCGTCGAGCTGCGCGTCGACGATGGTGACCTCGTGCGAGCTGTGCGTCTTCATGAACTGGGCGATGGCCATGAGCGCAAGCGGCGGATAAGAGAGGTTCTCCGCGGCAACTGCCTCGGGCACTTCACTCTCGACGGTGTGTTTCGCGGGCGGGCGGATGAGCATCACGCGCATGGGCCGGACGTCCTCGGAGAGAGTGTGCCCGATGGGGACGGTGCCGGTCAAACCCGGTCTCCCCTCGTGGCGAGAACCTGTAACCGGGGGATCAGAATGGCTCGTCGGGCCCCCCGGCGGCGCGGACGCCGCCGTCGCCCCCCTCCAGGCTCGCGCTGCGCGCTCGGTCGGACGCCACGCCTGCCGGCGCGGCATCCGGACCGCCGGCAGGGCCGGCGCCTTCCGGTCGGCTGGGGCAGGGCCGTGTGCACGGTAGCGCCGATGTCCGGGCGCGTACTTCGTGGAGAGCCGACGTGCGGGGCCTCCGCGTGCGGCCCCGAGTCAGGCCGCTCCCGCCGTGCCAGTCGGACAGTTAGGCCCGTGCGGTGGAACCGCTCCTCCCCGTCCCCGCACCGCTGCCGCGCCGGGCGTGGCTGGTGTTCCTCGCGCTGGCCGTGTCGGCGTGGGGGCTGCTGCTGCCGCTGTCCGGCCGGCCGGGCACCTTCCCGGGTGACCCCGAGCTGCCCTACGCGCCGGTGACGTTGAACCTGCACTGGCAGGTCCACACGCGCGGCATCGCCGGGTACGCCGCGGACGACCTGCACGGCTTCCCGATGCGCACGGACCGGCTCGTCACGGACGGCGTGCCGCTCGACGCGCTGACCTCCTGGCCGTTCACCGCGGCGCTGGGCGAGGCCGCGGGCATGTGGCTCTGGGCGGTGGTGACGCTCTGGGCCGTCGGCGCGGCGGCGGCGTGGCTCGGGATGCGGTGGTGGGGCACGCTCGGCGCCGGGCTCGTGGCGGGGGTCGGGTACCAGGTGGGCGACGCCCTGTTGCGCGAGCTGGCGGAGGGGCGGCCCACGCAGGTGTTCGCGGCGGTGCTCCTGCCGCTGACGCTGGGGCTCGGCGCGGCGGCCGCGCGTCGGGTGGCCGCGGACACGCCGCGGGAGGGCACGCTCGCCGCGATCGGGGCCGGGCTGCTCGCGGGGCTCGGCACGGTCACGAGCTGGAACCTCGGGTTGATGTTCGTGCTCGCGGCGTTCGGGCCCCTCGTGGCGATGGTGCTCGCGCGGTGGCGGAGCGGCGGCGGGGCGCGGATCGACGTGCTCCTCGTGCCGCTCGGCGCGTTCGCCACCTGCGTGTTCCCGGCCGTCGCGTGGATGGTGACGGGCCGCAACGAGCTCCCGAGCCTCGGGATGGACCCCTGGCAGGAGGTCGTCGTCGGGCTCCGGCAGGTGCGTCCGGTCGACCTCGCGGCGGCCCGCATCCACGGGCTCGGCGGCGTGGCGCTCGGGACGCTCGGGCGGCCGGTCCTCCTCGCGGCGGCGGCGTACACGCTGTGGCGGGCGCGCCCGCGTCACATCGCGTTGCCGCTGGCGTTCGCGAGCCTCCTCGCGCTGCTCGGCCTCGGCGCATGGCTCCCGGGGCCGGTCGTGCTGCCGTGGGGCTGGCTGCAGACGCTCCCGTGGCTCGGCCGGCTCTGGTGGCCCGACCGGCTCTGGATCGGCGTGGCGCTCGGCCTCGCCGTGCTCGCGGCCGGGGCCCCGCGGCGCGCCGCGTTCGTCGTGGCGCTCGGCCTCTACGGAGAGGCCTGGCTCGTCTCGCGCGCCCTCCCGTTCGGCGCCGTGCAGCTCGGCCCCTCGCCGAGCGGCGAGGTGCTGGCGCGCGCCCCCGACGTGCCCTTCGTGCTCCTCCCGAGCGGCCAGGGCCCCCTCCGCTCCGATCGCCTGGACCTCGTCGACCAGATGGCGCACGGGCGCCCCATGGCGAACGGCACGCGCCCGATCCTCGACCTCACCTCCTCCGACGCCGTGCTGCGCAACTGGCGCAACAACACCGGCCTCCGCGCGCTCCTCGCGTGCGAGATGGGCGGCGGCGCCGCGGTCACCGCGGACGAGCGCGTGGAGGCGGGCGCGGCGCTGCTCCACGCGGGCCTGCGCGAGGTGTACCTCGACCCGCGCTACACCGAGAACGACCCGGGCTACGCCCTGTGCGTCGAGGGGGTGCTCGCCGGCTGGGAGCGCGGCGAGGAGCCGCCGCTGGTGCGGTTCCGGGCGCCGTGATTCGGGGGGGCGGACGCGGCGGGGCCTGATCGCGGGGGGCGCCTGGGTGCGGGGGGGGGCCCCGAGCGGGTGAGGGATGGAAGGACCCCTCTCCCCCTTCGCCGGGGCCATGGAGGGCCCCGCCCGGGGAGAGCCGGTGGTTCGGAAGTCGTGCGTTCGCAGGACCCTGATTGGTCGTAAGCGCAGTCCGCTCGGAAGACCGATCCCGGGAGCGCAGCCCACTCGAAAGACCGAGCCGGCCCTGAACTTGCCTTCCTCCCAGGATTGCGACCCGCGCTCCGGGCGCTTCACCCATGACAAACCGGTGTTTGTCCGTCACCGCAGGCGCCGCATTCTTGGCCTTGGAGACCGCGGTCTTTCGAAGGGGCTGCGCCGCGCCGAGCGGGCTGTCGACTCGACTCCGCAGGACCGGGCGTGTCAAGCGCCACTCCGAAGGGACCACCCGGCCACGAACTCGGGACCACCCCCAGCGCCGCGACCGCATAGGCCGGACGGGCCGGGGCGGAGGGTGGGGCTCTGCATCCGGGAGCCGGGGGTCCAGGGGCAAGCCCCCGGTGCCTCGCCGTGGCACAGGTGTCCGGCTCCTCCGCCGGCCTTGGGACCAGGGCCTGTCCCCGCAGCGGGTCGGCGAGCAGCGCCAAGCACTCGGAGGGGGCGCGGTTCGAGGTCACGACCATCGAGGCCCTCTTGTGTCGGCCACAGCCGATGGCGTGCGGTCCGACGTCGCGTGCGCGTCCATCGGCCGCAGGGCGAGGTCGTCGCCGTCGAGGCGGCAGGCGCGCAGGCGGTGGAGCAGCGTGAAGGGGCTGCACCGCGCCGAGCGGTCTTTCGACTCGACTCCGCAGGACCGGGCATCGGCATGCCCGCCGCGTCGCGTACGGATGGCCGTTTCAACCCGTGCTTGGCCGATGCGGATCCCGTGGGCCCCGCGGCCATGAAAGGCCCCCCTTACCGGCAGGTCCCCCGCCGATGACCGCAGGGCGGTCATGGAGGGCCCTCCTTACCGGCAGGTCCCCCGCCGATGACCGCAGGGCGGTCATGGAGGGCCCTCCTTACCGGCAGGTCCCCCGCCGATGACCGCAGGGCGGTCATGGAGGGCCCTCCTTACCGGCAGGTCCCCC
>JAUXTN010000115.1 GCA_030684355.1 Pseudomonadota bacterium
GCCGTCGAGCGAGCCGTCGCGGAGCGAGCCGGCGAGGACCGAGCCCGCGAGGACCGAGCCCGCGCCATCGTCACCCGCTGCCGAGCCGTCGCGGAGCGAGCCGTCGCGGAGCGAGCCGTCGTGGTCCCCGAGCTCGGCGCCGTCGAGCGAGCCCGCGCCCTGGTCGCCCAGCGCATCGCCGTCCAGCGAGCCCTCTGGGAGCGAGCCGTCGCCGCGGTCGCCCTCGTCGGCTCCGCCGAGCGAGCCCGACCGGGCCGATCCCACCCCGCGTGGGCCGGCCTCGACCCCCGCGAGCGGGCCGGACCCGCGCTCTCCGGCCTCCGCCGATCCTCGCGCGGCCGACCCGCGATCCCCCACCTCCGGCGAGCGTTCGCCGGCCTCCGGCGATCCGCGTTCGCCCGCCGCGGACCCGCGCACCGCCGACCCCCGCGCCTCCGGCCCCGCCGCGGCGACTCCGGAAGCGCGCCCCTCGGGCGACCGCCCCTCCGCGGACCGTCCTGCCGCCGACCGCCCCTCCGCCGACCGGTCCCCTGCCGACCGCCCGGCCTCCACGCGCCCCAGCGACTCGAGCGCCGATCGCCGTGCCGCGGTCTCCCGCCCCGCGTCGGCACCGCCGCCGCGCGAAGCCGTGCGCGTGCCGTACGAAGGCTCCCGGGCCCGCACGCACCGGCCCGCCTACCACACCTCCGACCACCGCTACGCGCACCCGCACCCCCGCCACGTCCGCGCCTACGCGCCGTCCGGGCACCGCGTGCCGTCGCACGATTGGTATCGGAGCTGGTACACGCACTGGTGGGTGCACCCGCACTACCGTTGGGTCCACACCACGTGGGTGGTCGTGTCGTTCGACTTCACGCCGTCGCCGTGGGAGGCCGGCTGGGCGCCGCCGTCGCGCGCGGGTTGGGCGTGGGTGCCCGGGCATTGGGAGGGCCCCTACTGGGTGCCCGGGCATTGGGAGCCGAGCCGCGTGGCGCCGAGCTGGTACGGCGCGCAGTGGACGTGGGTGCCCGGCTTCTGGGTCGGTCCCGCCTACGTCGAGGGCTACTGGCGCCTCCAGCAGCGGCGGGACGGCGAGTGGGTGTGGGTCGACGGCGGCTATCGCTCCGACGGCAGCTACGTCCCCGCGCACTGGCGCCCGGCGACCGCGCCCCCCGCCGGGTTCATCTGGGAAGCCGGCTTCTGGGACGGCGAGAGTTGGGTGGAGGGCTTCTGGCGCCCGGCCTCCCGGCGCAACTACGACTGGGTGAGCGCGCGCTACCTCGGCGACGGCACGTACGAGGCCGGCTATTGGGAGCCCACCGAGGCGCGCCCCGGGTACGTGTGGGTGCCCGGGTGGTTCGACGGCGAAGCCTGGAACGACGGCTACTGGGTGGCGGAGGCCGAGTACCGCGCCGCCGATCCCGACGCGTGGACCCCGCCCGAGGGTGTCGAGGACGGCTGGCACGACGCGCCGTACGAGGCGACGGACGCCCCCGCGTCAGAGGACGAGCTTCCCCTGGCCCTGCCGGTCGACGGCGTCCGGTAGTCAGGCCGGCTAGCGCTCGCGCAGGATCCGGGGCGCCCAGAAGCCCCGGACCGTCATGCCGTTGGGCGCGGGCTCGCCCTCCAGCCAGGCCACGCCGCCCTTCTTCCAGGTGAACGCGCGCCCGGCCTCGACGGTGCCGAGCGTCAGGATGCCGAGCAGCTCGCCGAGCCACGGCTGGTGCCCGACGACGGCCACGCGATCCCCGTCCAACGACGTGAGGAACAGCTCGCTCGGCGGGCCCGCGAGGTGCGTGCTCACGATGGTCTCGCCCGTGACGAGGCCGTCCAGCAGCTCCGCGGTCTGCACCGCGCGGAGCAGGGGGCTGTGGTAGACGCGGTCGAAGCCGATGCCGAGCCGTTCCAGCCCCCGGACCACCTCGCAGAACCGGCGCGCCCCGCGGGGCGTGAGCGGGCGGTCGGCATCCGCGGCGTCGATACCCTCGGGGAGCCCCTCGGGCGTGGTCCCCGCGGGGGCGTCCGCGGCGGTTGCGTGGCGGATCAAGTACAGGTGCAAGGCGACTCCACACGGGATCCGGGTCAGGCGGCGACCAGGGGTTCCGCCGGTCCCCGCGCCATCTTGCACACCGGCGGGGCCCCCGGCGAGCCCCCGATCTGCCGGGGCGCGCGGAAACCGACCGACGTGAGCGCGTAATGGCTGTGTAATGGCTCGAACTCGTGTATAGGGCACGCGGCTCGCTACATTCGCGAACTCAACGGTGCACCCCATGAATTCTCGTCTCGGCCTCCTCTCCCTCATCCTCGCGTTCGGTCTCCCCGCTTGTGCCACGGAAGGCGGCGGCCCCGCCGACGCCCCGGTGTTCGGCCAGGGCTCGGAGGACGAGCTCGCCCTCGCCGAGGATCTCTCCTACGCGGCCCTGCTCGACGCCGCGGAGAGCCCCGCCATCGGCAAGGGGATCACGGAGGTGCGCACCCTGAAGGTGCACGTCGACCCCACCGCCATGGCCCACACGAAGGTCCAACAGCTCGTCGGCGGCGTGCCGGTCTGGGGCGGCGAGGCCATCGTCCACCTCTCGCCCACCGGCGCGGTGGCGGGCTTCACGGACAGCCTCCTCGCGCAGGTGGTCGTCGATTCGACGCCGGACTTCACGGCGGACGAGGCCGTCGATCTCGCCGTCGCCGCCTGGCCGACCGGCTGGAGCACGCTCACGGACGAGCCCATCGCGGACCTGTGGGTCATCCGGCAGGATGGCGCGGATCACCTCGCGTGGCGCGTTCAGCTCGAGGCGGTGAGCTACGGCCCGGACGACACGATGCCCGTCTACTTCGTCGACGCGCACGACGGATCCGTCGTCTGGTCGTACGACAACTTCCAGACCGCCACGTGCTCCGGCGCGACCAACTTCTACGGGACCGTGTCGCTCGACTGCTACACCGATGGCACGAACTACTACCTGGAAGACAGCGTCAACCTGCTCGGCACCTACACCTGGAACAACACCACCAGCGGCCTCTACTACGTGTCGAGCACGTCCACGACCATGCTCGGCTCGAGCGCGGTCTACACCAACGCGAACGAGGCCCACTACGTCTCGCAGAAGGTGCACGACTACTACTCCGTCACGCACGGGCGCAACGGGATCGACGGTGCGGGCGGCCCCGCCTACATCACCTCCCACGGGTACAACTTCATCACGTCGACGACCAGCTACTCGACCAACTACGTCAACGCGTCCTGGAGCCCCACCAACCTGTACATGACGTATGGCGACGGTGACGGCGTCAACGCCGGCTCCCTCACCACGCTCGACATCGGCGGCCACGAGTTCACCCACGGCGTCACGCAGTACGAGGCCAACCTGACGTACTCGGGCGAGCCCGGGCACCTCAACGAGGCCATCTCCGACATCTTCGGCGCGATGGTCGAGCGCTCGATGCTCGGCGAGAGCACCGACACGTGGGACATCGGCGAGCAGACCTGGACCCCCGCCAGCGCCGGCGACGCCCTGCGCTACATGGCGGACCCCGCGGCGGACGGCGTGAGCCGCGACTACTACACGAGCTCCATCGGCTCGGTGGACGTGCATTACGGCTCCGGTGTCGCGAACCTGGCGTTCTACCTGATGAGCGAGGGCGGCTCGCACCCCCGCGGCAAGTCCACCACCGTCGTGACCGCCATCGGCGCGGACGACGCCGCGGACATCTGGTACCTCGCGCTCTCCAGCTACATGACGTCGAGCACGAGCTTCAGTGGCGCCCGCGACGCCACGTTGAGCGCGGCGGCGGCGTTGTACGGCACGTCGAGCCAGCAGTACACCTCCGTCGGGGACGCCTGGACCGCCGTGGGCGTGGGCGTGGCGCCCTCCTGCACGAGCGCGACCTACACGGGCTCGCTCGCGCGGGCCGGCAAGAGCGCCTACCAGCCGGCCTCGTCGGGCACCTCCGTGACCGTCACCGGGCAGACGGTGTCGCTCTCCGGGCCCGCCACCGCCAACTTCGACCTGTACCTGCAGAAGAAGTCGGGCCGCACCTGGTCGAACGTCGCGACGTCGACGGCCAGCGCGTCGACGGAGGCCATCACCTACACCGGCACGTCGGGCACCTACCGGACGCAGGTGTACGCGACGAGCGGGTCGGGCAGCTACACGGTCACGTGGTGCAAGTAGCAGACGGACGACCCGCGCGAGCCGCACCCGCGTAAAGAGGCGTGGTGAACGAGGGAGGGTGCAGGTAGACTCTTCGGATGCTGCTCCTCCTCGCGCTCGGTTGTGTCGATGATCGCGACCCCAACGATGAGAAGCCCCCGAGCGAGGACACTGGCGCACCCGACGACACGGACTCGGGCGACACCGACACCGGGGCCACCGATACGGGGAGCACGGACACGGGGAGCGCCGCCTTCGACTGCAGCGCCGCCGGGCCCGTCCACGTCGGCGACGTCGCCATCGAGGACGACGACCCGTCCTGGTTCTGCGACAGCTACGGGTCCATCGAGGGCGACCTCCTGGTCGGGCGCCGCACGCTCCCCGACCTCGCCGGGCTCGAGTGCCTGTGCGAGGTGACGGGCCGCGTCTCCATCTGGAACACGAACATGACCTCCCTCGCCGGGCTCGACGGGCTCCAGCGCGCCCGCATCCTGGACATCAGCAACGACGACGAGCTGGTGTCGCTCGCGGGGCTCGAGGCGCTCCGCAGCGTCGACCGGATCGACTTCTGGGCCCTGCCCGCGCTAGCCGACGTCTCGGCGCTCGGCGGCGTCTCCGGCTCGCTGGAGCAGGTGCAGATCTTCTACGCCGACGCGCTCCCGGATCTCGTGGGCTTCGACGGCATCGACACGATCGACGAGCTCTACATCAGCGACTCGGCGATCCCCAGCGTGGGGGGGCTCGGGGGGCTCCGCGTGGCGCGGGAGCTCACCCTCGCCAACCTCCCGGCGCTGCAGGGTGTGGACGGGCTGCGCGCGCTGGTGGAGGTGGACGAGCTCGTCTTCTCCGACCTGCCGGTCCTCGGGACGCTGGACGGCCTCGGCGCCCTCACCACCGTCGGGTCGCTCGGCCTCTACGATCTCGATGTTGTCGAGTCCCTCGCGCCGCTGAGCGCGCTGGTCGACGTGACCCATGTGGCGCTCCAGGGCAACGACCGCCTGGTGGACATCGGCGCCCTGTCCGCCCTCGGCGCGGACGCCGGCGAGGTGAGCGTCACCGACAACGTGGCGCTCGCGGATCTCTCCGTCTTCGCGGGCCTGCGCACGGTGGAGAGCCTCGCCGTCGGCGGCAACGCCGCGTCCTCCTACGCGGCCTTCTCCGGGCTCACGTCGGTGGCCCGCAACCTCTACCTGGGCGAGGTGGGCGCCCCCGATCTCGCGCCGTTTGCCGGGATCGCCTCGGTGGAGCGCCTCACGCTCACCGGGCTCACCGTCACCGACCTCGCCGGGCTGGAGAACCTCGCCGCCGGTGACACGCTCGACGTGCTCGACTGCGACGCCCTGGTCGACCTCGATGTCCTCTCCGACGTGCCCTTCACCTCGGTCACCGTGCGGGACTGCGACCGGCTGGTCGACCTCTCGGGGCTCGAAGGAATGCGCGGGTACTGGCTCGGCAGCTACGTGCAGGTCAAGGACAACGCCGCGCTCACGACGCTCGCCGGGCTCGACGGCCTGACCGAGATCGCGACGCTGACCATCGACGGGAACGGGGTGCTCGCCGACCTCTCCGCGCTCGACGGCCTCGTGACCGTGACGGACGTGGCCTCGATCACGAACAACCCCGCGCTCCCGACGAGCGACGCGGACGACCTCTGCGCGCGCCTCGAGGGCCTCGGGTACGGCTGCACCGTGGCGGGCAACGCGCCCTGACCGCGCGGCCCGGGCTGACCGCCGGACAGCGGACTACTCCTCGAAGAGCTCCCGGCGCAGCCGCGCCACGCGGCGATCGCCCGGCGCGGCGGCGCCGCGCGCGTCCAGGCGGCGCAGCGCGTCATCGGGGTGACCCGCCGCGACGAGCGCGCGCACGGCGGCCTCCAGGATGCGTCCGTCCTCCGGGAACGTGGTCAGCGCCTCTTCCGCGAGGGCCGGCACGGCCTCGTCGGGGTAGGCCGCCGCGAGCGCCAGGAGGGCCTCCACGGGCGCGGTCTCGCCGGGCGCCGCGCGACGGGCCGCGTCGATCTCCGCGCGCGCGACGGTGACGTTCCCGATGTCGGCGGCGCCCTCCGCCCGCTTCAGCATGCCGCGCCAGCCCCCCGTCGCGGCCTCGGCCTGCGCGACCTCCTCCGGAAGCGGCAGGACCACGTCGTCGAAGAGGCGCACCCAGAGGCGGGCGACGCGTCCGCTCCGCTCGGGAACGTCGAACACGACGCGGTGCTCGTACCGGCCGCGAGTGTAGACGAGGGCATCCACGCGGCGGGTCGACCCCTCGGCCTCGTAGGCGAGCCGGAGGTGCCGCCCGGACACGCCGTCGCGCTCCACGACCGTGTCGTTGCGCGTGACGATCGCGGCGTCGACCTCGCGGTAGGCGTCCAGGAGGCTCTCCGTGGCGCTCGCCACGGAGATGGGTGTCTCGTGGTGAACGGTCCGCACGACGAGCTGACCGCCGTCCACCGGGGAGACCCAGGCGCGGTCTCCGGTCGCGGCCCACCCGGTTGCCCACCACACCGGGCGCGAAGCGACCAGCCCGTCCTCCTCGACCGGCACGAGCGGGATCGGCAGGCGGGCCATCGCGAGGACGCCGACGCCGGTGAGGAGCGCGACGATGAACGAGATGCGCAGGTTGCGGGCCCGCCAGAGGGCCCCGACGTTCGGACGCAAGAGCGCCATGTGCGCCCCGCCGGCGAGCAGCCCGCCGACATGCCCCCAGTTGTCGACCCGCTCCGCCGTGAGCCCCATGACGAGCTGGTAGAGCATGTACACGAGGATGACGACGCCGAAGCGAGGCCGGGCGCGCGCGGGGAGGAGGTCCGCGTAGCGGAGGCCGAACACCGCGGCCGCGGCGAGGAAGCCGAAGTCCCCGGCGGAGGCCCCCACCGAGTGGCTCCCCGGCATGAGGAGCGCCGAGAGGACCCCGCCCCAGAACACGCTCGAGGCGAACAGCACCGCGAGGCTCACCGAGCCGATGACGCCCTCCAGCGCGATGCCGAGGTAGGCGATGAACAGCATGTTCATCGCGATGTGGCCGAGGTCCCCGTGGAGGAAGCCGTAGCTGAAGAGCCGCCAGTACTCGTCGCCCTCGATGATGGCCGGCGTGTACTTCGT
The DNA here is from genome assembly GCA_030684355.1 of Pseudomonadota bacterium. Lineage (GTDB taxonomy): Bacteria > Myxococcota_A > UBA796 > UBA796 > SXON01 > CAJBVW01. Next base: position 7,229 of record JAUXTN010000115.1, read on the forward strand.
GAAGTGGTCCCAGAGCCGCTCCTGCACCGACGTGCCCTGGCTCCACGCGAAGATGCGGAGCTCGACCCCGACGAGAAGCGCCGTGAACCAGGGGATCGCCGGGCTGGTGAGCGCCTGCCGGACGAGGACCCCCGGCGAGTCGCGGAGGCCCTTGTAGAGCTCCAGCTCGTTCGCCGGGATCCAGCGATCGCCCGTCAGTGTGTCGGCGCGTACGGGCGTCTCGGGGCCGATGGTGCCGTCCCGCACCATCTCCTCGAACTCGGTGAGGGCAACGACGCGTTCCGACCCATCAAGTTGGACATGCAGAAGCACGGTGTCTAGCCTACCCTTCAGGTGAGGTGTATCCACTCCGCCCCGCCGGGAGGCCCCTTTGGAACGCTGGGAACGCGCTCGACTCCAGGAGGCGTGCCGCGCCCTCCCGCTCTTCCCGCTTCCGGGGACGGTGCTCCTGCCGGGGTCGCTCCTGCCGCTGCACGTGTTCGAGCCCCGCTATCGCCAGCTCGTGGCGGACTGCCTGCGGGACCAGCGGCCCCTCTCCGTGTGCCAGGTCAACCCGGAGGACGCCGAGGACACCGCGGGCTCGCCCCGCATCCTGCCGTACGCCGGGGTCGGCATCATCGGCGCCCACCAGGAGCTGCCCGACGGGCGCTACAACGTGCTCGTACAGCCCGTGGGCCGGATCCGGATCCTGACGGAGTCCGCGTCCGGGCTCGTGTACCGCGTGGCCCACGCGCAGCTCCTCGAGGACGCCACCATCAACCCCGCGGAGCTCTCCGCCGAGGGGGACCGTGTGCGCAGCCTCTTCACGCCGCTCGTGGGGCGGATGGGCGAGGTCGGGGAGGGCGTCGCTCGCGCGCTCCGCTCGTTGCCTCCCGCGCGCGTGCCCGAGGCGGTGGCCTCCGTGGTCCTGCGCACGAATGACGCCCGGCAACGGTTCCTCGCCGAGGACAACCCGCTCCTGCGGGCCGGCATGGTCGAAGAGGCCGTGCTCACCCTGCTCGCGGAGGTGAGCGGGGCCGTGGCGGCGGAGGCGTAGGGCGGCTCCGGGGGCTCATGCGAACCAGGAGCGCACCGTTGGGCCGGGCCGCGCGCCGACCGTGAGGGGGCGCGAGGGATCGTGGAGGTCGCTGATGAGCAGGTAGGCGCCGACGAGGAGCAGCAGGAGCCCGAAGCGCCCGGTCGCGTCCAGCGCGTCGAGGTGGACCCGCGCGGCGCGTGCGTCCTGCCGGGGGCTCCAGGCGATCCGGGCGATGGACGTGCCGTCGGACGTGCGTACGACGAGCCCACCGGGACCGGTGCGGTCGAGCTCGTAGCAGGGGCCGCTCGCGATGCAGAGCGTGCCGTGGCCGTGCCAGTCGTGCTGGAAGTGCGCCACCTCGGCGAGGGCGCCCATGGGCCGGACGACGATCCGCGGGCGGTGGAAGCCGACCTGCTGCACCGTCCAGGCGCCTTCCGCGGCGGTGGCCGCCCAGGCTCGCGCGCCGGGCGCGAGGCGCGCATAGGCCCGCCCCCCGTCGCGGAGCTCCCATTCGTGGTCGTGCCCCTGGATCCATTCGAGCGGCGCGGCACCGCACTGGGGTGCCCCGGGGACCGTGTTCGTGAACATGGACCAAGGATGCACGCGCCACGTGACAGTCAAGGCCCGCGTGGGTGACGAGTTCGCGGGGGGCTCGGTGACGATCGCGTGCCAGGTGGCTACTCAACCGCCCTTCGAATTACCCTGTTCGGCCCCCTCTGCGACAAACGCCGGAGCGTCCTTGGATTCCGAGCGATCCCCTCTCCCGACCGGGTCCCGCACCCCCAGCCTGGTGAACCGAGAGCTCAGTTGGCTCGCTTTCAACGCCCGGGTTCTTGAAGAAGCGCAGGATCCGACCGTACCCCTGCTGGAACGGGTCCGATTCCTGGCGATCTTCAGCTCGAACCTCGATGAGTTCTTCATGGTCCGGTACGCCGGGATCTGGCGCCAGATCGACGCCGGCGTGACCACCTCCGGGCCGGACGGGCTCACGCCGCACAAGGTGCTCGACGCGATCGCGGCCCGCACGCGGGACCTCGTGACCGTCCAGCATGGGCTCCTCCGGGACATCCTGCTGCCCGCCCTGGCGAGCGAGGGCATCCGCCTCCTCCGCCAGCGGGACCTCGACGACGCCCAGCTCGCCTTCCTGGAGACCACCTTCCGGCGCCGCATCCTGCCGGTGCTCACGCCAATGGCCGTCGATCCCGCGCACCCGTTCCCGTGGATCGCGAACCGCGCGTTGTGCCTGATGGTGCAGCTCGAGCCGCTGGAAGACGGCGCGATCCCCGCCGCCACGCAGTGCATCATCCACATGCCCGCGGGCGGGCTGCCGCGCTTCATCCGGGTTCCGTCCGCGGAGGGGAGCTTCGACTTCGTCCTCATCGAGGACGTGATCCGCATGCACCTGGATCGCCTGTTCATCGGCTTCCGGGTGATGTCCTGCCGGGCCATCCGCGTCACGCGGGACGCCGAGCTCGACTTCGAGCTGCAGGAGGAGGGCGCGGACGACCTCATCTCCACCATCGAAGAAGCCGTGCGGAACCGGCGCATGGGCGCGGCCATCCGGCTGCAGTACGAGCGGGGGCTACCCCAGGCGCAGCTCGACATGCTCGTCTCCGAGCTGGAGCTCGACCCCGTCGACCTCTACCCGGTCGACGGCATGACCGCGCTGACCGACCTCGCCCAGCTCGTCGCGCAGATCGACCTGCCGCGCCTGAAGGACCCGCCGTTCGTCCCGCAGCCCGTGCCGGAGTTCGAGCGCGCGCGCGACCCGTTTGCGGCCATCCGTCAGGGCGACATCCTGGTGCACCACCCGTACCAGGACTTCGAGTACGTCCACCGCTTCATCCAGACCGCCGCCGAGGATCCCGACGTCCTCGCGATCAAGATGACGCTGTACCGCGTGAGCGGGGACTCACCGATCGCCAAGGCCCTGCTCGCGGCGGCCCGGAACGGCAAGGAGGTCGCGGTCCTCGTCGAGCTCCGCGCGCGGTTCTCCGAGGAGGCCAACATCGCCTGGGCGCGGCGCCTGGAGGCCACCGGCGCGCACGTCGTGTACGGCATCGTCGGCAAGAAGACCCACTGCAAGGCCGCGCTCGTCGTGCGCCGCGAGGGGGACAACCTGCGGCGCTACTGCCACCTCGCGACCGGCAACTACAACCACCAGACGGCCAAGATCTACACGGACGTGAGCCTCTTCACCGCCCAGGAGAGCTTCGGAGAGGATCTCACCCACCTCTTCAACCTGCTCACCGGCTACGTGCGGACCCCGCCCCTGAACCACCTCGTGCTCGCGCCCGACGGCCTGCGCCGCTTCCTGGTGGGGCGGATCCGTCGCGAGGCCGAGCATGCACGCGCCGGCCGGCCGGCTCGGATCCGCTGCAAGCTCAACGCGCTGGCGGATCTGGAGCTCATCCAGGAGCTGTACGCCGCGAGCTGCGCCGGCGTGTCCATCGACCTCGTCGTGCGCGGCATCTGCTGCCTCCGCCCCGGCGTGCCCGGCCTCTCCGAGAACATCCGCGTCGTCAGCATCGTGGACCGCTTCCTGGAGCACGCCCGGATCCTCTACTTCGGGAACGGCGGCGTGCCGGAGTACTTCCTCTCCAGCGCGGACTGGATGGGCCGCAACCTCGACGGCCGCGTGGAGACCACGTTCCCGGTGCTCGTGCCGGCGCTCCAGCAGAAGCTGGAGGAGATCCTGCTCGTCCAGCTCGCGGACAACGCCAAGGCGCGCATCCTCACGTCGGACGGGCAGCACATGCGCCATCCCACCGAGCCGGAGACCGTGCGCGCGCAGGAGCGCCTCATCGTGTCCGCGTACGCGCTCGCCGTGACCAGCCGGAGCGCTGACGCATAGGCCGCTCTGCCGTCGCGTAGGCCGCTACGCCGTCGCGGAGGGGGCGCCGCCCGAGGCGTAGGGGCCGACCGAGAGCGGGCGGCCGAACGCGCGGCCGAAGCGCTCGATGATCTCGGCCTGGACCCGCCCGTCCACCGCGACGCGCACGCTGTCGGCGTCGACCACGCAGCGCATCGGGCGGCCGTGCGCCAGCGAGACGAGGTCGAGCAGGACGGCGAGGCGGGCGCGGATCCCGAGGTCGATGCGGAGGCGCGGGACGGGCGACACGAGGTCCGCCACGGCGAGCACCTCGCGTTGGAAGAAGCCCTGGATGGGCCGCTCGAGCAGCGCCGAGAGCGGGCCGGGCACGGGCGCGCGGCGCTCCCACAACGCGCGGAGCCGCGCCGCCACCGCGAACGTGTCGCGGAGCGTGGGGTCGAGCCCCAACGGGCCGGCGAGGGCGTCGAAGAGGCCCTCCGCGGTGGTGCGGGCCTGGCGTGCCCAGGCGAGATCCTCCGCGGTGCCCCCGAAGCGGCCGCGCAGGCCGGCCTCGCGGATGTCGGCGACGCGGGCGTCGGGACCGAGCTGGAGCATGAGTGCGGCGCCCTCGCGCACGCCGGAGGAGGAGACCTCCATCGCGTCGAAGCCGCCGGTGCGGAGGAGCTGCTTCACCACGAGCGCGCCGGCGATCACGAGGTCGACCCGGTGCGCGGGCAGGCCGGGGATGTCGCGGCGACGCGAGGCGTCGGCGCGGCTCACGAGCTCCCAGGAGGACTCGATGTCGTCCGCCGTGAGGCGATAGCCGTGGCCGTGCGGGATCGGCCACTCGGCGGCCCGGCGGGACATCTTGGCGAGCGTGCGGATCGTGCCGCCCACGCCCACCACGTGCCCGCCGGCGTTCTTGAGCCACGGGAGGGTCTCCAGCGTGCGCTGGACGTGCCGGCGCAGCACGTTCACCGTCGAGCCGTCCGGCGGGTCGGTGCGGACGAACTGGTCGGTCATGCGGAGCGCGCCGAGGGGGAGGCTCGCGACGCGCGCGGCGCGGCGGTTCTCGACCTCCGTGATCTGGAGGCTGCCGCCGCCGAGGTCGATGACGAAGCCGTCGATGAGCGGGAGCGTGTTGACCACGCCGACCACGGCGGTGCGGGCCTCCGCGGCGCCGTCGAGCACGCGGAGGGTGAGCCCCAGCTCGGACTGCACGCGCGCCACGAGCTCGCCGCTGTTCGGGGCATCCCGTACGGCGCTCGTGGAGATGAGCTCGATGGCGTCGGAGTCGAGCGAGTTCGCCTGGTGCACGAAGTCACGCAGGAGCTGCATCGTGGCGGCGATTGCCGCCGCGGGGAGGTGCCCGTCCGGCCCGATGCGGCGGAGGAGCTGGAGCGGCTGGTCGCGCTCGGCGACGCAGGCGATCGCGCCCTGGGAATCCACGACGAAGATCGCGAGGTTCGCGGTGTTCGACCCGATGTCGACGACGGCGATGCGCTTCTCGCCGCTCACGCCTGTTCCTCCACGGTTTGCACCCTCTCTCCTAGTCACAGCGTGCGGCTTGTCGCCGCGAGTCGACCGCCGGACGCGACGGGGACGCCACGTACGCCGAGCCCGTATCGCTCCGGGCGGTCTATCGCCTCGCGGGCGCGGCGCCGCCCCGTCGGGTGACGATGGTCTCGATCTCGTCCATGTTCGACGGCACGCGTGTCGGGGGGTCCAGGGGGCCCCCGGCCCCCTGGCGGGGCGTTGCGGGGCAGAGCCCCGCCCCCAAAAACCCTAGGTCCCAAGCCGTCCCAGCGCCCATTCGGCGTGCTCGGCCAGCATGGCGTCCCCACCGTCGCGGACCCGCTCCAGCACGGTGCGCCCGCGGGGATCGCCGATGTTTCCGAGCACCACGCAGGCGCTGCGACGGATGCGGCGCGGGGCGGCGCGGCGGAGCGGGGAGCCCTCGAACGTGTCGAGGAGGGCCTGGTCGGTGGCCTCCAGGATCGCGGGGAGGGGGAGCCAGGCGCGGCGCGGCGCGAAGTCCTCGGGGACCGGGCCGCGCGCGGGGTGCTGGTGGGGGCAGACGGTCTGGCAGTCGTCGCAGCCGAAGACCCATCGGCCCATCTGTGGGCGGAGTACCTCGGGGATCGGGCCATCGTGCTCGATGGTGAGGTAGGAGATGCAGCGCGAAGCGTCCATGCCGCCGGTCTCCAGCAGCGCCGCCGTCGGGCAAGCGTCGACGCAACGCCGGCAACGGCCGCACCGCTCGGGGACCGGCGCGTCGGGCGTCAGCTCCTCGGACAGCAGGATCGTCGCGAGGAAGAAGTAGCTGCCCTCGCTGGGGACGATGGCGAGGCCGTTCTTCCCGTTGAAGCCCATGCCGGCGGCCTCGGCCCAGCCGCGCTCCCACGAGGGGGCGGAGTCGACGGCGCCCCAGGTGAGGAGGCCGGGGAAGGCGGCCTCGAGCGCGCGTCGCAAGTGGCGGACTCGTAGCCCGATGAGCGAGTGGTAGTCGCGGCCCCACGCGTAGCTCGCCACGCGCCCGGTCAGGCCGCCGGGATCGGGGGGGCCCGGCCGCGCGTAGTCCATCGCGAGGACCACGACGCTCCGCGCCTCGGGGAGCATCTGGCGGGCGTCGGAGCGCTTGTCGCGGCTCGCTTCGAGCCAGCGCATCTCGGCGTGGTAGCCGGCGGCGAGGAAGGCGTCGTACCGGTCGAAGGTCGGCGGGGGCCCCGCTCGGGCCACGCGCACCCGCCCGAAGCCGAGTCGGCTCGCTTCCTGGACGAGGGTGGTGCGGAGGTCGGCGGGCATGCGGGGCCGGGACTATCCACGAGGGCCAACCGGGCAAGGCCGCCGCGAAACGGAGGAGGCGATAGAAGCCGCCGATGAGCCACTCCGAGTCGAGCCCCTCCGCGTCCGTCGCCGCGCCCAGCCTCTCCGAGGGCCAGGCGGCCATGGCCCGCAAGATCACCAACCCCATGCTCTTCCGCGGCTGGATGCTGGCGAAGCTCCCCGCGGCGCTCTTCGCTGGCGTGGGCCTCCGCGAGATCTCCGCGGATCGGTGCGCGACCACGGTGCCCTACGGCTGGCGTAGCCAGAACCCGTTCAAGTCCACGTACTTCGCGGCGCTCGCGATGGCGGCGGAGCTCTCGACGGGGGCCCTGGTCCTGCTCGCCACGAACGACGCCCCGTTCTCGACCTTGATCGTCAACATGTCCGCCACCTTCGGCAAGAAGGCCACGGGGACGACCACCTTCGTGTGCACCGGCGGCCCCGCGGTGTTCGCGGCGGTGCGCGAGGCCGCGGCGACGGGCGAGGCCCGGGCGTTCACGTTGGAGACGGTGGGGGCGCTCGCGGACGGCACGGAGGTCAGCCGCTTCACGTTCACGTGGTCGGTGAAGCCGCGGTCGAAGAAGGCGTAGCGATCAGCACGGCGTTTGCCGGGTACACGCGGCGCCCGTCGCGGACGTAGCGGCGGGCGAGCTCGGCGGCGTCGGCCAGATCGCGCACCTGCCAGCCGTGGCGGGCGCAGAAGTGGGGCGCTTCCTCGGGGTGGAGTGCGAAGGTGATGGGCTCGCCGAGCAGGGAGAGCAGGCTGGCGGTGGCACGGTGGAACGTGGCGGTCATCCCGGGATCGTCGAGGACGAACCAGAAGTCCATCGCGAGCGTCGAGCCTGGCCCGCCGAGCGCGTGGAGGGTCTCCAACGTGCCGACGACGGCCTCGCGGCGGAGGTACATCGAGACGCCCTCCCAAACGAAGAACGTCGGGCGACCCGGCACGAAGCCCGCTTTCGCGAGCACGGCACCCAACGCGTCCACCTGGAAGTCGATGGGGACCCGCCGCACGTCGACCTCGGGGAGGTCGAGCCCGCGCAGGATGCGCTCCTTGCGCGCCTGGGTCGCCGGGAAGTCGACCTCGAACACCGGCCGGCCGGCCAGCGCGTCCGCGAACCGCCACGCCCGGGCGTCGTAGCCGGCGCCGAGCACGACCACCTGTTCGACGCGGTCCTCGGCGCGGGCGAGCGCGGCGACGAGCGCATCGTCGATGAGGCGGTGGCGGCAGAGGATGTAGGTGGTGAGCTGGGGAACGACACCCGCCCCGACGGCCAACGGCGAGCGGCGGCCGAGGCCGAGCGCGGCGCGGGAGAGCGGGCCGAGGAACGCGGCGGCGTACGGATCGTCGAGGATCCGCGCCGCCTGGGGGCGGGCCTGCTCGGTGGCGCGCATGAAGCAGACGGCTTCGGCGGTCTGCGAGGGGCGGGAGGGGACCATCGAAGGCGGCTATCGCGGGGCGGGGCGCGGGGCGCGGGGCGGGCCCGGGAGCGAGCGGCGCACATCTTCGATTGGCACCAGCCAGGCGGGCGGCCGCCGGATTAGCATCCGGGAAGGCAGAGGGTCACGCATGCCGAGTCAGCAGCGCGAGAGTGTTTCCCCCGTCGTGTCGCCGGCGCCGCAGGCCCAGGGGCCGGGTACCTCCGGGAGCGGGGCCGGCAACGCCGCGGCGCAGGCCCAGATGCAGCTCCGGCCGGCCACGGGAGCCACGGCGCCCGCGAGTCCGCCGGCCGCGGCCGGGCCTGGCGTGGGGCCCGCGGCACTGGCGGTGGCGTCCACCAATCTGGACGCCCTACGCACGGCGGCGGCGGGTAGTGTCATCGGCAACGTCGACGAGGAGGAGTGCCTGCGCCTGGTCGCGCTGCTCACCCCCGCCGAGCAGGCCGCCGCGGCGGCGGACACGACGCTGATGCAGAACCTCGCGGGCGCGCTCGACCAGGACGAGATCGTCGTCGCGGTCAACGCGCTGCACCTGCCCCTGAAGTGGAAGGCGTGGTGGATCGAGCAGGCGGGGGAGACCGAGGACGTCGCCGATGCCTCGTGGCGCACGATGGTGGCGGGCGCCCCGATGCCCGAGGTGCTCGAATTCATCGGTTGGGCGGACCTCTTCAACCGCACCTTCGCCGCGAAGAGCAGCCCGATCCTGCTCGCCCTGGTGGACGTGGCGCTCGACGCCACTCGCCTGCTCGACGTGATGGCGGGCGCCACCCGGGCGGACGGCGTGGTGGCCGCGGCGCTCTCGTGCCTGGAGGCCTACGGGCCGGGCTGGGCCGCGCTGACCACGGGGCTCCCGGTCGGCAGCGCGCTGGGGGCGCCCGAACGGGCGGCGCTCGACCGCCTCGTTTCGGCGGGCACGCCCACCGACGCCCACGCGATGGAGCTCTTCCGCATCCGCTTCAACACGCGCATCGAGAACGACACCGGCACGTGGACGCTCGTGAACATCCGCTCCGTCTGGCAGCAGTTGGACGTGCTGCCGGACCAGGATGTCAGTGACAACACCGTGCTCGAGGTGTTCAACGCCACGTCCGGCGGCGGCGGGCTCCAGGGCGGAGACTACATCGAGCTCGGCGAGGATCAGCCCGACGTGGCGGAGCTCCAACACACCGTGCGGCATGAGATCGGGCACACGGTGCACGACGGCCCGCTCAAGGCGCAGGTCGACAGTTGGCTGAGGGACGGCGTGAAGATGTGGTACTACTCGGCGGATGACGCCGGGTTCCGCTCCTGGGTGAACGATCTCGGCGGCTTCCCCGCCGAATACACGGACGCCGCGGGCGCCACGCAGACGTTCGGCGCAGCCGAGCAGCAGCGCGTGATCGACATGCTACTGGCGTTCAACGGCGGCGGCGAGGCCTGGGACCCCGCCCGCCCCACCGTGTACGATCCTGCTACGGCGGGCGACGAGCAGATGTGGAACGCCATGCCCGGCGATGTCCGCAACGCCGTCGACCAGTCGGTCGGGAATTGGTACACCAACCACGGAAACTGGCAGTCGGGCCCGAAGGGGAAGTACTTCCTCAACTACTGGTACCGGACGCCCTACTACATGAGCGCCGAGGCCGAGGCGATCGTCGACCTCACGGAGGACTACGCCTCGATGTCCCACTTCGAGCTCTTCGCGGACGCGTACGCCGAGTTCTTCGAGGACCCCGCCGGGTACACCGACCGCACGAAGTGGGGTGGCGGCCTGGACGACGACACCAAGGCGTTCTTCAACGACACCGTGATCGACCACCAGCCCTACACACCGCCGGCCGCGGGCGCGGGTGTTGGCGCGGCCCCGCCGGCCGCGGCGGCGGGTACCCCGTGATCGTCTTGCTCGTGGGCTGCCTTGCGCCCAACCCTGTCACCCTCGCCGCGGAGCCGCCCACCCTCATGTCACCGCAGGAACGCTATACCTCCTGGCTCGCAACCAAGGCCCCCGGCGCGACGGGCGAGGAGAGCGCGGCGCTCGCGATGGGCGGGTTCCAGTTCTTCTCCGTGAAGACCGAGCGTGGCAAGCGTCACGAAGCCGCGGTCTCGCCGCTCACGCTCGTGACCAAGGACGGGAGCGGGGACTGGGCGACCTTTCTGCGCGCCGGCACGCCCGATCAGGTCGCGCGCGCGGTCGCCTGGTTGCACGGCACCGCCTCGCTCCTGACCCCCGGGAGCCCCACGGTGAGCTCCCTCGACGCGAAGAAGCCCGGAGTCGCCGCGCGTGTCACCGCCCCCGCCGTGACGGGGGCGGGGACCCAAGCCACGTTGGATGCGTGGTACCTGTTCCAACCGGGCAGCCAGGTCTCCCACCTCGTCATCGAGGGCCGCCCCGACGGCGGGACCTGGAGCTGGACCCCGCTGACACCATGAGCACCTGGTATCCGTACCGCCTGGCCTGCCCGGCGTGCGCGGCGCCGGGGTCGATCGCGCTGCTCAAGGGGATCCACATCAGCCGCCTGCCCATGGTCAAGGCCGACATCCGGGAGGGCCGCTTCCAGGTGTACACGTGCCCCGAGTGCGGCCACCGCACCCAGGTCGAGGCGCCGAGCGTCTACACCGACTTCCCCAACGGCCAGTTCATCGCCGTCGAGGCGCCGAATCCCCCCGATCTCCCCGCCGCGCGCCGACGTGGCCGCGAGGTGTTCGACGCGTGCTTCACGTTCGGCCCCGACATCGCCGCCACGCTGGGCGCCAGCATCCGCCACCGCCTCGTGTTCGGCGTCGCGGCCCTCCGCGAGAAGGTCCTCGCGTGGGACGCTGGGCTGGACGACCGCGTGGTCGAGGCCCTGAAGCTGGATCTCCTCGCGGAGGAGGGCTTCGGCCGCAAGGACCACATCCTGCGCCTCGTCGCGGTGCTCCCCGGCCTGCACCTCTTGTTCGCGCGGCTCCGCCCCCCCGTTACCGCCGACCGCGTGCCACACCCCGCCCCGGAGGGCGGCGCCCTGCCCCCCGGTGTCCCCCGGCCCGCCGCGGGCATCGGCGCCACGGTGTGTCGTGGCGCCGAGGTCGAGGGCCATGTCACGGTCCCAGCCCTGCGGTACGAGCGAGCCCTGCAGCGCCGCGCGCACCTGCTTCGGGAGCATTTGGGGCTTTCGGACGAGTGGGTGGTGGACGTGTACGTGGGCGGGTAGGCAAGGTTCCGCGGATGATGACGGCGGCGCTCGTGAACAGCACCGTGACCCCCGCCTGCCGCACCCGCCCGGGGCCTCCTCGTCCCACCTCGTCCGGGAACGGGCTTCCAGGCCTGCAGTTCGCTGGCATGCTCCTTGCTGTCCGCTCCTGCGATGCTCGCGCTCCTGTCCCTCGCGCTCGCGCTCCCCGCTCATGCGGGTGACACCTGGTACACGCCCGGCCCGGGGCTCCGCTACCTGTACCGGACCTCGTCGGGGATGCAGATCCACGCGGTCTACGTCGATCTCTGCGAGCCCGGCATCGCGATCCGCGCCACCACCAGCGGCGAGCGGCGCCAGAGCGTGCCCTCGTTCGCGAGCGATGTCGGCGCGGTCGCCGCGATCAACGGGGACTTCTTCTCCTACGCCGACTACTCGACCAGCGGGCTCTCGGTGGGCAACGGGGCGGCGTGGTCGGACACCGCCGACGACTCCTCCTCGGCGATCGTCGCGTTCGGCGAGGGCCGCGCGGACGTGATCCGCCAGGGGGTCACCGTCTCCACGAGCACGTGGATCGAGGACGCCGTGAGCGGCCACCCGGGGCTCCTGGAGTCCGGGGTCGACACCTCGTCGGTGTGGGACGAGCGCCACCCCCGCAGCGCCGCGGGCATCACGGAGGACGGCGAGACGCTGATCCTCGTCGTCGTGGACGGGCGCTCCTCGTCGAGCGTCGGGGCCACCGTGGCCGAGTTGCGCGACCTGATGCGGGATCTGGGCGCCTGGGACGCGACCAACCTCGACGGCGGCGGGTCGAGCACGCTGTGGCTCGACGCGTACGGCACGGTGAACAACCCCTCCGATGGCACGCCCCGCACCGTCGCGAACCACCTCGGCGTCGTCTACGACCCGACGGACTGGCCCGAGGGCAAGCACTGCGGCGACCTCGACGGCGACGGGTGGACGACCAACGAGGGCGACTGTGACGACGAGGACGCCGCCATCCACCCCGGCGCCTTCGAGCTCTGCAACGCCATCGACGACAACTGCGAGGACGGCACCGACGAAGGCTACGACACCGACGCCGACGGCTACCGCACCTGTGACGGCGACTGCGCGGACACCGACGCCTCGCGCCACCCCGGCGCGGTCGAGACCGAGGACGACGTCGACGAGGACTGCGACTTCGTGGTGGACGACGGCACGCCCGGTCACGACGACGACGGCGACGGTTGGACCGAGCGGGCGGGGGACTGCGACGACGCCGACACGTTGCGCTTCCCCGCCGCGCCGGAGCGCGCCGACGGGCGGGACGAGGACTGCGATGGGCTGGTGGACGAGGGAACGGAGGCCTACGACGACGACGGCGACGGCGTCTCGGAGCGCGCGGGAGATTGCGACGACACCGCCGCGACCATGTTCCCCGGCGCGGGCGAGCTCCCGAACGGGCGCGACGACGATTGCGACGGCCGCGCCGACGAGGGCACCGTGCTCGTGGACGACGACGGCGACGGGTGGACCGAGGTGGCGGGCGACTGCGACGACGCGGCGCGGCTGGTGTTTCCTGGCACGTTCGAGCTGGAGGACGGCCGCGACGACGACTGCAACGCGCTCGTGGACGACCGCACCCCGGCCTTCGACGACGACGGCGACGGGTGGATCGAGCACGACGGCGACTGCGACGACACCGCGCCCGATGTCTTTCCCGGCGCGCCCGAGGTGGCCGACGCGCGCGACGAGGACTGCAATGGGCTCGCGGACGACACCACCGACGTGTACGACGACGATCACGACGGCTGGACCGAGCGGGACGGCGACTGCGACGACGCCGCGCCGGGGCGCTTCCCCGGTGCGATCGAGGTGGCGGACGGCGCCGACGACGACTGCGACGGGATCATCGACCAGGGCACGCGCGCGTTCGACGACGACCAGGACGGCTGGACCGAGGACGCTGGCGACTGCCACGACGGCGACCCCGCGGTGTACCCCGGCGCCGTGGAGATCGTGGACGCTCGCGACCAGGATTGTGACACCCTCTCCGACGACGAGACCGAGGCTTGGGACGACGACCGCGACGGCTGGACCGAGCGCGAGGGTGACTGCGACGACGGCGACGCCCACACGTTCCCCGGCGCGCGCGAGGCAATCGACGGTCACGACGGGGACTGCGACGGCGTGGCCGAGGTGCCGGAGGGTTGGTTCGGGTGCTCGACCGCACCGGGGGCGGGTGTGGGGTGGGCGCCTGTGTGGGGGCTGTCGGGCCTCCTGACGCTCGCGCGGCGGCGCCGGCCTCGGGGTTCCGCCGGGCGGTGAGGGCACGGTCACACCGCCCGCGACATCGCCGGTCGTTTCCGGGTACGGTTCCGCCCCGGCCATCGGAGGCCTGCGCATGCGACGCTCCTTCCCCGCCCTGTCACTCGTCTGGGTCCTCGGCTGCGCCGGGGGCGACCCGACGGACGACAAGGACCTCCCGGCGGGTGACAGCGGTGACACCGACACCGACACCGACACCGACACCGACACCGACACCGAGCTGGGCACCAGTTGGTACGCCGACGTGGACGGGGATGGCTACGGCGATCCCGCGACCGAGCAGGTGAGCGTCACCCAGCCGGCGGGCACCGTGGCGGACGATCGCGACTGCGACGATCTCGACCCCGCGGTCCATCCCGACGCCACCGAGGTGTGCGACCGCGTGGACAACGACTGCGACGCCGCGGTGGACGACGCCGACGCCTCCCTCGACCCCGCCAGCGCCACCCTCTGGTACCTCGACCAGGACGGGGATGCGCACGTGGGCGCGACGCACACCACGACGGCGTGCACGCGACCGTCCGGGGCCGGCGCCGCCGCGGATGCCACCGATTGCGACGACGACGACGCCGCGGTGAACCCGGACGCGGCCGAGGTGTGTAACGACGGCGTCGACAACAACTGTGACACGAGCAGCGCGCCCTGCCGGTTGGGGGACCTGGGCCTGTCGGACGCCGACATCGTGTACCAGGCCGGAGCCTCGGACGAGCAGTCGGGCGCGAGCGTGGCGCTGCTGGACATCGACGGCGACGGCGATCTCGATCTCCTCGTGGGCGCCGACTACGGCGACGAGTCCACGGCGAACGTCGGCGAGGTGACCGCCTTCACCACCCACACGCTCGGCACCGTGGGGGCGGCGAGCGCCTTCGGCGTGGCGCGCATCGGCACCACCTCGACCTACGCCGACGCCCGGTTCGGCGCCGCGGTGGCGCGTATCGGGGACCTCGATGGCGACGGCACCGACGACTGGGTGGGCGGGGCCCCGGGCTACGGCGGCGAGGTGGGCGCCTACGCCGTCTTCAGCGGAGGAAGCACGTTCCGCGTCGATGCCACCTCGTTCGCCACGGGCGTCGGCGGTCACGACGAATGTGGTACATCCGTGGCGGGTGGGGAGGACCTGTCGGGAGACGGCGCGCCGGATTGGGTGGTGGGCTGCCCGGGGGACAGTTGGGGGAGCGTCCAGGTGTACACCGGGGGCGCGCCGTTGAGCCTCACCGCGTCGACCGGCAGCGCGTACCTCGGCACCTCCGTCGCGCTCGGCGATGTCGACGGGGACGGTGTGGGCGACCTCGTCGTCGGCGCCCCCTCCGAGGAGAGCGCCTACCTGTTCCTGGGCCCCCTGGTGGCGTCGGGGAGCGTGGCGGCCCTGTCCGACGGGTTCTACACCGGGCGGAGCGACATCGGGGAGACGGCGGGGACGGTCGGCGATCCAAACGACGACGGGTACACCGACTTCGTGATCGGCGCGGGGGTCACCTCCGTCGCGCGCTTCTTCGGCGGGGCCGCGAGCGGCGTGATGTCGAACCACATCGACACCGGAAGATATGCCACGGCCATCGCGGGCGGTGACCTCGACGGCGACGGTGTGGACGACCTCGCGCTCGGCTACGACTCGGGCATGGGCGAGGTGGCGTTCTACTACGGTCCCGTGGGCGCGGCGTTCACCGCGGGCGAGTGGCGGGAGGTCGCCGGGGCCTCCGGCGTGGGCCTCGGGACGGCGCTCGCCATCGGGGATCTCGACGGGGACGGCCTCGGGGATCTCGTCGTGGGCGGGTCGGGCGACGACACGGTCGCGGCGAACGCCGGCGCGGTCTGGGTGTTCCTCGGGCAGGGGCTCTGACGAACCGGGGAACGTCGAACGCTACGCGGCTCCGGGGGGCGTTACGGGGGGCTCGCCCCCCGTCCCAGGAAGCACACCGTGATCCTCGCCCTCTTCGAGCTACTGGCCGCGGTGCCGCTCCTGACGCTCCTGCTCGTGACGCTCACGACGTGGCTGGTGCGCCGACGGCCCGGGCGGGTGCGGCACGCCTGGCTCGTCGGCATCATCGCGCTGCTGGTGGCGGCGGACGAGGTGGAGGAGCTCCCGTTGCCGGAGCCGACGCCGGGCGGCGCGGGTGGGCAGGCCCTCTCGGAGCGGCACACGGTCGAGTTCGGCGTCGGCGGCGGCCAGTTCCAGACGTGCGCCGGGGTGCGCCAGTACGGGGACCTCGGCGCCACCTACCGCTACACCACGCCGATCAGCGCCCAGACGAACCTGACGGTGTCGGGCGGCGGCTACGCCGCGTTCTCGGGTATCGCGAACGAACCGGGGGTGACGCCGAGCGGAGCGGTGCGCGGCTCCGTCGGGCTCGAGCACCGCTGGGCGGGCGGCAGCGTGGGCGTCATCGCGGGTGCACCGATGCGCGAGGACACGATCACGGGCACGCCGGTGCTGCCGACGGCCACGCTGCGGATCGGGCCGCGTGACATGTTCTTCGTCGATGCCAACCTGTTCGACGTGTCCCCGGCGCCCCTCCCCGGGCCGCTCCTCGAGCTCGGCGTGGGCATCGCGTTCCCGCGGTACGGCAACCAATGGGAGCCGCTCCGGCTCCGTGGCGGCGTGTCGGGGATGGGGGTGTTCCTGTCGCCCACGCTGCCGGTCGGGGAGATCGGAAACCTCGACATCACGGGCGCGTACGGCGATCCCAACACCTGGGGCGTGTCCGCGCGCATGCGGTTGCACTTCGCCGGGCAGCCGTGAATCGGGCCGCGGGCTAGGAGGCGGCCGCGTTCGCCGTCGGCACGCTCGCCACCGGTGTCAGCGGAGGCAACCCCCGCCGCCGCAACAGCGCATCCCCGAACAACACGCGCGCCACCAGCCCGGTGACACGTGTCACCAGCACCCACACGTCCGCGAACATCAGCCCGGTCCGGACCAGGCCGACGCACACGATGGTCGCGATCCAACCCGCGACGACGAAGAGCCGGTAGGGCCACCACAACGAGAACCGGGCGAGCTCGGGGAACCGCTCGTGGAGGCGCCAGAGCCGGCCGAACGGCGGCAGCAACGTGCCGAAGTCGTAGCCGAGCCGGTGGGCGACCGCGTAGACCTCGAGCGACATCCACGGGACGGCCGCCATGCCGCGGAGGATGTTGGGGTTCGCGAGGAGGCGCAGGCCGGCGAGGCCGCCGCGGCGCCGGGCGAGATCCCGGACCACGATCCAATTGAGCGCGAGGTGGGCGGACTCGTCGGTGCACACGCGCTCGACGAACACGTCGAAGGCGGGCGAGCGGAGCGCGGGGTGGGCCTTCAGGAACGGGATGGTGCCGGCGTCGAGGAAGGTCTCGAACACGGGGGTGGAGACGGCGACCAGCGCGGCGTCGACGTCGGGGCGCAGCGAGTCGAATTGGTCGAGCACGAGCGCGTTGCCGAGGCCGGGGGCCTGGAGCGGGGCGCCCGCGCGCGCGAGCAGGAGCCGCAGGCCATCGGCGTGGCGACGCTCCTCGACGGCGAAGTGGCCGTAGAGCTCGCGGAGGGCGGGGGTGTCACTTGCGTCACGGAGGAGCTCGAAGTTGAGGCGCGCGATCTCCTCGACGTAGATGACCTCGTTCAGGAGGCGCACCAGGAGCGGCGGCAAGGGCGCGATGGTGTCGGGCCAGGGCACGTCTTCGAGGCGCCATTGGTGGGCCCGGACGCGGGCGAGGAGGGCCTCCACCGGGCGTGGGTCCGCGAGCACGAGGCGCCCGTCCGCGGACAGCGGCGCGCCGGCCACCGCGCGGCGGGCGACGGCGAAGGCGGCAAACCCGACGGCCATGCCGGTCGGGACGTCGATGACGTAGTGCTGCTTGGTCGTGAGCGTGCCCACCGAGACGGCGGTGGCCCACAAGAACGGGAGCGCGGCGGTCGACGGGTAGCGCCCGCGCCGGAGCCACCCCGCCCAATTCAGCGCGAGCCCCCACGCCAGCGCGACGTGGAGCGACGGCAGACAGTTGGTCGGCGAGTCGGTGTCACGCAGGTCGGCGAGCTCGACGATCGAGGCGCTGAGGGCGTCGGGGAGGGGGTAGAGTTCGCGCGGGTAGGTGGTCGGCCAGAACGTGAAGCAGAGGCTCGTGGTCGCGGCGCAGAGCGCCAACGTCCAGAGGAGGCGGCGGCCGGCGCGCGCGTCGGGCACCATCATCCAACCGAGCAGGGCGGCCTTGGTGCCGGAGCCGTAGATCCAGACGGTCCACGGGAGGAGCGGGATGGCGAGGTCGAGCGCCGTGAGCGGGAGCGTGCTCGGTGGCCCGGCGAGCTTGGCGAGGCCGTAGAAGTAGAGGACCACCGCGCCGGAGATCATCCACCCGGCGACGCGCTTCAAGTGGTCGAAGAGCGGGCGCCGGAGGAACGGGATCGGGGTGTCGCTCATGCGCGGCGCTCGACACACCGCGTCGCGAGCGCGATGAGCTCGGCGGTGTCGCCGGGGAGCGGCGCGAGCGCGGCCACCGCGCGGTCGAGGTGGGTGACGGCGCGGGCGTGGCACCGGGCGGGGATGTCGTGCCGGTGGAGCGCGGCGACGATGGCGTCGGGCGCGGCGTCCAGGGCCGCGGGCTCGGCGTCGCGCAGGAGGAGCAGGGGGAAGGTGATCCGCCCGGTGCGCTGATCCTGGCCGGGGCGCTTGCCGAGCGCGGCCTCCTCGCCGGTGTAGTCGAGCACGTCGTCCACGATCTGGAACGCGAGGCCGAGCTCCTGGCCGTAGCGGGCGAGCGCCTTCTGGTGGCGCCGGGTCGCGCCGGCGGCCGCGCCCCCGTTCACCGCGGCGAAGCTGAAGAGGCGGGCGGTCTTGGCGGAGGCGATGCCGTACCAGTCGTCGAGGCCCATCGCGAGGTCCCCGGCGCGGGCAAGCTCGGCGCGCTGGCCCTCGGCGAGGGCGAGGAGGGTGTCGGCGAGGGCGGCGAGGCTGGGGCCGGCGGGCGCATCCGAGGCGGCGTCGGTGGGCAGGGCGTCGGCGGGCGCGGCGTCGTCAGGCACGGCGAGCATCGTGCGCGCGAGCACCCACCCCGCGACACCCGCGGCGAAGGGCACCGACGTGGCACGGTGGAGCGCGGGCGCACCGCGGCGGAGGTCGGCCTCGTCGATGATGTCGTCCAGCACGAGCGAGGCGGTGTGGGCCCACTCGGCGGCCACGGCGACGGGGAGGGCGGTGGACTCGGGGGCTCCGACCGCGCGCGCGGCGGCGAGCGCGATGCGGGCGCGCAGGCGCTTGCCCCCGCGGGCAGCGAGCCAGGCGGC
>JAUXTN010000116.1 GCA_030684355.1 Pseudomonadota bacterium
GCCCTCCGGATGCCTGCCGCGCGGGGTGGCTGACCGTGGCGCCGCCGGCCGGGTCCGCCGAGCCGGGCGGCGGAGCCGCCCGCCCTCCGGATCCGCGCGTGGTGGCGGCGGTGGCGTCCGCGCGTGGCGTCCGCGCGTGCCCCGCAGGTGGCGGGTCAGGTGGCCGGTGAGGTCCGCCGGGCCGTGCTCGCTACCCACGTCGACGTGCCCCGGCGCGGGCCGCTCCGAACGCCCCGACGGCCGCACCGGCCACCGAAGCCCCACGCCCCCGGGCCGGCGGTCGGCGCGCGCCTCGCGCGACGGGCACCGCCGGCCGCGCGCTCTTCAAACCAAAAACACCCCGACCCCACTCCAAACCGCCGCGTGAGCAGGGTCCGGGTGGGGTCGAGGCGGCCGACCTGTACCCCCGCGCCGAGGCGCGAGGGACGAGACTACTTGGTCTCTTTGTGGGTCGTGTACTTCCGCTCGTAGCGGCAGTACTTGTTCAGCTCGATGCGAGCCGCGGTGTTCTTCTTGTTCTTCTGGGTGACGTAGCGGTTCACCCCGGGGATGCCCGACTCGCGGCACGTGGTGCACTCGAGGAAGATGGTCATCCGGCCCTGCTTGGTCTTCTTCGCCATGTCCGACTCCGTCCAAAAATGAGCCCGCCAGCTAATTCGACCGGGCGGATCCTGTCAATGATCGGATGCCCTTCTCAGGCGGACGGCGGCGTGTAGACCGGCCACCGGAGCCACCGCGCGTCCGTCGCGTAGTCGGGGAACAGCGGGTGATCGTCCAGGTTCGCGCGCATGCGGCACTCGGCGAGCCACGCCGCGTAGTGGCCCGGGTAGGCGCGCAGGAAGGGGGTCGCGGCGTCGCGCAGCCACGCGTCGAGCTCGGGGGTGGCGGGCTCGCCGAGCAGCACGCGGCTCGACTTGTCGCGCTCGCGCCGGATCGTCGCCTCCACCAGCGGCACCCCGGCCGCCCGCGCCAGCGCGTAGGGCTCCGGCGACAGCAGCGCCTCCCGCCCCAGGAACGGCACCCGCACGTACGTGGGCCACGCGCGGTCGTCGAAGGCCGCGGCGACGACGTGCCCGCGGGCCAGCCACCCGGCGAGCGCGCTGGCGTCGGCCTCCCAGCGGATGGGGAGGCGGGCGTCGTCCTCGTTGCGCCGCCGCGCGAGGCGGGAGTTCAGCCGCGTCGGCCCCACCGCCCCGACCGCGCCCACCGAGGCGGGCGGCAGCCCCCGCGCGGAGAACACGACGAGGCCGGGCCAGCGCTGGGCGAGGGCGGCGACGAGGAGGTCGACGTTCCCGGCGTGCGGGTAGAGCACCAGCGACGGCGCGGTGAGCGTGCCCTCCACGCGTACGACGGCGTCGAGCTGGGCGGCGGAGAGGCGGGGCAGCACGAGCCGCTCCATGCGGGCCTGGAGCGCGAGATCCTGGGCCTCCCGCACGATCGCGCCGGCGGTGCGGACGTTCGCGCCGAAGCAGCGCCGCGCCTCATCCGCCGTGAGCCTCGCGCGCTCGGGGGCCAGCCGCTGCTCGAACCGCCACCCGACCCCCGCCAGGAACCGCAGGATCTCGGGCTCCTCGGGGGGGAGGGCGCCGCGGAGGGTCTCCTCGAGCACCAGCCGCACGAGGTCACGCGGCCACTGGAACGCCGGCGGGCGGACGTGGATCACGACCGCGGCCCGGTGCGCGCGGGTGGCGCCGCGACGGGATAGAACGGCGGCTCGGCAAGCGGTGGGATTCGGCGGTCCACGTGCCGAGCGGGTATCGCCGGGACCGCGTCCCTTCCACTCTCCAAGGCAGCAGCGGGCCGGGGACTTCGGCCAGGAGTCACGATGTACGACGCGATGAAGGCAGCGATCGAGGAGCAGCTCGCGGGCATCCGCGAGGCCGGCACGTGGAAGCGGGAGCGCGTCATCGTGTCGCCGCAGGACGCGACGATCCGCGTCGCCTCCGGCCAGGAGGTGCTCAACTTCTGCGCCAACAACTACCTCGGCCTCGCGGACCACCCGGTGCTCCTCGACGCCGCGAAGGCCGCCCTCGACACCCACGGCCTCGGCATGGCGTCGGTGCGGTTCATCTGCGGCACGCAGGACCTCCACAAGGAGCTCGAGGGCGCCGTCAGCACCTTCCTCGGCACCGACGACACCATCCTCTACAGCTCCTGCTTCGACGCGAACGGCGGCCTGTTCGAGACGCTCCTCGGCGAGGGGGACGCCATCATCTCCGACGAGCTGAACCACGCCTCGATCATCGACGGCATCCGGCTCGCGAAGGCCAAGCGCTTCCGCTACAAGCACCTCGATCTGGAGGACCTCGACCGCCAGCTCCAGGCCGCCGCGGACGCGGGCGCGCGGGTCAAGCTCGTCGCGACCGACGGCGTGTTCTCCATGGACGGCGACATCGCCCCCCTCGCCGCGATCTGCGACATCGCGGAGCGCCACGGCGCGGCGGTCATGGTCGACGACTCGCACGCCACCGGCTTCACCGGCAAGACCGGCCGCGGCTCCATCGAGCACTGCGGCGTCATGGGCCGGGTGGACGTGATCACCTCGACCCTGGGCAAGGCCCTCGGCGGCGCGTCCGGCGGCTTCACGAGCGGCCGCAAGGAGATCGCCGAGCTTCTTCGCCAGCGTTCGCGGCCCTACCTCTTCTCGAACACGCTCCCGCCCCCCCTCGTCGCGGCGTCGATCGCGGCGCTCGGGATGCTCTCGGCGTCGACCGAGCGGCGCGACCGCCTCGAGGCCAACACCGCGCGCTTCCGCGCCGCCATGACCGCGGCGGGCTTCCAGATCCGCCCGGGCGTGCACCCCATCGTCCCCATCATGCTCGGCGACGCCCGGCTCGCCACCGAGATGGCCGACCGCATGCTCGCGCGCGGCATCTACGTGATCGGCTTCAGCTTTCCCGTGGTGCCCCGCGGCCAGGCGCGCATCCGCACGCAGCTCTCGGCGGCGCACACGCCCGAGCAGGTCGACCGCGCGGTCGAGGCGTTCGTGGCGGTGGGCCGCGAGCTCGGGGTGATCGGGGCGGCCTCGTAGATCGGGGCGCGTCCCTCGGCGCGGACGCCGAGGGCCGGGCTCCTCTGGGCTTCGCTGCGCTCGGTTCGGTCCCGGCGCGGACGCCGGGCCCGGAACCGCGCGGCCGGAGCGGCCGCGCGCCCGCCGGATCCCTCGCGCGCGTGGGTGGTGATAGTGGCGCTCCATGGCCCATGATCGCGAGGTGTACATCGGGGAGGTCCCCCTCTTTCGGATCGTGCGCTGGCTGGTGGGTTCGCATTGGCCGATGCTGGACCGCAGGCCCGACGGGGTGGTCACGTTCTACATGTGGCACCGGGGATTGACGGTGACGCTCACCCCCAAGGGAGCGGGCAGCCCGTTCACGAGCGTCCACGTGACGGGGAAGCTGCCCTGGCCGACGGACGCGGCGATGGCGCGGGATGCGGAATCGCGCCTGGACGTCGAGGTGCGCTGCGTCCCCGAGCAGCCCATCGCGCCCTGGCGGTGGCTGCAGATCCGGTACGGCGAGGAGTCGCTGATCGAGTGGGACGAGCCGGCGGTCCCCTGCGTCGGCTACCGTCGACCGATGGAACTGCCGCTTCCCTTCCAGACCTTCCTCGCCGATGCCGTGCCAGCGCTCGCGGCCGACCCGCGGATCCGTGCACTCCTCCTGGGCGGCTCCGCGGTGACCGGCGGCATGGACCACTGGTCCGACCTCGACACCATCGTCGTCGTCGCCGACGACGCGGCCGAGTCGCTCTGCGCCGAGCATCCGGCGGTGGTCGCGCGCCTTGGGCCGCTGCTGACGGCGTTCCGGGGCACGCACCTCGGCGAGCCGCGGCTCCTGTTGTGTCTCTACGACACGCCGCTGCTCAACGTGGAGGTCAAGTTCATGGCGGAGCGCGAGCTCGCCACGCTCACGACGCCGGCGACGGTGTACTGGTCTCGCGGCCCCGCGCCGACGCTCCCGTCGCCCGTCGCCCCCAAGGCGTTCGACGTCCAGTGGTGCGCGGACCGCGTCCCGTTGTGGCCACACTACATCGGCCGCAGGCTCGGTCGCGGCGAGCTCTTCGAGGTGGCCGCGAGCCTCGACTTCCTCCGCACGCGGGTCCTGGCGCCGCTCGTGGCGCTCGAGGCCGGCACGCCGCCGCGCGGGGTCCGCCGCATCGAAGAGACCGGCTCGCCGCGCCTCGCGGCCCTGGCGCGGACCCTGGCCCCCTACGAACCGGCGGCGCTCGGCGCGGCCGCTCTCGCCGCGTTCGAGTTGGCGTACTCCCTGCTCGACGGGCACCCGGAGCTCGTGCGGCACGTCGCCGCGGAGGAGCGCGCGATGGGGTTTCTGCGGGAGGTGGTTGAGCGGGGGTGAGGGGGCGGCCGTTGTCGGGAGGTCCCGGGCCGGTGGGGGTGGTCATGGCGGCGCCGCGTTGCCGGGAGGTCCCCCGGCCGGTGGGGGTGGTCATGGCGGCGCCGCGTTGCACCGGTTCTAGGACAACTTTCCCGTTGACCGCTCGGGGGAGAGCCCGTGGTTGTGAGTTCGGAAGGCCGTCATTCGTCGTAAGCGCAGTCCGCTCGAAAGACCGATCCCCGAGGCGCAGTCCACTCGAAAGAGGACTGCGACCGGCGCTCCGGGCGCTTGACCCGTGAACAACAGGCGTTTGTCCGTCACCCCAGGCGCCGCATGGGGCGGTCCGACGCTGCGGCCTCGGCGACCGCGGTCTTTCGAAGGGGCTACGCCGCGCCGAGCGGTCTTTCGACCCGTCTCCGCAGGACCGGGCGCCGGCATGCCCGCCGCGTCGCGTACGGATGGCCCTCTCGACCCGTACTTGACGGATGCGCCCCGTGCGCGGGGCGGTCATGGAGGCCCCCCCTTGGCGGCAGGTCCCCCGCCGGTGACCGCGGAGCGGTCATGGAGGCCCCCCCTTGGCGGCAGGTCCCCCGCCGGTGACCGCGGAGCGGTCATGGAGGCACCCCCTTGGCGGCAGGTCCCCCGCCGGTGACCGCGGAGCGGTCATGGAAGCCCCCCCTTGCCGCGGAGCGGTCATGCAGGCCCCCCCTTGGCGGCAGGTCCCCCGCCGGTGACCGCGGAGCGGTCATGCAAGCACCCCCTTGGCGGCAGGTCCCCCGCCGGTGACCGCGGAGCGGTCACGCGAAAGCGCGCCTCTGCCGAGCAACCCTTCCGAGCAACCCCACGCCCTCGAAGGACCGCACCTTCGCTCGACGGGAACGACGACCGCGCGCTCCCGACCGGGCGCCCAGCCGCCCCCTACCCCCGCAATCCCGTCAAGATCCGATTGCTCGTCAGCTTCAACCCCAGCCCCCGCTGCTCCGCCAACGCGAGCGCGGCGCTCACCTCGATGGGGATCTCGTTGTAGGCGCCCCACTCGTTCGTGTGGGTGGCCTCCATCTTCTCGCGGAGCCAGTTCTGCGCGCTCTTGGCGCAGGCGACGGCATCGCCGGCGTCGAGCGCCGTGGCGAAGCGGCGCCAGGGGAGGCCGAGGCCGGCGTCCGAGAGCTCGCAGGAGCGGGCGGCGGCCTGGAGCGCGGCGGCGTCCTGCACGAGCGCGGCCGCGGCGAGACGGGCGTTGTGGACGGAGCCGGCGGGGGCGTCCGCCGTCTGCCGCAGGAAGGTGCGCGCGGACTCGTGCGCGGCGTCGTGCCGCTCCGCCGGGGCGAGCGCGAGGACGAGCAGCCCGCGGGTGGCGGCGAAGTCGGCATAGGTGCCGGGCTTCACGCGGCCTTCGCCGACGGCGGCGATCCACTCGCCCATGCGCCGACCCGCGCGGTCGATGAGCGCGAGCGCCTCGGGCTCGCGGTCGAGCAGGCACGCGGCCGACGCGGTGCGCACGAGGTGGTTGACCACGTTGTGGTACTCCGCCACCGCGAGGTACCGGTTCTCGTAGAGATCGACGCGCAGCAGCACGCCGCTCAACCGCTCGCTGTCGACGTCAGGCCAGAGGGTCATCGGCACTATCCGCAGAAGGCGACCGGATGTGGCCCGAGGGCCGTCCGGCAAAAGCAGAACGGGGGCTCATTCGCGTCACCGCGAACAAGCCCCCGAAGATGGTGCATCCTGAGAGGCTCGAACTCCCAACCTTCTGATCCGTAGTCAGATGCTCTATCCAATTGAGCTAAGGATGCATTTGAACTGGCATTTTCCAATATGGCGGAGACGGAGGGATTTGAACCCTCGGTACGCTTTTGGCATACACTCGCTTAGCAAGCGAGCACCTTCGGCCACTCGGTCACGTCTCCAGGATGTTCAATGAGCGATAGGAGGTGGTGGGATTCGAACCCACGGCCCCCTTCCGAGGGCGGCGGTTTTCAAGACCGCTGCCTTAAACCGCTCGGCCACACCTCCGCGGTGAGGCCCTTTCCATCTATAGTGCCAGGTGGATTCGGTCAAGGCCGCGCATGTACGTTCGCAGCGCTTCCGGCACGATCACGCTGCCGTCGGGCTCCTGGTAGTTCTCCACGATGGCCACGAGCGTGCGGCCCACCGCCAGGGCCGACCCGTTCAGCGTGTGCAGGAACGTCGTCTTCTTCTCGCCCTCGCGCTTGAAGCGCAGCTTCAACCGACGGGCCTGGAAGTCGTGGAAGTTCGTGCACGAGCTGATCTCCCGGTACGCCTGCTGGCCCGGCAGCCACACCTCGAGGTCGTAGCCGCGGGCGCCGCCGAAGCCGACGTCCCCGGCGCAGCGCGCGACCACCTGGTAGGGCAGGCCGAGGCGCTGCAGGCAGGTCTCCGCGTGGCCGGTGATCGTCTCGAGCGCCGCCTCGCTGTCCTCCGGGCGCACGATGTGCACCACCTCGACCTTGTGGAACTGGTGCACCCGGATGAGCCCGCGCGTGTCGCGGCCCGCGGCGCCCGCCTCCGAGCGGAAGCACGGCGTGAACGCGCAGTACCGCACGGGCAGCGCGGCCTCCTCCAGGATCTCGTCCTGGTGCAGGTTCGTGACGGGCACCTCGGCGGTGGGGATGAGGAACGCGTCCTCGCCGGCGAGCTGCGTGGTGAGCTTGAAGAGGTCCGCCTCGAACTTCGGCAGTTGCGTGGTGCCGACCAGCGCGCTGCGCCGCACGAGGTACGGCACCATGACCTCGCGGTAGCCGTGCTCGGCGACGTGCAGGTCGAGGAAGAACTGGATCAGCGCGCGCTCGAGCTGCGCGAGCGGCCCCGACAGCACGTAGAAGCGGGCCCCGGAGATCTTCGCCGCGCGCTCGGGGTCGTACATGCCGAGGGCCATGGCCAGCTCGTCGTGCGCCTTGCCGCTCGGCCGCGGCTCGCCCCAGCGGCGGATGACGGGGTTCTCGGCGTCCCCCGCGCCGTCGGGCGTGGCGGGATCGACGAGGTTCGGGAGCGTGAGGAGGAGGTCCTGCTCCTCCGCCTCGATCCCCACGAGCTCGGCATCGAGCTGGGCGGCGCGCTCGGTGGCCGCGCGCACCTCGACCTTCATGCGGTCGGCGTCGTCCTTCTGGCCGGCCTTCATCGCCGCGCCGATCTTCGGCGACAGCTCGTTGCGGACCGCGCGGCAGCGGTCGCCCTCGGTGGAGAGCGCGCGGCGCCGGGCGACGAGCGCGACGAGGCGGTCGACGATGGCGAGCGTGTCCGGGCCGGCGTTCCGGCGGGTCAGGCTCGCGCGGACGGCGTCGGGGTTGGTCGCGAACAGGTTGGGATCGAGCATGGCGCCGCTTCTAACTCACGGGTCGCCGCGGCGGCGACGGTCGTGGCGTAGCCGGCTCGGTCGGCCGGCCTGGCTACCTCGACCGCGCCCGGTTCAACGCATGCACCCGGAACGCCTCCATCCACGCGAACTCCGAGGGCAGCACCCCCACGTACGGCGCGTTCGGGAACCGGCGCCGCAGGGCCTCGAGCCCCTCGGTGAGCTCGGCGCCCCAGGCCCGCACGTCCGCCGGGTCCACGCGCGCCGCGGGGTCCACCAACGGGGCCAGGAGCGCCTCGGCACGGGCACGGTACGCCTCGAGCGCCTCCGCCGCCCCGGTGCCGACCAGCTCCGGCCGCGCCCCGTACTGCTCCCGGGCCTCGGCGAGCGCGCCGAAGAAGAGGCCATGGAGGTGAGCGGGATCGTGGCGGGTGATCTCGATCTCGTTGGTCAGCGTGGTGCTGATCTTCGCGCCGGCGTCCGCGAGGAGCGCCTCCAACCGGTGGGCGAACCGCCCGGCGTCCAACGGGTCCGCGTCGACCTCCACGAGCACGTAGTCGTCCCGGCACTCCTCGGCGGTGTACTCCAGCTCCAGGTCGGCCCCGACCTCGACCAGCGCCGCGAACACCCGCGGGTTGATGGGCTCCGAGCGCAGCGGGAACGCGTCGCGGAACGTCGGCTCGGGCCGGGCATCCCAGAGCAGCCGGTGCAGCGCGTCGGAGAGGTCGCCCTCGGTGACCATCGCCTGCAAGAAGTCGTCGTAGGCGTGGGGCACGCGCGCCCGCCCGACCGTGAGCCCGCCGTCGTCACCGGCGATCTGCTCCTGCTCCAGCTCCTCCCCCAGCGCGCCGCCGGCCGCGTTGTAGAAGTCCTCCCAGATCGCCGCGTCCTCGCCTTCCCAGGCGCCGGTCCCCTCCCGTGCCACGAGCTCGAAACGGTACGCCATGGCTCCTCTCCAGAGCCCACAACCTACCAGCCCGCGACCCGCGCCACCATGGCCGCCGTCACCGCGTCCACCGCCACCGGCCGCCCCAGCACCCGCGCCAGCGACGTCATGATCGTCGCGTCGAACCCGCACGGGTTGATGCGCTCGAAGTACCCGAGATCGGGATCGACGTTGAGCGCGAGCCCGTGCCACGTCACCCACCGGCGGCACGCGATGCCGACGCTCCCGAGCTTCCGGCCGCCGTGCCACACCCCCGTGTTGCGCGGGTCCCGGCCCGCCACCACGCCGAAGTCCGCGCAGACCTCGATCATGAGGTCCTCCAGGCGGTGCATGTGCGCGTGCAGATCGCGCCCGGCGCCTTCGAGCTGGAGGATCGGGTACACCACGACCTGCCCGGGCCCGTGCCACGTCACGTCCCCGCCGCGCTCCACCTCGACGACCGGCACGTCCCCCGGCGCGAGCACGTTCGCCATCGCGTCGCGCCGCCGGCCCACAGTGTAGACCGGATCGTGCTCGCAGACGATCACGGTGTCCCCGATCTCGCCGTTCGCGCGCTGCTCGACCAGCCCCTTCTGCAGCGCCCACGCCTCGGCGTAGCCGATGCGCCCCAGCGCCCTCACCCCGGCCAAACGGCCCCCGCGACGCGCACCGCCACCTCGTCGGGCGTGCCCGCGGCGTCGATCCGGGCGATGCGCCACCCCCACGCGGTCGCCACGCGCGCCGCGGCGTCGTACGCCGCGCCGATCTCGGAGAGCCGCGCGAGCGTCTCGAAGCGCTCCCGGGTGCCGCCGCGGGCCTCGATCCGCGCGAGGCACTCCGCGGGGGGCAGGTCGAGCACGATCGTGAGGTCGGGCGCGGGGAAGTCCGCGTTGAGCGCCGCGACCTTGTCCATCCCGAGCGCGAGCGACTGGTAGGCCAGCGACGAGAGCGCGTAGCGATCCGAGATCACCACCGCGCCCCGGGCGAGCGCGGGGAGCACGACGCGGTCGAGGTGATCGCGGCGGTCGGCCGCGAAGAGGTAGGGCAGGACGCCCTCGCCGATGGTCACGTCCGCCAGCGCCTGCCGCAGGAGCCGCCCCACCGGGCCGGGCGACGGCTCGCGCGTGCACACGATCTCGCGCTCCGGCGCCCGCTGCGCCCACGCGGCGCGGAGCCGCTCCACCTGGGTGGTGCCGCCCGACCCGTCGAGGCCTTCGATGGTGATGAACACGGCGCGCACGTATCCGGTCGCGCCCCCGGCCTCTACCGCTCCGCGCCGTCGCCGTGATCGCGGCCGCCCGGCCCCCGACACACCGAATTGACGGCACCCCGGGCCCGGACGGGCGATGTTGCCGCGCCTGAGGTTCGCATGCTCCTCCTCGTCGCGACTGCCCTCGCCGCGCCCGCCCCGGTCCTCGCGACGGACGGCGCCCCCCTCCACGACGGCGTCGGCGCGCTGCTCCTGGCGGTCGAGGCCCACCTCTCGCACGAGGGGCCGGACGCCTGCCTCACCCCGCTGGTCGCCGAGCTCCGCCTCCGCGCCGACGAGCTCACCCCCGCCGAGCGCGCGTGGGCCACGCAGGCGCTCATGCCGTGGAAACGCGACTTCCAGGACCCCGTCAAGCCCCTCCGCGCCACGCCGCCGCCGCCCGCCCCCGACCCCGGCTCCGCGTCCGAGCCCTGCTTCAGCCTCGGCGCGAACCGCATCACCAGCGATCACTTCGCGGTCGAGTGGGACGACGGCACCATCTCCGAGTCCACCGCCGAGGGCTTCCTCGACTCGCTCGAAGAGGGCTACGCCGTCGAGGTCGACGAGCTCGGCTGGAAGCCCCCGTTGCAGGGCAACAACTACCTCGTGCTCGCCTACGTCCAGCCCGGCAGCGCCCAGGGCGCCTACACCACGATCGAGTCGTGCGGGCGCGGCCTCGTGCCCTACATCGTCGCCTATGCCGGCTCGTTCTCGAACCGCTCGTGGGGCGAGACCATGGCGGTCCACGAGCTGAACCACGCCCTCCAATTCGGGTACGGGTTCGCCTGGGAGTTCTGGTGGTGGGAGGCCACCGCCACCTACGTCGGCGGCGTGGTGTACCCCAACTCGGATTGGTGGGCCTACTACGTGACCGGGTACTCCGAGAACCCGCACCTGGCGTTCAACGCCTCGGATCAGAACGACCAGGACATCTTCTGGCACATGTACGGCATGGGGCTCTGGGGCGCCTATCTGCACGAGTACCAGGGCGGCCACGACACCGTGCTCGCCACGTGGGAGGCCGCCGAGGGCGAGAGCGGCATGTACACCTACGGGATGGACGACGCCTTCGATGACCTGGAGCTCGACTTCGACGCGGCGTACGCCGACTTCGTCGTCCGCAACACCGTCATGGACTACGAGGACCAGGACGCCATCCCCAACGTCGACGAGCGCGCCGAGATCGACACCCTGCCCGACGGCGACGAGGTCGACGGCAGCTCCCGCCCCCAGGGTCACGGCCAGACCTACATCCGCTTCGAGAAGGAGGCCGGCGAGGGCGACCTCGTGGTCGAGTTCTCCGGCGACACCGACGCCGACTGGCTCGTCCAGCTCGTCGAGGTGAGCCGCACCGACGTGCTCCGCGTCGTGGCGGCGGACATCGTCGACGGCGTCGGCAGCGTCACGATGCCCGGCTTCGGCGGGAACGACGTGGTCCTCGTGGCCTCGCCGCTGGAGGGTGACGACACCCGGTACGGCTTCACGTGGTCGGCCGACGTGGTCGAACCGGCCCCGGTCGCGGACGACCCCCTCGACGAGGGCGACGGCGACGGCGAGGTCGCCGCCGGCTGCGGCTGCGACACGGGCGGCACCCCGGCCCTCGGCATCGGCGCGCTGCTCGGCCTCGCGGCGTTGGCGCGGCGTCGGCGGTAGGTCCGCTCGCGGCGTCGGAGGAGGAGCGGAAGAGGCGGTCTCGAACCGCGCCGCGCCGCGGTGCCCGGGCGCCCCAAGGGTGACGCGGTGGTGGACCCCCGGGCGGCGCCCGCCGCGGCGCCGACGACGTTCGCCTGCTCTCGGGGCGCCCCGCGGACCGCGTTGCCGCCTGGTTGACGGCCGCGGGGCCGCCTGGTTGACGGCCTCGGGGCCGACGACCGGCGTGGACCGGTGCGCGGACTCGCGGTTCCGTCCGAACTCCCGGGGTAGCACCTCATCCCCCGAGTTCGGACGGTATGTCCGTCCGAACTCCCGGGGTAGTCGCTCATCCCCCGAGTGCGGACGTTCCCGCCGCCGCCGCCAGGTTCACCGCTCCGTAAACCCCGGAGCCCGCTCGAGCCCCGCCGCTCGTCGTCACCGACACGGCCCTCTCCGCCGAGGACCGAGACCAGCTCACCGCCTGGCCTCCAAGATCCCCGCCTGAAGACACGCGCGGCAGGGATCCGGAGGGCGGCCGCGTCTCGCGGCCGGTCCCGACCGGGCGGCCGCGAGGCGCCCGGTCGGACCGAGCGGCTTCGCCGCGCTGCCGCAGGCCCGCGAAAGCCTCCCCCGACCGGGAGGTCGGGGGAGGACCGTGGGGCCCGGAAGGAGCCCGGCCCCGCAGGGGGCCGCTCCCCGATCGCCTGACCAGACGGACTAGGCGTTCATCACGTGCACGGCCTCGCCCAACGCCGCCTTCGCGGCCTCCATGACCCCCTCGCCGAGCGTCGGGTGGGGGTGGATGGAGAGGGAGAGGTCCATGAGCTCGCAGTCCATCTCGACGGCGAGGACGCACTCGGAGATGAGGTCGCTCGCGTGCGAGCCCACGATCGTGACCCCGAGGATGCGGTTGTCGGTGGCGTCCGCGATGACCTTGATGAAGCCGTCGGTCTCGTTCGTCGTGAGCGCGCGGCCGATGGCGGCGTAGGGCACCTTGCCGACCTTGACCGTGTAGCCCTTGCCCTTGGCCTCGTGCTCCATGAGCCCGGCGGTGGCGATCTCGGGGTCGGTGAAGACGACGGCGGGCACGGTCTTGGCGTCGTTGTAGACGTCGTGACCCGCGATGACCTCGGCGACGACCTCGCCCTCGTGCGTGGCCTTGTGGGCGAGCATGAGGCCGGTCGTGCAGTCGCCGATGGCGTAGACGCCGGGCACGGAGGTCTTCATCTGCTTGTCGGTCTTGATGAAGCGGCCCTCCATCTCCAGGGCCCCCTTCTCGGAGGACACGTTCTCCAGCCCGATGGCGTCGGTGTTGGGGCGGCGGCCGACGGTCACGAGGATGTAGTCGGTCTCCAGCGTCTTCTCGCCGTCGGGGGTGCGGTAGCGGAGGTTGGCGCCGGTGCCGGTGTCCTCCCAGCCGAGCGCCTGGGACTTGAGCTGGATGTCGACGCCGCTCTTGCGGAGCTTGCGGTCGATGAGCTTGACGACGTCGGGGTCGAAGCCGGGCAGGAGCTGGTCCGCCATCTCGATGACGGTGACCTTCGAGCCGAGCTTGGCGTACATGCCGCCGAGCTCCAGGCCGATGTAGCCGCCGCCGATCACGGCGAGGCGACGCGGGATCTCGGTGAGCGCGAGGCCCTTCGTCGAGTCGAGGATGCGGCTGTCCGCGAACGAGAAGCCCGGCACCTCGATGGGGCGGCTCCCCGTCGCGATGACGACGTGGTCGGCCTCGTAGCGCGTGACCACCCCCTCGGCGTTGGTGACCTCGAGCGCGCGGGGGCCGACGAAGCGGGCATCGCCCTGGACCATGTCGGTCTTGTTGCCCTTGAGGAGCGTGCGCACGCCGCCGGTGAGGCGGCTCACGACGGTACCCTTCCACGCCTGGAGCTTGGTCATGTTCATCGTGGCGGTGCCGGAGATCTCGATGCCCATGGCGTCCGCGTGGGCGATCTCTTCGAAGCGCTTGGCCGCGGTGATGAGCGCCTTGCTCGGGATGCAGCCGACGTTGAGGCAGACGCCGCCCCAATACTGGCGTTCGATCACGAGCGTCTTCACGCCGAGCTGGCCGAGGCGGATGCCGGCGGGGTAGCCGCCGGGGCCCGCGCCGAGGACGATCGCCGAGTACTTGATGGTCTCCATGGGGACTCCGGGTAGCCGAGCGGTCTAACGCGGGCACGACGCAGGCGGGGGCCCGGCGTGGGGCCGGCGTGAGGGCTGCGGCGACACGCGCGTCCGTACCCGGGCGCCTGGGACCGGACGTCAGGCGGGGGCGCTCCTCCGAGGAGGGCGCCCCCGTCGACGAGCGCGCTTACTTCCGAACGATGTACATCCAGTCCTCGATCGCGTCCTTGCTACAGCCGAACTTCTCGTGGCCGAGGCCGAGGTACAGCTCGTCGATGATCTGGGAGCAGCTGCAGCCCTTGGTGTCCTTCAGCGAGTAGCCCTCGCGGAGGCCACCGAGGGGCTTCCGGCTCTCGAAGGTGCCGTCGCCGTCGATGTCCGCCCAGCGGTTCACCCCGAGCGCGATGGTCGGGACCTCGTCGGGGAGCACGGTGTAGGGGCACGCGTCTTGCCGGTCGCAGACGCCGTCGTAGTCGGAGTCGTAGCACTCCTCGCAGGCGTCACCCTCGCCGTCGTAGTCGCGGTCCTTCTGGTAGGGATTCGGGTCGTAGAGGCAATTGTCACAGGCGTCGCCCACGTAGTCGTAGTCACGGTCCTTCTGGTCGTAGTTGGGCACGTACGGGCAGTTGTCCTCCTCGTCGCAGACGCCGTCGTAGTCCCCGTCGTAGCAGTCACACACATCCCCCTTG
Source organism: Pseudomonadota bacterium (assembly GCA_030684355.1). GTDB lineage: Bacteria > Myxococcota_A > UBA796 > UBA796 > SXON01 > CAJBVW01. The sequence goes on from JAUXTN010000116.1 coordinate 14,264, forward strand.
CCGTCGTAGTCGCTGTCCTTCTGGTCGTAGTTGGCGTCGTAGACACAGTTGTCGCAAACGTCGCCGACGTAGTCGTAGTCGACGTCGCTCTGGTCGTAGTTGGCGTCGTAGACACAGTTGTCGATTTCGTCGCAGATGCCGTCGTAGTCAGTATCGTAGCAGTCCTCACACACGTCGCCCTTGCCGTCGTAGTCGCTGTCCTTCTGGTCGTAGTTGGCCTCGTAGACACAGTTGTCGCACACGTCGCCCACGTAGTCGTAGTCGACATCGCTCTGGTCGTAGTTGGCGTCGTACACACAGTTGTCGCACACGTCCCCGACGTAGTCGTAGTCGACGTCGCTCTGGTCGTAGTTGGCGTCGTACGCACAGTTGTCGCAGACATCGCCGACCTTGTCGTAGTCGGCGTCCTTCTGGTCGTAGTTGACGTCGTACACACAGTTGTCGCACACGTCGCCGATCTTGTCGTAGTCCCCGTCCTTCTGGTCGTAGTTGGGGACCTTGGGGCAGTTGTCCTTGTCGTCGCAGACGCGGTCGTAGTCGGTATCGGGACATGCATAGTCGGCGGCTTGGGCCGACGGAGCGAACACACTCAAGACGAGCGCCACGAGCGCGCTCTGGATCATGGTCGGGAACATACTGTTGGATCTCCCTCCCCATCGAAGGGGGGCGGTGGCCTGACCCCGGGCTCGGCTGCTCGGGTAGCCGAGATGTGGCCACCCGGGACGACGCGAACCCAGCCGGCGGCGCCGGGGTGGGGACCCCTACAGAACGGGCGGCGGGGGCCGACCGTGACAGACGGGGGCCCCTCGGTGTCGCTGGGCTGGTCCTCCGCGCCCCCCCCTGGGAGCCCCAGGGCATCAGGCGAGCGACGGGCAACGAGCGACGCGCGGACCGTTCAGCGCCGACGCGCCTTCGCCCCTCGCCCGGCGCCCAGCCCCCCGCCCGCAGATCCGCCCCCCTTGTCACCCGCGCCCTTGGTGCCCCGGCCCCCCCTGTCACCCGCGCCCTTGGTACCCGGGCCCCCCTTGTCACCCGCGCCCTTGGTGCCCGGGCCCCCCGGCGCCTTCGCCAGGTAGACCACGTGCCGCGGGCCGCTCTGCGGAGGCGGCAGGCGCTCCGTCGTGAACCCCACGGTCGACAGGCGCTGCTCGAACGCCGGGTCGGGGTCCTCGGACCACACCGCCAGGACCCCGCCGGGCAGCAGGGCGCGCCGGCTCTGGGTCAGCGCGCTGGGGCCGTAGAAGGGGTCGTCGATGGTCTGGGTGGCGGCGTGGGGGCCCTCGTAGAGGTCGAGCACGATGGCGTGCCATTGCAGGGGCGGGCGCGTCCCGGCGATGACGGCGGCGACATCCCCCATGACGAGCGTGGTGCGCGGATCGTTGAGCGCATCGTCGGTCATGGAGGCGAGGGGGCCACGGCACCAGCGCTCGACGACGGGGTTCATCTCCACGACGGTCACGCGCGCGGTGGCCGGCAGGGCGTCGAGCGCGGCGCGCAGGGTGAAGCCCATGCCGAGGCCGCCGATGAGCACGCGCGGGGCGGGGACCCCGGCGACGCGGCTGCACGCGGCCTCGGCCACCGCACGCTCGGTGCGCACGGCGGTGCTGCTCATGAGCACGCGTCCGCCGATGGCGATGACGAAGTCCTTGGGGCCGCGCTGGCGCAGCTCGAGGGGGCCTTCGGAGGTGTCGACGCGGTCGACGGTGGTCCAGGGACGCGGCATCGGCGCGGCTTAGCCCGTCCGGGGCGCCGACCGCGGCGACGCCACGCCCAATCGCGCCGGCGGACCCGTCGGGAGCGCCCCGAGGCCGCTCACGGCGGCGCCGACCCGCCGCTGATCCCCACGAGGTACCGCCACGCCACCCGCTCGTCGTCGAGCGTGCCCGGATGGTCGAAGAAGTAGGGTTGGTCGTCGGTGTTGAGCCGCGTACCCGCCACCCTCGCGAGCAGCGTCGCGTCGAGCTCGGCGAACCCGCGGGTCACGTCCGCGAAGCGGAAGAGCTGCTGGGCGTCGGCGGGCATGGCGTCGTAGCGCGCCTGCGAGAGGGTCAGCGGCGCGCGGCGCCCCACGATCCCGTTGCTGGCCACGGGGTTGACGAGCGCGAGCCAGGCGTGCGGGAAGGCCGCGGCGGCGGAGCGGATCATCACGTCCGCGTCCGCCGGGCGCGCGAGGGAGTCGATGGGCATCTTGATGAAGAAGGTGCCGTCCTCCGAGAGCGCGCCCAGGGCGGCCTCGAAGAAGCCCACGCCGTAGAATTCCTGGTTGATGTGCTGGCCGAAGGTGTCGACGATGACGAGGTCCCAGGTGCCGGGGTTGCGCAGGAAGTACTGGCGCCCGTCGTCGACGACGAGGGTGAACCGCGGGTTGTCGAGAACGGACTCGGTGCCGAAGTGCTTCGCGCTCGCGATCTGGTTGCCGTCGATCTCGACGCAGTCCACGTGCAGGTCGGGGAAGTTCTCCAGCAGGTAGAGCGCGGAGGAGCCCGTGCCGAAGCCGATGAGCAGCACCCGGTCGGCCCGGGGGGCGAGCACGAGCGGCAACACGACGCGGGACGCCTGGGCGCGCGCGTCGATGCGGGCGCCGTTGGTGTAGAGCACGTTGCTCGCCTTCTTCGGGTTGTACAGCACCACCGTGGTGGCCTCCAGCCCGTCGTCCATCCACACGAACGTGTGGTCCGACGGGGTCTGGAAGTCGGGCTCGTCCGCGGTCACCATCCACACCCACCCCACCACCACGAGGAGCCCGAACGCGACGCCGTCCGTCCGCCGCGCCCCCGGGCTGTCGGGATCGCCGCGGTACACGCCGTGGCGCAGCGCCGCCCAGCCGGCGGTGGTCGCCACCGATGCCAGCAGCAGCACGGAGAGCCGGCTCCCCAGCAGCGGGAGCAGCACGAAGCCCCCCAGGAGGCTCCCCACGACCCCACCCGCGGTGCTCGCGAAGGACAGCGCTCCCAGGCGCGACCCCACGGTCGCCCGCGCCCGGCCGTAGAGCGAGCCGAGCGTCGGAAAGCACGCCCCCGCCAGGATCGCGGGCACGAGCAGCGTGGCGCCGACGAGCACGAGGACGGCGGTGCTCGAGCCGGACCCGACCACCCCGACGAGCGCGAGGCGGATCTGCGCGATCCCGAGCAGGGCTGTGAGCGCGAGCGCGAGCTGGAGGCCCCCGAAGAGGGCGAGGGTGGTCCGCTGCGTCGGCTTGCGGATGGACACGACGAGGCTGCCCACCGCCATCCCGACGAGGATCATCGTGAGGACCAGCGCGAAGCCCTTGAACGGGTTCCCGAGCAGGAACGCCTGTCGGTAGACGCGGCTCCAGATCACCTCGAACGCGAGGGTCGCCGTGCCGGTGCACGCCACGAGCGCGTAGAGCACGCGCAGATCGAGGGGGAGCGGCGCGTCGGCGGGCTCGTCGTCCGCGGTGGAGACCTCGCGCCCCCGTGCCCAGCGGTCCGCGGCGAACGCCAGCACCGCCGCGAGCAGGTTCAGGCCGGCCGCCAGCGCGATCGAGCGGGACACCCCGAGCCCCGCGAGCAGCACGAAGGCCGCCGTGAAGCAGCCCGCGGCGGCGCCCAGCACGTTGACGCCGTACGCGAGCGTGATCCCGCGGTGGGTGGAGCGCATCAGCCGCCCGAACCCTTGCAGGAAGAGCGGCAGGGTCGCGCCCATGAGCGTCGTCGGCAAGAGCAGGATGGTGGCGAGGCAGACGAAGCGGACGGCCAGCGCCACGGGGCCGGTGCCCGGGAACGTGAGCGAGATCCAGCCCATGAGCGTGCCCGACTGCGCCAGGAAGCCCTGCACCGCGAGCGCCGAGAGCGCCACGAGCACCTCGACGACCGCGTAGGCGCCGAGCGCCCGGAGCGGGGTGGCGCCCAGCCGGGCGGCGAACCGCCCCCCGAGGAACGAGCCGAGCGCGAGCCCCGCCATGAACGCCGAGAGCGTCGTCGCGACCGCGTGCGCGGTGACCCCGAACGTCGCGCTCACGACGCGGGTCCACAGGATCTCGTAGACCAGGGTGGTGAAGCCGGACAGGAAGAACGCCGCGAGGAGCACCGCGACGGCGAGCGCGGGCGAGGCGGACCGCACGGTCGGCTCGGCGGGGTGCGACGGGGCGGGGTGCTGCGGGACCATTCCCCCTTGTTTACGCCGACCGGGCGATGACGCCTCTCGGGAGGCGTTGGTTGGTGGCAGAAAGGGGGCGGAGGGCGGGTCTGGGGAGCGGGCGTGGTCGGGCTTGGAGCCCCGTGGCGACGTGGTTGCGGTTACGCCCCCCACCCATCCCCCGCCGAGCCCCCGATGCCCACGCTGACCCTGCCCGAACTCGAACGCCACCTCTGGGGCGCCGCCGACCTTCTCCGGGGCTCCATCGACTCCGGCGACTTCAAGCACTACATCTTCGGGCTGCTCTTCTACAAGCGGCTCTGCGACGTGTGGACGGAGGAGTACGAGGAGCGCCTGGCCGAGTACAACGACACGGCGCTGGCCGCCGATCCCGAGGAGCACCGCTTCCACATCCCCGAGGGCTGCTTCTGGGCCGACGTGCGGAAGCAGTCGGTGGACATCGGCACCGCGCTCAACACGTCCTTCCGCGCCATCGAAGACGCGAACCCCCGCCTCAAGGGCGTGTTCCAGGACGTGGACTTCGCCAACCGCGAGCGGTTCCCCGACCGCCTGCTCGAGGCGCTGCTCCAGCACTTCGAGAAGTTCGGGATGCGCAAGGCCGACGTGGACTCGCGCGTCCTCGGGGACGCCTACGAGTACCTGATCGCCAAGTTCGCGGACGACGCCGGCAAGAAGGGCGGCGAGTTCTACACGCCCAAGCAGGTCGTGCGGCTCATGGTCGAGCTCCTGCGCCCCGAGGAGGGCATGACCGTGTACGACCCGGCGGCGGGCTCGGGCGGCATGCTCCTCGAAGCCGTGCACTTCATGGAGCGCCACAAGAAGAACGCGAAGTCGCTCACGCTGTACGGCCAGGAGAAGAACCTCAACACCTGGGCGATCTGCAAGATGGCCCTGTTCCTCCACGACATCGACGACGCCTTCCTGGAGCGCGGCGACACCCTGCTCGACCCGAAGCACCTCTCCGGCGAGAAGGTGCTCAAGCGGTTCGACCTCGTGATCGCGAACCCGCCGTTCTCGCTGTCGCCGTGGGGGCACGAGCAGTGGAGCAAGGGCGACAAGTTCGGCCGGGACGTATACGGCTGCCCGCCCAAGTCCTACGGGGACCTCGCGTTCGTGCAGCACATGGTGGCCTCGGTGAAGGCGGGCGGCCGCATGGCGGTGGTGGTGCCGCACGGCGTGTTGTTTCGTGGCGGCGAGGAGGGGAAGATCCGCAAGGGCCTGCTGGAGGACGACCTCATCGAGGCGGTGGTGGGGCTCGGCGGGAACCTGTTCTACGGCACGGGCATCCCGGCGGCGGTGTTGTTCATCGACCGCAGCAAGCCGGCGGCGCGCAAGGGGAAGGTGCTGATCGTCAACGGTGAGAAGCAGATCGTCCCTGGCAAGAACCAGAACAGCTTGTCGGACGCCAACGTGGCCTGCCTTGCGTCGGCGGTGCATGGGTTTGCGGATCAGGCGCTGTTCTGCAAGGTCGTGACGCTCGCCGAGATTCGGGAGAACGATCACAACCTGAACATCACGCGGTACGTGCAGACGGACGCAGTCGCGGATGCGATCGACGTGAAGGCGGAGGTGGCGAAGCTGGAGGAGCTGATGGTGACGCGGGACGAGGCGGAGGCGCGGATGATGGAGTTCTTGCGGGAGTTGGGCTATGCCGCGGAGTGAAGTCTGGGAGCGAAAGCCTCTCGGAGTTCTCTTCGAGCGCGTCAACCGCAGAAATCGCGCAGGTGTGACTCGCGTGTTGACCGCCTCGGGCGATCGTGGCCTGATCGACCAGGAAGAGTTTTTCAACAAGAGCGTCGCGGGTGCGGACCTGTCGAACTACCTCCACATCAAACGTGGGGAGTTCGCTTACAACCGCAGTGCGATGAAGGGCTACCCGGTCGGAGCCGTGAAACGGTTGGACCGTTACCCGGAAGGTGTCGTCTCGTCGCTCTACCTGTGCTTCGGCATTCGGGGCACCGGGCCGGTACACGGAGACTTCGCCGCCCACGTCTTCGGAAGCAGCATCCTGGAGGAAGAACTCCGGCCCATCGTCAAGGTCGGAGCGAGAGCCCATGGGCTGCTGAACGTGTCCGCCGACGACTTCATGTCAATCCGCTTCCCTGTGCCCCCCCTCCCCGAGCAGAAGAAGATCGCCGCTATCCTCTCCTCCGTGGACGAATCCATCCAGGCAACGCGGGCGGTCATCGACCAGACCCGGCGGGTCAAGGAGGGGCTACTCCAGGACCTGCTAACGCGGGGCATCGGCCACACGCGGTTCAAGCAGACGGAGATCGGGGAGATTCCAGCGGCGTGGGAGGTTGTCACCGTCGGGTCGGTCACGCGTGATAGCGCGTTCGGTCCGAGGTTTTCGTCGGACGAGTACGACCCTGCCGGGAACTACGCGACCATGCGAACAACGGACATCGACCGCGATTGGGCCATCAACTACGACACGATGCCCAGGGCGTCGTTACCCAGCGACGAGTTCGACAAGCACGTTCTGCAAGACCAGGACCTGCTCGTTACTCGGTCGGGAACGTGCGGAGTCACCGTCGTTTACGAGCACACGAAGGCTGCGCTCCCCGTAATACCGGGCGCGTTCCTCATCAGGTTCCGGCTCGACAGACGACAGGTGCTCCCCCAGTTCCTCCTAGCCACGTTTCAGGGCAGGGGGGTTCAGGAAGCGCTCTCTCTGCTTACCGCTGGGGGGGTGCAGAAAAACCTCTCCGGAACTAACATTAGGACGGTTCTCGTGCCCCGACCGCCGCTGACGGAACAGGCCATGATCGTGCGTCATCTGTCCGAGATAGCGTCGATCCGAGAGCAGCAGGTGGCCGCGCTCGCCACCCTCAGAGACACAAAAGCCGGCCTCCTCGCCGACCTCCTCACCGGCCGAGTCCGGGTCACGCCGTGACCACCCCCAACGAGTACACCCTCGTCGAGAAGCCCCTCCTCGACGTGCTCACCGGCGCCTACGGCTACCGCCGCATCCACCCCCGCGAGCACCCGACGCTACGCGCCCGCGAGAACGAAGTCCTCTTCCGACCTCTCCTGATCGCCGCCCTCGTCCGCATCAACGGCATCCCCACCGACACCGCCGAGGCCATCGTCAACGACCTCGCCGGGCTCGCCGACAACCAGAAGTGGCTGGAGATCCTGCGCGGCCACTACTCCCGCAAGGTCCCCGGCGAGGAGACCCACCGCACCATCCGGGTCATCGACTTCGATCACCCCGCGAACAACGACTTCGCCGTCACCAGCCAGCTCCGCGTGCAGGGCGCGGTCGTCCGCAAGCCCGACGCGGTGGTGTACGTCAACGGCATTCCGCTCGTGGTGATCGAGGCCAAGAGCCCGATCAACCCGAGCCAGAACGCCTTCGACGCCATCGACCAGGTCCGGTCGGCCGAGCGCGAGATCCCCCGGCTTTTTCATAGCAACCTGTTCAACGTCGCCACCAACGACCTCACGTTCATGTACGGGGCCACCGGCTCGCCCCGCGAGCATTGGGCGAAGTGGCGCGACCCCTGGCCGAAGCAGGCCGGCGACTTCACCGACGAGACGGAGAAGGGCCTCTACTCCCTGCTCGAACCCGCGCGCCTGCTCGACATCCTCGCGCACTTCGTGGTGTTCGAGACGCGCGACGGCAAGACCATCAAGAAGCTCTGCCGCTACCAACAGCTCCGCGCCGTCAACAAGATGGTGCAGCGCGTGGTGGACGGCGAGCACCGCGCCGGGCTCGTGTGGCACACGCAGGGCAGCGGCAAGAGCCTCACGATGGTGTTCGCCGCGCTGAAGCTGAAGTTCCACCGGGGCATCGTCTCGGAGCGGCTCCAGAACCCGAACCTGCTCGTCATCACCGACCGCATCGACCTCCACAACCAGATCGCCGCCACCTTCGAGGCGTGCGGGCTGCCGAACCCCGTGGCCGCGGAGTCCATCGACGAGCTCCGGAGCGCCGTCTCCGGTGGCGCGTCGGGCCGCACGGTGATCTCCACCATCTTCAAGTTCCGCTGGGACGACCCGCGGCTCCACTCCGACGTGCACAAGCACCGGCAGGAGGCCCTGCGCGACCTCGCCATCCCCGGCTCCGAGAATTGGATCGTGATGGTAGACGAGGCCCACCGGACCCAGGAGAAGGACCTCGGCGCCTACCTGCGCGCCATCCTCCCCAATGCCGTGCGCTTCGGGTTCACCGGCACGCCGGTCAAGAAGGGCGACATGGACACCTTCACCAACTTTGGCGTCAAGGGGGAGACCTACCTCGACAAGTACGGCATCGACGACGCCGTGGCCGACGGCGCGACCGTGCCGATCTACTACCAGGGCCGGATGACGGAGTGGCACCTCCACGACAAGGAGATCGACGTCCTCTTCGACCAGTGGTTCGCCAACGAGCCCGCCGACACGATCGAGGAGCTGAAGAAGCGGGGCGTCACCAAGGGGGACCTCGCCCGGTTCGGCCCCCGCATCGATCTCATCGCCGTGGACATCTGGGCGCACTACCGCGAGCACCTCGCACCGGACGGGTTCAAGGCCCAGATCTGCGCCATCGACCGGCTGGCCTGCGTCGCCTACAAGGTCGCGCTGGACCGGGTGATCGCGCAGTCGCTGATGGCAACCGAGAACCTGACCGAGGCGGAGGCCACGGCCCGCGCCTCGGCGATGAGCGTGTGCGTCTACAGCCCCGGCCAGCACGATGCCGAGCAGCACCCCGAATTGGTGACCTGGCAGATTCCGCCCGAGGACGTGACGCCCAAGACCGTCCCGAAGTTCCTCGACCCCGACGACCCGCTCAAGTTCCTCATCGTCTGCAACAAGCTGCTCACCGGGTTCGACGCCCCCATCGAGCAGGCGCTGTACCTGGACAACCCGCTCACCGACCACAACCTGCTCCAAGCCATCGCGCGCACCAACCGGCGCTACGGCGAGCACAAGCGGCAGGGGCTCGTCGTCGATTACATCGGGGTGAGCAAGAAGCTCGGCGAGGCCCTGGCCGCCTACCGGAGCGAGGACGTGCACGCCGCGATGCGCGACCTGGACGAGCTGCACGACCAGCTCCGCGTGGCGCACAAGGACCTCATGGCGCTGGTGGCGGGGGTCCCCACCCACCCCGACCCCAAGGAAGATTGGAAGGGGATCCTCGACCACATCGGCACCGAGGATGCCTGGTACGTGTTTCGTGGCAAGCTCGACGCTTGCATCCAGGCGTACAGCGCGTTGTCACCGGACCCGCGCGTCCTGGCCTACCAGTCCGACGTCAAGCGCCTCGCCGTCGTGATCCGGCCGGGTCGCCAACGCTTCGAGCAGGTCGAGGAGACCGACTGGAAGAAGTACAGCGAGAAGATCCGGGCGATGCTCGACGAGCACCTCGAGGTCACCGGGCTCAAGACGGTATGCAAGCTCCGCAGCCTGACCGATCCGGCCTTCTGGAACGACTTCGAGGAGGAGCCCGACATCAAGACCGCCGCCGTGCGCAAGCTCGCGGAGTTGAAGAAGGAGACCACCGACCGCGCCGCGAAGAACCCGGCCCGGTACGAGAAGTTCTCCGACCGCATCAAGGCCCTGATCAAGCAGTTCTCGGCCGGCCTCCTCGACGCGACGAAGGTGCTGGACGAGGCCAAGGCGGTGGCCGAGGCGGTGCTCGCCGAGGGCGAGGCCCACGTCGGCAGCGGCCTCAACGAGAAGTCCTACGGCATCGCCGCGATCCTGGAGGCGTTCAAGGGGGCGGCGGGAGTGGTCTCGGACGGAGAGGCGTCCGCCTACGGGGGCGAGGCCAGGCCGCTCACCCCGTTGCAGGAGGCGGCGGCCGAGATCGACGCGCTCTACGCGTCCGACGTCGCGGCGCCGACGTACTGGCAGGACAAGGACGAGCTGAAGAAGGAGCTGCGCGGGCAGGTCCGCCGGATGATCCAGCACCTCGGCCTGGAAGGCTGGCAGAAGCAGATCCCCGTCGCGGTGCAGGAGTACGCGGTGCTCCACTATCGCAAGCCCTGATGCAGCTCATCGTCGGGGCAACGGTCATCCCCTACACCGTGCGGGAGTCCACCGAGGCCGCCCGCATGCGCATCGTGGTGACCCCTGGCGCGGTGGAGGTCGTCGCCCCCGCCGGCACGCCGCTCGATGGCCCCGAGGGCGTCCTCGCCTTCGTGCAGCGCAAGCGGCGCTGGGTGTTCGACGCCGTGCGGGAGATCGAGGAGAAGCACCGGGCGGCGCTCACCCAGCAGTACGGCTCAGGGGCGAAGCTCCAATACCGGGGGCGCGGGCTGATGCTCGACGTGCAGCCGGGCGACGTGGCGGAGGTGGCGATCACCTGTCGGTCGAAGTTCCATGTCATCGTCCCGGCCGGCCTGGGCGGGGTCGAGAAGCTGGAGGCCGTGCGCGGGGCCTTCGACGCGTGGCTACGGGACCGGGCGCTGGACGCCGTGGAGCGGCTCGGGCATCGCCACGAGATGAACCTCGACGTGAAGGCCGCCGGCTACCGGGTGTCCGACGCCCGGAGCCGCTGGGGCTCCTGCGGCCGCGACGGGGTGGTCCGCGTGCACTGGCGGCTGGTCCAGGCCCCTGCCGCGGCGTTGGAGTACGTCGTCGCGCACGAGGTCGCCCACCTGGTGCACCGCAACCACTCGGCGGAGTTCTGGCTGACGCTGGGGCGGACGCTACCCGACTGGGCGGAACGCAAGGCCATGCTGGAGCGCTGGGAGGGCGAGAACGGCGTGGCGGAGGCCGGGGGCGGGCGGCGGGTTTGAGGGAGCGGGGCACCCGGTCGAGGCAGCGCCTGCGACGCGACTCCGGCGGTTCCAGGGGGTCCAGGGGGCCGCAGGCCCCCTGGTAGGGGCGTTACGGGGGCTGGGCCCCTGTCCCCTCCGCGTCGTCAATCGTAGTGCTCGACGATCCCCGCGAGGTCCACCCACGCGCACCGCCGCTCCTCGTAGATCGACACCGTCGGCGCCGGGAACCCGGGGTCGGCGAAGGCCCCGACGGCAACCGCGACGAACCCCGGCAGCCCGGAGAGCTCGTACCAGACGGTGCTCCCGCACTCCCCGCAGAAGTGGAACGCCACGGCGCCGCCGCTGTCACCCACGCGGGTGTAGGTGCGGCCCTCCGTCGCGCGGACCTGGTCGCGGGCGAACCGGGCCTGCACGCCGAAGGCCGCGCCCGTGCGCCGCTGGCACGCGAGGCAATGACACACCGACACCCGCACCGGCTCGCCGACGCAGGTGACGGTGAGCTGGCCGCAGCTACAGGAGGCGTGGCGGGTGGTCATGGCGCCGGCCGCGACTACGACCGCCCCGTCAACCTCGCCTCGATGAGCGTCGGCCCGTCGGCGGCGGCCACGGCGTCCCGCACGGCGGCGGCGTCGGTGCCGTCCACCACGGTGGCGGCGAGGCCGAGGGCGCGGGCGAGCACCGCGGGGGAGACCGCGAGCGGCGGCGCGAAGGGGCCGACGTTGGCGTACCAGGCGACGACGAACGTGACCGGGGCGCGGTGCACGGCGGCGAGCTGGAGGGCCTCGTGGAAGGCGCCGTAGCCCACCGTGCCGGTGCCGCAGAAGACCACGGCGGGATCGCCGGCGAGCGCGAGGCCCACGCCGTAGAGCGCGCGCGCCGCGGGGCTGTCGCCGGGGGGGACCACGCGGAACGGCCGCGCCTGGTCGAGACGATCGGCCCCGCAGCCGCGCACCAGCGCACACGCGCGCTCGCGACGGCCGGGGAGGAGCCAGGCCTTGCGGGGCGCGCCGAGGGCCACGCCGGCGATGAGGGCCTCCAGCCCGCGGCCGCTGACGACGGCGGGATCGGCGGCACAGTAGGCGCGCACCGCCAACAGGGCGCCGGCGAGGGCGTCGGCGAGCGGATCGAAGGCGGGGGAGGGGGCGGCGAGGGACTCCACGGCGCTCACCGAAGGTCCAGGAGGAGGGCTTCGGGCTGCTCGAGGAGGCGCTTGAGCGCGCTCACGAAGCGGGCGGCCACGGCGCCGTCGATGACGCGGTGGTCGAAGCTCGGCGAGAGGTACATCATCGGGCGGATCTCGACCTTGCCGTCGATCGCGACGGGGCGGTCGTGGATCTGGTTCACGCCGAGGATGGCGACCTCGGGGTGGTTGAGGATCGGCGTGGCGAAGCGCCCGCCGATGTTCCCGACCGAGGTGACGGTGAACGTGCCGCCGGTGAGCTCGTCGATGCGCACCTTGTTCTCGCGGGTGCGCCTGGTGAGGTCCGCCATCTCGAGCGCGAGCTCGACGAGGCTCTTGCTCTCGACGTTCTTGATCACCGGCACGTAGAGCCCGGCGTCGGTGTCGGTCGCGATGCCGATGTTCACGTCGCGGCGCACGACGAGGGTGAACTCGTCCTCGTCCATCACCGCGTTGACCGTCGGGAACTCGCGGAAGGTGAGCGCGAGCGCCTTCAGGATGAAGGGCAGGTACGAGAGCTTGGCGCCGCGCGCCTCGGCCATCGGGTTGATGGCCTTGCGGAGCGCCACGAGCTTCTGGCAGTCCACCTCGTCGACGTAGGTGAAGTGCGGCGCGGTGCGGTAGGCCTGCACCATCTTCTCGGCGATCTTGCGGCGGAGGCCGATGATCTTGATGCGCTCGTCGCCGACGAGGGCGGTCGGGGCGTTGAACCCCTGGGCCTGGACGGCGGGCGGCGCGACGATCTTGCCCGCGTGCGCCACGCCCGGGTGGTTCACGTGGGCCTCGATGTCGGCGCGGGTGACCCGGCCGTCCTTCCCGGAGCCGGGGACGGCGTTCACGTCGAGGCCGGCGGAGCGCGCGGCGTGGCGCACCGCGGGGGAGGCGAGGGCGCGCTCGCCCGGGGCCGGCGGCATGCGGGCGGCGATGGGGGCCGGGATGGCGCCGTGGCCGTTCGACG
>JAUXTN010000135.1 GCA_030684355.1 Pseudomonadota bacterium
GGTCCGGGCGCGCGTCCGCGCGCGCCCGACCGAGGCCGACGGCCGAGCCCACAGGGGCCCGGCCCCGGCGTCCGCGCCGGGGACGCGCCCGTGGGTTGATCCACCCGACGGGGCGACGCGGACCTCTATCCCAGCAACCGCTCTGCGTTACGACGCGCGATCGCGAGGATGGTGCCTTGCGGGTTGATCCCCGGCGTGTCGGGGAGGAGGCTCGCGTCGTTCACCCACACGTTCTCGAGCCCGCGGAGCTTGCCGTACGCGTCGGCGGGGCAGCCGCGCGCCTCGGCGCCCATGGGCACCGTACTATGCAGGTGGATCGCGGTGACCTGGGCCTTGCCGGCCTCGACGCCCGCCCGGAGCGCCGGGAGGTCCGCGAGCGACCGGATCGCCGGCGCGCCGGGGACGGGGTTGACGACGGAGCGGGCGCCGGCGGCGAGGAGCACGGTGGCGAGGCGCTCGGCGGCGAGGCCGAGCAGGGCGAGGTCGTCACGCTCGAGCTTGAAGGAGACGTGGGCCTCGTCCACCAGCGGGACGTTGCGCACCCGGCCGCGCGTCTTCCCCATGACCTTCGCGTAGAAGACGCCGAAGCGCCACCACTCGGCCAGGAGCTTCTCGCGGTCCCCCTGGGCGCCGACGAGCCAGAGCGCGAGGTGCGCGAGCGTGCCGTTGGAGCACCCCAGGGTCATCGAGGGCTTGAACGCCTCGATCTGCTGGACGGGCACGCCGACGGCGGGCTCGTTGATCCGGTCGTCGAACTCGGCGACGACGCGGATCATCGGGTTCATGGTGAGGGTGTCGCCGATGCCGCGGGTGAGGCCGCTCCGTCGTAAGATGAGCGCAGTTTGGACGGCGCCGCCGCAGACGATCACGCGCTCGCAGCGGATCTCGACGCGCCGGCCCTCGCGGTTGGTGGCGATGGCGCCCACGGCCCGCGGCCCCTCCAGGAGGAGGCGCTTGACCTTGAGGCCGTCCTGGATCCGGGCCCCCGCGGCGCGGGCGCGCGGCAGGTAGGTCTCGGTCATGGACTGGCGGCGGCCGAGCGGGTTCGCGGCGTCGTACTTCCAGAAGCGCTTGACCGGCACGCTCTTCCACCCGAGCGAGGCGGCGCCGGCCGCGAGGCGCTCGGAGGCGATGCCGGGGCTCCCGGGGAACGGGGACACCGAGGCCTCGCGCTCGACGGCGTCGATGTGGCGGAGGAGGGCGTCGCCGCCGAGGTCCGTGATGCCGTAGTCGCGCGCCCACTGGTCGAGCACCGACACGACCGGCGGGTGGTAGAGCGCCGCGTTGATCTCGCTGGCGCCGCCGAGGCAGCGGCCCTCGACATAGGTGACCTTCACCGGGCCGAACGACGGGGTCAGCCCGCCGTTGCGCCACTTGCGCGTCATGTCGTCGAGCGAGTAGGGCTCCGTGGCGCCGACGGGGACGTGGTCGCCCTCCTCGACGAGGAGCACCTCATGGCCGGCCTCCGCGAGCACGCACGCGGTCATGGCCCCGCCGGGGCCCGAGCCGATGACGAGGGTCTTTGCGTCGAGACGAATCACGAGGCGGCCTCCCCGTCCATCGCGTGCTCGACGCGCGAGAAGTAGGTGAAGGTCGCCATCTTCTCCCAGAACTCCACGAAGTCGCGTTGCACCGCGAACGGCGAGCGGCGCCACCGGTCGAGGCGCGCCACGCGCATCCGCTTCGGGAGGAGCATGTACCCGCTCCCGACGAAGAGCGCCGTGAGCACGGCCATGCCGGCCCCGAGGTGCTTCGGCATCTGGGCCACGCGGCCCTTCATGTCCTGCGTGGCGCCCGCGAGGAAGGCGGCGTCGAGCCCGCGGCCGTGCGGATCGAGGAGGTCTTCGAGGAGGGTGGAGACGGCGGCATCGACGTTCACCGGCGCCGCATATCCCATGCCCGGGCGCGCTGAGCGGCCGGGCGCGCACGGCGTGGGGCGCTTCACCGATCGGGTGGGGGGCCGGCCCGCGGCGAGCCGCTCCCCTTCCCCCAAGCTCAGCTACAGCTCGTCAACGCGCCGCGCGTCGTCAGTCGCAGTCGCACTCGCACCAGCACTCGTCCCCCCAGCAGTCGCAATCGCAGTCGTCGGGGTCGCAGTCGTCCCAGTCGTCGTCGTCGTCGTCATCCCAGTGGCGGCGGAAGCGGTGGTCATCCCAGTCGTCGTCGTCCCAGTCGTCGTCATCCCAGTCCCAGTCGTCGTCATCCCAGTCGTCGTCGTCGTCCCAGTGGCGGCGGAAGCGATCGTCATCCCAGTCGTCGTCGTCGTCATCCCAGTCGTGATGGCGCCAGCCGTGGTGGTCGTCGTCGTCGTCCCAGTCGTGGTCGTCGTCGCCCGCCACGGCGATGGGCGGTGCGAGCAGGTTCGCGACGCCGCCCGGATCGTCGTGCGCACCCAAGGTGGCGAAGCTGATGCCGAGGGCCGCAAGAATGCTCAAGCCGATGGAACGCGTCATGGTGTCTCTCCTCCGAGCGCCCGCCGCCCGCACCGTCGCGGACCGCCAGCACCGGGAACCTGTGTACAGGGGGGCCGATGATCGGAAACTTCCGGTCAAGGCTCGCGATGCCACTCCCCTCGCAAACGTGCGCGCGGTCGGCATGCGGGCGGAAGGAGAGCACGGTGGCGGTCGCGACCCCGAGGGGCGGGGGGCTGGTGGGCGAGGGTTGGGAGATCGGGGGGTGATCGGAGGGGGCGGGGGCGATGGGGGGCGGCGCGGGCGATCGGGGGGGCGGCGGCGAGCGAACGGGCGGAAGTGTCGACGCTTGGGCCGGCTCGTTCGCGAGGGCCGCTTCTGGCGCGGCAGCGAACGTACCCGGAGGAAGTGAGCCACGGATTCCTCCCGTGGTTGTCTCAACGGGCTTCCGCATCCAGTTGGCTTCCCGAGCCGCCGAAGGGACGCCCGGTCGGAACCCTGCTGGGGGCTCATCGACGGCGTCCCGTTGGCGCAAAACCGGCCAGGCGGCGGGTTGGTAACGGCCACCGGAGGCCCCCCTCACCGGACCAAGTTGATCACCCCTCCAGATCAAGAACCTGAAGCACCTTGCGGAGACGGTGGCCGATCAGAACAAGCGCCTCGTGGCCGCGGGCAACCAGAAGACGGACGCCAGCGCCCTGGCCGCCGCCCACAAGCAGATCGTTCGCGTCGGACTCGGCGCGGTGCTGAGTCCCCGCATGGACACGAACGATGGGCTGCGTACGGTTGTGCTGGACCTCGACGAAGCGGTCTGGGAGCGTCGGCGACAGGTCGACGGCCGCCGTTCTGGTGTCCCACCCCGAGCTTGAGGCCACGCCGGCAGAGCTCATGAACCTCTACTTCGAGAACAACCTCGTCGAGAAGGACGTCCAAGCGATCAAGAGCGCGATCGAGCTCCGGCCCATCCATCAATGCACCGACGTCAAGCTGCGCGCCCATGTCACGGTTTGCATGCTGGCCCTGCTGACCCAGCGCATCCTGGCCGATCGACTGAAAGCGAAGGCGGTCAAGATGTCACCCGCGTCGGCACTTGAAGCCCTGGCGACGACCCACCTGAACCTCGTCACCAACGGCCCCATGACCGCGTGGCGGCCACTGGATGCGGATCCGCGTTGCATCGTTTCTACGACCACGTTCCGGTCGGGGGCGATCCCGGCGCGGCGGCGAACGAACCGGCGGAAGTGTCGACACTTGGGCGAGCTCGTTCGCAGCGCGCCGGGCTCGACCCACCCCGCATCCCGGGGGGCGTTGAGCCTGTGAAGCAATCCCCCGTCCTCACCTACCGACGACCCCGCCCTCGCCACGCCCTCACCTACGGACGACCCCGCCCTCGCCAATCTCCCACACCTCCGCGGCGAAGGGCACGAGATCGCGCTCGTCGTGGGTGACGAGCAGGATGGGGACGGCGTGATCGCGGGCCCAACCGGCCACGTCCGCGGCGAGGCGGGCGCGCAACGAGCGATCGAGGGCGGAGAAGGGCTCGTCGAGGAGGAGGAGGCGCGGCGCCGCGCACAACGCCCGGCCGAGGGCCACGCGCTGCCGCTCGCCGCCGGAGAGGTGGCGGGGGCGGCGGTCGAGCAACGGGGTGACCCCGAGGAGCGCGGCGATGGGGGCGAGGTCGATCCGGGCGGCGTAGGCGAGGTTCTCGCGCACGGTGAGGTGCGGGAAGAGGAGGCCGTCCTGTGGCACCCACCCCACGTTGCGGCGGTGGGTTGGCACGAACGTGGCAGCGTCCTGCCAGAGTTCGCCCGCGCAGGCCACGACCCCGACCGCACGCCGCTCCAGGCCCGCGACGACGCGCAGGAGCGTGCTCTTGCCGGCCCCGGAGGGCCCGACGAGCCCGATGGCGGCGGCGTGGCTGGTGAGGTCGACGACGAGCGGGCGCCCGCCGAGCGCGAGGGTGACACCCAAATGGAGCGTGGGGTCAGCCATCGAGCTCCAGGCGGCGCCGCTGCCAGCGCGTGAGGGCCTCGAACCCGACCAGCGCGGCGAACGCGAGCGCGGCGCTGGCCCCGACGAGCCAGGCGGAGCGCGGATCGTCGCCGGGGGCGTCGAGCAGCGCGTAGACGGCGAGGGCGATGGTGCGGGTGCGCCCCTCCATGTTGCCGGCGATGATCGCGGTGGCGCCGAACTCGCCGAGGCCGCGCGCAAAGGCGAGCACCACCCCGGCCGCAATGCCCGGGAACGCGAGCGGGAGGGTCACGCGCCACACGGTCCGCGCGGGGGGCACGCCCAGCGAGCGCGACACCTCCTCGTAGCGCCGGTCGACCGCCTCGATCGCGCCACGGATCGTCATCACGTAGACCGGGAAGCCGACGACGAGCGCCGCGATCACCGCCCCGAGGAGGGTGAAGGGCACGGGCAGCCCGATGGCGTCGAGCGCGCCCCCGAAGGGCGACGAGCGGCCGAACACGCGGAGGAGCAGCAGGCCGGTCACGACGGGCGGGAGCACCAACGGGGCGAGCACGACCGCGCTCAACACCGACTTCCCGCGGAACGTGCCACGCGCGAGCAGCCACGCGACGCCGGTGGCGGGCACGAGCCCCAACGCCGCCGCGGCGACCCCCACGACCAGGGAGAGGCGGACGGCGCTGGTGACGTCGAGGATCATCGCGGGCGCCCCGCGGTGGCACGTTCGGGAGGGGGCCTCACGGCGTGCCCGTCGCGGCCGGCACCGGCGCTCCCGCGTCGGGGGGGCCGAACCCCGCGGCCTCGAAGATCGCCGTCGCTTCCGGACCCTGGCAGAACACCAGGAACGCCGCCCCGTCCCGCGCGCCGGCCCCGGCGAGGACCACCCCGCGGTAGACGATCGGCGGGTGCGCGCTGGCGGGGAACGCGAACGCCTCCCGCACCCGCGGCTCCACCCGCACGTCGGTGCGGTAGACGATGCCGGCGTCGGCCTCGCCCGTCGCGACCCACCCCAGCGCGGTGCGGACGTTGTCCCCGCTCACGACGCGGTCCTGGACGGCGTCCCAGGTGCCGGTGGCCCGGAGGGCGGCGCGCGCGTAGGCGCCGGCGGGCACGTTCTCGCCGGCCAGGGCGAGCCGCTCGACGCCGGGGGCCGCGAGGTCGGCGGGGCGCGTGGGTATGAACGATGCCCCGGAGGACGCGCGCACCGCGACGACCAGCGTGTTGCCGAGCAGATCGGCCTGGGACTCCACCCGCGCGTGGGCCGCGACGTACGCCGCCCAGGTCACGTCGGCGGCGACGAACACGTGCGCCGGCGCGCCGGCCTCGATCTGCCGCGCGAGGCGGGACGAGGCGTCGAAGCTGAAGGTGACGGGCCCGCCGCCGTGGGCGGTCCACGCCGCGGCGACCTTCTGGAGCGCCTCGGTGAGGCTCGACGCGGCGAACACCGTGAGCGGGGCGCCGGTGCCGTAGGGCGCCGGGGCGGTCGGGGCGGTCGGGGCGGCGCCGCCCGCGCGCGTGCCCGGCACGAGGAGCACGAGCACCGCGGTGAGGAGGATCGCCAGCGCCGTGACGAGGACCCGCCAGCGGGAACCGGGGGTCGCCAACGGGAACATCCTTCCTCCACGGGCCCCGTAGCGCGGCGGGGGTCGGGACGGCCAGCGGGGCCAGCGCGCGGTCTACGAGCCCCGCCCGCACCGCCGCCAACCGCGCCCGCACCGCCGGCAACCGCGCCGCCACGCGCCCTACGAGCCCCGCCACGCCGCCCCCTCACCCCGCCCGCACCGCCGCCAACCGCGCCGCGAGCGCCGCCTCCCACTCCCGCTGCAAGTCGACCAACCGGGCGCCCCGGCCGTTGTCGGGAGCGGTCGCGAGCAGGGCCTGGGCGGAGGGATGCGGCAGGGCGTACCGGGTGAACGGCGGCGCCTCCGGGCTGCGCGCGACCTCCGCCAGGGCCCAATCCGCCCGGCGACCGAGGGCGATGACCGAGAGCGTCCCGGGACAGCGCCGCGCCGCGAGGTCCAGCTCGGCCCGGATGCGGGCCAGGTTCTCCGGCTGCCGCAGCTCGGCGTTCGACGGCGCGCAGAACCGCTCCCCGTCCTTCGTCGGGCACGACGCGAACGCGTTGCTCAACGCCACCCCGTGCAGCGTGGGGCGCAGGTGCTGGCGGGCCAGCTCGCCGCCCTCCCAATGGGCCCAGGCGCGCTCGGGCACCTCCGCCATCCCCGCCGCGACGAGCGCCCGGTACACGAGCCGCCCGGAGCGGTCGCCCCAGAAGGGCAGTCCGGAGCGGTCGGCCCCGAGCGGCCCGGGCGCCTCCCCGTAGAGGACGACACAGACCGGCCCCTCCTCGGGAAAGAGCGCGGGCACGGTGCGCTGGTGGATCCGGCCGCCGGGCTGACCTGGCATGTCGTGGGCTAACCCGCCCGGATCCTCGCCCACCGCGGCCCCGTCCGCGGGCCCCCGGGCCCCTGGCCCCCCGAGCGTGGTACCGTCGGCATCGGAGGCCCTCCATGCTGCTCCTCGCCAGCGCCGCGCTCGCCTCGCAGGTGGTGCTCCGGAACGACACCAACCTGGCGGACACCTACGACGAGACCGACCAGGTCGCGTGGCTCGCGCACCCCGAGTGCGCGATCACCGTGCTCTCGGCGGACGCCGGCGACCTGCCCCTGGCCGTCGACTACGTGTACGTGTTCCTCGGCACCAACACCGGCAACCAGGACGGCACGGAGACCCTCGCCGAGGTGTCCCTCCAGGTGTTGGCCGACGGCGAGGATCCCACCCCCACCCACATGGAGTGGGGGCCCGAGGCGTTCTACCTGACCGTCTCCGCGGACCTCATCGCCGAGCTTCCGCTGGTGGACGAGGCCAACGGGCTCTACGCGCTCGACTACACCGCGGGGCGGATCGCGGTCTGGGTGTGCGCACCGGACCCCACCACGGGCACCGAGTGGCCGCGCACGAGCGAACGTGACACGTCCGGGATCGTGATCGACACGGACTCGCCGAGCACGGGCAACTGGCTCTACTACCAATCCCGCGTGGTGCAGCTCTCCGGGTTCGTCGACGGGAGCTGGATCATCCGTGCCGCGGCGGGCGCGGCCGAGGGGGACGCCGACACCGACACGGACTCCGATACCGACACCGATTCGGACACCGACACCGACACCGACACCGACGCCGACGCCGTCACGGTCAGCTCGGTCACGCCGGCCTCGGCGGCCGTGGGCGAGCCCATCGCGATCGCGGTGCTCGGGGCCGGCTTCCAGGAAGGCGCCACCGTGTTCATCGGCGGGCTGGCCGTCTCCGGGGTGCAGCGCTCGGGTGACACCGCGCTGTCGGGCACCTCGCCGAGCGCGCTCCCGGCGGGCACGCACGACCTCGTGGTCAACAACCCCGACGGCAGCGCCGACACCCTCGAGGCCGCGTTCACGGTCGAGAGCGGCGGCTGCGGGTGCGCGCACGGCGGCACCACGGGCCTCGGCGGGCTCCTGCTGGCGTTCGCGCTGGTGCGTCGGCGCGGCCCTCGATCGCCTCACAGCCGCAGCGCCCCCCGCACCTGAAGGCGGCGGGGCGGCGGGGCTCAAGCTGGCTTCGGAAGGGGTGAACCTGCGGGCGGCGGTGGGAGCGTGCGAACTCGGGGGATGAGCGACTACCCCGGGAGTTCGGACGGATATAGCGTCCGAACTCGGGGGGTGAGCGACTACCCCGGGAGTTCGGACGGATATAGCGTCCGAACTCGGGGGGTGAGCGACTACCCCGGGAGTTCGGACGGAACGGCCGGTCCGCCCGCCGGTCCACGCCGGTCGTCGGCCCCGCGGCCGGCATCCAGGGGGCAACGCGGCCTCCCGCAACGAGCCTGTGAAGCAACGACGGGAAACCCCGATGGCGCGGTCCGTGGCGCAATGCGGCCAGGGTGGGCCGGTCTCCGGCCCTGGAGCCGGGCCGGCCACGGCCTGGCGCGGGGTCTCTGCGCCACGGGCCGCTCCAGCAGCAACGCCCCCCGGGATCCCGTGATCGTCAGCCCCCGACCTCGCACAACCCCGTGGTCTCGTTGCACACCGCCACGACCTTCGTGGGGTCCTCGCAGGCCACGTCGTCCATGCAGGTCCCGCAGGCCCGGGCCTCGTCCGACAGCGCCACGGCGTCCGCGGCGAGCTGGGTGCGGTCCGCGCCCGTCGGGTACGCGTCGGCGCATTGGAAGGCGCCCAGGCAATTGTTCTCCCCCGCGATCTCGTAGTTGCTGACGATCTCGCACCCCACCGCGGCCGTGCAGCCCTGGTTGGCGCTCCGGAGCGCCGTCCCGCGGTCCTGGACGCTGTCGCAGGTGTCCGCGCCGGAGTCCCCGGAGGAGTCCCCGGCGGAGTCCAGTCCGGAGTTGGGACAGCCCCCCAGGAACAGGGCGAGGGCGAGGAGATGGCGCACGGGAACCCCGAGGTGTGGACGACCTGTCACCCGCGGGCCGTCGGGCGGGTAGCCAATCCAAGCGTTTACCGTCCGTCAGTTCCGCGTGGGGGTGTGCAGCTTCGCGGCGGGCCGTGAGGCCGTGCACCAGCCGGCCTGGCTACCCGCCCCCGCCGCCGCCGCCGGTGAACTCCCCGTGCGACCACGTGTTCAGCGCGAAGTAGAAGGCCGACCACGCGAGGTAGCCGAGCGGCAGCCCCGCGAGCGCGATCGCGGCCGCCCGCCAGCGCCGGTGCTCGGGCCCGGCCAGGCTCGCCGAGAGGGGCGCATACCAGCCGAGCTGCGCGAACGGCACGAGGACCAGCGCGATCGAGGGCCACCAGCCCAGGCAGTAGACGGGCGGCCAACCCACGAGCCGGCCGAGGAGGAACGGCCACGCGACGGCCACCGGGACCAGCAGCCACCAACCGGCGGACAGGGTGGCGCCGACGCGTCGGTGGAGCGCCCCGGCGAGCAGGCCGCCGACCACGGCCGGCGCAAGCCACGCGAACATGCCCAGGGACAGCGGCGACCCGCCGTGCCAACCGACGAACGCGGCGAGCGACGCCCCGGCGATCGCTGCCAGGGACAACTCGCCCCTCATCCCGCGTACGGGCTCCACGCCCCCACGTTCGCGTCCATCCACGCGAGGCGCGCCGCCAGGAACGCCTTCACCCGCGCGATCTCCTCGGGGTGGGAGCCCACCACGTAGAGCGTGCCGCCGAAGTCCACGTCTCCGATGGGCCAACGCTCGAAGTTGCGGGCCACGGCGGGGCCGAGGCCGGCGACGATGGCGTCGATGCGGGCGGCCACCTCGCCGTCGGCGAGCTCGGTGGCGCGCCACTCCGCCCACATCGAGACCATGCGCTCCCGGAACGCCGCGATCTGGCCCATGTTGCCGATGAGGCCGCCCGGCCGGTACGCGATCCAGGACCCCGGGTTCTCGTTGTCGTTGTAGGACGGCTGGCCGAGCGTGAGGTCGAGATCCCACGGGACGAAGCCGAGCTTCCCGTCGGGACGCGTGTAGGCGTGGTGGGAGAGGAAGAAGGCGTCGTTGTTCTTGACCAGCTCCTCGATGAGCACGAAGGCGACCGCGCTGTCGAGGTCGATCTCGTCGAACATGCGGGCGTCGGCGTAGGTGAGGTAGCCCTCGACCGTCGTGAGCCGCGCGGTGACGCCGGCGGTCACGGCGTCGGTGGCGACGGAGGGGTAGACGATCGCCCAGTGCGCGTACTGCACGTTCGACACGATGCCGGTCTCGTCCCCCTTCACGATGAAGGTGGCGCCGGTGCCGTCGTCGGCGGGCAGGTCGAGCCGGCCATCGCCACGGTCCACCCGCTCGACGAGCGCGTAGAGCCCCGCGTAGGCGCCGTTGTGGGTGAGCTCGACGTACACGGACTCCGGGGCCCACTCCCGCTCGTCGGTGAGCTCGCGGTAGAGGTCGTAGGCGAGCTTGTTGCGGAGCAGCGCGCGGTCGATCCACATGCCGTTGAGGAGCCAGTCCGCCTCCTCGCCCATGCCGTAGAGGTCGGCGGGGGCCTCGGCGCCGGCGTCGTCGCGGAGCTCCACCGCGAGCTGCGGCTTCGGGAAGCTCGCCGACGAGCGACCGTGCAGGCCGACGCCCGCCGCGCCGTCCCACCACACGGTCCCGTCGGGGCCTGTGATGCGCAGGGTGCACGGCACCTTCCCGTCGACGGGCAGCGCGTCGGCGCAGGTGAGCTCGGCCTGGCCGGGCTCGAGCGGCAAGCCGGTGTCGACGGGGACGGGAGCATCCCCCACGCGCTCCGGGGCGGTGTCGACGGGCGCGCCCGAGTCCGCGGCGGCGGAGTCAGCGCCGGGGTCAGCGCCGGGGCGCGGCGTGGCGGGCGCGGTGCAGGCGAGGAGGAGGAGCGGGAGCACAACGGAGCTTGCCCCGGCGCCGGGCGCGGGGCCAGCCGGGGTGCCGGACGGGGCGGC
>JAUXTN010000070.1 GCA_030684355.1 Pseudomonadota bacterium
CGCGGGTCCGCCCCCGGCGCCCGCCCCCGCGGGTCCCGCGCCCGGCTACCGCCCCCGCACGAGGTCCACCGTGCCCGCGATCACCGCCACGGCCACGGTCGTGCGCTCGATCGCCATGAGCGGCACGCAGGCGAGCGCGAAGGGGAGGCCCTCCTCGCGGCGGAGGTAGCCCCAGAGGTCCGACTCCCAGCCGACCAGCGCGGCGGCGAGGCCCGCGGAGAGCGCCCAGCGGCCGGTGAGGGCGGCGCCGAGCGCGCCGACACCGAGCGGCACGCCGACGAGGTAGCGGAATTGGCGCCGCTCGCCCGGGCCGTCGAGGGCCACGGAGGCGTCGCCGCGGAGGCGCCGCTGGAGCGTGGTCTTCGCGTGGTGGCGCGCCTTGTGGAAGTCGTTGCGCAGCGCGCCGACGAGCGAGAAGCGGTGGCGATGCTCGGCGGCGAGCTCCTTGTCGAGGAGCACGCGCTCGCCGCGATCGTAGAGGGTGCGGCCGAGCTCGACGTCCTCGACCGACACGGTGCGGAGCCGGGTGTCGAAGCCGCCTGCGGCCACGAAGGCGGCGCGGCGAACGGCGGCGAGCATCGTGGTGAGGTGGCGGGTCTCGCGGCCCTGGGCGAGCGTGAAGTGGCGGTGGGTGTGGTTCTTGTAGCGGCTGACCACGCCGGGGTGGGGGTGCGCGGCGGTGACGGTGCCCCAGATGGCGGCGGCGTCGGGGTCACCGGCGAAGCCCGCGGCCAGGCGGGCGAAGGTGTCGGGCGGCACGACGATGTCGGCGTCGACGAAGACGAGGATGTCGCCCGTGGCACCGGCGGCGCCGGCGTTGCGCGCGGCGGCAGGGCCGGCGTTGGCCTGGCGGAGGACGCGCACGGGGGGGCGCGGGCCCGCGCTGGGCGGGGCGGCCGGGGGCGGCGCGGCGATGGGCGTGGGCGAGCCGTCGTCGACCACGAGGATCTCGACGGGCGCGGGATCGCAGGCGAGGAGCGCCGCGAGGCACCGGTCGAGATCGGCCCGAGCCTCCGCGGTGCGGGCGAGCACGGGGACGATGGCCGAGAAGCGGGGCGTCATGCGGTTCGGCTCTACGCGAAGGAGTGGGACCCGGTCAGCATAGGCCGCGGGCGAGGGCGCGGCACCCTGGCCCCGACACGGGGTACCGGGGTTGGCGCGAGGGTGCGGATCCGGGCTCGTCGTAAGCGCAGTCACTGCGCTCACGACGCATCCGAAACCGGTCTCTCGAGTGGACTGCGCATCGCGGTCTCTCGAGTGGACTGCGCTCACGACGCATCCCGGTCCGAGGCGCTGCGCCACGAGGCCGACCTCCGGGCGCCGCGCCCGGAGCGCCACGAAGCTCACCCCACCCAACCCCACCACGCCCCCACCGCCCCCACCCCCAGCACCATCCCCACCGCGACCCCCGCCCAGAATCCCCGCGTCCCGTGCGCCGCCAGCGCGGGGAACCCCACCTCGACCACCTCGCCGGCCTCCGTGTCCACGAGCAGCACCCCGTCGACCTCGTAGGTCACCGCGTACTCCAAGAGCTGACGACGCGTCGCGCGGTCACGCAGGTCCGTCGCGCGCGGGCCGCTCTTCGCCTCCGCCACGTAGACGCGCCCGCGCCGCTCCACGAGGTAGTCCGCGCGCACGTCGGCCTCCAGGGGCTGCCCATCCCGCGACACGACACACGGCGCTGTCACTTGGGTGGCGAGCACGGTGTAACCGGCGCGCGCGAGCAGCCGCGCGGCGTCCGCCTCCAGCCGCCGCGACCGGGCGAACCGGGCCCCGAGCCGCCGCCGCCGCAGCGCACGCGGGACCCACCACGCGAGCCACGCGCCCACGAGCAGGCCACCGAACAACACGAGGCGGGAGTCCACGCCGCCCCCTATCGCCGCCCACCGGCGCGTGATCCCGTCTACCCCTCGACGCCCCCCCGAGCGGATTAGATTTGGTGGTCTCACGAGGCGAACGTGCCTGACGATCCGACCCGCACCCGAGACCCCGTCGACCTCCTCGATCGCGTGGAGCGGCTCCGGAGCGGCGCGGAAGGCGCCCATCAGACCATCCTGGCCGAGCTGCACAAGGAGCGTGCCCAGAGCTACGCGCGCGCCGTCGCCAAGGTGGACGACGCCTACCGGGCCCTCCGCGCGGCGAACGCGGCGTTGGACGCGAGTCCGCCCGCCGAGCGGTGGGCAAACCTCGCGCGGTACGAGGAGGCCCGCGCCCGCGCGACCTACCTCCGGTGGGAGCTCCTGGTTCAACGCGAGGCGTTGGGGTTCAACCAGAACGAAGAGTTCGACCGCGACTATCCCGTCCCCCCGCGCCGGCGGTAGCCAGGCCGGGGAGCGCACGGAGCCAGGCCGGCGACCGCACGACCTGTCTACCGTATCTCGGCCCCGCCACGCCCACCCCGTCCCCCAGCGCCCCGTCCCCCTCCCGGCTACGCTCCGCGCGAGGTGCCGCTGACCACCCTCCCACCGGGGCCCCCCCGACTGCGCGAGCTCACCGTCGATGCCCCCGCCGACCGCGAGGCCGGCGTGGTCGCCGCCGTGTACCGCCTGGGGGTCCAGGGCGTCGAGGTGCGGGACGCCGACACCCCCGTCGATCGAGGGGGTGCGCCGCGCGGGCGCGTGCTCGTCGTCGCGTGGCTCCCCCCGTCGCCGACCGCGAGCCGCGCGATCCGCGGCCTTCGCCGCCGCCTCGGCCCCGCCGCCCGCTGCACCTGGCGCGACATCCCCGTCACCTGGGAGGCCGAGCCCCCCGCCACCCCCGTCGGCGCCGGCTTCGTGGTCGTGGCCCCCGGCGGCGTCGCCCCGCCCGGCCGCGACGCCCTCGTGCTCGACGCCCACCTCGCGTTCGGCGACGGCCTGCACCCCACCACCACGCTCTGCGTCGAGGCCCTCGAGCGTCGTGACCTCACCGCGCGCACGGTCCTCGACGTCGGCACCGGCACCGGCATCCTCGCGCTCGTGGCGGCGCGGCTCGGGGCGTCCCGGGTCGTCGCCCAGGACATCGATCCGTTGTCGCTCTGGGCCGCGCGGCGCCACGTCACCGACAACGGCGCCGACGCAATCGTCGAGGTCGTGGACACGCTCCCCGACGCGCGGTTCGACCTCGTCGTGGCCAACCTCTACTTCGCGCCGCTCCTCGCGCTCCTCCCGGCCTTGGCCGCGCGGATCTCCGGCCCCGGCGAGCTCCTGATCTCCGGCTTCGGCGTCGACGCGCGGGCGCGGGTCGAGGCCGCGTGCGTCGCGGCGGGCCTCGTCGTCCACGAGCGCCAGGATCGCGACGGGTGGGGGATGCTTGCCGCTTCGCCCGACCCGCGTTCCAGGTAGATCCGCTCGCCCCCCCGGGCGCGACCCCCGGCGCGGACGCCGGGGGTCGGTGCCCTCCGCGGTCGGGCCGGGGGCCCTCCGTCGGCCCGCTGCGCGCGGGCCGACCGACGCGGGCGATACAAACCCGGGCGGCCGGAACGATCCACCCCCCGGGCTCGCGCTCCGGGGGGTGTCCCCGTCGCTCCGCGCCGGTCCGGCCCGTCGCCTCGGCGCGCCCGCGTCGCGCTCCGGTCCCCTCGCGCACCCCGGTGTCAGCCCCGCCGCGGGCTCCGCCCCGTCAGCGCCGTGTACGCGTGGTACCCGACCCAACGGAAGGGATCGGGCGGGATCCAACCGAACGCGGCGTCGACGATCGGGAGGTCGGCCCACTGCGCGCCCTCGCCCACGTAGAGATCCGCGAGGATCTCCCCCGCGAGGTTCGCGAGGGTCACGCCGTGGCCCGAGTACCCGAGGCCCCAATACACGTTCCCGCGCCGCCCGATGGAGGGGCGCCGGGAGAGCGTGATGCCGAGCACGCCGCTCCAGGTGTGGTCGGGTGCGGCCGCGCCGGGGAAGTAGTGACCGAGCTTCTTGCGGACCGCGGCGTCCGCCGCCGGGCCCATGTCGCCGCCCGTGCGCCCGCCGTAGCGGTAGGCGTACGACGCGTTGCTGCCGCCCCCGAAGACGAGGTGGCCGTCCAGGTGGGCGCCGTAGCTGATGCGGTCCATGTCGTCGGAGAACGAGCCCGCGCCGCCCCAGGCGCTCGCGGCCATCGGCGCGGCGACCACGTGCGAGAGCAGCGGGAACACGCCGCCGCGGAAGTAGCCGAGCAGGTGGGTGTAGCCGTTCGTCGCGAGCACGAGCGCCTTGGCGCGGACCGTGCCGTGGGGCGTGTCGAGCGTGATCGTCTCGCCCTCGTGCACGCGGGTCACCGGCGTGTGTTCGTAGATGCGCGCCCCGCCCGCGAGCAGCTCGGGCTTCGTCGCCCGCAGGAGGTCCACCCCGGCGAGCACCCCGGCGGTGGGGTCCCACACCGCGCCGGCCACCCCTTCGGCCCCGCACAGCGCCTTGAGCTCCGCGCCGGAGACGTAGCGGACGGGGATGCCGATGGCGTTGAGCCGCTCGGCGTGGGCGTGGGCGCGCTCCGCGCGGCGGGCGTCCGTGTAGAGGTCGAGCGCGCCGTGGCGGGACCAGCGCACGTTCCCGTTCCGCGCGCGTTCGAGCACCCGCTCGATCCCGTGCAGCGTGGCGTCCCACACCCGGCGGGTCAGGACCGGGTCGTCGCTCCCGATCCCGTTGATCCAGTTCAGGAGCTGCCCGCCGTTGCGCCCGCTGGCCCCGTTGCCGACGGTCTTCGCCTCCAGCACGACCACCCCCAGGTCGGGCCGGCGGTTGAGCAGCTCCCGCGCGGTCGACAGGCCGGTGAAGCCCGCGCCGACGATGGCGACATCCGCCACGATGTCTCCCCGGAGCGGCGCGCACGGCGTGTCCGGCGGGGCGGTCGCGGCCCAGAAGGAGCGATTGTCGTCGAAGTCGTCGGGGCGCACCCGTTTGTTTATCCCGCGGCGCGGTCGGGGAGGCCGCGGGTCCGGCGCGCGGTCCACTCGCTGCCCGGGCGCGCGTGGCTGTTTCCCGTCAGCGCGGCGCTCCACGGTTGCCGTCCGGGCGGGCGCGCAGCTCGACGCCCTCCATCCCACCGATGTGTGACCGCGCGGGCTGGGACCTCGTGCTCGCGCCCCCGGTGAGCAACGTGATGATGGCGCCGATCGAGCTGGCGACCGGCGAGAACGACGAGTCCTCCGCCCTCTACAGCCACGCGCTCGACGACGTTCGTCGCATCGCCGCGGAGACCGGCGCGACGCTCCTCACGTCGCGATGGGCGAACTGTTGGCCCCCGTGCTGCGCGAGCGCATGCAGCACCTGTAGGCCAGCTCGTGCACGGCCTGTCTCTCGTACGTGGTCGCGCTCCTGGGCATCGAGGCCTCACTCCAGCCCCGTCAGCCCCTCGATCACCAGCACCGTCACGAGCCCCGGCGCCTCACCGCTGTCGTTGTCGGCCACGAGCACCACCCGCCCATCCGGCAGCCACGCGAGGCCCTCCAGGTTCGGCACGGGCGCGAGCACCCCGGCGAGGTCCCGCACCACGCGCGCGGTGGCCGTCGACGGCACGTCGGCCGTGCCCCACGTCACCTCCGCCACCACGAGCGACGACACGCCGTAGTGCCGCTCGATCGCGAGGATCCGGGTGGTGTCTCCCGTCTCGCGCGCCGCGAGGTCGCTGATCTTCCCCGTCTCGCTGGTGAGGCGCAGCCGCGCGGTGGTGACGGCCTCGTCGGTCCGCGCGATCCGCCAGAGCGGCGCTTCCCGGCCGCCCGTCGCCGGCAGCAGCACGGTCTCCGCGGCGGCGTAGAGCGCGGCGGGCGTCACCGCGACCCCCTCCAGCCCCCGGTTGGCCTCGCCGCGGGTCTGGAACGGGGCGTAGACCACGTCCACCACCCCGCCCACGGGCCGGACTGCGGCCGCGTCGTCCCGCACGTCCACGCGCACCAGCTTGTCCTCCGCACGCGCCCCGACGAAGCGCGGCTCGGCCCCGAGGACGAACTGCCCCTCGCCCGCGGGCCCCCGGCCCACCCAGGCGATCGACTCGGCGTCGACGTTCGGCAGCCAGCGCCCGATGGGGAGCGGCTCGCCATCCTGCACCACGTGGGCGCCGTCGAGGCGCAGCGGCACGAGCGCGGGGGTCCGCTCCAGCACGGACCAGAGCCGGCCCGTGTCGTCCACGGTCAGCCCGGAGAGCCCCAGGAGCGACACGGGGAGCGTCGAGACCGTAACGCGCGGGTCGCTCGAGACGGTCGGCGCCGGCGGCTGGCGGCACCCGAGGAGGAGGCTCGCGAGGAGGAACGTCGTGCGCACTCCCCGCCCGCTATCCCGGGCCCGCGCGACGGTCCCCAGTGGATGAGATACCGTCGCGCGATGCGGGCATCCCTTCCCCTCCTCCTGCTCCTCCCGGCCTGCTGTGGGCGCGACGCGCCGGTGTGGACCGGCCCCGATCCGATCGTGGTGGGGGAGGACGAGCGGGTCACCGTGGACCTCGCGGGCTTCGTCGTCGACGACGGCGACGTGCCGACGTTCACCGTCGACGCCGGAGACGGCGTGCTCGCCGCCCTGGAGGGCAGCGTGCTCGCGGTGCTGCCGGAGAGTGGGTTCACCGGGGAGTCGAGCCTCACGCTCACCGCGACCGACGCGTGCGGGAACGTCGCCACCACCGAGGTGCCGGTGCTCGTCGGCGGGGCGGCCGGCGCCTGCCCGACGACCTTCACCTACACCGCGCGGGGCGATGCCGACGGGGTCTTCCTCGCGGGCTCGTTCAACGACTGGAGCGCCTCGGCCGCGCCGATGGCCGCCGACGGCGACGCCTGGAGCATCACCGTCGACCTCCCGCCCGGCCCGCACACCTACAAGTTCGTCGAGGCCGACTACACCGCGGGCACCGAGGCCTGGGCGTGTGACCCCGAGGGCCCCTACACGCAGTGCGACGAGGGCTACACCTGGGACCCCTCCTGTCCGCTCGGCGGCGGCGGCTGCAACAGCCTCGTCGTGGTGCCGGACTGCTCGCTCCCCACCCTCACGATCGCGGACGTCGCGGTGGATCGGGACGCCGACACGATCACCATCGACGTCGCCGTCACCGGGGACATCGAGAGCGCCACCGCCACGCTCGACGGCGCGGTCATCGACGCCTGGGACGGTACCCGGTTCCGATACACGAGCGACACATTGTCGGACGGGCGACACACGCTCCGCTTCGACGTGACGGACACCTTCGGGCGGTCCGCCGAACAGCTCTACGTGCCCGTCTGGCTCGACGATCGCGACTGGGCCGGCGGCATGATGTACTACGTGTTCGTCGACCGCTTCGCGGACGGTGACACATCCCGCGATGCATCCGAGTCCACCTCCGCCGAGAGCACCGACTACGCGGGCGGGGACTGGCAGGGGGTGATCGACAAGCTCGACTACCTCGACGATCTCGGCGTCACCGTGCTCTGGTTGACCGCCCCGCAGGACAACGCGTCCGGCGCGTGGGGCACCACCTGCAACACGAACTACTCCGGCTACCACGGCTACTGGCCGTCGGATGCCTTCGGCACGGAGGAGCACTTCGGGGACGCCGCGCTGCTGCGCCGCCTCGTCGACGAGGCCCACGCCCGCGGGATGCGCGTGCTGACCGACTGGGTCGGTAACCACGTCCACTCGGACCACCCGTACTACGCCGAGCACCCGGAGTGGTTCACCACCCCGTCGCTCTGCGGGGACGCCGACAACTGGAACGACATCCCGGAGACCTGCTGGTTCGACAGCTTCCTCCCGGACATCCGCTACTACGACGTCGAGCCGCTCACCCAGATGGTGGACGACGCCATGGTGTGGGCGAAGGAGTACGAGTTCGACGGGTACCGGGTCGACGCCGTGAAACACATGCCGCACAGCGTGTTCTACAACTTCGCCACCCGCGCGCGCGGCGAGATCGAGCACGTCGAGGACTTCTACACCGTCGGCGAGACCTACTCCGGCGACCGTGACCTCATCGGCGCCTACGTGAACGAGCGGGAGCTCGACGGGCAGTTCGACTTCCCCGTCTACTGGGCGATCGTCGCGGCGTTCGCGCGCGGCGAGATCGGCCTCTCCAACGGCGACGGCTCGCTCCAGGACACCTTCGCGGACTCCGAGGTGGCCTTCGGCGGCCACCTGATGAGCACGTTCCTCGGCAACCACGACGTCGCGCGCTTCATCCCGCAGGCCACCGGCGAGATCGGCTCGCTCTACGGGGACTCGGCCTGCAACGCCGACGGCTCCGCCCTCCGCGGCATCGACACCCCGCCCGACTGGGCCGAGCCCTACCAGCGGCTCAACCTCGCATGGACGTTCCTGCTCACCAGCGAAGGCCTGCCGCTCGTCTACTACGGCGACGAGATCGGCCTCCCCGGCTTCAACGACCCCGACAACCGCCAGATGATGCGCTTCGGGGACGAGCTCTCGACCAACGAGGCCATGGTGCTCGCCCACGTGATGGCGCTCGGCCAGGCGCGGCGCGATCACCCCGCGTTCTCGCGCGGCACCCGGGTGGACTGGTGGTCCGGCGAGGCCGACTTCTACGCCTACGCCCGCGCTACCGAGGAGGATGGCGTGCTCGTCCTCCTCAACCGCGCGGAGGCTGACCGCTCCGTCACGAACGGGCTCGCCTTCGCCGGCCTTCCGCAGGGCCGCTATCGCGACGTCCTGACCGGCGACACGTTTGATACATCGGGAGACGCCTTGACGATCGATGTCCCCGCGCTCGGATCGCGCGTCCTGGTGGCGGAATGATCCTCGTGCTCGTATCGCTTGCATCGGCGGCCGAAACCGAGGTGATCCTCGGGTCGTACGGCCGGGTGCAGGTCAGCACCGACGCTGCCGGCGGGCAGGGGGATCCCACCAACCTCGTCGCGCACGGCAGCCGGCTCGAGCAGGACCCCTACCTGGAGCTCGACCTGGGCTGGAAGGTCACGCCCGAGCCCGGCGCTTCCGGAGCCGCGCCCACCTTCCGCATCCTCGTGACCCCCGCGCTCGCGGGGCCGCTCTTCCACTACGACGGCACGTTCGACGCCACGCTGGCCATCCGCAACCTGTACGTCCAGGCCGAGGACATCGGCGTGCCGGGCCTCGGCGTGTGGGCCGGCTCGCGGATGTATCGGGGCGACGACGTCTACCTGCTCGACTTCTGGCCGCTCGACTCGCTCAACACCGTGGGCGGCGGCGCCTTCTTCGCGAACGACGACACCTGGGTGGGCGCGCACGTCGGCCTGAACCGCCTCTCCGACGACGAGTGGCAGTACCAGCAGCAGGCCGAGACCCTCCCCGGCGGCGTCGGCGCCGAGTGGGTGACCGTCCTCGATCGCCAGCGGATGGTGGCCTCGCTGAAGGGCGCCCACACATTCCGGTTCGGCGACCTGGGCCTCCGCCCCAAGCTCTACGGCGAGCTCCACACGCTCCCCGCGGGCGAGCGCGTCGTGGAGGACACCCTCACCCAGGCCCTCCCCGCCGAGACCGGTTGGCTCCTCGGCGGCGAGGTCTCGGCGTTCGGGTGGGCGAAGGACAGCTATGTCCACGTCTTCTACAAGCACGCGCAGGGCATCGCCGCCACCGGCGAGCTGACCGTGCCGACGGACGGCCTCGCGGTCGACCGCTCGGTGAACGCCGCCCGCGAGGACCTCGTCGCGCTGGCCGGCAACCACGAGGGCGGGCTCTGGGGAGTCGCGGCGGGTGCCTACTGGCGCGGCTGGGCGGACGCCGACGGCGAGGACGTCGACTTCGACGACGGCAACGAGTGGATCCTGGCGGTGCGCCCGGCGGTGTACCCGACCCGGTGGCTCTCCGTCGGGTTGGAGGGCTCGCACCAGTGGGTGTGGCGGGACTCCGTGCTGGCCCGCACCGGCGTGCAGGGCACCCCGGAGATCACCAAGCTCTCGCTGCTCCCGGCGGTCCAGCCCCGCCGCGGCACGTTCGGGCGCCCCCAGGTGCGGCTCCAGTACACGCTCTCCCTCCTCAACGAGGACGCCCGCTCCTGGTACGCGGAGGACGACAGCCGCTCCTCCCGGCCGGTGCAGCACTTCGTCGGGATCGGGGCGGAGTGGTGGATCAACTCGCAGACGTACCGGTAGGAGCCGACATGCTGGCCATCGCGCTCCTCCTCGGCGCCGCCCCCCACTACAGCTACCCCAAGCTCGTGACCGCCAACGGCTACGGCGCCGTCATCTACACCGACGACCGCCTCTCCGACGCCTACCCGCACCTCTACCAGGAGTACAGCCCGGGCGTCGTGACTCCGGAAGTGTTATACGACACCTACTTCGGCGTCACCGACTACGACGGCGGCGGGGGCTGGCTCACCGACGCCGAGTCCGCGACGACGGAGGACGGCACCGGCATCCTCGCCGTGGAGCGCGCCTACGGCGACCTCGCGATCGCCGAGTACGACTTCGCCCCGATGTCGATGGGCGGCTTCGGGCTGGCGCAGGTCGCGCGGGTGACCAACACGGGGAGCAGCACGACATCGGCGTTCCAGCTCGTGGCGCTCTTGAACTGGCACGTCGGCGGCAGCGAAGTGGTGGGCTCCGCGAGCGCGCAGGACGTGAGCGAGACAGGCAGCGATGTATCACTGACGTATCAGGCCCCCGGCGCCACCGACGTGTCGTGCGCCAGCGTGTACGACACCGTCAACGCGGGCGGGCGGATCGGGGGCGGCTGCGACACGACGGGCGACGACGTGGTGCCGGCCTTCGGCTGGTCGATCCCCGCGCTCGCGCCGGGCGAGTCGGCGTGGGTCGGGGTGCACACCTCCACGGTCGGCCACGACTGGGTCGACGGCGAGCCGGAGCAGTGGGTCGAGTCCGAGCGCGGCCTGTGGGAGCTCTTCCACGCGCGCGGCACCGTGCCCGCCGGGCTCACGGCGGACGAGACATTGGTGTATCGCCAGGCGCTCGCGTACCTGAAGATGGGGCAGGTGGCGGAGGAGGGGGCGGCCTACGGGCAGCTCCCGGCGTCGTTGCCGCTCTCCGCGGCGGTGGGCGACTTCCAGCACATCTGGAACATCGCGTGGGTGCGCGACGGCTCGTACGCCATCGTGGCCCTCGACGCCGCCGGCTACCACGAGGAGGCCGCGGCCGCGCTGCGGTTCCTCATCCAGGAGGACAGCACCGGTGACTACCGCGCCTACGTGGGCCACGCCGACTACGCCGTGAGCGTGTGCCGCGTCTATGGCGACGGCACGGAGTGGACCGACGTCGACGCCGACGGCCCGAACATCGAGTATGACAACTTCGGCCTGTACCTCTGGGCGCTGGGCGCGGTCGTCGACGACGACCCCACCCTGCTCGACGACGTGGCCCCCCGCGCGCTCGACGGCGTGGCGGAGGTGCTCGTGGGGCTCGTCGATCCCAACACGGGCCTCCTCCTGCCGGACTCGTCGATCTGGGAGCGGCACTGGAACGGCAACCAGAAGCAGTTCACCTACTCCTCCGCGTGGGCGGTGGAGGGGCTCCGGGCCGCCGGGCGCATCGCCGATACACTGGGTGATACACGCGGCGACACGTATCGGGCGGCCGCGGACAGAATCGCCGCCGCGATCGGCGAGCACCTGGTCGACGCCGGCGGGGTGCTCGCGGGCAGCAAGGAGGAACTCGACGCCGCCGAGGGCTACCTCGATCTGTCCGCGATCGAGGTCTATAACCTCGGCATCCTGGAGCCGCGGAGCGAGGGCTTCACCGCGTCGCTCGAGGCGTGGGACCGCGAGCTGAAGGTCGCCGCGGGCACGGGCTACCACCGCAACGACGACGGCAGCACCTACGACGAGCACGAGTGGGTCGTCATCGACCTGCGGGTCGCCGAGGCGCTGCGCCGCTCCTGCCGCGCCGACGAGGCCGTCGTGCTCGAGGACTGGGTGACCGCCCAGGCCATGCTCAACAACCGCGTCCTCCCCGAGCTCTACGAGCCCACCAACGGCGACTACGCCGGGCCCGCGCCCATGCTGGGCTTCGGCGCCGGCGCCTACGTCCTCGCGCTGCAGAGCCGCGACGCCGCGGACGCCGCCTGCGAGGCCCCCGTGGTCGACCCCGACGCCCCCGGCGAGAACTGTGGCTGTGGCGGCGACGGCGCGGCCGCGGCGCTCCTCCTCCTCCCGCTCCTCACCGTCCGTCGGAGGCGCTCGTGACGCTCCTTGCGCTACTCGCTTGTGTCGACTCCTCGCCCTACACCCGGCCGCCGGAGATCACGAGCCACGTCGAGGACTGGCGGGACGAGGTCATCTACCAGCTCCTCGTCGATCGCTTCGCCAACGGGGACGTGAACAACGACTACAACGTCACCTACGACGAGTCGAACCTCTCCCGCTACCTGGGCGGCGACTACCAGGGCATCATCGACAAGGTCGACTACCTCAACGAGCTCGGCGTCACGACGTTGTGGATCTCGCCGGTGGTGGTGAACGTCGAGTCCGACGCCGGCAATGGCAGCTACCACGGGTACTGGACGCAGGACTTCCTGAACGTCAACCCGCACTGGGGGGACCTCCCCAAGCTGCGCGAGATGGTGCAGGTGATGCACGACAACAACATCAAGGTCGTGCTCGACATCGTGGTGAACCACGTCGGCCAGCTCTTCTACTACGACATCAACCGCAACGGGCAGCCCGACATCACGACCTACTACGCCACCGACGGCACCGACACGATCGACATCGTGACGGAGTGGGACCCCGCCTACGACACCCGCGGCGTGCAGGGGGAGACCTCCCTCGGCGAGAGTGGAGAGGCGCCGCTCGGCTGGGTCGACATGCCCGAGATCAACCGCGTCCTGCCGAACCCGCCGGAGTTCGCCAACGAGGATTGGTACAACCGGCGCGGGCGTGTCACCGACTGGGGGAACTTCGAGCAGGTCGTCCATGGGGACTTCCCCGGCGGACTGAAGGACCTCAAGACCGAGAACCCCGACGTGCGCACCGCGCTCATCGACGTCTTCAGCTACTGGATCGACACCGCCAACCTCGACGGCTTCCGCATCGACACGTTGAAGCACGTGGAGCACGAGTTCTGGCAGACCTTCTGCCCCGCCATCCGCGACCACTGCTCGCTCATCGGGAAGGACAAGTTCCTCATGTTCGGG
Organism: Pseudomonadota bacterium; assembly: GCA_030684355.1. Taxonomy (GTDB): domain Bacteria; phylum Myxococcota_A; class UBA796; order UBA796; family SXON01; genus CAJBVW01. The sequence continues at coordinate 13,002 of JAUXTN010000070.1, forward strand.
GAGAGCTTCGACGGCGACGACGAGCTCATCGGCAGCTACACGTTCGACCAGGAGGTCGACAGCGTCGTGTACTTCTCCCAGAAGTACCAGGTCTACGACGACGTGTTCAAGTTCAACCAACCCACGACGCGCATCCAGACCCTGCTCGCCGCCCGGCAGGAGAACTACGGCACCGTCGCCCACGATCGCGGCGCGGGCCTGCCGCCGACCGACATCCTCGTCAACTTCATGGACAACCACGACATCCCGCGCTTCCTCTTCGACAAGGACAGCGTGCCGGCGCTCAGGAGCGCCCTGACGTACCTGCTCACGCAGGACGGGATCCCGTGCATCTACTATGGCACCGAGCAGGGCTTCTCGGGTGGCAACGATCCGGCCAACCGCGAGCCGCTCTGGTCCTCCGGCTTCGACACCGACGGGGATCTCTTTCAGCACACCTCCGCGCTCACGGCGCTGCGCAAGGCGTACACCCCGCTCCGCCGGGGCGACTTCACCCTCCGGTGGGTGACGGACCGCGTGAGCGGCGAGGAGGACTCGAACATCCTCGCGTTCGAGCGCAGCTACGACGGCGAGAGCGTGCTCGTCGTCATCAACGCGTCGGACGACCACGAGAGCCAGACCGCGTTCGAGGGCAGCGCGATGCCGGTGTCGTTCGCGCCGGGGACCGAGCTCGTCGAGGTGTTCCCCGTCGGGAGCGACCGCACGTTCACCGTCGGGTCGGACGGCACGGTGACCATCGACGTGGGGCCGCGCGACGGCGTGGTGCTCGTGCCCGCGGCGAACGTCCTCGCGTCTACGGTCGAGGGGGGCTGATGCTGACGGTCCTGCTGGTGCCGGGGGCGCTGGCGGGGTCGCTCTTCGTGGCGGTCGACCCCGAGACCCTCATCGATGTCGACCGCTCGGGCAACTGGGGCCGGCTCTTCCCCGCGGCCGAGGGCTGGGACTTCTTCTTCGCGTCGGGCGGCGACTACCAGCACGTGCCGCTGGACGACGCCTTCGTGCCCGACCTGGCGCGGCTCACCCGCCTCACCGGCCGCGCCGACCTCGTCGACCACGCCATCACGCGCTGCCCGGACGGCACCTGGCTCCACGTCGCGTCGTCGACGGTGAACCTGCTGGACGACTCCGCCACCGCATTCCGGTACGACGCCGCGCTCGCGCTGACCGCGTCCGCGGCGCTCTACACCGCCGAGCCGCAGCAGGTGCACCGCGACATGCCCGTGGTGTGCGTCGAGGGCTTCAGTGCGACGGGCTTCTTCGACCCCGACAACTACGTCTCCTTCCGCCTGGTGGAGCTCGGCGCCGATGCCGCGGCCGTACGCGTCGTGGAGCCGGAGGACGCCCCGATCGTCACCGGCTCCTCGCTGTTCAGCGACGGCGCCACCGTCGGCATCGCCAGCTTCCGCGGCAACGCCGGCGACCTGTTGCACGTCACCGAGTACAGCCTCCCCGACCTCGCGGTGGTGGACCGCCACCTCCAGAACGTCTCGGTGGCCGGGGAGACCGCCTACTGGTCCCAAGGGCTCGCGCGCGTCGGAAACCGCTACGTGCTCGCCCACATGGCACGCGATCCCGACGCCGGCTTCGCCGCGCAGGACGGAGACCTCTGGCTCTCCGTCTTCAACCTCGACTGGCGGCGCCTGGAGCAGATCCAGCTCTCCCACAACACGCCGCCGAACGGCGGGATGCAGCCCTGGCTCGCGTTGAGGGACGACACGCTCGTCGTCACCTACACGCGCGAGCTCCAGACCTATGTGTACGCGGTCACGGTCGACCGGGTGGAGGCCGGGCTCGACCCGGCGCCCGAAGACACCGCGGCGCCGGTTGATACATCGACGGATACAGCCACCGACACATCCGGGGACGACACCGCGGCGCCCGTCGAGGCGCCCGATCCGGGCTCGACGTGCGGCTGCGGCGGGTCCGCGGCCTGGCTCCTGGCGACCTTGTCGCTCGTCCGCCGCCGCCGGTAGCTACCGCTTCCAACCCACGCCCAGGTGTGCGTCGAGCCGCTCGGCCTCGTCCGCGCGCTCCGAGTCGTCGAGGGCGTCCGCGAGCGGGACGATCTCCAGGCCGGCCTCGCCCTCCATCGTCACCGCGGCGGCCCAGCCGAGGCCGGTCACGTCGGGATCGAGCGTCACGGTGGCGACGATGCCCGCCTGGCAGGGGAGCGTCGGCATCGTCGTGCCGAAGTTGCCGAGGCTGTAGAGGATCGCGGCGGTGCGGGGCTCGCCGTCGTCCGTGCGGATGCTGCACGTCCCGATGCCCGGGACCACCGAGGGGTCGTTGACGGAGCAGATCTCGGCGGGCTGAGCGACGTGGGGGCCCTCGCCCACGACCACGTCGGCGCCGAGCGCGACGATGCGCCGCCCAAGCTGGAGGAAGTGGGGGTCGGGGTAGTACTCGTACTCGAAGCCCCAGTGGACCAGCACGACGACCGACTTGACGCCGAGCGCACGCGTGGCCTCGATGTCCGCCGCGAGCGTCGCGAGGTCGGGCTCCTCGTCGAGGTGCCCGAAGGGGATGATCCGCAGGTCGTGCGCGGAGGTGATGTCCCGCCGGTTGACGCCCCAGGTGTAGGAGATGACGCCGACGTCGCCGGTGTCGCCCGCGTAGGAGACCCCGTGCGCGTCGATGCCGGTCCAGCCGAGGCCGCGGGCCTCGACCTCCGCGATGGTGGCCTCCAGCCCGCTGTCGCCCACGTCGAGGCTGTGGTTGTTGTTGAGCTGCACGATGTCGAGCGGCAGCCCGTCGAGGATCTCCGGCGGCGCGTTGTAGCGGTACAGGCCGAGCTCCGCGGGCTCGGTGGAGCTGCCCGGATCCGTGGGGGTCTCGAGGTTGCCGACGCGGAGGTCTCCGTCGAGGAGCCCGCTCGCCGGCAGGGCGAAGCCGGCCCAGTTCTCGCCCATCCACATCACGTCGCCGACGAAGTTGAGCGACGCGCCCGTCGATACGGGCGGCAATGTGTCACGCATCGCCTGGAAGTGGTCGAGGCTCTCCTGGGGGGCGCCCGGGCGGTGGAGCAGCGCCTTCGTGAGGTAGAGCCCGACCTCGTCGCGGTCGGTGTCGGGGTCCCACGTCTCGGTCTCCCACCGCACCTCCTCGTAGGGCTCCAGGTCGGCCTCGGGGGTGTAGACCCACGGGAAGACCTCTGTGGGCTCGGGCCATGCGCGGTAGGGGTCGCAGGCGGCCAGGAGGAAGAGCAGCATGCTTCTATGTGCCCGACTCCGGGCCGGGGAGCCAGCACGCGAGCCTTACACGTGCGGAAGTGAACACATCGGCGGTGTATCAGGGCCCGATTCGATACACGCGGGTCGTCCCGTCGTCCCACGTGGGCGTGGCGGTCAAGTCGAGGAGCTGGGCCACCTTCGCGTATTGGGCCGCCGGATACTCGGCGCGGTGCAGCACGATCCAGCGCAGGCCCCGGTCGCGGAGATCCTGCTGGCCGAGCGCCAGGTCGAGCATCGGCATCTCGACCGGGAGCACCGCGATGGTGCTGCGCTCGAGCTCGATGAGGTAGCGCGTGTAGCGGTTGACGTAGAGGTAGAGCGGGGAGGGGTCGTTGAGGCCGTAGGGGACGGGCTGCCCGTGGACGATCTGGTACATGCCGTACCGGGAGCGCGCGAGCACCGGCAGGCTCACCGGGAGGTCGAGCACGGCCCCGCCGTCGAGCGTGGCGTAGACCTCGGGGACACGCGTGTCCGCCGTCGGGAGGGGGAACACCGCGGGGGAGAGCCACAGGGCCTCGACGAGCCGCATGGCGCCGAGCCAGGCCGCGGCCGCGACGACCGGGATGCCGCGCTGGCCGAGGTCCCGCACGACCCACGCGAGCATGACCGCCAAGGCCAGGGAGGCGCCGACCACGAACCGGTAGGCGTGGGAGATGCGGGAGAAGAGGGGGAAGGCGTCGAACAAGGTGAGGAAGGGGAGGGGGATCCACTGCCCGCCGACCTCCACGTAGGCGCCCGCGACGTAGAGGAAGGGTCCCAACGTCAGCAGCACGAACGCTCCGGCGAAGAGCGCCCAGGGGCGCGCGAAGCGGCGCCAGCCGCCCCAGACCGTCGCCAGCGCCGGCCACACGAGCGCGTGGCCGAGGTAGACGATGACGAGGAGATCCTCGTCGAACTGGGCCTTCAGGTCGGGGGAGTAGTGCTTGCCCGGCCGCACGAGGGAGACGAGGTCGGTCATGTTGTGCATGACCAGGGTCATCCACACGAACGCGCGGTCACGCGTCACCACCGCGTCGGCGGCGCCCATCGAGAGGTAGAACAACGTGAAGGGGCCGCCCGCGACGAGCGCCGCGACCCCCCCGGCGATGGCGAGGGAGAGCACGGCGCGGCGTGTGTCACCGAGCCGCCACTCGCGTGGGCTGCGGCCGCGCACGGCCCCGACGAGGTCCCATGCGAGCACGGCGCCGATGACCATCGCGGCGAAGAGCCCGTAGTACCAGTTCGCGAACGCGCAGACGCCGAAGGCGGCGCCGGCCAGCGCGGCGCGCCCCGCGCGAGGAGCCTCCCGGGCGGCGAGGAACGCGGCGAGGGCGAGCGGGAGCCAGCCGGCCGAGAGCGTCTCGGAGATGCCGTTGTAGGCTTGCCCCAGGAGGTGCGGGCAGCTCATGAACGCCACCCCCGCGAGCGTCGCGCCCGCGCGGCTCCGGGCGACCCGCAGGGCCAGCACGTAGGCGCCGACCCCGCACAGCACGAAGTTCCCGAAGATGGCGGCGTTGTAGGCGGCCACCGGCCCCGCCAGGAACGCGACGGGGAGCGTGGCGATCACGTTGAACGTGTCGATGAACCAGAGGCTCCCGCCCGCGGGCCAGGCGAGCAGGTTCGTCGTGACCGGGAGGCGGCCGGCCGCGAGCTCGGTCGCGACCCACCAGAAGCCCCAGACGTGGTTCCACACGTCGTTCGAGGGGTGGCCGAGGGCCCGCCCGGTGGGGTCACCGAGGATCGGCGCGCACAGGAACGTGGCGAGCGCGAGGAGGACCGCGAAGGGGCCGGCGTGGTCCCGCACCGCGCCCCGCAAGGCGCCCCGCAAGGCGCGGAGCCGCCCGATCGAAGCGCCGTCCTCCACCTTAGATGCCGCGCGTTCGGTCGAGCACCCGGCGGTCCCGCTTGGTCGGGCGGCCCGCGCCGCGCTCGCGCAGGGCGAGGGGCTCGTCGGAGGGCGGCTCGGGGGGCGTCAGGTCGTCGTAGAGCGTGCGTGCCTGGGCCGCCGGGCCCCGCTTGTCTTCCAGGCGGAGCACGCGGAGGATCTTCTTGCCGCCGGGGGTGGCGGCGACGATGGTGTCCCCGCTCTTGATGGCGCGGGCGGGTGCCGCGGAGCGGTCGTTGACGGTCACATGGCCGCCGTCGCACGCCTCTTGCGCGAGCGTGCGGGTCTTGTACATGCGGGCGGCGGTCAACCACTTGTCCAGGCGGACCGTGGCGGGCGTTTCGACGGACATCGCGACGGTTGTATCGCGGGCGTCGGATGCCCGGGCGAGGGGGACCGCCCTCCGTCGGATAGAAGGGCCGCATGGGGACCCGCGAACCGCTCCTGCGGCCGACTCCTGCTGGGCTCTGGTGCGAGCCGGGCGGCTTCTACGTCGACCCCTGGCAGCCGGTCGAGCGCGCGGTCCTCACCCACGCGCACGCCGACCACGCGCGCCCGGGCTCCGCCGCGTACCTCGCCACCGCCCCGTCCCTGCCCATCCTCCGGCGCCGCCTCGGCCCGGACGCCCGGCTCGAGTCCATCGCCTACGGGGAGGTGCGCCGCATCGGCGACGTCGACGTCTCGCTGCACCCCGCCGGGCACGTGCTCGGCTCGGCCCAGCTCCGCATCGCGCACCAGGGGGAGGTGTGGGTCGTCTCCGGCGACTACAAGCGCGCGCCCGACCCGACGTGCGCGGCGTTCGAGCCGGTGCCGTGCGACACCTTCGTCACGGAGGCCACCTTCGGCCTCCCGATCTACCGCTGGGAACCCCCCGAGCGGACCGCCGCCGAGATCCTCGCGTGGTGGGACACGACGCGCGCCGCCGGCCGCCCGGCCGTGCTCTTTGCCTACGCCCTCGGGAAGGCCCAGCGGATCCTCGCGGAGCTCGCCCGGCTGACGGACCGCGAGGTCTACCTGCACGGCGCCATCGCGCCCATCGTCGACATCTACCGCGAGGCCGGCGTCGCGATGCTCCCGACGCGCCTCGTGGCGGACGCCCCGGCCGGGCACCGCTTCGCCGGGGACCTCGTGCTCGCCACCCCCGGCTCGCAAGGGAGCCCGTGGATGAAGCGGTTCCCCGGCGCGGAGACCGCGCTGGCATCGGGGTGGATGCGGGTGCGTGGGACGCGGCGCCGCCACTCGGTCGACCGCGGGTTCGTCCTCTCCGATCACGCCGACTGGCCCGCGCTGCTCGACACCGTCGCGGCGAGCGGCGCGGAGCGCATCCTCGTGACCCACGGGAGCACGGAGCCGCTGGTGCGGTGGTTGTGCGAGCGCGGGCTCGACGCGCGGACGCTCCCGACGGCGTGGGAGGGCGAGGGGGACGTGATCGTCGAGACCCCGACCGCCGGGGCGCCGGGATGAGGCGCTTCGCCGACCTCTACGAGGCCATCGACCAGACCACGTCCACCAACCGCAAGGTCGAGGCGATGGTGGCGTGGTTCCGCGCCGCCGACCCCGCGGACGCCGCGTGGGCGCTCTGGTTCCTCACGGGCAACCGGATCAAGCGGCTCGTCCCGACCCGGGAGCTGCGGAGCGCCGCCGTCGCCGCGTCGGGCTACCCCGAGTGGATGCTCGCGGAGAGCTACGCCGCGGTGGGGGACCTCGCGGAGACCCTCGCGCTGCTCGTGGACTCGTTGGCGGACGACGAGGGCGATCTCCCCTTGCACGTGTGGATGGCCCGCGTCGTGACGCTGCCGACGCTCGACGCGGCGGAGCGCGAGGCCGCCCTCCGCCGCTGGTGGGCCGCGTTGCCACGCCGGGAGCGCTACGTGTTCAACAAGCTCCTCACCGGGGCGTTCCGCGTCGGCGTGTCGCACACGCTCGTGGTGCGCGCGCTGGCGGAGGTGGCGGGGGTGCCGGCGGCGACGCTCGCGCACCGCCTCATGGGGAGCTGGGCGCCCACGGCCGAGGCCTGGCGCGGGCTCCTGGGCGAGGAGCAGGGCACCGAGGACTTGAGCCGGCCCTACCCGTTCTTCCTGGCGAGCCCGCTGGAGGGAGAGCCCGCTTCGCTCGGCGACCCCGCGGCGTGGCTCGCGGAGTGGAAGTGGGACGGCATCCGCGCCCAGGTGATCCGTCGCGAAGGCACGATCGCGGTGTGGTCGCGCGGCGAGGAGCTCGTCACCGACCGCTTCCCCGAGGTCGCGACGGCGGCGGCGCGCCTGCCGAGCGGGACCGTGCTCGACGGCGAGCTGATGGCGTGGCGGGGGGAGGCGCCGTTGCCGTTCGCGGACCTCCAGACCCGCATCGGCCGCAAGAAGCTCGACAAGCGCGTGCTCGACGCGGTCCCGGTCGCGCTCGTGGCGTTCGACGTCCTGGAGGCCGACGGCGTGGACCTCCGGGAGCGCCCCCTCTCCGAGCGAAGGGCGCGGCTCGCCGAGATCGTGGCGCCGCTCGCGCCGGCGGTGCGCCTCTCCGAGGAGGTCCGGGCGCCCGACTGGGAGGGCCTGGCGACCCACCGCCAGGGGGCCCGCGAGCTGGGGGTCGAGGGGCTCTTGTTGAAGCGCCGGGACTCGGCCTACGGGGTGGGCCGCCCGCGCGGACCGTGGTGGAAGTGGAAGGTCGCGCCGCTGACGATGGACGGCGTGCTGGTCTACGCGCAGGCCGGGCACGGCAAGCGCGCGGGGCTCTACACCGACTACACGTTCGCGGTCTGGCAGGACGGCGCGCTCCTCCCCGTCGCGAAGGCCTACTCCGGGCTCACCAACGTCGAGATCGAGGAGCTCGATCGCTGGATCCGGCGCCACACCGTCGAGAAGTTCGGGCCCGTGCGCTCGCTCGAGCCCGTGCACGTCTTCGAGATCGCGTTCGAGGGGATCGCGCCCTCGCCACGCCACAAGTCGGGGGTCGCCGTGCGGTTCCCGCGCATCCTCCGCTGGCGGCGGGACAAGGCCGCGGCCGACGCCGACACCCTCGCGAGCCTCCAGGCCCTCCTCCGCGTGCAGGCGTAGTGGCAAAGGCGAAGCTCCAGGCGGCGCCGTCGGCGCCCTCGACGCCCGCTGAGCAGCTCGTGCGGCTGCGCGGCTGGTTCACCACCCGCGGGTGGACCCCCATGGCCTTCCAGGAGGAGGCCTGGGCGGCGTACCTGCGCGGCGAGAGCGGCATCGTGCAGGTGCCGACAGGCGCGGGGAAGACCTACGCCGCCTACCTGGGGCCGCTCGCGGAGGTCGCGGCGCTCGGCGGCGGGGTGCTCTACATCAGCCCGCTCCGCGCGATGGCGAGGGACATCGAGGCCGCGCTGAAGGCGCCGGTCGAGGCCCTCGGGATGGGCGTGCGGGTGGAGAGCCGAACCGGTGATACATCGAGCGCGGTCCGCGTGCGTCAAAAAGCTCGCCTGCCGGAAGTGCTCGTCACCACCCCCGAATCCTTGTCGCTCCTCCTCACCGAGGCGGACGCCGCGACCCGCTTCGCGGGCCTGCGCGCCGTCATCGTGGACGAGTGGCACGAGATGATCGACAGCAAGCGCGGCACCCAGATCGAGCTGGCGCTCTCTCGCTTGCGTCGCTTCGCGCCGACGCTGCGGACGTGGGCGCTCACCGCCACCGTGGGGAACGCCCAGGAGGCCGCCCAGGCCGCCGTCGGCACCCACGCCACCGCCACGATCGTCCGCGCGGACATCCCCCGCCCCGTCGTCATCGACACCCTGCTCCCCGACCGCGTCGACGCCTTCCCCTGGGCCGGCCACCTCGGCCTCCAGATGGCGCCCAAGCTGGTCGAGGCCCTCGATCCCGAGGTGCCGACGCTCGTGTTCGTGAACACGCGCGCCCAGGCCGAGCGCTGGTACCAGGAGATCCTCGCGCGGCGCCCGGAGTGGACGGAGCACATGGCGCTCCACCACGGCTCGGTCGACCGGGAGGAGCGCGAGCGCGTCGAGGCGGGGCTGAAGTGCGGGTCGCTGCGGCTCGTGGTGTGCACGGCGTCGCTCGATCTCGGGGTGGACCTCACGCCGATCGAGCGCGTCGTCCAGATCGGCTCCCCGAAGGGGATCGCGCGGCTCACCCAGCGCGCCGGCCGCTCCGGTCACCGCCCGGGTGCGACGTGCCGGGTCACGTGCGTCCCCACCAACACCTTCGAGCTCGTCGAGATCGCCGCGGTCCGCGACGCCCTCGCCCACGGGGAGGTCGAGGCCCGCACGCCGCTGTCGAAGCCGCTCGACGCGCTCGCGCAGCACCTCGTCACGTGCGCGCTCGGCGGCGGCTTCACGGAGGAGGGCATCCTCGCGGAGGTCCGCGGCGCTTGGTCCTACCGGGGCCTCACCGCGGAGGAGCTCGGCTGGGCGCTGGCGCTCGTGCGGGACGGGGGCGCGACGCTGGGGGCCTACCCGGAGTACCACCGGGTCGTGTGGGTGGACGACCGCTACGGCGTGCCCGACGACGGCATCGCCAGGACCCACCGCTCGAACGTCGGCACCATCCTCGGCGACGCCACGATGCAGGTGCGACTGCAGGGCGGCGCCAACATCGGGAGCATCGACGAGGGCTTCATCACCCGGCTCCGGCCGGGCGAGCGGTTCGTGTTCGCGGGGCGTACGTTGGAGCTCGTCCGCATCAAGGAGCTCGTCGCCTACGCGCGGCCCGCGGGCAAGGCCACCACGAACACCCCGCATTGGCCGGGCAACAAGCTCCCCATCTCGGGGTCGTTGGGGCACGCGGTGCGTCGAGTCCTCAACGACGTTCGGGAGGGGCGCGTCGACGCCCCCGAGCTCGTCGCGGCCGCCCCGGTGTTCGCGGCCCAGGCCTCGATCTCGCGCCTCCCCGCCGCGGACCACGTCCTCGCCGAGCAATGTGTCACCCGCGAGGGCCACCACCTCTTCCTCTACCCCTTCGAGGGCCGCCGGGTGCACGAGGGCCTCGCCGCCCTGCTCGCGCTCCGCATGGGCCGGCGCGTGCCCGCCACCTTCTCCATGGCGGTGAACGACCACGGCCTGGAGCTCCTCACCTCCGACGCCTACCCCTACGCCGAGCTCCTCGACGCTACCGCCTTCACGCTCGACGGCCTCGTCGACGACATCATCGCGAGCGTGAACATCAGCGAGCTCATGCGGCGCCGCTTCCGGGAGATCGCGCGCGTGGCCGGGCTGGTGATGACCGGGCCCGCGCACGCCCGGCGCACGATGCGGCAGATCCAGTCGAGCACGTCGCTGCTCTACGACGTGTTCACCCGCTACGACCCGGGCAACCTGCTGTTGCTCCAGGCGCGCCGCGAGGTCGTGGAGCAACAGTTCGAACGGGATCGGCTCCAGTCGGTGTTGGCTCGTCTCGGGGGTGCCGCCCTCGAATGTATCGATACATCTCGCCCCAGCCCCCTCGCGTTTCCGCTCGTCGTCGAGCGCCTCGCAGTGGACGCCGCCTCGATGGAGACCCTCATGGACCGCATCGAGCGGATGAAGCGCCAATGGGAATCCGCGTAGGCCCCCACGAGGTCGAGCTGCTCCCCGAGCGCGCCGTGTACTGGCCGGGCGCGGAGACGCTCGTGGTCGCGGATCTGCACTGGGGCAAGCAGGAGACCTTCCAGGCCCACGGCATCCCCGTGCCGGCCGCCATCCTGGGCGACGACCTCGCCCGGCTCGAACGTGCCCTCGATCGGACCGGCGCCATCCGGGTCCTCGTGCTGGGGGACCTCGTGCACGGCGCCCTCGCCCCCTCGGTGATCGCCGCCGTCGCCCGGTGGCGCGCGGAGCGCCCCGTGGCGATGGTGCTCGTGCGCGGGAACCACGACCGCCACGTGCCCGTGCTCCCCGCGGCGTGGGGCATCGCGGATCACGTCGGCATCCTCCACGAGGAGGGCTACGCGTTCACCCACGTCCCCGCGCCGGTGTCGGGCGCCTACACCTGGGCCGGGCACCTGCACCCCATGGCCTGGCTCCGCGGCCGCGCCGATGCCCTCCGGCTGCCCTGCTTCCACCTCGGCCCCGAGGTCGGCGTGCTCCCCGCGTTCGGCGCGTTCACCGGGGGCGTGCAGGTGCGCCCGGCGCGCGGCGACCGCGTGTACGCCATCGCCGGGTCCGCCATCGTGACGATCCCGACGTAGTCCGAGGGGACTTACGAGGCCTGGTCGCGCGTCCAGGTCCAGAAGCGGCTCACCAGGGACGTGCGCCCGGTGGCCCGCGCCTTGCGCAGGATGCGCGTGACGTGGACCTCCACCGTGGCCTCGGCGTTGCCGAGCTCCGTGGCGATCTCCTTGTTGGTCAGGCCGCGTACGACCCCCCGGAGCACCCCGGTCTGCGCGGGGGTCAAGCCCCACGCGGCCACGACGGACGCGAGTTGGGCCTGCCCGTCCGGCCCGGCGAGTGTCGGGCGCACGCTGGGCGCGTCCGCGGGGGGAACGCGCTGCAAGAGTTGGAGGGTGTCGCGCATGTGCCGGAGGTCGGTGTTGAGGCCGAGCACCTCCTCGAAGAACGCCCAGCTCACGGCGGGCGCCGCGGTGTCCGTTCCTGTGGACGGCGCGAGGTGGACCAGCCAGACGGCCCCGTGGGTGTCGAGGCGCAGACACTCGACGCGGGCCGGAGGAAGGCCGAGCCGCCCGGTCATCGCCGAGATCATGCCCCCGATGGAGCCAAAGAAGGCGCCGGCCGGGCTCGCGTCCGCCGGGATGGCCATCGAGATCTGGAGGGCGCCGCCGGGCACCTCGTCGACCTCCAGCCGCAGGATCCCCCAGAGCAGCGGGGCCAGGTGGGTCCAGAGCTTGTACATCGGCCGGGGGCCGCCCGCGGCGCGGAGGATCCAGTCCACGCTCGGGGTGTCGATGTCGGCGAGGATCGCCGAGAGGGGCTCGGGGCCGCCGACCTCGGCCGCGAGCCGCTCGTAGAAGCGCGCGTACCATTCCCACTCGATCGACCGGACGCGCGTGCGGAGCTCGGCCTCCTCCACCGGGAAGCCGTCGAACACGCCCGCGCAGGCGTAGCCCCGGGCGCGTACCCAATCGAGCACCGGGAGGACCACGCCGCGGGCCACGGACGTCATGGGAGCAGGCACGTCGGCAGTATGCCGAGGAAGCCCACCGGGATCACGAGGCAGCCTGCCGGGCGTCGCGTCCGCAGCCGTTTGCGGAGCCAGTCTTCGCCGTTCATCCGGCGCTCCGCGGTGTGCGCCGGCGGCTCACCCGGATTCCCGCCCACACGCCTGGTTGGCGGGGAGGGCGCGCGCGAGCTGGCGGGTGACGCTCTCGTAGAGCCGCCCGGCGTCGCCCTCCTGGAAGTCCGTGCGGCCGCACCCGCCGATGAGCAGGGCATCGCCGAGATGGGGTCGAAGAGCTGGCGAAAGATCATCGGTTTCCCAAAGGAAGGGGCGTCGCGCCGAAGTAACCCTTCGCCCCGAAGCTCGAGGAGCCCGCGGGCTACGCGTCCGGTGGCCGGGTGGCGTCGAGCAGCTCGCGGAGCTTCCGCGCGAGGGCCTCCGGGGTGTACGGCTTCTCGAGGAAGGCGGCGTCTCCGATCGTGCCCTCCGAGTAGCCGGAGACGTACAGCACGGGGATCTCCGGCCAGCGCACGTGGAGCTGCTCCGCGAGCTCCCGCCCGCCCATCTTCGGCATGAGGATGTCGGTGATCACGGCGTCGACGCTCCCTTCGTGCTGGTCGAGCACGCCGAGGGCCTCCCGCCCGTCCGGCGCGACGAGGACGCGGTACCCCAGCGCGGTGAGCGCTTCCCGGGCGAGGGTCAGGAGCATCGGCTCGTCCTCCACGACGAGGACGGTCTCGTCGCCGCCGCGGGGCAGGGCCAGCACCTCGATCGTGCCCTCGCCGACCTCCGCGCTCGACGCGCGCGGCAGGAACACGCAGAAGGTCGAGCCGTGCCCCGGCGCGCTCTGGACCGTGACGTGGCCGCCCGCCTGTCGGACGACGCCGTAGACCGTCGCCAGGCCCAACCCGGTGCCCTTCCCGATCTCCTTGGTCGTATAGAACGGCTCGAAGCAGCGCCGGACCTGCTCGGGGGTCATCCCGACCCCCGTGTCCTGCACGCGCAGGACCACGTACGTGCCGTCCGCGAGCTCCGCGTGGGCGCGAGATCCGCCGGTCGTCGTGACCTCCCGGCGCTCGGTCGCGAGCGTGAGGCGCCCGCCGTCCGGCATGGCGTCCCGCGCGTTCAGCGCGAGGTTGAGCAGGGCCTGCTCGAGCTGACCGGGATCGATGCGCACCAGCAGGCGCTCCCGGGCCAGCGAGAGGCGGACGTCGATGTCGGGCCCGATGATGCGGCGCAGGAGCTGCTCGGTCCGCGTCGCGGTCTCGTTCGCGTCGACCACGCGCGGCTCGATGACCTGCTTGCGCGCGAAGGCGAGCAGCCGGGCCGTGAGCTCGCTGGCGCGGCCGGACGCGATCCGGATCTGCTCGAGGTTGGAGCGCGCCCGCGGATCCCCCACGAGCCGGAGCGTCACGTCCGTGAACCCGACGATGGCGGTGAGGATGTTGTTGAAGTCGTGCGCGATGCCGCCCGCGAGCCGCCCGATGCCCTCGAGCTTGCGCGCCTGTTCGAGCTCGCCTTGCAGGAGCCACCGATCGGTCACGTCGACGAACACGCCGGCGAACCAGCTCGCCTCTCCCGCGACGAAGCACGGCGCGAGGGAGGCCTGGACCCACATCGGGGCGCCATCCGGCCGCGTGAAGCGGATCTCCGCGGTGTACTCGTCGATCTCCACACGGGCGAGCCGCGCGAGCGCCGTGGCGAAGCCCTCCCGGTCGTCGGCGTGAACGAGGTCCACCAGGGAGAGGCAGGCGAGCTCCTCCGCCGTGCGCCCCAGCATCTCGCAGAGCTTGTGGTTCGCCCGCTCCACGATCCCGTTCGTTCGGCTGAGGCGGGCCTTGCCGACGTTGGCCATCTCGAACATGACCCGGTACTCTTCCGCGGTGCGCCGCGCGACGGCCTCCTCGCGGAGCCGCGTCGTGACGTCCACGATGACCGCCACCGCTCCGGTGACCGCGCCCCCGTCGGCCCGCACGGGAGCGGCGCTCACGAGGGCGTCCAGCTCGGTGCCGTCGGGGCGCTGGACGTGCACCTGCTTTCCGACCTCGCTCACCCCGGTGATGGCGCGAACCACCGGGCGCTCCGCCGTTGCCATCTGCGAACCGTCCGGCAGCAGCCACGCGCCCCACGCCGCGTCGTCGATCCGCGTCGGCACGCTCCCCTCGACGAACCCGAACACACGCCGGGCGGCCTCGTTCACGAAGAGGATGTCCCCGCGCACGTCGGTCGCGACGATGCCGTCCGCCGCCTGCTCCAGGATCGAGTTGAGGAGGCGCCGATCCTTGTCGCGGGCCCGGACCGCCAGGCGCCGCTCGCGGACCTCCTTCATCAGCTTGACGTTGGACTCCTCGAGCTCGGACGTGCGGATGCGGACGCGCACCTCCAGCTCGTCGCGCGCTGCCCGCAGCTCCGATTCCACGCGCCGAAGCGCAGAGATGTCACGGGCGGCCCCGCAAATCCCGACGACCTTGCCCTCGGAGTCGAGGACATGGGACAGGGCGAGCTGGACGGGGATGCGACGCCCGTCCTTGTGGAGCCGATACGTATCGAACGGCGCCGGGCGCCCCCCTTGGGCGACCTCCTGCCAGACCCGATCGTTCTCTTCGAGGAGATCGGGGGGGACGAACTTCGTCATCGGGCAGCCGAGGATCTCGGCGGCGGTGTAGCCGTACGTCCGCTCCGCGCCCTCGTTCCAGGCGGTGATCTTGCCGTCCAGGCGGGCGCCGATGATGGCGTCCTGGGCGTTCTGGACGAGCGCGGCGAGTTGGAGCCGCTCCGCCTGCGCGCTCTTGAGCTCGGTGATGTCGAAGAAGGTGAGGACCACCCCGGCGATGACGTTGTCCACGGTCTTGTAGGGGAGGATGCGCAGGAGGAACTGGGCGCCGCCTTCGCCCAATTGCACCTCGTGCTCGCACATCCGCAGCGTGCTGAGCACCTCCTGGATGTCGTGGACGAGGTTGCCGTCGCCGAAGCGCGGCGCGAGGTCGGTGATGGGCCGGTTCAGGTCCGTGCCGACCACCCGGAACAGCGCGCGCGTGGCCGGCGTGAAGCGCTTGATGCGCATCTCCCGGTCCAGGAAGATCATCGCGATCTCGGCGCTCTGGAAGAAATTCTGGAGGTCGCTGCTGGCGGCGTCGAGCTCCTCCACCTTGTTGCGGAGCTCGGTGTTCACCGTCTCCAGCTCCTCGTTCATCGACTGCAGCTCCTCCTTTGAGGTCTGCATCTCCTCGTTCGCCGATTGGAGCTCCTCGTTCAGCGAGAGGAGCTCCTCGTTCGAGATGCGCAGCTCGTGGTTCGAGCCCTCCAGCTCCTCGACGGCGGACTCCAGGTGCTCGCGCATCGTCCGCAGCTCGCTCTCCAACCGCGCGACGGCCTCCGTGTCGGGCGCGGCGGGCTGGCGGGGCATCTCCCCGGCGGGCTTGGGCGCGCCCCGCTCGCGGAACACCACGAGCAGCATGCCGCGCATCTCCTCCTCGTCCCCCAGGGGACGCACGACGAGGTCGAGCTCCTGGGCCATGCCGTTCACCGTGACGGCCAGCCCCTCGTGCACCACCTCGCCCGCGCCCTTGCGAGCCTTGTGCAGGGCGGTGCGGAGGGCGAGGCGAAGCTCGGGGCGGACGATCTCCACGAGGTCGGCGGTCGGGAGCCCGCCGGGCTGCTCGAGGTAGCGGCCGGTGCGCCCGGAGAAGTAGGCGACCTTGTTGTCCGTGTCGACCACGACGCCCGGGGGCGCGTGCGTCTCCAGGAGCGCGCGCTCGAGCAGGGCGCGCACGTCGCGGTCACGACGGGGGGGTTGGCGGAAGCTGGCCTCGTTCTGGTCGACGGCACGCCGATTGCGACCGAGCGGTAGCTCCG
This sequence comes from Pseudomonadota bacterium, assembly GCA_030684355.1. Lineage (GTDB taxonomy): Bacteria > Myxococcota_A > UBA796 > UBA796 > SXON01 > CAJBVW01. The sequence goes on from JAUXTN010000070.1 coordinate 29,006, forward strand.
GGGCCGCGCGGAGCGGCGCGTCGATCGCCTGGAAGATCCGAAGCTTCTTGTTGACTACGCGGAAGAGGTCCTCCCCACCCACGAGGTTCTCGGATGGCCCCAGGAAGAGGTACCCGCCCGGCCGCAGGGTGTAGTGGAACAGCGGGATGAGCTTCCGCTGGAGCTCGGGCTCGAGGAAGATGAACAGGTTCCGGCAGGAGATGAGGTTCAGGCGGGCGAACGGGGGGTCGGCGAGGACGTTGTGCAGCGAGAAGATGCACATCTCGCGCAAGGTCTTGCTGACCTGGAAGTAGCCGTCCTCATGGGTGAAGTGGGCTTGGAGGCGCTCCGGCGAGATCTGCGCCGCGACCCCCTCGGGATAGCGCCCGGATCGCGCGACGTTCAGCGCGTGGCGGTCGATGTCCGTGGCGAAGATCGTGATCTGGGGCGGGATGGGGTGCTCCTGGCAGGCCTCGCGCATCAACATCGCCAGGGTGAACGCCTCCTCGCCGGTGGCACATGCGGGCACCCAAGCCCGGATCTGTCCGATGGGATGCGCGTTCCGGCGCACCAGGGGCACGAGCACCTCGCGCGAGAGGCCCTCGAACGCCTCCGGATCCCGGAAGAACTGGGTCACTCCGATGAGGAGATCGCGGAGCAGCGCTTGGCCCTCGTCCGCGCTGGCGCGGAGGCGCACGAGGTACTCGGGCACCGAACCGACGTGGATCACCCTCATGCGCCGCTGGATGCGTCGGACGAGCGTGCTCCGCTTGTACCGGCTGAAGTCGTGGCCCGTGTGCTGCTCCACGGCCGCGCAGATGTCGCGCAGGTAGTCCCACGCCTCCGCGCTCGCGGGCTCGCCGCCCGGGTCGCTCAATGCGTGCAAGTGGTGCAGGTACTCGACGAGCGCATCGGGCACGCGCTCCGGGGGAAGGATGTGGTCGACCATCCCGGTCGCCAGCGCGTTTCGCGGCATCGCTTCGTACTGAGCCGTGGAGGGGTCCTGGGCGATGACCAGGCCGCCGGCCTCCTTCACGGCACGAAGGCCCACCGTGCCGTCCGCGCCGCTCCCCGAGAGCACGATCGCCACCGCCCGCCAACCACATTCGCCGCCTAGCGAGTTGAACAAGGCGTCGATGGGGAGTCGAAGCCCCCGCGCCTCCCGCGGCGGCTCGGTGTGCAGCGCGTTGCCTCGCACCGTGAGCGTGACGTTGGGAGGCGTGACATAGACGTGGTTCGGCGCCAGCTGGGACCCGTCCGCCGCTGTCACCACGGGCATGGACGTGCAGCGGCCGAGGAGCTCCGTCAGGGCGCTCTCGTGGAGGGGGTCCACGTGCTGGACGACGATGAACGCCGCACCCGTGTCGACTGGCAGCCGCTTGAGGACCGCTCGCAACGCCTCCAGCCCGCCCGCCGACGCCCCGAGCCCGACGACGGCGATGGGAGCGTGCGGCTCCGGCGCGATGACGGTGGGCGTTTGCTGCTCGGCCATCCGGTGCTCCTCTCTCGAACCGCTCGTGGACCAGCGCGGTGCGAGCAGAACGGCGACGTTCTAACTTCGGACGTTGCCGTCAAGCCACCACGGGGAGCGGAACCTCGACTTGGAGACGCTGGAGCGCCGCGACCAGCTCGGCGAGCCCCGCCGGCTTGCCCAGATAGCCCACGCGGCCGGCCGCGAACAACGCGGGGGGGAGCTGCCACTGGTCGAAGCCGGTGTGTAGGAGCACGGGTAGGTCGCGCCGGGCGCCGAGGAGGCCCGCCAACACCTCGTCGCACCCCAGCCGGGGGAGCCGCACGTCGAGCAGGACGAACGCGTAGGCGTCCGGCGCCGCCCGGAGCGCCGCGATCGCGCTCTCGCCGTCGACGGCTTCCCGCACCTCGAAGCCGAGCGTATCCAGGAGGGCGTGCAGCGGGGCGCGCACCCAGGGGTCGTCGTCCACGATGAGCGCCGTGGGGGCAGGGGGATGATCAGGCATGCTTCGCTCTGGCAAGAGCACATTGTTGATCCCGAGGCCCCGGTTGGGAAGGGCGCTGGCTGCGATGAAAAGTATCCGTCGCCGACACGTCGCGGCTACGACGCCTCGCCGGCCAGGGCCTCGTGGAGGGCGCCGCAGGAGCCCGCCTGTGCCATCGAGCGTCTACGCGGGGATCCAAGCCGGCGATTGGCCGGCCTCCGCCTGCTCGGGAAGTGACAGGAATAAAATACTGGGCGTGCAACCTGGCGAGGGCAGCGATCCGCCGACCTACCGGGCGTTCAGCTCGAAGGCGTCGACGATCTCGGCGCCGGCGAAGTTCCCGGTCCCGATCGAGCGCGACCGCCCGCTCAACGTGCGCCCACCCTCCCGGATGACCCCCTCGAGGCGGATGGGCGTGCCACACCCTTTGAGCGTGACCCGCACGCGGTTGCCAGCGCTCGTCGTCCCCTTGGCGGTGCAGACGCGCGGCGCGCCGCCCTCCGAGAGGGTGAACGTGCCGGAAAGCGCTTCCCCGTCCTGCGCCAGCGTCCCGACCACGGTGGCGAGCCCCATCGTGCCGGCCCAGGCGCCCGCGGCGAGCGTGGGCGGCGGGGCGTCCGGCTGCGTGGGAGGCGCTCCGACGGGGGATCCGGTGCTCGCGCCGGCTCCGGCCGTGACGACGCGCTGGCCGCTCGCGGCGGGGAGCGTGTCGGGGGCGCCGCCGGCGACGGCGGGGACCTCGGGGGTGGCGGGGGCTTCTGCGGGGGCTTCTGCGGTCGCTTCGGAGGTGGCTTCGGCGGTCGTGGGGGCCTCGGTGGGGGGGCCCTGGAGCACGAACGCCACGACCAGCGTGACCGCGAGTGCGACCCCGGCGACCGACCCGGCGGCGACGCGCCACCCGCGCCGGGAGACCTGCAAGGCGGCGAGGCGCGCCCGCAGCCCGTCGAGCGGCAACGACACCGCCGGCTCGCGCACCTTGGCCGTGGCGGGCCCGGTGTCGAGGCGGCCCGGGTCGAAGCGCAGCTCGGCGGCGTCGGCGGCGGCGGCCTCCCACGCGGCGGTGGAGGCGGCCAGCTCGGAGAGCACGGTGGCGCGGGCCCCGTCGAGGTCTGCGCCCAGGTCCCGCGCCTGGCCTTGCAGCGCCGCGATGCGGGCCTGGACGCCGTCGAGCTCTTGCGACCATCGCGCGAGCCCGACGCAGAGGCCGATCACCAGCGCGCCCCCGCCCGCGCCCATCGACCAGGCGCCAGCGCTCTCTCCGCCCAGGGACCACCCGACCACGCCGCCCACCGCGCCCGCGATCGCGCCGATCCCGAAGATCGGCACGAGCCCCTCGCGCTCCACGCCGGCGGCCAGGGCGCGCAGCTCGTCGATCGTCTCCTCCATGCGGTGGACGTCCTCGAGGAGGATGCGGACCGCCTGCTCGAAGGTGTCCACGGCGGTCTTCACCTGGGCGCGCGCCTCCTGCAGCCGGGTCCGGGTCGCGTCGACCAGCGCGGCCACGCCCCCGAGCTGCCGGTCCAGCTCGGCGCGCACCTCGGGGAGGGCGGCGGGATCGGCCTCCGCGAGCTGGCGCTCGAGTGCCGCTCGACTCTGCATCGCCTCCGTTCGCCACTCGGTCAGCGGGCCGCCTGGGGTGGCGCGCGCGATCCACCCGAGCCAGGTGTCGTACCGCGCCTTGCCCGCCTCGAAGGCCTCGAGGAGCGCCACCTCCCCCTCGAGCGCCGCGAGCGCGTCGGCCTGCCCCACGACGCTGTCGGGGGCGGATCCCTCTGGCAGACGCCCGACGAGCCGCTCGGCGCGCGCGAGGGCCTCGTCGGCGGCACGCGCGCTCGTCGCGGCGCTGTCCACGGCGAGGAGGAACGTGCTCTTCCAGGAGCGGAAGAACGCGAGGGCGTCGAGGGAGGTGTCGAGGTCGCTCACGAGAGGTAGGTCCGGAGCCGCTCCGCGAGCCCGCGGAGGTGCGGCACGTGCTCGGTGTCGACGTGCTCGAGCACCTGCGCGAGCTGGACCCGGGTGCGCTCGAACATCTCCTCGTACTCCTGGTAGCGGGCATCCCTCCAGGTGTCCTGGCCCATCTCGTGCAGGCGTGCGTTGAGCCGCGCGAGCTGCTCCCGCGTCTCCTGCGTGAAGGCCGCGAGGTCGCGGGCCAACTCCTCGAGCTGCTCGGGATCGGCGGTCACTCCAGCCATCAGTCCTCCACGGGGAAGCGGTCGGCGAGCCAGCGCACGCTGTCCTCGCCGTAGATGCGGACCTTGCGCACGCGCTCGGGGTCCTCGTCGGTCACCCAGAGCGCATAGCCGGCGCGCAGCACGCTCTGTGTCACCTGCGGGCCGAGCACGCGGCCGGCCTCGCCGGACGCGAGGGCCACGCGGCAGCCGAACTCGTTCATCTCGCCGGGCGCGAGCGCGCGCTGGAGGCTGGTCGCAGTGTCGCACCACACGAGGACATGGACGCCGTGATCGGGGCCTTCGGCGAGGAGCCGCCCCAGCATGGCGCCGGCGGGCGGCGTCTTCATGCCGACGCGCTCGAGCGCGCGCGCCCGTTGAAGACCGAACAACACGAGGAGCCAGGGCGCCCCGGCTCCCCGCGCGCCCCCGACGGAGGCGTCGCGACGGCGCATGAGCTCGGCGTGGGCCTCGTCGACGAGCGATTCGACCTCCGCGTGCTCGCCGATGCGGGCGGGGATCGGGAGACGCCGGAGGAGGCCCAGGGTGGCATGGGCGTCGTCCCCGTGGGCGAGATCGGCCGCCAGGAGCCGGCCCTCGCCGCGCGGGAGCTGCACCGCCACCGACGCGACCGCGATGAGCACCGTGCGCGCCGCGGCGGCCTCGTCCGGGCCCACGAGCAGCACGCTGCCGCGAGCCTGGCGGCGGAGGGGCCAGGCGGCGTGGCCCTCCTGGAGCGAGGTCGCCTCGCCGAGCCAGAGAGGCAGGACGCGGGGGCGGTCGGCGGTCGGCGTCGCGAGGGCGCGTACGAAGGCGTCGTTGTGGGCGAGCGTGGCCGGCTGGTTCCCGGCGAACACCACCGGCCGCCACGGGGCCGGGGCGCGGGCGCGGAGGGCGGCGACGCGGGCCTCGCGCTCTTCGCGCGGGAGCCAGGCGACCTGGAAGCGCACGTTGTTGCCGGGGAGCCCGCCGGCGTCGTTGAACACGGCCTCCCCCGGGCGCGAGAGGAGGCGCGCGGCGTCGTTGTCCTTGCCGAGCACCTTGTAGCTGTCGACCTCGCTCATCTGGAGCGCCACGCGCACGCCCACCTGGGAGAGCGTGCGGGCGTCGAGGTCCATCGCGGCCAGGGTCTGCGAGGCGAGGACCACGTGGATGCCGAAGCTGCGGCCGCGGCTCACGAGGTCGGAGAGGTGCGCGCGCGCCTGGTTCGCGACGGTGTCGTTGGCCTCGAAGAGGACCTGGAACTCGTCGACGACGAGGACGATGCGCGCGAGGCGCTCGCCGGTCTCGCGGCGCCACGCCGGCAGCTCGTCGAGCCCCCGCTCCCGGAAGCGTTCGCCGCGGCGGTTCAGCTCGGCCCGGAGCCCCTCGAGCACGGACAAGCCGAATTCGCGCTCGGACTGCACCGCCACGACGCGCACGTGCGGCAGGTCGCGGTAGACCTGGAACTCGACGCCCTCCTTGAAGTCCACGAGGTAGAGCTCGAGCTCCTCGGGGCTGTAGCGGGCGGCGAGGCTCTGGATGAGCACGTGCAGGAGCACGGTCTTGCCCGAGCCGGTGCGCCCGCCCACGAGCGCGTGGTGGGCGGTCCCCCTGCCGCCTAGCCGCAGCTCCAGCACGTCGCGCGCGCCGCGGCGCCCGAGCGGCACACGGAGCCCCTCCGCGGTGGAACCCGCCCACTCCTCGTCGGCGAGGAGCGTCGCGAACGGTACGCGCACGTCGTCCGCCGCGTCGGCGTGAGGATTCACCGCGGCGAGGATGCCCTCCACCACCTCGCGGGGCGGCCGCGGATCGAGCGCGATCTCGAGCGGCGCGCGCGTGCCGTGCCGCCACGACCAGCGTCCCCCCTGCGCGGCGATGACCGTCGCATGCCGGTACAGCTCGGCGCGGACGAAGCCCTGGGGCGGCTCCGCGGCCTCGTCCAACGTGAGCAGCACCTGCACGCCGAGCTTCGGGCCGTTCTTCGCGATGGAGAGGAGGCGCTCGGCCGCCTCGGGCCGGAAGCCCGCGGGGAAGCCCGCCACGACGAGCAGCCGGTAGGGCTCGGCGACCTCGCCGGCGATGCGGTTGTACGCGTCGATCGAGGCGTGATCGCTGCGCAGGTAGCGTTGGATCACCATCGACATGTGCGCGGTGAGGTCCTGCACGGCGCCCAGGATCTCCGACTCCTCGTGCCACACCTTCGGGCCGCGCAGGCGCTCGTCCAGGTGCAACAGTTCCGGGAAGCTCGACCCGAGGCCGATGGCGTCCATGATCGTGAGCCGCACCTTCCCGGGGGGCACCGTGGCGAGCACGCGGGTCACGACGGAGACCAGTGCATCGCGGGCGGTCGCGAGCGCGGGGCCCGCCCCGGCGAACACGAGGTTGCTCGCGCAGAGCATCGGCACGAGCGCGGGCAGCTCGTGGGCGCGGCCGCTCCCGAGCCGCACGGACTCGGAGGTGCCGACGCGCACCAGGCCGCCCACCCCCACCGCGGCGGCGGACGCCGAACGGTCGTCCCACGCCCCGTCCGACCAGCCGGCCATGGCTCGCACCCAGAGCGGCGCCCCCGCGGTGGTCGTACCCGGGTGGGTGGCCCGCATCGCGCGGGCGGCGGCCTCGCGCGCGGGGGCCATCGCCGCGGTCAGGTCGCGCTCCAGCGCCTCCTGTTCAGCGGCATGTGCAGCGGCGAACGCGGTGTGCGCCTGGGCGATCCCCTTGGCAATGCGAGCACGGGTGGCGACGAGGTCCTCGGACATCCGGGCAGTGTACCGTGGGAAGGTCGTGCTCGCCTGCGCGGTCCAGAACGTCCGTCCCGATGATGGTGCCCGATGCATCGCGACGGAGCGTGAGCGTCGGGTCATTGCGCCCGGACCGCGGAGTTAGACGGGACGCCTGGTTGGGGTGCACTTGGCCGACTACGACGTGGTGGTGGTGGGTGCTGGCCACAACGGCTTGATCGCGGCGGCATACCTCGCGCGCGCCGGCCTACGCGTCGCCGTGCTGGAGCGACGCGCCAACCTGGGCGGCGCCGCCGGCACCGTCGAGCTCTGGCCGGGACACCGCGCGGACCTGGGCGCGAGCGCGCACGTCGTCTTCAAGCAGACCGGCATCGCGGAGGAGCTGGGGCTGGCCGAGCACGGGCTCGAGTACCTCGAGTTCGACCCGATGTACGTCGCCATGTTCCCGGACGGCACGGCCATCCACTTCTGGCGGGACCTCGATCGCACCTGCGAGAGCATCGCGCGCGTCTCGCCCGAGGACGCCGAGGCCTACCGCCGCTTCGTGCGCACCTGGGCACCGGTGGCCCCGTTCTTCCTCGATCTCTTCACCTCGCCCGCCTCGCTCCCCGCCGCCGCCGGGCACCTCTGGGCCCAGCTCCGCCGCGGCGGCCCGGGCGCGATCGAGCTCGTCACGGGGCTGGCATCCTCCCCCCGCGCGCTCCTCCGGAAGTACTTCCGCGATCCCCGCCTGCAGGCCGCGCTCGCGTTCTCCGCGTCGCAGACGGGCGTGCCGGGCGACACGGCCGGCGCGGGCGCGACGCTGCTCTGGTGGGCGATGAGCCACGCGTGGGGGAACCCGGCGCCGCGGGGCGGCTCGGGCGCGCTCGCCGACGCCCTGAATCGAAAGCTCGCGGCGCTCGGCGCCACCGTGCTCCCCGGCGAGCCGGCACGCAGCGTGCGGCGTACGGCCGATGGCGTCGAGGTGGAGACCGACGGTGGCATGCTGAGCGCCCGCGCCGTCGTCATGGCGACCCACCTGAAGACCACGCTCCGCCTGCTCGGCGACGCGCTCCCCGCCCGCGCGGCCGCGCGCCTCGGCGCCGTCCCGCTCGGGAACGGTTGCGGCGTGACGCTGCACCTCGCCACCGACGGGCTGCCGACGTACCCCGCGCTCCCCGACGGCGGCGCCGACGCCCACCGTGCCGTGCAGTTCTTCTGTCCGAGCCCCGAGCATCTCGACCGCGCCCACGCCGACTTCCTCGCCGGCCGCCCGCCGCGCGAGCCCGCCGTCGCGATCACCTCCGCGACCGCCTTCGACCCCACCCGCGCCCCGCCCGGCCGCCACGTACTGGCGCTCTGGGCGCAGTGGTACCCCTACGCGCTCGCCGACGGCCGGGGCTGGGACGACATCGCCGACGCGGAGACCGAGCGCATCCTCGACGTGGTGGCCGCGTACGCGCCGGGCCTCCGCAAGAGCATCCGCGAGCGGCGCTTCAGCTCGCCCGTCGTGATGGAGCGGGAGCTCGATCTCGCCCGTGCCAACCTCATGCATCTGCCCATGACCCCCGATCGCCTCCTCACCTCCCGTCCCGCCTGGGGGTATGCCGACTACCGCCTCGCGCCGCGCATCTACGCCACCGGCGCGAGCACCCACCCAGGTGGCGGCGTCATGGGCGTCTCCGGCCGTCTCGCCGCGGACGCGGTCCTTGCCGATTTGGGTGGGCCCAGCGCCGCCGGTGCCGCGTGAACATCGCTGTCATCGGCGCCGGAGGGGCCGGCCTCGCCTGCGCGCGCCTCCTCCGGGACGACGCCCGCGTCACCCTCTTCGAGCGGGATCCCGACCTCGGCGGCCACGCCCGGTCGCTGCCCATCGAGGTCGACGGGGTCACCGTCCACGCCGAGACGGGGTTCAAGTACCTCATGCTCCCGAGCCACCGGCGCACGATGGCCTGGCTCGCGCTCCACGGCGTGCCCGTGCGGAGGTTCAACTCCGACGCGAGCCTCACCTGGGAGGCCGAGGGCGCCACGTTCGTCCTCCCGCCCCGGAGCCTCCGCCATGTTGCGCGCCTGCTCGGCAACCCGCGGAAGCTGCCGTACCTGGTCGGCCTCGCCTTGTTCAAGCATCTCACCCGGAAGATCGTGGAGGAGGATCGCTGGGAGCCGACCCTCGCCGAGTTCACCCACCCCCTCCTGCCGAAGGACTTCGCGTCGGGCTTCCTCCAGCCCTTCTTCGGCGCGAGCTGGGGAGCCTCGTCCTCGGTGATCGGCGGGTTCCCCATCTGCGACGTCGTACGCGTGCTCCCGAAGGGGGTCGCCGTCGCCTATGACGTGCACGGCGGTACCTCGGCGTACGTCGCGGCGGTGACCGCGGCGCTCACGGGCGTGGAGGTGCGCACCGCGTGCCCCGTCACGGCGCTCCGCCCCGACGGGTCGGGCGTCCAGGTCACATCCGCGGCCGGCGTCGAGCGCTTCGACCGCGTGGTCCTCGCGCTCCCCGGCCAGCACGCCGTGGCGCTGCTCGACGAATGGCCGGAGTGGCGCGCCGTGACCGGGCAGGTCCGCACCTTCCCGACCCACATCGTCATCCACTCGGACCCGGCCTACATGCCCGCGGATCCGCGCGACTGGTGTGTCGTCAACCAGTTCCACCGCGACGGGGAGGCGTTCCTCACCGAGTGGTGCGGCTGGCTCGAGCGCCGCCCGGTGTTCCGCACCTGGCTCCCGGAGGGGCGCCCGATGCCCGCGAACGTACACTACGCGGGCCAATTCGATCACCTGGTCGTCACCCCCTCCAGCATCGCCATGCAGAAGCGCATCGCGTCGCTCCAGGGCACCGGGGGGCTCTACGCCGCGGGGATGTACGTCACCGAGGTCGACATCCACGAGAGCGCGCTCGCCTCGGCGCTCGACGTGGTCGCCGCCATCGCGCCCGACAGCGCCGGGGTGCGCGACTACCGGGCCGCGATCGCGGGCGGCCGCATGCCGGCCATCCAGGCGCACTGACGGCCGAGATCCTGCCGAGGTCCCGCATCGCGCCTACGCCGACGCGCGCTCCATCGCGGCCGTGTCGCTGTACTCCTCGTAGGCGAGGATCCGCCCGTCGCGCACCGTGAACGCCCCGGCGAGGCGGTTGTGGCACACCCGCCCCGTCGCACGGACCACGTAGCGCTCGTAGGCCTGCACGAACACGCGATCTCCGGCCGCGGTGACGGACTCCACCCGCGCCTCCTCGTAGTCGAGGTGGTCGACGAGGAGGTCCATGAAGCGCGCGATCCCGGCGCCGTGGAAGGTGCCCGCCCAGGGCACGACCGAGGGGTCGCCGGGGAAGGTCCACGTGGCGTGCGGGTCCGTGAGCGCGAGCACGCCTGCCTTGTCGCCGACGAGGTAGAACGCGAAGGCCTGGCGGGCCACGGAGAGCGGGGTCATGGGGGGCTCCGGAGCGCGAGGGCGCCGGCGAAGCCGGCGGGGACGGGGAGGGCGCGCACGCCTTCCGCGTCGAGCACGCGGAGGCGGCGGAAGTCGATGGCGAGGCCGAGGCCGAGGGCCTTGGCGACGGCCTCCTTGGCGGTCCACAGCTCGAAGAAGCGGCGTACGGGGTCGGCGTGTCGGGTGACCTCCGATCGTTCGTCGGGGTGGAGGACGCGCGCATGGAGCTCCGCGGGATCGAAGCGCGGCGCGTTCGGTTCCACGTCGATGCCGACCGGGCCCGCGGTGGACACCGCCGCCGCGACACACCCCGGCGCGTGGGCCAGGCTGACCCAGACCTCGGGATGCTCCGGGAGGAAGGGCGCACCCATCGCCGTCCGGCCGATCCGCACGGAGCCGAGGCCGAGCGCATCCGCGAGCAGGCGGCGCAGGCAGCAGCGCGCCGCGAGGGACGCGAACCGCGCCGCGGGACTCCGGCGTGCGAAGGCCGCGAGGTCCTCGGGGGCGACCGCGCCGAGCTCGCCGGGGTCGTGGGCCCAGGCGACCGTCACTTGGATCGCACGATCCGGAACTCGCGCCGGACGTCGCGGTTGCGCTCCATGCGGGTCACCTCGAACGACGCCGTGCCGCGCGCGACGCGAGTCTCCGCCTTCCACCAGCGTCCACCCTCCTTGCGCTCGATGTCCACCTCCATGTCCCCGTTGTAGGTGATGTGTGTGTAGAGGTACTCGTCGTCAGGCAGCGGGTGCACGATGAGGGTCTGATCCTCGGGGTTCGCGCGGACCCGCACCACGAAGCGCAGCGTGCCGCGCTCGGCCTGGAAGGTCCACGAGGTGAGGTCCGCGTGCGTCTCGCGGTTGTAGTAGAGCGCCTCCACCAGGTTGGTGCGATACATCTGCCCGCGGTACACGAACGTGGCCCACGTGGTCGGCTGCGACCATTGGTTGAACCGCGACGCGATGGCCTCCACGAGGAACTCGGGATCGCCCTCGAACTCGCCGCAGTGGGCCCAGGACCAGGCCTTGAGGTGGCGGGTGTTCCAATAGTGGCCGTCGCTCGCGATCTGATCGCGGATCTCGTAGCGCTCTCCGTTCACGGTCACGTGCCCCGACAGACGGTGGCGCACGCCGTTGGAGCGGAAGCTCGGGTAGAGCTCGTAGGCCTCCATCCCGACGACACGCTCCACGCCGACCCCGCTCGACTTGTCCATGTCGAAGTCCCACTCCACCGTGCCGTTGGGCCCGGTGACACGCCCCCAGGTGCGGCTATCACTGTACCCCGACGGGCCGATGCGCAGGCGCACGTCCGGCTCGTTGAGCGGCTCGGCGCGGCCGACCGGGTACCGCTGGCGGATCGCCACGTCGTATTCGGACCGCGCGCGGTCCCGGAACCACGCCCACACCTCGGCGATGCGCGCCTCCTCGATGGGCCCGTTGTGGATCACGTAGCGGACGACCATCGAGCGTTGGTGGACCGGGTCGGTCCAGAGCACGTAGTACGCCTCGGTCGCGTTGACGGTCTCCTTGTCGAAGCGCACGCGGTCGTCCACGACGTCGCCGATGTTGGTCGCGGGGGCGGCCTGGGCGCGGAGCCCGTAGGCCGGGCGGCTCTGGGGGCCGCTCGGGAGGTTCTCGTAGTACCCGCACCGGATGAAGTACCGGGTGTAACGGGCGAGCAGCTCCAGGGCGGGGACCTGCTCGTGTGGCATGTCGGCGATGGCCGCGTGGAACGCGGTCTTCTCCGTCGGCGGGAAGAAGATCTGCTCCTCGGAGAGCCCGCGGATGAAGTCGACGAACGGGAAGAGCGCGTTCTTCCGGAGCCGCTCGGTGCCGAGGTTCAGGAACTCGCGCTTCCACACCGCCCAGGGGAGCGCGCGCATGCGGTAGCCCTGCGACCGGTGCCACTCGATGATCGCGGCGACGGCCACGCTCGAAGGGTGGAGCACGAAGTAGGCCCGGTTGAGGTTGGTCGGGCGCGTCGCGATGTGGACGATGGCCTTTGACACGAAATCGATGGGTGCCATCTCCCAGAGGGTGTCCAACATCGGCCAGCTGCCGAGCTGGATGCAGCCCTTCAGCATCTGCGGCAGGAACTCGTCGAGCTTGGTGTAGTGGCCGCTCGAGAGCCCGCCCACCATGCCCGGCCGGTAGATGGCGCCGGGGATGCCACGCTCGGTGAACGCGGTCCACACCATCTTGTCGCTGGCGTACTTGGTCTGCTCGTAGCCGTTGAGCAGGTCGTCCGCGTGGAGCAGCGGGTCCGTCTCGCGCACGAGCCCGTCGCGCGCGTAGCCGGTGGACATGACGACGCCGAGCGTCGAGACGAAGTGGACCTGGATCGGGTTCGGCAAGTCCGCGATGGCGAGCCGGAGCACCGTCTCCGTGGAGTCGACGTTGGTGGGCTTGAGGTGGTGGTACGGGTAGACGAAGTTCACCCAGCACGCGGCGTGCACGATGGTGTCGATGCGCGCGGCGAGGGCTGCGAATTGGGCCGGGGAGAAGCCGAAGCGATCCTCGAGCAGATCGCCGAGGACGATGTCGACCCGGTCGAGGTCGACCCCGTCGAGCAGATCGTAGCGGCGGAGGTGGGCGACGATGCGCTGGCGTCCGTCCTCGGGCGTCGCGGCGCGGACGAGGCAGATGACGCGCGCGTCGGTCTGCTGCATCAGCTCCGCGAGCACGTAGACGCCGATGTACCCGGTGGCGCCGGTGAGCAGCACCGAGCGCATGGGCCGGTCGTAGCTCCGGACGTCGTAGCCCTCGTGGCGGATGTCGTCGGCGAGCCGCCCTTCGTCGGCGAGGCGGAACTGGTCGGCGAGGAGCGTGGGCGCGCGGCCGGCCTTCACCTCCTCGATGGCGTGCGCGAGGCTCGCCACCGTCGGCTCGGGGATGGTCTGGAGCGAAACGCTCTCGGGCACGCCCAGGTCCCACATGCGGGCGAACGCCTCGGCCGCGCGGATCGAGTCCCCGCCGAGCTCGAAGAAGTTGTCGTCCACGCCCACGCGGTCGATGCGGAGCACCTCGCGCCAGATCGAGACGATCTTCTTCTCCCACGAGGAGCGCGGCGTGACGTACTCGGTCGCGAGGTCGGGGCGGTGGATGCGCGAGCTCTGGGCGACGGCCGCCTGCAGGGCGTCGAGGTCCGTGCCGAGGGCCGCGATGGTCGCGTAGCCCTCTCCCGCGCGCGCGCGGCTGCTCACCACGGGGGTGGCGACGCTCTCGGAGGCGGCCTCGCGGGGCTCCCGGCCCCCTGCGAGGCCCGCGGTGGCGAGCAGCGTCTCCGCGTCCGCGACCGCGAAGCGCACTTCCCCCTCCGTCTCGCTCACCGGGCACATCCCGAGGCCCTCGTAGAAGCCCTGCGCCACCTGGTTGCGCGCCGCCTGCGTGAAGCGGAGGACGACCTCGTCACGGCCGGCCGCCCGCGCGGCGTCCGCCACCGCGCGCACCATGGCGTGCTCGACGCGCCGCCCCAGGACGCGGCAGCTCAAGAGGAACGTGTCACACACCATCGTGCCACCGTCCGGCGCGCACGCGACGAGCCCGACCAGACCGTAGTCGCCGAAGCGATCCTTCACGCGGACGCGGGACAACACCCGGCCGGGCCGGTCGAGGAGCGCCTGGAGCTCGGCCTCGGTGCACACCCGCCTGTTCGCGTTGAACTGGTTGGTGCGGTGCGTCAGTTGCGCGGCGCGCGGCCACTCGTCGGCGGCCACGGGCGCGATGTCCACGGCGAGCTCGAGGCGCGCGAGGAAGGCCTCGAAGCCCCCCTCGCCGGATGCCAGGGCCTCCGCCGCCAGGGCGGTACGCTCCTGGTTCTGCTGGTACATCTCCGTGCGGCGGCGGTCCTCGTCGGTGACCAGGGCGGTGTCGAACGCCCAGTGATGGGCGAGGAAGGAGGGGATCCGCGCGGGGTCCTCCGGCAGTTGGACCGCGAGCACGCCGGGGAGCGCGTGGCGCACCTCGGCGCACTCCATCGCGCTGTCGTCGAGGAACACGAAGCTGTCGAGGCCGAGGCCGAGCTCCTCGGCGAGCGCCCGGAGGTTCTCCGACTTGCGCTCCCAGTTGACACGCCACGCCACGACGTGCTCGCGCCGGAGCGGCATCTCCGGGTGCGCGTCGAACACGCGCCAGACGTCGGCCTCCTCGTTCTTGCTGCAGAGGCACACGAGCTTGCCGGCGCGCTGCTGCTCGACCAGGAAGGACTGCAGCGCCGCGTAGGGCCCGTCGACGCGCACGCCGTTCGGACCGTCCTCTCCCACGACGCCGCCCCAGAGCGTGTTGTCGCAGTCGGCGACGATCACCTTCGCGGGCGGGGTGAGCACCGCCGCGACACGACGTGCCACGGCCGTGCCGATCGCGGCGTAGGCGGTGGGTGTGTAGGGGATGTGGCCGAGCCGGTCGCGCGCCTCGTCGAGGACGCGTTGCACGGGAAATTGCTCCTCGACGTGCCGCAGGTCGAGGACGTGCACGCCCGGAAGCCGATGGGCGTCGTCGAGGATGCGCGCGGTGAGCGCGTTGAGGTGCTCGGAGAGCTGGAGCCGGCGCACCGCGCCGGGCGAGTGCGGCGCGGGGACGAGCACGAGCGGGAGGCGGCTCTTCGCCAGAAACGCGGCGAGCACCTCTCGGAATTCGTCGACGGTGCGCTCGATGGCTTCGAGCCCGACGTCCACGCCGTAGCGGAACCAGTCCTCGATGCGGAACAGGACCACGTGGACGCCCGCGGTCGCGAGATCAAAGCTGCTCCCCGGGCTCATGAGCTCCTGGAACACGTTGTTGTAGCGGGCGAAGCGGATCTCCGGGTCGTGCCCGATCTGGCCGAGGAGGTAGCGCATCGCCTCCTCGAGCGGCTCGGCCGTGAACGTGGCGGCGACGTGGATGGGCAGGCGCTGCTCGCTGGAGGCGCGCGCGACGCGGTTGGCCCGCATGCGCAGGAGCGTTTCACACATCGCGTCGAGCGTCGGGAACTCGTAGAGCAAGGTCGCCTCGAGCTCGATCTCGAGCACCTTCTCGAGCTCGCCGCAGAGCCGCACGACGTGGACGGAGCTGATGCCGAGATCCGCGAGCGACATGCCGAAATCGATGCGGGTGTAGCCCACGTCGGAGGACTTGGAGAGCTCGTGGTGGAGCCAGTCGCGGAAGCCGGCGACGCTGTCGCGCGCGGTGGAGATGAGGGTGCTCATGGGCGGTTCCGTGCGGGAGTGGGGAGGAAGCCTTGGGACTGGAGCCAGCCCGCCATGCGGGCGGGGTCGACGGGGGGGCAGGGGCATGCGCCGGCGGGGTCGACCTGGAGGGGGAGGCCGTCGAGGAGCTCGAGCAGGGTCAGGGGCGCACCGCCGGGGCGCTCGAGCAGGAACGGGTGGACGGGGAAGAGCGCGTTGTCCGCAGGTAGGTCCGTACGGATGCGATCCAGCCAGCGGGGCAGCGGCTCCGGGCGGAGCGGGTGCCCGAGCGCGGCGTAGGTCGCCAGGAGCGCCTGGAGCGTCGTCGGCGCGGCGGTCGTCCAGTGGTAGGGATCCAACGTGGATTGGATCGGCCGGCCCACCTGGGCGGCGATGCCCGCCGCGACGTGGTCCACCGCGACGAGGTCGAGCTCGATGTCGGCCTCCGGGTAGACGCCCAGCTCGACACACCCCTTGAGGAACCGGCACAAGAAGTCGTCGCGGTGCGCCTGTCCGGTGGCGCTCGCGCCGACGATCACGCCCGGTCGGTGCACGGCGACGGGCACCGCGTAGGCGCTCGCCACCCGGAGCAGCGTCTCCGCGACCCACTTGGTCTGGGCGTAGCCGCTGTAGAGGAACTCGGGCTCCAGCACCCGGTCGCTGCCGAGGATGCGCCGCTGCTCGCGGCGGTTGCGCGTGTTGAACACGGCCGTCGTCGACACGAAGTGCACGGGCCGCGCCACGGCGCCCGCGAGCGCGAGGTCGAGGATCGGCAGGACGGGATCGACGTTGGAGGGGCGGAGGGCCGGATACGGGGCGACGAAGTTCACGTCGGCGGCGTTGTGGACGAGGACGCCGACGTCTCCCAACGCGTTCCATTGGTCGTCGGAGAGCCCGAAGCGCGGGAGCGTGAGGTCGCCGGGGATCGCGACCAACACGCCCTCCGCGGGCATGCCCGGCCCGCTCGCGAGCGCCTTGCGGAGCCGCGCCTCCCCCGCTGCCACGTCCACGGCGCGCACGAGGCACCGCACCTCGTGGCCCGCGCGGAGGAGCTCCGCGAGGATCCACGCGCCGAGAAAACCCGTGGCCCCGGTGAGGAACACCGGCCCGTCTCTTCCAGCCCCCGCGCCCTCGCGCACCGGGGGCCGCGTCGTCGGCATCCGTTCGACGACCGTGGCGACGAGATCGCGCCAGCCCGGCACGGCGGCCTCGGTCGGGGCGACCCCCTCCATCGTGTCGGCGAGCGTGTCCGCGAAGGCGACCAGCGTGCTCCCGTCGAAGAAGGGGGCGAAGGGCGGCTCGACGCCCGTGGCGAGGCGGAGCGCCGCCGCCGCGCGCGCCACGTCGAGGGAGGACAGACCGAGGTCGGCGATCGGCGTCTCGGCCGAGGGCGCGCCCGTCATCGCGACGAGGCGCCCGCGGAGGGCCTCGCGGAGGGCCGGCCCGCGCAGGATCGCGAGCGACGCGTCGGGCGCCGGGATCACCGCGAGGCTCGTCTGTTCGACGGCCCACGCGGCCCAGCGCCCCTCGGCGGCGAGCCGGGCACACGCGTGCCGCGCCAGCTTCCGCGTGGGGGTGCGCGGGAGCGTGCCTGCAGGCACGAGGAACATCGCCGCGACGGCGAGCCCGTGCCGCTCGGACACGGCGCGGCGCGTGCGGCGGGCCACCTCGACGCGGTCGTCGCCGTCGAGCTCGATCGCGAGGCCGAGGGCCTCCTCGCCCTGCTGGTCGACGGGGAACGCGGCCACCTCGCGCACGCCGAGGCCCGCCGTGGCGGCGGTCACCGTCGCCTCGAGGTCGGGCGGGGTGTGGTTCTTGCCCCGCACGATGAGGAGCTCCTTGTGGCGCCCGGTCACGAAGACCTCGCCGCCGTCCACCACCCCGAGATCGCCCGTGCGGAACCAGGGGCCGCTCCCGTCGGCCAGCGTGGCGGCGCACGACGCGGCGCTGCGCGCGGGATCGCCGGTGTAGGCGCGGATGACGCCGGGGCCGCGCGTCCAGAGCTCGCCGACGCGCCCGGGCGGGAGCGCGGCGCCACGCTCGGGGTCGACCACCACGACCTCGGTGCCGGGGAGCGGCGGCCCGTTGGAGAGGAGCTCGTGGGCGTCCGTCGCGCCGTCGCGGGCGAGGACGAAGCGGCCACGCGCGAGCGACGCGCGGTCGACCCGGCGGCGCAGCGGCACCTTCCCCTGCGGGATGCTCGTGCAGAGCGTCTCGGTGAGCCCGTAGTACGGGTGGAGGGACGCGGGCCGGAGCCCGCTCGGCGCGAACGCGCGGAGGAAGCGGTCGACCGTCGCGGTGCGTACGACCTCTCCGCCGGAGACGAGGAGGTCGATCGGGGAGAGGTCGAGGGCCGCGGCCTGCTCGGGCCCGATCATCGAGGCGACGAGCGCGTAGGCGAAGTCCGGCGCCGCGGTGATCGTGGCGCGGACCTCGGAGAGCGCCTCGACCCACGCGAGCGGCCGCTGGAGGAACGCGGCGGGCGGCAGGTAGGTGCCGCGCGCGCCGAGCACGACGGGGAGGAGCCGCGTGTAGAGGCCGGCGACGTGCGCGTGGGGGAGCCACGTGCAGACCACGTCGCGGGAGGAGCGCCCGCACGCCGTCGCGAGGGCCTGCATGTTCTGGAGCAGGCTCTCGTGGCGGAGGATCGCGCCCTTCGGCGCCCCGGTCGAGCCGGACGTGTACAGGAGGATGGCGGGGGTGGCGCCGTCCCCGCCGGGGCCCTCGGAGGTTGACGCCGGAGCGCCCCCGTCCCCCGACACGGTCAGCTCGACCCACCGCAACGAGAGCCCGCGCGCCTCGAGCCCGGCGAGGAGCGGCGCGGCGACGCCCCGGCTCGCGAGGAGCACGCGCGCGCCGCAGTCCTTCGCGACGGCGGCGATCGTCGCGACGCCCGCCTCGTCCATCGGCGGGTAGAGGGGGACGGCGAAGGCGCCGGCCTCCCACGCCGCGAAGAGCCCGACCGGATGTTCGGCGCCGGGGCCCGCGACCACGAGCACGGGCGCGCCCCGCTCGTCGTGGAGCTGTCCCGCGAGGGCCCGCGCGGCGCCACGGAGCGCGTCCACGTCGAGCGCGGTCTCGACGCCGGCGAGGTCCCGGAAGGTGTAGAGGGGCCCGCTCGGGAGCGCGGCGAGGCGCGCGGAGAGGTGGTTCACGCGACCCCCCGGAACGCCCGTTCGGCCCAGAGCTCGCGGCACTTCGCGCGCTGGATCTTCCCGCTTGTCGTCTTGGGGACCTGCCCCTGGACGACGAGGTGCACGTCGTGGAGCGCGAGCTCGTGGCGCTCGGCGACGGCGCGCAGGATGGCCGCCGGCGCCGCGGCGATCTCGGCGGGCGTGGCGTCGCGCCGCACCTCCGCCACCACGACGGCGACCTCGGTGTCGCCGCGCTCCACCCCGAACGCGGCGACGAAGTTGCGCCGCACGGCGGGGCTCGCCTCCTCCACCGTGAGCTCGACGTCCTGGGGGTAGTGGTTCTTCCCCGCGACGATGACGAGGTCCTTGCTGCGCCCGGTGATCGTGAGGTTCCCGGCCGCGTCGACGAAACCGAGGTCGCCGGTGCGGGCGTAGCGCCGGGCCCCACCCTCCCCGCGGAGGCGCGCGTCGAAGACGTCGCGGCTGTCGAGCTTCCAGTAGGTCTCGGGGAAGTGGTCGCAGCCCGTCCAGACCTCGCCGATGGTGTCCGGCGGGAGCGCGACGCCCTCGGTGCCCGCGGGGGTCTCCCGGTCGACGATGCGCAGGGCGAGCCCCGGCAGCGCGGGGCCGCTGCTCACGAGCACGCGGGCGTCTGCAGCGCGGCTGTCCACCACGCGCCCGGCGGCAAGCGCGTCCGGATCGACGGCGCGACGGACGTGCGGCCTCCCGCGCGGCGTGAGGGCCACCCCGACCGTGGCCTCGGCGAGCCCGTACCCGGGCTGCATCGCCTCGGGGCGGAACCCGTAGGGCCCGAACTTCGCGACGAAGCGGTCGATGGTGCCGGCGCGGACGGGCTCCGCGGCATTGAGCGCCTGGGCCCAGCAGGAGAGGTCGAGCCCGGGGATGCCGGCGGGATCGACCACGTCGGCGCACAGGTCGTACGCGAAGTTGGGCCCGCCCGACACGGTGATGCGGTGGTCGCTGACGGCCTGGAGCCACCGCTCGGGCGCCTTCACGAACGCGGCCGGGCTGGTGATCGCGACGGGGAAGCCGGTGTAGAGCGGCTGGAGCGCGCCGAGGATGAGCCCGAGGTCGTGGAAGAGGGGCATCCAGCAGAGCGCGCGGTCGTCGGGGCCGAGCGCCATGGCGCGCCCGAAGCTCTCGCCCTGCCACACGAGGTCGGCGTGGCGGACCACCACGCCCTTCGGGGCCGACGTGGAGCCCGACGTGTACTGGAGGAACGCGATGTCCGAACCGTCCGGGTAGTGGTCGTCCCAGGCGGCCGCCGCCGCGTCGCCGACCTCGTCCGCGAGGAGCCACCGCGCCCCGGGCAGGACTGCGTCGAGCTCGGGGGCGCAGCGCGCGTGCAGATCGCGGGTGGTGAGGATGCGCGTCGCGCCGCAGTCCTGGAGCACCCGGGCCAGCCGCGCGAGGTGGCGCGCGTGGGCCAGGGGCGGCATCGGCACGGCGATGGCGCCGGCGTAGGCGCACGCGAGGAACGACACCAGGTAGAGCGGGTCGTTCTCCTGGAGGAGCACCACCGGCTCGCCCCGGGCGCCGGCGTCCTGGAGGAGCGCCGCCAGCGCACGGATCCGGCGGTCCATCCGCGCCCACGAGTAGCGCGGGCCGACCTCGGCGAGCTTGGGGAGCCCGTACACCGCGAGGCGGTCGGGCTGCGACTCGGCGCGCGTCCGGACGAGGTCGACGTAGCTCGTCCATGGCAGGCGGAACGCGGGGCGGCGCTGGACCGCCGGCACGTAGCGGCTCGGCATCGACGCGGGGATCATGCGGGCTCCGGGGATGAGCGCCGCTCCTGCACACGCCGGGCCAGGCGATCGATCGGCGTTCGACCGTGATCAGGCGCGCGCGGGGCCTCCCGGGAACCGTTCCGACGCGCCGCGGGAACGGTTCAGGGAACGGTTCGAGGGCTCAGCACCATCCGATGGTGGGGGGGCGTTGCGGGGGGGCCCGCCCCCCCGCCCCAGGAAGACGAGCGACCAATGCCCTCAGATCCCGAGCGCGCGCATCCGGAGCCGCAACGCGCGGGGGGAGACCCGGAGGGCCGCGGAGACCGCCGCGAGGTCGCTGCCCTGGATCGCGAGGGCCGCGCGGAGGGCCGCCTCGTCGAGGTCCTGGCCACGCGGGATGCCGGCGGCGGCCATGTGGGCGTAGAGCGTGGTCTTGGAGATGCCGAGGACGGACGCCGTCAGATCGACGGCGTAGGCGTTGGCCGCGAGCGTCGCGAGCACCACGTCGGGGGTCGGCGCCACCTCGACGGTCCCGGGCGCCGCGCGTGGTGCCGGCTGCACCGTCGTGAGCGTCGTCGTGAGCGTCGAGCGCACGGTAGCCTCGTCGGAGACGG
This sequence comes from Pseudomonadota bacterium, assembly GCA_030684355.1. GTDB lineage: Bacteria > Myxococcota_A > UBA796 > UBA796 > SXON01 > CAJBVW01. The sequence goes on from JAUXTN010000070.1 coordinate 49,890, forward strand.
CGAGGCGCGCGATGCAGGCGCGGAGCTCGCGTGTGTTGCCGGGCCAGGGGTGCGCGACGAGCGCGTCCATCAGCGCGAAGGAGAGGGGGCGATCCGCGAAGCGGGCGGCCTGGACGGCGATGTCCACGGGGCGCTCGCGGAGGGGGGGGATGCGGAGCAGGTGGACGGCGAGGCGGTGGAGCAGCGCCGGGCGGAAGCGGCGGGCGGCGACGGCGGCGTCGAGGTCGGCGTCGGTGGCGGCCACGAGGCGCACGTCCACGCGGCGGGCGCGACCGCCGACGGGCTGGATCTCGGCCACGTCGAGCGCGCGGAGGAGCAGCGGCTGGAGGGGGTCGGGGAGCTCGCCCATCTCGTCGAGGAAGAGCGTGCCGCCCTCGGCCCCGCCGAAGTAGCCCCCGTGGGAACGGACCGCGCCGGTGAAGGCGCCCGCGACATGGCCGAAGAGCTGGCTCGCGGCCGTCTCCGGGGGGATGGCGGCCACGTTGACCGACACGAGGGGGCCGCGGGCGCGGGGGCCGAGCGCATGGAGGGCGCGGGCGGCCATCTCCTTGCCGCTCCCCGTCTCGCCGAGGAGGAGCACGGGGTCCCGGAGCGGGGCGAGGCGGGCGATCGCGCGGCGGAGGGCGCCCATCGCGACGCTCGCGCCGACGAGGCCGTGCTCGTCGAGGGGCAGGGCGGGCTCGTCGGAGAGCTCCACCCACACGAGGAGGCGGCGGGCGAGGCCGATGCGGACGCCGCGCACGAGCGCCTCGGGGCCGATCCGCTGCCCCGGGGAGCCCGGCGCGCCGTCGACGGTGAACGAGACGGTCGGGGTGGAGGGCCAGAGGCCGAGGTGGCCGCGATCAAGGCGGAGTTCCAGCGGGGAGCGGGAGAGGTGTGCGTCGCCGGGGGTGCCGCCGGGGAAGGGGGGACTGTTGCGCCCGATCGCGACGCCGCGGGTGCTGGGCGGGAGGAGGAGCGTCTCGCCGATCCGGGCGGGGTCGGGGTGCCAGAGGAGGGTCAGGCGCAGCCCCGCGCGCGGGGCGTCGGGGTCGGCGCCCTCGTCCTCCGGGAGGGTGGTCCGGTCGTTGAGCATGGCGCGTTCTACCAGACGTGGAGCCGCTCTCCCGCTACTCGCCGGCGAGCGCGCCGAGCTCCGGGTGGCGAAGGAGCGAGGTCTCCCCGGCCTCGCGCGTGGGCGCCTCGGCGAGCGCCGCCTCGCGCGCGCGTTGGGCCGCAGTCCGATCGCCGCTCGCCAGCGCGATCTCCGCGAGGATGGCGCGGGCCGTCACGCGCTCCGACCACTCCGAAGCGTCGGCGGGAGCCTCCAGGGCGGCGAGGAGCTCTCGCTCCGCACGCTCGGCGTCCCCCGCGAGCCACGCCGCCCGGCCCCGGGCCACCAGCAACCAACGCGCGTCCGCCGAGCGATGGGCGAGCGCGCGAGGGTCCGGCGCCCTGAGGAGGGCCTCGCGCACCTCGGCGTCCTGCGCGTGGTCGGTGGTCGATCCCTCCCAGACCGCGCGGAAGCGGGCGAGCGCGTCGGGCGAGGACCAGAACGTCGCGTCGTCGGGCTGGAGACGCGGCACGGCGAGCGCGGCGGCCGTCGCAAGCTCGGGGGCGACGGCTTCCACGCGTGGGCGGAGCCCCCACACCGAGACCTCGTCGATCTGCACGCGCGCGAGCGGCCCCACGGGCCCCGTCTGCAGCGCCGTCATGTCGAGGACCCAGTCCGCGCCGCCCTGGTCGAGGGGGGAGATCGTGCACTGGAGCAGCGGGCCGTGGTCGTCGCGGGCGGAGAGCCAGCCGCCCCGCCCGGAGAGCACCACGTCGAGGACGATGCGCGCGCCGAGCGCCGCCCCCGACTGGAGGGCACCGTGGTGGCAGCCCGCCGGCGCGGGGCGGCGGAACACGGTCTCGTGGAGGAGGAACCCGCCGCCGCCCATCGTGAAGGTGCGGAAGATCGCGGCTTCGACGCCGGGGGGGCCGAGCCGGACGGTCACCCCGCTCCCCCACTCCTGGCGCGCCACCCGGAGGCCGATGCGCGCGCGTACCTCGTCTCCGAGGCGCTCGAGCGGGAGGCGCGCGAGGACCCCCGCCCCGGCCACCGCCTCCGCGTCCAGCGTGCCGTCGCGCAGGTTCCACCGGGCGAGCCCTGGGCGGAGCTGCCATGCCGGATCGCGTAGCGCGTCGTGGGGCGCGTCGGTGACCGCGTCCACCAGCGCGCCGACGTCCAACGCCGGCAGCGCCGCGGCGGCCTCCCGCGCGCGGTCGAACGCGCCCGCGGCCACCCACGCGTCGAGCGCCTTCGCCCACGCGACGCCCGCGTCGGGGCCCCCGAGCCGGGCCGCCTCCGCCCACGCGTTCCCGGCGCCGTCGGTGTCCCCGGCGG
>JAUXTN010000156.1 GCA_030684355.1 Pseudomonadota bacterium
CGCTCCCCCCGGGCGACAGCGGCCCCGCGACCCCGGTCGCGCCCGCCGAGGGGTCCCCGCGTTTCGGCGCGTGGATCTCGGCGGTCGAGGCCGGCACGGAGCTCCGGGTGCAGACGCGACCGGGCGCGCCCGCGCCCGTCCGGTGCGAACCGGGCGCGACGCTCGCGGCGTGGCGCGAGGCCCCGAGCCTGCCGCCGCCCGACGTCGTGTGCCAGAGCGCGCTCGGGACCGTCGAGCGCAGCGCCAGCACGCGCATCTCGGAGCTCGCGTTCGCATCGGAGGAGCACGCGCGCGTGAACCTCGACATGCTCCTGGAGCGGGGCGACGGGGGCGACCCCCTCGACGCGTGCCGGTCGGGTGCGTGCAAGGCGCTCGTCAGCGGGTGGGTCGAAGGCACCACGGTCTACTGGGTGACGACGCGCGCTGCGGCCTGGCGGGAGGACGGCTGCGCGGCCCTCCGCGCGGCGGGCGCCCCGGCCCCGCGCGGCAGCCACCGCTGCGGCTGAGAGCTGACCGGCGCCGGATGCGCCGCAGCGGACGCGGTGCGGGGGCAGGCTGTGACCGGACCCCGCGGATGCCACCGCGCGCCCGCCGCCGTCCGGCGCGGCCGCGCCCACCGATTCCACCGGTCCAGGCTCCCACCGTCCGGTCCCCCGCCCCACGGCCGAGGAGGCGTTAGAAGGCGCTGAATGTCTGCCCTCCCCCTCCGAGTCCTCCGCGGTCGCCTCCTCCAACCCCACGCGACGGAGCCGCGGTTCACGCTCTGGCCCGACGCGCTCCTCCACCTGGACGACGCCGGCCGCATCACGTCGGTCGTCGCCGCGCCGCCCGGCTGCCCCACCCCTGAGACCTGGCCCGGCGCCGTCCTCGTGCCCGGCTTCGTCGACGCGCACCTCCACTTCCCGCAGACGCGGATCCTCGGCAGCGCCAGCGGCCCGCTCCTGCCGTGGCTCCAGACCTCCGTGTTCCCCGAGGAGAGCCGCTTCGCGGACCGCGCCTACGCCGAGCCCGTCGCCGCCACGTTCTGCGAGCGCATGCTCCGCCAGGGCACGACGATGGCGGCCATCTACAGCTCGAGCCACCCCGGCGCGACCGACGCTCTGTTCGCCGAGCTCGATCGGCGCGGCATGCGCGCGCTCGCGGGGCTCACGTGGATGAACCGCGGCGCCCCCGACGCCCTCGTCCGCGACACCGCCGACGCCCTCGCCGCCACCGAGGCCCTGGTCGAGCGCTGGCACAATCACGACGGCGGGCGGCTCCGGGTGTGCGTCACCCCGCGCTTCGCGCTCTCGTGTGACGAGCCGATGTTGCGCGCCGCCGCGGGCCTCGCCGAGCGCCACGGCCTCTGGATCCAGACCCACCTCTCCGAGAACCCCGACGAGCTCGCGTTCACCGCCCAGGCGTTCCCCGGCGCGCGCGACTACCTCGACGTCTACGAGAGCTTCGGCCTCGTGAACGAGCGCACGATCCTCGCGCACTGCATCCACCTCTCCGACGAGGAGTGGGGCCGCCTCGCCGCCCGCCGCGCCGTGATCGCCCACTGCCCGGACAGCAACTTCTTCCTCGGGAGCGGCTGCATGCCGCTCGCGCGCGCCCTGGCCGAGGGGGTCCCCGTGGCACTCGGCACCGACGTGGGCGCGGGCCGCACCTTCTCGCTCCGCCGCGTCGCCGCGAGCGCGTACGACGCCTCCCTCGTCGTCGGCGCGCCGGTGTCCCCCGAGGTGCTCCTGTGGCTCGCCACCCGCGGCGGCGCCGTCGCGCTGGGCCTCGGCGACCAGGCAGGGTGTGTCGCCCCCGGCTACGCCGCCGACCTCGTCGCGCTCGAAGCCCCGCCTTCCGGGACCACCGGCGGCGCCGCGCTCTCCACGCTCATCGACGCGCTGCTCTTCCAACACGACGCGGGCCCGGCGCTCGCGACGGTCATCCAGGGGCGGGTGCGCTGGGGCGCCTCGCCGACGAGGAGCTAAGGGCCCGTCCCTCAATGACCTGCGCATTCGGCCGCCCCGGGGCTCGCGTGCGCGGCGTCGCTCGTCGGTCACATGCCTAAGGGCATGCTCCCTTCTCGCTCCTTGCGCCCGCGGCCCAGGGTCGCCCTCTGTGCTGCAGGCTATTTCAGGACGGACCCTAGCTCGCCCGGCGCCGGGTCACGTCACCGGCTCTGCGACGCGCTGGACCGCGGTCCCGATCGCGCTGCGGTCGCTGTCGAGGCAGGCCTGCATGCGCTCCACCTGGCCCGCGGTGAACATGAACATGGCGACGTCATCTACGTAGTCCATGTAGTTCATGAACAAGTCACCGTTGGGCGCGTTGCCGCACGAGACATTCGGAAACGTCGGCTCGCCGAAGTTCTCGCTCCCCTGATTTGGTGTGTCGTCGACAAAGTCCCTGCCGTTGCACCCATCTCCGTCGTCGCCCCAGATGTGCCGCAGGTTCAGGTAGTGCCCCACCTCGTGGGTGGTGGTGCGCCCCAGGTGGAACGGCGCGCGGGCCGTGCCCATCGTGCCGAAGGCGCTGTGCAGGATGACAACGCCGTCGGTGGCGGCGGGGCCTCCGGGGAACTGTGCGTAGCCGAGCAGCGGGCCCTGCGGTGAGGGGAGGTTCGGGGCCGTCCAGATGTTCAGATACCGGTCCGCCGGCCAGGCGTCCGCGCCGCCCGTCGCGACCGACTTGATACCGTCATCGTCCACGCTGAAGCCGGCGCGCGTGGTCTGGGTGCGCGTGATCCCGTTCGTGGGGTTGCCCTGCGGGTCGACCGTCGCGAGCTTGAATTCGACGCGCGCGTCCGCTGCCAGCGGCTTGAACGGCGTGGGGACGGACGACACATCCGGGTTCCGCATGCGGAAGTCGCGGTTGAGTACGTCAATCTGGCTCTGGACCTGCGCAACCGAGAGGCTCTGCTCGTTCGTGTTGTGCACGACATGGACGACGATCTGGATCGTCGTGATCCCAGGCCGCGCCGCCAGGAGTCCGCTGGCCCGGAACCGGCGGTGGTTGTTTTCACTCGCAATCCGAGCCAGCCGATAGGCGGAATCGATGCGCAGGAGGCGCTCGTGTACGTCCATGGTCCCGCAGCGTCGTTGCGTGGGCACGCCCACGCCACCCTGCGGATTCTTGTTTGGCACTTGTGACTCCTTGGGTACGTTCTACTTCTTGAACACGAGGCGTTCGGGCTCGAGGACCTCCACCTCGACGACCTGCTCCGTGCCGTCGGGGAAGCGGAGCGTGATGCGCCCGTCCTGATCCAGGGTCCAGCGGCCCGATTTCGTGACGGTGCGATCGGTGGGGGCGGGGCCGTGCGACCGGAGCACGCCCCCGGCCTCAAAGGTATAGGCCGCACGTCCGCGCGAGGGCGGGAGCGGGTAAGTGGACGGTCGAAACACGGATCGCGCGGGGGTGCTCTCTTCATGAGCATGGAGCCAAGCTCCTTGCAAGAGACGCTCGTCAAACCTGGCAGGCATGGAGCCACCCCGTTGTTGCCCGGACGCCCCACCGAGGCGGCCGATCGAGATGTAGGGCCACGTCGTTGGACGGTCCAGGCCCGCGACCGGGATGGGGGTGGGCACCGGACGCACGGATTGAACTTCGAGTCCACTGGGATCCGAGCCGAGGGTAACGAACGGTTCGGGGAGCCCGTCCGGACTTTCCCCGGAACGGCGGGTGCCAATGGTCCTCTCCGTAGAAGCGAGGAGCGAGGAGAACATGCTGACCAGCGGGCTCAAGCCCTTTTCGTTCCACCGTCACGACCGTCCGGCGCTTGCAGAGACGCTCCGTCCCCTGGTGCCGGTCGAGGCCGCGGGGGCGTCCGGCAAACCCGCGCTCGCGTCGCTCGACGCCGAGACCGCGGCCCGGCGCTATCTCGCCGGGGCGTTCGCTAGCGACCAGCTTCCGACCTTCACCCCCGTGCAGGTCGGCGGCCAACCCAGCGACTTCCGCACCCTGGGCGCCGAAGCGGTCCCCCTGACCGGCACCACCATGGTGAAGTTCCGGCAGCAGATCCGGCATATTCCCGTCTACGGCTCGCTGGTCACCGTCGAGCTCGACGAGGAGAACGGGCTCCTTGCCCTCAACTCGACGTTGGGAGAGCCCACGGGCGTCTCGCCCGTGGCGACGGTCGCGCCCGCGCAAGCCCTCCAGATCATCGCGCGGTACGGCGGTGACATCAACGGTCCGCCCGAGGTCGTCCCGCGGCTGCATTTCTACTTCGCGCCCGCCGATCAGAGCTGGCACCTCGCATACATCGCAGAGAACGTGGTCCCGCGGGAGCCGGGCCACAATCGGACGTCGGCCCTCTTCGACTTCGTCGTGGACGCCCACGACGGGGCGCTCCTCGCCCAACTCCCGAGGATGCAGAGCCTGGAAGCGCCGAGCCCGCGACCTGCCCTGCCGGTGGAGCGCCCGCTGCGGGAGAACCTCCCGCCCCTGGCCCGGCCGCCCGTCCCGTCGGAGGAGATTCGGCTGGACAAGGCGCCCGACGAGCTCGGCCACGAGCGCGAGTTCCGCTGCCTACCGACGAGAGGCGGAGTGAAGCTCCTGGTGGACCAGACCTTCAACGTCCACACCCACGACTTCGGGTTCCGGAACCTGAACCGGGACGAGCGGGAGTTGCCCGGCGCATACGTCACGGCGCCACCGGAGCCGTGGGCATGCGCGGGGGTGAGCGCCCACGCCAACGCCGTGGAGGTCGCGCGCTTCCTGCGGGAGGTGCTCAGGCGCGACGGGCTCGACAACCGCGGCGGCAAGATCGTCTCTTCCATCAACTGCTTGTGGGCTGGCGAGGGTGAGGCGCAGGAGTGGCGAAACGCGGCGTGGAACGGGACGCAGATGGTGTACGGCCAGCGCCGCTCCGGAGGGCGGCTCGTCTCCTACGCCGCGGCGCTCGACGTGGTGGCGCACGAGATCCTCCACGGGTTGACGGACCACACGGCGCGCCTCGAGTACGCGGCGATGAGCGGCGCGCTCAACGAGTCCTACTCGGACATCTTCGGCGTCATCGTCTCCAACCTCGCCCAACCCGACCTCGGCTGTTGGAGTTGGCAGATGGGAGAGGAGCTCGACGACACCGGCGTGCCAATTCGCGACCTCCGCTCGCCGGGGGACCACGACCAGCCGGAACACATGCGCGACTACCGCGACCTCAATCACGACAATGGAGGCGTCCACACCAACAGCGGGATCCACAACAAGGCCGCCTACCTCCTGTTGACGTCGCCTACGCCCGAGGGTGGATACCTCTTCGAGCCCCGCTCGGTCGCGGCCCTCTTCTACATCGCGTTGACCCAGCACCTGTCGCGTACGTCCGGCTTCGCGGACAGCCGCCGTGGCGTGGAGCTCGCGGCCCGCAGCCTGTTCCGGAACGACCCCGCGCTCGAGAAGAAGCTCCAGAGCGTCGCCCGCGCCTTTGACGCGGTGGGGATCGGAGGGGAGCAACCGGAGCCCGTCGCGCGCCCCGAGGGCTCGGGCCGTGTCGCGCCGTCGGTCGAGGCCGACGAGCTCGCGGGTGTCAGCGTCAGCCCGACGCTGGTGGTCCCCTACGACCCGGAATTCCTCGGCGGCGGCTTCTCCGTGCCCTTGCCCGTGCTCGGCGAGCGGTCGCGCCAAGCGGCCCTCTCCGGCGGTCGCGTGCACGACTACACCCACTTCTCCCTGGTGATGCACGAGCAGCGCCGCACAGCGATGTTCACCGCGTGCAACATCGACGCGGCGCACGTGGTGAGGCTCGGACGTACCGGCCTGCCGTGGATGTACGATCCCCGCTTGCCCACCGAGCTGCAGCTCGGTCCAAAGTACTACGCGGGGAACGCGTGGGACCGCGGGCACCTCGTCCGTCGGCAGGACCCCATCTGGGGCCCGGTCCGAGTGGCCCGCGAAGCCAACGCGGCGACGTTTTACTTCACGAACGCCGCCCCTCAGCATGAGAACTTCAACCAGGACGAGTGGCTCGTGCTCGAGGATTGGGTGCTCGAACACGCAACCGACTTCGCCTATCGGTTGTGTGTCTTCACCGGGCCGGTACTGCGGGCGGACGATCCGCCGCTGCACGACGCCCAGGTGCCCGCGGGGTTCTGGAAGATCGTCGTCCTGCGCGATGCCACCGCCGACGGCGACGACCTCTCCGTGGTCGCCTTCTTCATGAAGCAGACGGAGATGTTGCACGACAAGCTCGGGAAGGAGCTGCTCCAACTCAAGCGCTACCAGGTCACGGTCTCGGCCATCGAGGAGTGGACGGGCCTCGACTTCGGCGACCTGAAGGACGCGGACGAGCTGGCGTGGGCGATCGCGCGCCTGCGGGGCGTGGCCCCGGAGAGCGTCAGGGAGTTCCAGCTGATCGCGGGTCCGCAGGACATCGTGTTCAGCGGCGATCGCCGGCGGGCCATGGGCGGGAGGGTACGCCCGCTGGTGGACGGGCGGTCGCCTCGCGGTTCCCGGGGGCTCGCGCACTGAGTGAGTCGGAGCGGTGCGCGACGCGCACGGCGGGTGCAGGGGCTCGGCGGCCGGGAGCGGGAGGTGCCGCCGCGTTGCGCGGCGTAGCCCCCCGCTCCCGGCACAGGTGCGCGTCGGACCATGGTAGAAGCGCCAAATGTCCACCCCCGCCCCGACCTTCCCCGCCCCCGGCACCGTCCGCCCGGATGACGGCCGCCCCCTCCCCGCCGTGCCGTACGCCACGCGCGAGGAGGTGCGGGCCGCCATCGAGCGCGCCCGCGCCGCGCAGCCCGCCTGGGCCGCCACCCCGCTCGCGCAGCGCCAGGCGGCGATGCTGGCGCTCGGGCGGATCATCCTCGAACGTCGGGCGGAGATCCTGGAGATCCTGAACGCCGAGACCGGCCGCTCGCCGCTGGAGTGCCTCGTCTCCGAGGTCATCGGCACGCTCGACTTCGCGCGCTCCGCCAACAAGGTGGCCGCGGCCGCCCTCGCCACGGAGAAGGTGCCCCTCTCCATGCTCGATCACCCCGGAAAGCGGGCCTACATCGAGGCCCTCCCCCACGGCGTGGTCGGCATCATCGCGCCGTGGAACTACCCGCTCATCAACTTCTACAAGCACCTCTTCCCGGCGCTCCTGGCGGGGAACGGCGTGGTGCTCAAGCCCTCGGAGTCCTGCCCCCGCACCGGCGCTTGGCTCGCCGCGCGCTGCGCGGACGTGCTGCCGAAGGACCTCGTGCAGGTCGTCCAGGGCGCCGGTGACGTCGGCGCCGCGCTGCTCACCGAGGGGATCGACTCCATCACGTTCACCGGCTCGGTCGCGACGGGGCGCAAGGTGTCGGCGCTCGCGGGCGAGCGGCTCGTCCCCTGCACGGCGGAGCTCGGCGGCAAGGACGCCGCCATCGTGCTGGCGGACTGCGATCTCGGCCGCACCGTGGCCGGCATCGTGTACTGGAGCATCCACAACGCCGGCCAGAACTGCGCGTCCGTCGAGCGCGTGTACGTCGAGGCCGCCATCGCCGACGCCTTCGTGCAGCGCTGCGTCGCCGCGGTCGGCAAGCTCCGCGTCGCGCCCCAGGAGGGAATCGCGGACATCGGGCCGCTCCACACCGCGCCCCAGCTCTGGCTGGTCGAGCAGCACGTGGCGGACGCCGTCCAGCGCGGCGCCACCGTGCTCGTCGGGGGCACGCGCACCGGCAGCGGCTGGGGCTACGCGCCGACCGTCCTCGACGGGTGCACCCACGACATGCGCGTCATCCGCGAGGAGACCTTCGGGCCCGTCCTCGCCATCGTCCGCGTCAAGGACGCCGAGGAGGCCGTCCGCCTCACGAACGACAGCGGCTACGGCCTCAACGGCTCGGTGTGGACGAAGGACGTGGCGCGGGGCGAGGCCCTGGCGCGGCGGCTGCACGTCGGCGTGTCGCTCGTGAACAACCACGCGATCCCGGCGATCATGCCCGAGATGCCGTGGACGGGCGTGCGCGGCACGGGCCCGGGCGTGGCGAACAGCCGGCATGCGTACCCGGCCTACGTGCGGCGGCGCGGGGTGCTGGTCGACAGCAATCGCCAGCCCGATCCGTGGTGGTTCCCGGCGGACGCCAACCTCGCCGCCTTCGCGGACGCCGTGGTCCAGCGCAGCATCGGCTCGATGGTCGGGGCGCTGCTGAAGCTCCTGCCGCTCCTCGGCAAGCGCCAGAAGGCGATCCGCGAGTTCGGCGGCGGCTGAGCGGCCGGGCGCCCGATCAGCGGCGGCCAGGCGCCCGATCAGCGGCGGCCGGGCGCCGGATCGGCGGCGGCGGGACG
>JAUXTN010000071.1 GCA_030684355.1 Pseudomonadota bacterium
CGCGGGTCCCGGCGGCGGGACGGGGCGCGGCGGACCGGGGGACGGGCCGGGCGCGGGCGGCGATGGCGGCGGGCTCAAGACGGTGCACTGGTCCGAGGTCGAGGTGAAGGTGCGCCCCTCCGTGCGCCCTTCGGACTACCCCGAGGCCGCCGCGGCCCTGAACATCAAGGATGCCCGCTGCGTCGTGCGCATCCACATCGACGAGCGCGGGGTCCCCTACGAGGTCGTCCCGAAGACCTGCCCCACCGTCTTCCGCGACGCCGCCCAGGACGTCGCGATGCGCTATCGCTTCTACCCGCTCCTCAACCAGGGGCGGCCGGTGCGGGCGGCGTTCGACCTCACGATCAACTTCCGGTAGGCGTGCCGGTCTCGTGTGGGTGAAGTTCCCTCCCGCGACCGAGGGCTACGACACCGGGCCCGGGTGTCGGACCAACTTGGGCGAAGGCCGGAAACACCGTCGGGACGCGTCGCACGCCTCGGGGAGCGCCGCGGCGTCGTCGGGGCCCCACGGCTGGCAGGTCTGGAGGCACGTGTAGGGCACCTCGTTCGCCCGGACCTCGTCGATGAGGCTGGCCTCGGTGTACACCTCGGTGCCGTACCAGCTCTTCCAACGCAGGAATCGACAGAGCTGCATCACGACACCCCCACGGCGCGCTCGAGCGCCTCCTGGACGGACCCCACCAACAAGGGCAGCTTGTAGGCCGTCATCGGCAGCGGCTGCGCCCCGTCGGTCGCGCGCGCCGCGGCGGCCGCGATGCGCGTGGCGTCGGCGGGGCCCCCGATCAGCGCGGCTTCGACCGCCTCCCGGCGCAGCGGATGCCCGGCCACCCCGCCCACCGCGACACGCGCGGCGGTCACCACCCCGTCGACCACGACGACGCGGGCCACGACCTCCACGAGCGGCCACTCGGCGCGGGCCCGCGCGATGGCGCGCACGTAGGCCGCGCGCTCGCCCGGGAGCGGCGCCGGCACGTTCACGGCCCGCACCAGCACGGGCGCCCCCCCGAGCTGGCCCTTCAGGAGCGCGGCGAGCGCCGTGGGCACGGTCACGGGGCCCTCGGCGCCGCCGAGATCGACCGTCGCGTCGTAGGCGAGCAGGGCGCACGCGAGGCTCGAGGGGTGCGGCGCGACGCACGCCCGGTCGTCGAAGCAGGAATGGTAGAGGTGGTCGCCGTCGCGCGCGAGGCAGGAGGATCCCCCGCTCTGGAGGCAGGAGAATTGCGGGTTGCGGAAGTACCAGCAGCGCACGCGCTGCGCGAGGTTCCCACCCACGGTCGCGATCGCCCGGATCTGCGGCGTCGCGAGGCCCCCCGCCGCCTGCGCGAGCCCGACGGGCGCCCCCGGGTGGGCCGCCAGCGCCGCGATCCGCACCGTGCCGCCGATGCGCAGCCCGCCCGCGACGACCTCGATGCCGTCGAGCCCGGCGAGGTCCCGCAGGTCGACCACCGGCCCCGTCGCGCGGCCGCTCCGCCGCCGCTCCATGAGGTCCGTGCCGCCGGCGCGCAGCTCGCCCGTCGTCTCCGCCACCGCCGCCACGTCCGTCGGAAACCGGATCACGAGGCCACCCCGCCGAGAACCCGGTCTGGCCGGATGGGGAGCTCCAAGGGCCGCCACCCCGTCGCGGCGTGCACCGCGTTGGCGACGGACGCCGCCGCCGGTACCGTGGCCAGCTCGGCGAGGCCCACGCCACCGCCGTTCACATGCTCGAACCCTCGTTCTTCGAAGTGCACCTCGATCTCCGGGATGTCCCCGATGCCGGGGAGTCGGTAGTCCTCCAGGCCGATGGTGAGCCCCCGGCCCGTCCTGGGGTCGAGCCGCCGCTCCTCGTAGAGCGCGAGGCCGAGGCCCTGGATGACCCCGCCCTCCGCCTGGCTCCGCGCCAGCGCCGGCACCCAGATGCGCCCGACCCCGAGGCCGAGCCAGACCCGCCGGGCCTGCACGCGCCCCAGCCGCGTGTCCACCTCGACCTCCGTGAGCTGCACCGCGCCCGGGAGCCGCTTGCCGAGCGCCACGTCGGGCCCGGCGCCGAGCTGCAGCCCCTCCTCGTCGGGTCGGCGGCGCCCGATCATCGTCATCGGCGGTGCGCTCGCCATCACGTCCCGCCAGGGGGCGAGCCCGCCCTCGTGGCGCACCCCCTCCGGCGCCGCGACCGGCCGCGAGAGCCCCATCCCGCGCCGCGCCCAGGCGACGAGCTCCGCCTGGAGCTGGCGGCACGCGTCTTGCGCCGCGGGGCCCACCGAGGCGGTCGTGCGGCTCCCGCCCGAGGGCACGGCGTGCACGTCCTCGGAGTTGCCGACGCGCGCCACGACGTCGGCCGGCGCGAGCCCGAAGAGCTCGGCGACCGCGGTGGCGAGCACCGTGCGCGCGCCGTTCCCCATGTCCTGCGCGGCGGTCGACGCCGTGAGCCGCCCGTCCGCGAGGTCGAGGCGCACCTGGGTGCCGGGCGAGAAGAGGTAGTACCAGGTGCCGACGGCGAGGCCGACGCCGCGCCGGTAACGGCCGGTGTCCCGCGGGCCGCGCGCCGCCCAGAGCGGATGGGCGGCGGCGGTGTCGTAGAGCATCGCCCGGATCGGGTTCGGGTCCCACCGGCGCCGCAGCGCGATGGGATCCTCGCCGCGGGCGACGGCGAGGGCGTCCATCGACTGCTCGATGGCGAAGAGGGCCTGCGGCCCCCCGGGCGCGCGGAAGGCGGCCCCCGGGGGCGCGTGGGAGAGGATGTCGTAGTCCTCCAGCGCCTTCGGGAGGTCCGGGTAGAGGAGCCGCGCCATCAGGCCGTTCGTCGCCCCGACGGACACCCCGCCGTCCCCGAGGCCGGTCAGCACCATGCCCGCGGGCGCGCCGTCGGGCGTGGCGGCGACGGCGATGTCCACGTCCATGCCGGGGCGGTAGCCGCCCACGATCATCTCCTCGGCGCGCTCGTTGGCCACCCGCACCGGCGCCTTCGCCGCGCGCGCGAGCTGGACCGCGAGGTTGATCTCGGGGGAGAACACGAGCTTGGCCCCGAAGGCGCCACCGACGTGCTCGCAGCGCACCTTGACCTTGTCCCGCGCGAGGTCGAAGCGTTCGGCGAGGTCCTCCGCCATCGCCGAGCAGCCCTGCGTCGAGATCCAGGCGGTGAGGGTGTCGCCGGCCCACTCCGCGACGCACGCGTGGGGCTCCAGCGCCGTGTGGACCTGCGCTTGCGTCACGTACCGCGCGTGGACGACCGTGTTGGCGGGGTCCGCGACGGCGGCGCGCGCCTTCGCCGGCCGCGCCAGGATCGAGGTGTCGAGGGGCCCGCGGCGGTTGCCCTCCCACGGGAGGCTGAAGCTCACGCCCTCGAAGTGGAGCGGGAGGTTCTTCGTGCGCGGCTCGTAGACGGCCGCCGCGCCGGGCGCGAGCGCCGCCGCGATGCCGACGGCGGGGACGCCGACCACGTACTCGACCGCGATCGCCGCCAGCCCGTGCTCGGCGCTCCGCCGGTCCACCGCCGCCACCGCGGCGATCTCCTGGCCCGCATACCGCACGCGGGCGCCGGGCTCGACGAGCGCGAGGACCGCCTTCACGCCGGGGACGGCGCGGGCCGCGGAGAGGTCGATCGCGTGCACGGTGGCGTTGGCGTGCGGGGAGCGGAGCACGCGCCCCACGAGGAGCCCCGGGCGCTGCACGTCGACCGTGTAGACCGCCCGCCCGGTGACCTTCTCGCGCGCCTCGTGGCGGGCGGGGGCGGGATCCGCTCCGTCGTAGCGGCCCGCGCACGCCCCGATGACGGCCGCGTACAGGCTCGGGTAAGCGCCGCAGCGGCAGAGGTGGCCGGCGAGCGCAGCCGCGACCTCGTCCCGGGTCGGCGGGCGGGTGTTCGCGGCCCGCCACCGATCGTGGAACGCCACGGCTTCCATCACGAAGCCCGGCGTGCAGAAGCCGCACTGCAGGGCGTCCTCCGCGACGAACGCGCGCTGGACCGGGTGCAGGGCCGTCCCGAGGCCCTCGATCGTGGTCACGGTGCGACCCAGGAGCGCGGTCGCCGGTAGGAGGCAGGACGCGACCGGCGTGCCGTCGAGGTGGATGGCGCAGGCGCCGCAGGCCCCGTGCCCGCAGGCCTCCTTCGTACCGGTGAGGCCGAGGCGCTCGCGGACGACCATCAAGGCGGTCTCGTCGGCGTCGACGGCGAAGGCCTCGGCGCGGCCGTTCACGACGGTTTCGACGCGGGTGGTCGCCACCATCGCGTCGGCAGGCGCCGACGGCACCGGGGAGGCAAGGCCCTCGGCGAGCGCGCTGGAAGGGACGATGCCCCCCACCGCGGCGGCCCCGAGGGTGCCGCGCAGGAACCCGCGGCGGGAGAGGTCGATGGCCATGCGGCGAGTATGGCACGCCCCGCCGCACCCTGGCGGACCCGTGGTAGGCTCCCAACCCGCATGCTTGCTGCCGCTCTCGCCCTCCTCCTCTCCGTCGCCGGGCTCCTGCTGCCCACCGCCGCCGCGGCGGACGCCCCGACGGGAATCCTGAAGGTTCGAAGCAACGTCGAGGGGGCCGAGGTCTGGCTCGACGGGGCCGTGCTCGGCGTGACGCCGCTCACGAAGTACCTCGCCGTCGGCCCGCACCAGATCCGCGTCGTCGCCGACCGCCACGATCCCTTCGTGCGGCGGGTGGAGATCGCGGAGGACAAGACCCTCGAGGTCCAGGCCACCCTCGCGCCCGGCGCCGGCACCCTCGAGTTCTCCGGGCCCCCTGGCGCGCGCCTCGTCCTCGACGGCGCGGATCGTGGCCCCCTCCCCCTCCGCCTCCCCGCGCCCGCCGTCGGCGCCCACCCCTGGCGCGTCGAGGCCCCGAAGTTCGAGCCCGCCGAGGGCACGGTCGACTTCGTGGCCGGCAAGAACTACCTCGTGGAGGTCCAGATGCAGTCCTCCCGCGGGGTGTTCGTCGTCGACTCCACCCCCGTCGGCGCCTCCGTCCGGCTCGACGGCGCGGAGGTCGGGGTCACCCCCCTCCGCCTCACCGACATCGCGCCCGGGCGCCACGTCGTGATCCTCACCCATGCCGAGGCCGCGGGCATCCTCCGCGTGGTCGACACGACGGACGGCAGCCGCGGCGAGGTCCGCGCCACGCTCCCCAAGGGCGGCGGCACGCTGGACATCACGACCGGCAGCGCCGACGCCCAGGTGCTGCTCGACGGCGCGCTGGTCGGCTCCGGGCCCCACGTCCTGGTGGGCCCCTTCGAGAAGGGGCGCTTGAAGGTCCAGGTCCAGATCGCCGACCGCAAGATCGTCGACACCGTCTCCGTCCCGGCCCGCGGCACCGTCGCCCTGCGCGTCGCGGGCGACTCCCTGGTCGAGCGCAAGCCGCTCACCCAGCGCTGGGGCTTCTGGGCGCTCGTGGGTGGCGCGGCGGTAGCCGGCGGCGCGACCACCGCGGCCGTCGTCGTCGCCTCGGCACCCGACCCCCTACCCACCGGCGACACCGTGGTGGAGCTGCCTTGAAGCGCGCCTGGCTCCTCCTCTCCCTCCTCGGCTGCTCCGGCCCCGAGGACGACCGCACCGCCATCGTCGTCGACATCGACGCCGCCGACGTCGCGAGCGCCGCCGACACGTGGTGGCTCATCCTCGATCCCACGACGCCGTTCGTCGAGCGCGACGGCCGGGTGCTCGGCGAGGCCGACGACAGCCGCCTCGGCGACTGGATCCTCGATGACGAGGCCCTCGAGCTCCGCGTCTCCGTCCCGCTCTCCGAGAACGGCCAGCCGGAGACCGTGGAGCTCCGCCCCGGCGGCAGCGATCCCGACTTCGCGGTCGTGGCCTACGGCTACCTCGGCGTCGATCGCACCGTCACCACCGGCAACGTGGGGCCCCTCGCCTTCATCGCCGACGAGGTCATCGCGGTGCACCTCACCGCGGCGCTGCTCGAATCGCCCATCACCCCGTGCCAGGACGGCGTCGACAACGACGAGGACGGCTGGCGCGACGCCGACGATCCCGACTGCGCGGGCGGATCCGAGGAGCTCGGCCTCGGCACGAGCGTGTGCAACGACGGTGCCGACAACGACGGCGACGGCGGCGCGGACGCCGGCGACCCCGACTGCACCGACGCCCTCGATGACGACGAGGTGGAGCGCTGCCTCGACGGGATCGACAACGACCTCGACGGGTGGACCGACGTCGACGATCCCGACTGCCACGATCTCGGCGACGAGGTCGGCCCCGGCGACACCGAGTGCAACGACGGCATCGACAACGACGGCGGCGACGGCGCGGACGCCGACGACCGCCAGTGCGACTCCGCGTGGGACGACCGCGAGGCGATGGTCGGCTGCGAGGACGGCGAGGACGGCGACGGCGACGGCTGGGCCGACGACGCCGACCCGGACTGCCTCACCGGCACGGAAGAGGTCGGCACCACCGACTGGATGTGCAACAACGGCCTCGATGACGACGGCGACGGCACCGTCGACGCCGACGACGGCTCCTGCGCGGACGCCCTCGACGACTCCGAGGTGAACCTCTGCGAGGACGGCGCCGACAACGACGGCGACGGCTGGATCGATCTCGACGATCCGAGCTGCCACGACGGGCGCGACGACTCCGAGGGCGCCGGGTTCGAGTCCCGGGCCGCCTGCTCCAACGGCCTGGATGACGACGGCGACGGGCGGGTGGACGCCGCCGACCCCCAGTGCACCGACGCCGACGACGACTTCGAGGCCAGCGACTGCGAGGACGGCGCCGACAACGACGGCGATGGCTGGTCCGACCTCGACGACCCCGACTGCGCGGGCGGGACCGAGGAGACGAGCTACGGCACCGACGTCTGCAACGACGGCGAGGACCAGGACGCCGACGGCCTGACCGACGCCGCCGACCCCGATTGCAGCGCCGCCACCGACACCGACGAGGCGAGCGGGTGCGCCGACGGCCTCGACGACGACGGGGACGGCTGGGCCGATGCCGCCGACCCCGACTGCGCCGCCGGGCGCGACGAGCTCGGCTTCGGCTCGGGCGAGTGCAACGACGGCCTCGACAACGACGGAGACCTCGCGGTCGACGCCGCCGACGCCACCTGCCTCTCCGCGCTCTCCACCGCCGAGGCCGCCGAGTGCGACAACGGCGTCGACGAGGACGGCGACGGCTGGTTCGACGCCGACGATCCCGATTGCACCGGCCCCTACGAGACCGGCCTCGGCGCGACCGAGTGCAACAACGGCGCCGACGACGATCTCGACGGGCTCCTCGACGCCGACGATCCGGACTGCGCGAGCGCCGACGACGAGACCGAGGCCGACTACGCCTGCGGCAACGGCGCGGACGACGACGGCGACGGCTGGGCCGACCTGCTCGATCCCGGCTGCGCCTCCCTCGTCGACACCTCGGAGCTGGGCACCACGAGCGCCTACGCCTGCAACGACGGCACCGACGACGACGGCGACGGCCTCGTCGACGCCGCCGATCCGGGGTGCGACTCCGGTACGGACACGCTCGAGACGGACCCGATCACCGGGTGCAACGACCTCGTCGACAACGACGGCGACGACTGGCTCGACGCCGAGGATCCCGACTGCGCGACCGGGACGACGGAGCTCGGGTTCGGCACGACCCAGTGCAACGACCGGACCGACAACGACGGGGACGGCCGCACGGACGCCCTGGACGCCGACTGCTACGACGCGAACGACACGATCGAGGGCACCGCCGCCGACGCGTGCAGCGACGGCGCGGACGACGACGCCGACGGCTGGACCGACGCCGCCGACCCCGACTGCGCGACCGGCACCGACGAGATCGGCGCGGGCGTGAGGCCGTGCAACGACGGCGCGGACGACGACGGCGACGGCCTCGTGGACGCCGCGGATCCCGGCTGCGCCAGCGCGACGGACTTCGACGAGGCCGATCCCACCGGCACCTGCTACGACGGCACCGATGACGACGGCGACGGGTGGACCGACGCCGCCGATCCCGACTGCGACGTGGGCGACGACGAGCTCGGCTTCGGCGACGCCGGCTGCAACGACGGCCTGGACGACGACGGCGACCTGACCATCGACGCCCTGGATTCGGGCTGCGTGGACGCCGCGGACGATGTCGAGGACGCGTCCGCCGACGACTGCGAAAACGGCGAGGACGACGACGCCGACGGCTGGCGGGACGGGGACGACCCCGACTGCCTCACCGACGGCGACGAGCTCGGCCTCGGCACCCGCGCCTGCGACAACGGCGTGGACGACGACAGCGACGGGCTCGTCGACGGCGACGACGACGGCTGCACCGTCGGCTGGGACGACGACGAGGCCGCCTCCAGCGACGACTGCGCCAACGGCGACGACGACGACAACGACGGCTGGATCGACGATGAGGACCCCGACTGCCTCACCGGCGACGAGGTCGGCTACGGCCGCACCGCCTGCAACGACGGCGACGACGACGACAGCGACGGCACCATCGACGCCGACGACGCCGACTGCGCCGACGCGACCTCCTGGGCCGAGGCCGGCGTGTCCCTCGCCGGGTGCGACAACGGCGACGACGACGACTTCGACGGCCTCATCGACCTCGACGACCCCGGCTGCGCCGACGCGGACGACGACGTCGAGAACGACCCCATCGCGGAGTGCGCGGACGGCATCGACACCGACCTCGACGGCTGGGTGGACGACGCCGATCCCGACTGCGTCGACGCCACCGCGGAGGCCGGCGCCACCGGCACCGCCGACTGCAACAACGGCGCGGACGACGACGGCGACGGCCTCGTGGACGCCGACGACGCCGACTGTGTCGACGCGTGGGACAACGTCGAGGCCTACGTGAGCGCCAGCGGGGGCCTCGACTGCGCCGACGGGCTCGACGGCGACGCCGACGGCTGGACCGACAGCGACGATCCCGACTGCGCCTGGCTCGGCGCCGAGATCGGCACCGAGGGCTTCATCTGCAACGACGGCGCCGACGACGACGGGGACACCCTGGTGGACGCCGACGATCCCGGCTGCACCAGCGCGCTCGACGGCGACGAGACCCACTCCCCCGAGTGTGGCGACGGCCTCGACAACGACGCCGACGGCTGGACCGATCTGCTCGACGCCGCCTGCGCCGACGCCACCACCCTCTTCGAGGACGACGGCGCGGCCGGCACCGACTGCAACAACGGCCTCGACGACGACGGCGACGGCCTGGTCGACGCCGCGGACTGGGGCTGCACCTCCGCCGCGGGCACCGACGAGGTCGATCCCGCCACCGCGTGCAACGACGGCCTCGACAACGACGCCGACGGCTGGACCGACCGCTCCGACCCCGACTGCCCGACCCCCGTGACCACCACCGGCGAGCTCGGCTTCAGCGACACCCAGTGCAACGACGGGGTCGACAACGACTCGATCCAGGGCGCGGACGACGACGACCCGTCGTGCGGATCGGCGGCGGACAACTCGGAGTATCGGTAGGGCCGACGGGGCCCCGCCTGTTTCCGGCGCGGCTCGGCGCGACGGCAACAGGTGGGGTCAGGGAGGCGGGGGGGCGTTGAGCCTGTGAAGCAATCCCCCGTCCCGCTGGAGCGGCCCGTGGCGCAGAGAACCGCGTCCAGGGGCCCGAGCCGGTTCCCCCCGGACGGGGCCCCACCGGCCCACCCTGGCCGCACTGCGCCACGGACCGC
>JAUXTN010000173.1 GCA_030684355.1 Pseudomonadota bacterium
CGTCCATCGTGGGCACGAGCGTAGCGCGCCGCGAACCGGACGGGGAAGGGCTGGTCGGCGGGGGCCCGTTGCTCGCCGTCCAGGATGGCGGCCATGCGCGTTGCTCGCCGGATTTACGCGGTTTTCGGCCGCCGTTGACACCATTCCAGGTGTTGCATGTTCGCTCCACAAACGCGCATAGCACACCCCCGAGCTGTTCTCCAGTCCGCACAATACGCCCCTTCATTTCGGGGCGCGGCGGATTCAGGATCCGTCCTCCGGCGGGTTCGCCGTAGGGGAGGAGATCACCCGTTGAATCGGCAGGAGCAATGCCGACCGGCACCCATTCCTCTGCGAGTACCAGGTGAACCACGCGCCGGAGTCAGCAACTTCATCTACGACTACGGCGAGGTGAACCGGTGGGCGCCCGGCGGAGACCGGCATCGCCCGGTTCTTCGTATCCGCGCCGCGTTCGGACCGTCGCATGGTCGTCGAACTCGAACAGCGTGGGCTGATCGGCAGGGTAGCGGCGCCGCGCGGAGCATGCGCGCACTCGTTGCTGTTCGGAGTTACTAGAACTGAGTGGCGACTTTCCAACTTATCAAAACCGCTGCGACGAGGCACTATCACTCGAGGGCTTGTGCACTACGCCCTCCACGGCCTCCACGCCCGCCCGCCGAGGTCCATGCTACTGCACCCCCCAGCGTGCGCGAGAGGCCTCGTTCCAACGCCGGACGTAGGGCATGACCTCCGTCACCGACCAAGGATCAAGGAACCATGCTTGCGGCTCGGGTATCTCAGTTGTAACGGCCCACACCGTTCCGGCCACGGTCCCGCCGAGTCCGCCCGCGGTCAGGACGGAGGAGACAATGGGGTCCGCATCGGGATCGGACAGTGCGACGGCAGCCCCCGCTCCAGCGACAACCGTCCCGCCGAGCACGAGAAGCCAAGCGCTGGTACGACGGATTCGAGCCTTACGAATATCGGATTCTTGGGCTCCTTCAAAATGGCCATGCCGCTGGAAGTCAGCCGATTCGCCAAGATAGGCAAAGAGTCGTTTGCCACTGTTCAGCCACTCCCCGGTGAAATCGGCGAGAACAACCCCTTCGCCAGTTGCGATTCGGTACTGCGGAACCACCAAGTCAACGTGGGTTCCTGTCTGGCTGCTGCTTGTAACGCCCCCCCGCGCTGAGCTCTGAGTCGTCAATGCGCCCCACGAGCCATGACGCGAGTCAAGCACCTGCAACTCAAGCCTACTCGCATCGTACTCAGCCTTGCCCTGCGCCGACGGAAAGGCGAATCCCTCCTTCGAAATGTGAACCGTACCTACACCGGGCTCCGTCCCACGCCGTACGTCCGATATCTCAATCAGCAACACGCGTACCACGCCAGTCCGAGTCCGTACAAGATATGCGGTCTCGCCTTCGTCAATCACGTCCCCAACAACCTCGCTTCCGTCCGTAAGTACGAAAGTTCGCACGGTGCCGGTCTCGGCCAGGGCGGTGAGAACGGCAAGAATGGTCACGAGCATCGAGATACCTACGACAAGAACGCGGTCTATCTCAAAGGTCCAGAGTACGCGAGCGGACGCGCCCTCCTTGCGGGACCGGCCGAGGGGTGACGATGACCACATCGACGACAGCCTCGGCCCTCGGGAACGCGCACCGTCCGAGAACTGGCCGACATGCTGCTCAGTCCCGCCGGGGGCGGCGGAACTGGCCCGTGTTGCAGACCGGCCTAAGTGATCGCACCCGGGGCGCCCAAACTGATCGCACCCGGGGCGGCCAAACTGATCGCACCGGGGCGGCCAAACTGACCGTACCCGGGGCGGCCAAACTGATCGCGCCGGGCTGAACGATGATGCTCCTCCGAAACCGGAGCGAGCGTCGTGAGCAGAGCAAGGACGGACATGCATCAACTACAGGAACTGGTGCGCCTGCACCGGCTGGGGACGGGTGCGCGCGAAGTGGCGCGGCTCCTCGGCGTGAGCCCGAACACCGAGCGCGAGTACCGGATCGCCTTCACGAAGGCGGGCCTGCTCGAGGGCCCAGTGGACGATCTCCCCACGTTGGAGGCGCTGAAGGCAACGCTGCCACGCGTGGTCCCGCGGCAGCAGACCTCCACCGTGGAGGACTGGACGAGCGAGGTGAAGCGGCTCGTCGGGAAGGGCTGCGAGGCGCGCGCGATCCACGACCATCTCCACCGCGAACGCCCGGACTTCACCGGCAGCTACTACGCGGTGAAGCGGCTGGTGAAGCGGCTCCGCGTGTCCGAGGGCGTGAAGGCCGGCGACGTCGTCATCCCGGTGATCACCGACGCCGGCGACGTGGCTCAGGTCGACTTCGGCTACGTCGGGTACCTCTTCGACCCCGAGACCAACGCGCGCCGGAAGGCGTGGGTGTTCGTGATGGTTCTCGGCCACAGTCGCCACCAGTTCGCCCGTGTGGTGTTCGACCAACGCTCCGAGACCTGGCTTCGGCTGCACGTGCTCGCGTTCGCGTTCTTCGGCGGAGTGCCCTGGACAATCGTGCCCGACAACCTCAAGGCGGCGGTCGTGCGCTGCGCGTTCGGCCTCGGCGAGGACCCGGGGCTGCACCGAAGCTACGTCGAGCTCGCGCGGTTCTACGGCTTCAAGGTCGATCCCGCGCCTCCCCGGGACCCCCAGAAGAAGGGGAAGGTGGAGTCGGGCGTGAAGTACGTCTCCGGCAACTTCTTCGACCCTCGCGACGACGGGGAGGACATCACCGTCGTCAACGACGCGCTCACCCGCTGGGTGCTAGAGACGGCCGGCAGGCGCATTCACGGCACGACCGGGCTCCGGCCGATCGAGGTGTTCGAGGCCGAGGAGAAGCCGCTTCTGAAGGGGCTGCCTCCGCTTTGCTGGGTCGCGACGACATGGCGCAAGGCGAAGGTGCACCGGGACACGCACGTCGCCTTCGACAAGCGCTACTACTCGGTGCCGTGGCCGCACATCGGCAAGGACGCATGGGTCCGGGCGACGCCCGACGCGGTGGACCTGTACGTGGAGGACGCCCGCGTGGCCATGCACGCGCGGCACGGCAAGGGCGCCTGGAGCACGGAGGAGGCGCACCTGCCGGCCGGTCGGTCCGAGCTGCGCAATCGCAGCCGGAGCCACTGGGAGGGGCGCGCACGCGTGCTCGGCGACGAGGTGGCGGCGTGGGTCACCGAGACCTACGACGGCGCCGACGCCTTGAGCCCGCTTCGGACGGTCCAGGCCGTAATCACGCTGCTCGAAGCCTATCCGCGGGAGCGGGCGGACAAAGCCTGCAAGCGGGCCCGCCACTTTGGGATCTCGGACTACCGCGGCCTGAAGGACATCCTGAGGAATGCGCTGGACCTCGAGCCGCTCCCTGTCTTGCTGATCCCCGCTCTCGCGACGCCACTGACGGCGCCGCGTTTCGCGCGTCCCTTGAGCCAACTGCTCGCGTCCTACCGGAAGGTATCCAATGACGTCCACTGACGATCTCGTGTCCGTGCTCAAGAAGCTCAGGCTGTCCGGAGTGCTCCAGACCCTGCCCCTCCGCGTCCGCCAGGCCGTCGACGAGAACCTCGACCACCAGGAGTTCCTGTACCGCCTGCTCCACGACGAGGCGGAGCGTCGCGACGGCAAGCAGCTCGACCTCCGGCTCGCCCGCGCCAACTTCGAGCACGAGAAGACCTTGGAGGACTTCGACTTCCACTTCAATCCCGGCGTTCCCCGGTCGAAGGTGATCGACCTCGCCACCTGCAACTTCGTCGACCGCCACGAGGTCGTGCTGCTCCTCGGCGCCACCGGCGTCGGCAAGAGCCACCTCGCCCAGTCGCTCGGCCACCGGGCGGTCCGACGCGGGCACACCGTGCTCTACACCGGCGCCGGCCCGATGTTCACGCAGCTCCGGGCCGCTCGCGGAGACGGGAGCTTCGACCGTCGCATGCTCAAGTACACGGGCCCCGACCTGCTCATCATCGACGACCTCGGCCTGATGCCGCTGAGGGGCGACGAGCCCGCCGACCTCTACGAGGTGATCCGTCAACGGTACGAGCGTGGAGCGATGATCATCACGTCCAACCGGGCATTGCCGGAGTGGCCGCCGCTCTTCGGCGACGCGCTGCTCGCCAGCGCCGCCATGGACCGGCTCCTCCATCACGCCCACGTGCTCGAGATCGAGGGAGACTCCTACCGGGGCCCGCGGCGGACACGCGGGGCCGAGGCAAGCCCGTGACCGCGCACCGCGGGTGAGCTCGTCGGGGAGGTCAGAGCGATCAGTTTGGCCGCCCCCGGGGGGTGCCGGGGCGGCTGCCTCGATCTCGCGGACGGGAGTGCTCGTGCGGCGGGGCCTGTGGCCCTCCATTCGTGTCACCCGTGCCGTGGCCGGTCAACCACCCCCGGAGGCTCCCCAGAGCGCCCCAGCCTACGTAGGCGCCCATGCCCTCCCGTTCAGGCCGCAGCCCTGCGTCGCTGCTCGTGCAACATCTCCTTGTAGGCAGCCGGCGTGAGCTGAGCGG
>JAUXTN010000192.1 GCA_030684355.1 Pseudomonadota bacterium
CGCTGGTCTCAGCTGCGGCCAGGCAGTGCCGCGCATCGTCTTCGTTGCGGATCTTGCGGGGTTCCATGACGTGATCTCCGAGCGCAAGAAGATCACCTGGCGGCTACGAACGGGCCTCCGGGCGTGGTTGACCGGCCACCCCGTGCCGGCCGGATCACCGGATCAGTTTGGCCGCCCCGACAGCGGTCTGATGAGGCGGTCCTTGACACCCCCATCTAAGCGAACGCAAACGCGACCTTCACCCGTGTCGACCGCAACCTCCAAGACGCCCAGTGAGGCCGTCCGCGATCGTAGGTGGTCAGTCCTCCGTGATGGGTATATACTTGAGAGTCTATATCTACTCGGAGGTCCAGATGACGAGCGCCAAGCTGTTCCGCAACGGTCAAAGTCAGGCCGTGCGCCTGCCCCGGGAGTTTGCTCTCCCTGGCCGGGAGGTGTTCGTGCGGCGGGTTGGCAACGCCGTGCTCCTCGTGCCGACCGAGGACCCGTGGGCCGGATTCGAGGCCGCCCTCGACCAGTTCAGCGATGACTTCATGTCTGAGCGGGCCCAGCCGGCTGCCGACATGAGGGAGACCTTCTGATGTGGCTGCTCGATACAAACATCTGCATCTACCTAATCAAGGGGAAGCCACAACTGCTCTTGAACCGACTCCGAGAGGTGGACATCAACACCATCGCGGTCTCGTCAATCACGGTCGCGGAACTCCAGTACGGAGTCGCGAAGAGCGCTCGGCCGGAGCAGAACGCGCTGGCCTTGGCCGCCTTCCTCGCCCCCCTTGGGGTTGAGCCCTTCGACGATGCCGCCGCAGCTGTCTATGGTCCCATTCGCGCGAGGATAGAGCGTGCCGGCAAGCCCATCGGCAGCCTGGACATGCTCATTGCGGCCCACGCCTTGGCTCTTGGGCGCACGGTTGTAACCAACAACGTGAGGGAGTTTGACCGCGTGGAAGGACTGAAGGTGGAGAACTGGGCCGAGTAGCGACGCAGTTCACTCGTATCAATCGGACCCCGCCATCCCCCTTCCTGTCAACATGAGTGAGACACTGGGGGCTCCCGCGAACACTTCGCTCGAGTGGACATCCGTGCGAACGCTTCTGCTGTCAGGCCGCCTGCCGGCGTCGAACTGGCCGACGTGCTGCTCAGTTCGGGCAAAGACGCCCGAACTGGCCCGGGCGCACGAAGAATAGCGGCGGTTCTCGACCTCGTCGTGTGCGCCCGCGAGGCCGCCCGCCACCCACGCGCGCCGGGGCTCCGCGCCATGTTGGATTCTCTCGCGCGCGCTGGCGTCGGGCGGCTTGCAAGGCCGTTCGTGGTGCATTGGTTCTCCGTGTCTATTCGGTCCGCGGGCGGCGGTCGGGCGCATGTGCAGGTAGCTGTCACCCTCTCTTCGCGAGACAGACGCCGGCGGGGCACTCTCGATCTTTCCACGGCAGAACCAGCGCGATCAGTATGGTCGCTTGGTCGGAGGAGGGCATGAGCCGCCTCGGGTCCGCGAAGCGGGCGCGCGTGGACATCGCGTGGCGGGGCGCGATGGGGCTGCAGGTCGGCACCGCGACACCCGCCGAGAACGCCGCCAGGGCCGCCCCGCGCCTCAGGAGGACAAACGCCAAACGCTCCTATCTGGTCGGGAACTCCAGAATCTGGACTTGAGGGGAGCGCTCCGGCGGAATACCTTGACGCCAGCCGACGAATGTCGCGCCGGCACCGCCTACCAGGAGAGCCGCCATGAATGAAAGCGCTCGAGCCCCCACGGCCGCCGCAACCTTCGACCCCGAAAAGTTCCGCGCCACCACCCGTACTCAGTGGGAGGCGGCGGCCGAAGCGTGGGACCGGTGGTCGCCCCTGCTGGCCCGTTGGCTGGGCCCCGCGACTGAGGTGACGATGGAAGCCGCCGGCGTCGGGCCAGGCGCGCGCGTGCTCGACGTCGCGGCGGGCGCCGGCGAACAGACGCTGGTGGCCGCGCGCCGTACCGGTCCGGCTGGCTACGTGCTCGCCACCGACATCTCGCCCACGATTCTGCGTTACGCCAGGGCAGTCGTGGAGAAGGCCGGCCTGGCGAATGTCGAGACCCGCGAGCTCGACGGCGAGCGCCACGACCTGTTGCCGGCGGCCTCTTTCGATGCCGCGATCTCGCGCGTCGGCCTGATCTACTTCCCCGACCAGCAGCGCGCGCTGGCGGGCATCCGGCACGCCCTGCGTCCCGGAGGCCGCTTCGCCGCGGTGGTGTACTCCACGCCGGAGAAGAATCCCTTCTTCGCCCTGCCGGTCGGCATCATTCGCCGTCGCGCGCGGCTGCCGCCGCCGCTGCCGGGCCAGCCAGGACCTTTCTCACTGGGCGGCGAAGGCGCCCTCGCCCGCGCCCTGGAGCAGGCGGGCTTCCGCGACGTGCAAGTGCAGAAGGTCGACTCACCGCTGCGCCTGCCGACGGCGGCGGAGTGCGTGCGGTTCGAGCGCGAGTCCTTCGGCGCGTTGCTCCAGATGATGTCGGGCATGATGGACGACGAACGTGCCGCCACGTGGGACGAGATCGAAAGCACGCTGGCCCGCTTCGAGACGAGGGAGGAAGGCTTCGTCGGCCCTTGTGAAATGCTCGTCGGAAGTGGAACGCGCTGATTCCAGGATGCGTGGTCTGGGTGTCTGCTTCCGCCCAAAGCATTCCCCACCGGCGGAGCGTCAAACCGCCGGGTAGCGGTTTAGCCGGGGGCGGCATGCACAACATCGTTGGCAAGACCTGATCCGCGTGTAGCCGGGATGACTGAAGTCTTGGCGCGTCAAGGCATGCTCGCCGCCTTGGCAAACCCCGTCCACGCGCCGCCCGCACGGCACAGGCGGGGCGGGGCAAGACGCGCTTCGCCTCGGCCTTGAAGCCGGCGGCCACGTCCACACGCCGACGCGCAGCAAGGCGTTTCGACACGACCGCGTCCTGCCGGCGTGGAACTGGCCGACCTTCGGCTCGGTCCGGCGGGGACGCCGGCCGGCCCGGGGCGCACAAACACTCTCGCAGTTGGAATGATGGCGACCCCGCCCCGGGACATGGCCTGCGCGGCGGGGACGCCGCGTATTAGCGGCCAAGATTGCCCCGCGCAGGGACGCGCGGGGGGCCGCTTGGCCACGTCCGCAGCCGTCTTCGCGTTCACCGAAAGTTGGCGGTTCCTCGGCGAACTTCGGTGCTCGGACGCGGCCACCAGGGGCCCGCCCCACCACGCCCCGCGTCGCTTGTGCTCCGGATGCGGGTGCGCTGCCTCCTTTGCCTTCGAGCCCGAGCCTCGCGCTCGGGTCGGAGACGCTCGAAGCGATGGTTGCCACGCCGCTCCCGGCCAAACCGATCCCCCTGGCCCAACTACCAACGGCCCCCCCCGCGCGAGGCATCCGAAGGGCGCGCCGCCGCGCCAGCGGCGGCGCGGTTCGGCCGCCCCGGCGCGCACGCGCCGGGGGAGGCCAACGGAGGAGCAACGCGACGACCCCGCAGGACGCCGACCCCGGTGTCCGCACCGGGGGCGCGCCCAGTGGGTGTCAGGTCTCCTCGTCCTCCATCTCCGGCATCGGCTTGAGCCCCTCCGGCATGGGCTCCTCCATCGCCCGCATGCCCTGGACGTCGCGCTCGAGCTGGTCGGTGCCGAGGAGCTTGTCGCTCTCCACCTTGCCCCGCCCGTCGATCACGACCAGGCGGCTCGGGATGTCCCGCTCCGCCATGTCCCGCGCGGCCTTCACCGCGTCGTTCTTCCGGTCGAGGATCGCCACGGGGGTGTAGGTCCCCTCCAGCTTGATCGCCCACCGGTCCCCATCCGCCATGACCTTGTAGACAGCACGCATCCCCGAACCTACGCACCTCGCCCGACGGCACCTACAGGCGAGCGGGCCCTACCAACGCAGGCGCCCCGTGGCGGTGACGAGCGTGACCACGCCGCCCCCCATCTCCGCGGAGGCGAGCAGGTGCCCGCCCTGCACGAGGAGCGCCGGGCGCGACTTCAGCCCGAGCACGGTGGCGTCGACATCGCCGAGGGTGACCGCCCAGTCGAGCTCGGTGCCGAGCCAGTAGCCGGAGGTGGGCTCGCCGAGGTGGTTCACAGGCACGCCGCCGTTGCGGTAGGTCGCGAAGGGCTGGGTGATCGGGCTCGTGTTCCACGCGAAGAGCGCGCCGGCCTTCAGGCCGAGCCACGGGCGCGGCGTCACGGTGACGACCGGCTGGATGAACGTGGCGTGACGCACCGAACCCTCGGCCACGAGCAGCTCGGCGCCGTCGGGGGCGCCGCCGGAGTGGGTGGGATCGGTGAGCTGGGCGTACGCCGCGGCGTCGATGGAGCCCTGGAGCTCGTCGAAGAGCACCATGCCGGCGTCGAGATCGCGGTCGAACGTGAAGTCGCGGCTGTAGCCGTCATCGGGGTTGCCGTCGCCGCTGGCGAAGCCGCCGCGGAGCATGCCGCTGGCCGGGAGGGCGTCGGGACGCGCCTCCACGAGCCCGACGGCGCCGAGGCTCTGGACGACGAGGCCGTCGCGCGCGTTGTAGCTCTGCCCGCGAGTGGTGCTGCCGAAGATGCCCGCGGCCTCGCCCGCGACGCGGAGCTTCCAGCCGGGGAGCACGATGGGAGCGTCCCCGTAGAGGTCCACCACGCCGACCTGCGTGACGCGGAGGCCGTCCGCCTCGGTCTGGTTGCGGTAGACGCCGTAGAGCCCGGCGCGCGCCTTGTCGGGCTCGCCCCAGAGCACGGTCGCGATGGCCTGCCACGCGGCCTGGCCGCCGACGAACGGACTCCACGTGGCCTGCTCGTCCGCCACGACGCGGTCGCCGGCGATGGCGACGGTGAGCGGCACATCGGCGACCGGGCGGGTGCCGAGGCGCACGCGGATCACGCGGTCGCCGAAGTCGGAGCGGCCGAAGACGGGGTCGTGCGCGCCGTCGTTGGCGAGCATGCCGAGGCCCCAGTGGCTCGTGACGAGGCCGGCCTCGATGCCGACGGGACCGGCCCGCCCGTCCACGGAGAGGCGGCGGGGCACGAAGGCGTCCGCCGACATGATGCCGACGGCGCCGCGATCACGGGCGTCCTCGGCGCCGCGGATGTCCCAGGCGTCCCCGGCGAGCTGCCCCTCGATGAGGTCCCACTCGGTGCGGACCGACCAGGTCTCGGCGGTGTAGGCGAGGCCCAGGCGGGCGCGCCCGTCGAGCACCGGGCCCTGGCCGAGCGTGGTGCCCTCGGTGTCGAGCACGGCCTCCGGCGGGAGGCTGCCGAGCAGGCGGACCTCTCCCCAGGTCGACAGCGGCAGCTTCTTGGTGGGCGGCGCGGGGACGACGGCGTCGGCGGCGAGCGGCTCGAGGGCCTCCGCGCCCGCCCCGGCAGCGGCGGTCTCGGAGGCGGCACTGTCGGAGGTCGCTGCGGGAGCGGGGGCAGCCGTCGGGGCGGCGGTCTCCGCGGCGGTCCCTCCGGCTGTCGGGGCCGGCGCGGGCGCCGTCTCGGTCGACGTGGGAGCCGCTGCCGGCGCCTCCGCCGACTTGGGTGCGGTCTCCGCGGTCGGTGCCAGCTCCTGGGTGTCCTGGGCCAGGGCCACGCCAATCAAGGCGCCGGGGAACAGCGCGATCATCGGCCACCTCCCGCGATCGGACGCGCAAGCGCGGCGGTGTCGCCCGTGTCACTCGCGGTGTCCGAAGTCCCCGTGTCAGAGGTCCCCGTGTCAGAAGTCCCCGTATCCGTGTCACCCGTGTCGGTGTCCCCTCCGGGCAACGGCGGGATCCACGCGCACGTCGCGTCCTCGAGGCACAAGTCGTCGCGCACGAACGCCCCACGGTCGAGGAAGTAGGACGCGATCTGCATCGTCGCGAACGTGGCGGTGTCGAACGCGAGGTCGGGCTCGGGGGTGGCGAAGCCGTGGGTGCCCGTCGTGCGGACGTAGGGCAGGCGCAGCCCGCTCGTCCCCGAGCTGGTCTCCATCACGACGCGCAGCGGCGCATCGGACGTGGCGCCCGTGCCGTCGGTGCCCTGGTCGAGATCGTCGGCGTCGAAGAGGCAGGAGGTGCCGTCCGCGCAGACGTAGGGGCCGAACTCCTCCAGGCCCTGCACCACCTTGCGGTCGATGAGGAAGCGGTCGACGGAGGTGCCGTAGCGCTCGTCCACCTCGGTGTCGTCGAGCCAACCGGCGGCCCGCGCGAGCGCGATGCCGGTGTTGATGCTCACGATGCTGTCCCCCGGCGTCGGCACCAGGAGCACGTTGCGCGGGCGCCCGCCGAGCGACTCGATGGGCTCCTCGGTGTAGTACCGGGCGTAGGCGATGGGATCGCCGGGCTCCAACATCGCGGAGAGCGAGAACGCCGCGCGCCGCAGCTCGGGCGAGCCGCGCACGTGGCCGAGGCCCTCGGCGGCGGCGACCAGCGTGCTGCCCGCCGGGTAGGTGACCCCCTGGAACGTGGCGTCCGTCTCCCACGTGGAGACCGTGGTGACCAACGTGCCCGCGGCGTCGTAGAACGTGAGGCGGAGGGTGTCGCCGGCGGTGGTCGGGTCCGCGATGGTGTAGACCGCGCCCTCGGCGGGGCCCTCGGCCGGGATGCCGCCGAGCGCGCGCTTCTCCCAGGCGGTCGCGGCGTCCGCGGGGATGCCGAGGCGGAAGGAGCCATCGGTGGGGACGAGGCCCTCGCGCGTCTCTCCGTTGGTCAGGTTCTCGATGACCACGCGGCCGCCCGCGGGGAACGACGGCAGGGTCACGACGGGGACCTCCACCATGTCGGTCACCGAGTTGACCATCTGCACGACGCGCAGCCCACCGTCTCCGGTGGGGTAGCCGAGGAACAACGGGGAGAGGATGCGCCCGTGCATCGCCTCGACGGCGCCGCCGATCTCGGTGCGCACCGCCACGTCGAGCAGGCCGCCGCCGGGCACGACCGGCGCCCAGGCGGTCACCTCGTCGACGACAGCGGCCGCGACCGCGGTGTTGATGCCGCCGAGCGAGCCGCCGATGACGTTGTAGGCCACGTCCGGCCCGCCGATGTCGGGGGTGCCGTCGCCGTCCCAGTCGCAGCTCGCCGAGGTGGTGCCGTCGGCGCGGGTCATGGTGCCGGTGCCGCAGGCGCGCAGGCTGTCGATGAACTGGGCGTGGTCGAGCGCGGCCTGGCGGACCATGTCGCGGGTGTGGAAGGCGTCCGCCGTCCACTGATCGCCGCCGGAGTTGGGGAGGCCGTCGTTGTCGAGGTCCCGGAAGCGGCTGTCCTTCAAGTGCTCGTAGAACGGCACGAGCCCGGTCGCGCCGAGCACGGCCTCGATGAGGGCCTCCTGGTCGGGATCGACGGTGGGGCCGTGGCCGGGGTAGTCGAACGCGCACGCGGCGTAGCCCATGCGGGTGAACGCCCAGGAGAAGCCGAGGAAGTCGAAGCGCGAGGAGCCGTAGCCGTGGCCGAAGACCACCACCGGCGCCGGCTGGGCCACGTTCTTCGGCAGGACACAGGTGAACGGCACCCGCTCCGCGCGGGCCGAGTACGTGCCCTGGAACCCGTCGATCTGCCAGTAATCGTCGGAGTCGTCGGCCTCCGGCCAGGCGGCCTGGGCCTGCCCCGGCTCGCCGAGCAGGTTGGGCGTCGTGAACGCGCCACCCACGAGCACGTCGGAGAACGTGCCATAGTTGTCGACGAGGGCGGCGGCGCTCTCCTCCGGGAACAACCCGAGCGAAGAGAGCGTGCTGATCAGGCTCTCGGTCGGGAGGCGGTACGGATCGAGCCCGTCGATCTCGTGGACGGCCAGGGCCTCGGTGACGCCCTCGGGGAACGCGCTGTTCATCGCGGCGAGCGAGCCCTCCCCGAGGAGGCCGCGGCGGGCCGCCACGAGGTCCCCGGTGACATCGCCGGTGGTGAACACCCACGCGAACGCGACGTCGTCGTCCGTGAGGCCGAGGCCGCCGAGCGCGCCGCTGACGGGCCGCAGCGCCTCGGACTGGCGCAGGTGGTGCACCCACTCCCACGGAGAGCGCACGGGCTCGCCGTCGGCACCGACGAGGCGGTTGGTGAGCACCACCGCGTAGGTGGTCTTCTCGCGGAGGGGCCGCACCGGGCGCACGATGAGCGTGTTCGTCTCGTATTCGTACCAGGTCAAGAGGTCGTCCCGGGAGTCCCCGCCCTCCGGCCACACGTTGGGGTGGTCCAGGACGCCGTCGTTGTCGGTGTCCTCGCCCCAGTCGAGCGTGCCGTTCCCGTTGAGGTCTTCCTCGATCGTGTCGAACACGAGGCTGGGGCAGGTCGCCCGGCTGTCGTTGGGGAAGTACCGGTCGGGGTTCGGCACGTCCATCGGGTAGCGCCCATGGCCCACGTCGAGCGCCACCGGCTTGCCGTAGTCGGGCGAGTCGGGGTCGACGTCGAGGAGGTAGAACGCGTCGTCCGCGAACTGGGCATCCCCGAGGAGGGGATCCGCGGCGTGGCGGGTGTGGATGTTGGTAAGGTCGAGCGGCTCGGTGAAGCCGACGGTGATCGGCGAGTAGACGCCGAAGCCGGAGAGCTGGTTGAGGTGTTCGCGGGCGCGCCGCTCCATCGCCGTGCTGGTGGCGACGGGCACGTTCAGCCGCAGGCCGGTGGGGCTCGTGAGGTCGGTCACGGTCGCGAGGTCAGTCGGGTACGGCACGTCGGGGAGCGGCTTCGCGTCCCAGTCGACCTTGACCATCGGCCCATCCCCCGCGGGGGTGGCGCGGAGGCCCTCCGGGTACGGCGCGCAGGCGGAGAGGAGCAGGGTCAGCAGGGCACACCTCGGGGCGGGGTCGTATACCATGCGCCGGGGGCCGCTGTCCCACGGCTGTCCTACCGATGCCCTACCGATGCCCTACCGCTGGGATGCCGCGGGGACGGGGTCCCAAACGAGCCACCCGCTCACCGCATCCCCCACACATCCACCCACGCCGCCGTGTCACAACTGTACTCGGCGTTGGGCGCCGTCACCAACTGGAGCGCCCCGGGGGAGACCGCCACGTCGAAGGCCTCCGCCGCCTGGTAGGTGAGGATCGTCCCGCTCTGCCAGAGGGTCTCGCCCTGCACGACGGCGAAGGTGGCGCCGTCGCCGCAGCGCTGCGCCCAGTCCTGGAGCCCCGCCTTCCCGACCAGCCGGGTGACCCCGTCGGGGATCGTGAGGGTGACGGTGCTCGGGGCGTGCGCGAACACCCCCGTGCAGGCGTGCTCGCCGGCCACGTTGAAGCCGGGCGCCCAGTAGGTGCGGTCGACGAGGAGCTCGCCCCACCCCACCGTGCCCGTCGGATTGAGGTCCGCGAGGGGAACGGACGCGGGCGGGGTGACACAGGGGGCCACGTCGGCGCCGGCGAACGCGGAGAGCCGCGCGTGCAGGAACAGCCGCACGTCGTGGCGCCGCTGGTCGAAGGACACGCCGTAGCCGAGCACGTCCGCGTACACGTCGTCGCGGATCAGCGCCGCCGCCGCCGCCGCCTCGGCGTCGACCACCTCCCACGCCATCGCGCCGCCGACCAGCTCGTCCACGAGCGCGTCGGGATCGAGGCCCAGGGCGAGGTTCCGCGCCAGCACGGGGTCCGTGTAGGGCGCGCCGGTGATGGGGTTGGTGGCCCACGGGGAGGACGCCCAGGGCGCCCGGGGATCCACCGTGAGCGCGGTCGAGAAGTAGTAGCCGCCGAGGTCGACGTCGAAGTCCCAGGGCAGGATGTGCCAGACCCCGCCGTCGTCGTAGAGGTAGTAGTTGTTCCCGTCGGCCGAGAAGGCGTCCATCGAGCCCATGACCGAGCGCGCCACGCTCTCCCGGCCAAAGTTGGTCAGATCCAGCGCCGCCGCGAATTGGTCGTCGGTGCCGGTCGCCACGATCTCCGAGAGCGCGACGAGGTCGGTGCCGTCGCTGTCGACGGAGGTCTGCGGCTCGAACCAATAGAGCCCGTCGGTCATCGGGTTGAGCCCCTGGCCGTAGTAGCCGGAGTTCATCCCGTAGAGCACGCCGTCGTCGTGGCCGAACCAACGCTCGACGAAGCGGTCGTCGATGCTCTCGAGCACCACGAAGAACCCGGCGGGGGCCCCGTTGACGGTCACGCGGGCCCACCCCGTGCGCGCCGCGGGGACGCCGAACCGGCGCATGATGCCCGTGGCGAGGTACTCGTTGAGGTACCCGACGTCCTGCGAGCTGTTGTCGAGCTTCAGCTCGTCCAGCCCGACGAACTCCTGCCCGGGGACCAACCGGTCGAACGAGAGCTTCAGCGATGGCTTGCCCGCGATCTCGCTGCCCTGGCCGAAGGCGCGGACGGCGATGTCGTCGAGCACGGCGTGCGCGGGATCGGCGTCGTCCCCCCACCGGAACGTGGCGGAGTACCAGGCCTCCGCCCACGGGTTGTCCCGGATGTCCGCCCAATCGGCCGCGGACATCTCGAGTGCCACCGTCACGATGCGGGTGGGATCGAACACGGCGTCGGTGGGATCGGCCGGGGCGGAGGTGTCCCCGGGGAGGACCTCGACGGTGTCCGGATCGCGCGCGGGATCGGGGGGCTCGCCCGGGGGGAGCGGGGTCGTGGCGGAGGTGCAGGCGAGGAGGAGGAGCACGCCCCGTTGTAGACGGTGGCTACCGTGCCGTCTACTACGGCCGGAACCCCGCGCCGCCCAATTGGGGCGCCATGGTGAAGTAGAAGGTCGCCCCTTCGCCGAGCGTGGAGTCGGGCCACACCTCGCCCCCATGCCGCTGGATGATGCGCCGCACCGTGGCGAGGCCGATCCCGGTGCCCTCGAATTGGTCCATCGGGTGGAGGCGGTGGAACGGGCGGAAGAGCTGGGTGGCGTAGGTCATGTCGAAGCCCACGCCGTTGTCGCGCACGAACAACACCGAGCGGTCTTCCGCGCGGGCGCCGACCTCGATGCGGGCGGGGTTGACGGGCCCGGTGAACTTCCACGCGTTTCCGAGCAGGTTCTCGAGGACGATCTGCACGAGCCCGCGGTCTCCCTCGACCACGAGATCGGGCGCGACGACGAGCTCGACGACGTGCGTGGGATTGCGCTCCCGAAGCACCGTGCCGATCTCGTGGGCGAGCGCCGTGATGTCCACCGGCTGGCGCTCCAGGCGCGCCCGGGTGACCCGGGAGAGGCGCAGGAGGTCGTCGATGAGCTGCGACATCCGGGTCACCGCGGCGTTGAGGCGGGTCTGCGCGTGCTGGCCGGACTCCGACAGCGGGGCGGACTCCTCGGCGAGGATGCGTCCGTACGCGTGGATGCTCCGGAGCGGCGAGCGCAAGTCGTGGGACACGCTGTAGCTGAACGACTCCAGCTCCTCCAAGGCCGCGGCGAGCTCGGCGGTGCGCTCCGCCACGCGGCGATCCAGGGCCTCGTTGGCCTGGCGCAGGGCCGCCTCCATCCGCTTCTGCTCGTGGATGTCGACCCAGGTGCCGTGGAGGTGGTGCGCGCCGGGCTCTTGCGCGCGGGTCACGTGCTCGAGGATCCACCGCCACGTGCCATCCGCCACGCGCCACCGGTAGGTGCACGAGGTGGCCTCGTGCTGGTCCGCCTCCTGGAGCGCACGGAGCGCGGCGGCGCGGTCCTCGGGGTGCAAGCGCGAACGCCACAGCTCGCCGTCCTCGAGAAAGGCCGCGCTGGGATACCCGAGCACGTTCGATACGCTGTCGCTCGCCCACGTGATCTCCCCAGCGTCGTGCTGAGCGCGCGTGAACAGCGCGACCGGCACCGCGCGGAAGATGAGCGCCTGCCGCTCGAGGACGGCGCGGAGCTCGCCATCCGACTGCCGCCGCGCCTCCGCCGCGGCCTCGTCCGCCTGCTGCCGTGCCCGGCTGGACTCCCATTCGCGGAGCACACGCTCCGTCTGCTCGATCTGCTGGCGCTTCTGCCACAGGTCGACGAACACCCGCACCTTCGCTTGGATCACGTACGGCTCGATGGGCTTGGTGAGGAAGTCGACCGCGCCGACGGCGTAGCTGCGCAAGCGCGCGAGATCGGGGGTCTCTCCGGTGAGGAAGATGATGGGCGTGCCCGCCGAGCGCGGCCGCGCGTGGATCGTGGCGGCGGTTTCGTGGCCGCTGATGCCGGGCATGCGCACGTCGAGCAGGATCACGGCGAATTCGTTCTGCAGGCACAAGCGCAGCGCCTCCGTGCCCGAGGCCGCGGTCAGGACCTGCCGGTTGGTGTCCTCGAGCAAGCGCGCCAACCCGTCCCGGGTCCGCTCGTCATCATCGACGACCAGCACCTTCGCTTGCCCGACGCTCGCCTGCCCGACGCTCGACACCGCGCGATCCTCCAAGGTTGGCCCTAGCTCCGCCGGCCCCGCCCTGGAACCGCGTCCTACGTAACGAGCCAAACCCGTAACAGCGAGAGCAGGTGGGGGATCTCCACCGGCTTCGCAACATAATCAGACGCTCCTGCTGCCAGGCAAGCTTCCCGGTCCCCTCGCATGGCCTTGGCCGTCAGGCACAGGACCGGGAGGTGTGCCAGCCGAGCGACCTGCCGGATGGCGCGGGTGGCCTGGTACCCGTCCATGACGGGCATCATCACGTCCATCAAGACCAGGTCCACCCGCTCGGTTTCGAGCAGGTCCAGCGCCTCGCGCCCGTTCTCCGCGTGGATGACGATCATGCCGTGCTGCTCGAGCACGGTGGTGAGCGCGAAGATGTTGCGGACGTCGTCGTCGACCACGAGCACGCGGTGGCCCGCGAGGGTGGGATCGTGCGCGCGCCAGCGATTCAGGGCATCGCGACGCGTGACGTCCAACGTGCTCTCGTCCCTGTGTAGATAGAGGTTCACGCGATCGAGCAGCCGGAGCTCCGCGTCCTCCTCGTCGTGCACGATGTCGGCCGCCGCGCGCAGGTCCGCGATGGTCCGGTACGACACCGACGGCGGCGCCCACACCACGACCGGGAGGTTGGCCTGCGCGGGGTCCGTCCGGAGGCGGGCGATGAGCTGCAAGGCCGTCATGTCCGTGAGCCGCGGGTCGATGACCGCCGCCGCGAATCCACCCTTGGAGAGCCCGGGGAGGCCCGCGGCCCCCGTCGCCACCGACACCAGCTCGACGTCGGGCCCACCGAGGAGCCCCTCCAGGCGCTCGCGCTCCTTCTGATCCGGCACGACGAGGAGCAGGCGCCGCGGGCGTTGCCGGAACGTCTCCACGTCGAGGAGCAGGCGCTCGAACGCCTCCTTCCCCGCGGGCTTCTGGATGACCGCCCGCGCGCCGAGGCGGAGGCCGCGCGGCAGGTCGTTCACCACGGACACGACATAGACCGGCACGTGGCGGGTGCGCGGCGACTGCTTCAGCATGTCGAGCACCGTCCACCCGCTCCGGTCCGGCAGCCGGATGTCGAGCAGGATGCCGTTCGGGAGCACGCGATCGACGAGGGGATAGGCCTCCGCCGCGGATTGCGCGAGGAGCACGCGGTAGCCCCGCTCGCGTGCCATGGCCATCAGCACGCCCGCGAACTCGACGTCGTCCTCCACGATGACGAGGACCCGATCGCCGGGCTGGACGGTGTTCCGGTCGTCGAGCACCTCGGTCTCGACGAAGCGCTGGCGCTTGGGCCCGTGAAGGGCGGCCTCGCGCTCCGCGAGAGCGGCGGGGATCGGGCCGGCCGGGGCGGGCTCGGGGAGCCGGGCGTCCGGGGGGCCCGCGGGGGCGGTGCCCAGGCT
>JAUXTN010000209.1 GCA_030684355.1 Pseudomonadota bacterium
GCCGGGGCCGGGGCCGGGGCTGGGGCTGGGGCTGGGGCCGGGGCCGGGGCCGGGGCCGGGGCCGGGGCTGGGGCTGGGGCTGGGGCCGGGGCCGGGGCCCCAGCCTACTTCGCCGCCTCGTACGCCTCGATCGGCGGGCACGTGCAGATCACGTTGCGATCCCCGTACACGTCGTTGATGCGTGCGACGGAGGGCCAGAACTTCGACACCCGGGTCCACGCCGCGGGGAAGGCCGCCACGGTGCGGGGGTAGGAGCGGGTCCAGGTGTCATTGGTGACCGACTCGGCCGTGTGGGGCGCGTTCTTCAGCGGGTTGTCGGTGCGGTCGTACTCGCCGCGCTCGATGGCCGCGATCTCGCCGCGGATGGCGATGAGGGCATCGATGAAGCGGTCGACCTCCTCCTTGGACTCGCTCTCGGTGGGCTCGATCATCATCGTGCCCGCCACCGGGAACGAGACGGTCGGGGCGTGGAAGCCGTAGTCCATGAGGCGCTTGGCGATGTCCACCACCTCGACGCCGGAGCCGGCCTTGAGCTGCCGCACATCCACGATGCACTCGTGGGCCACCCGGCCGTTCTGCCCGGTGTAGAGCACCGGGAAGTGCGGCGCGAGCCGCGCGGCGGTGTAGTTCGCCAGGAGGATGGCGACCTGCGTGGCCCGCGTGAGGCCCTCGGCGCCCATCATCGCGATGTAGGCCCACGAGATCGGCAGGATGGAGGCCGAGCCCCAGGGGGCGGCCGACACGGGGCCGATACCGCGCTCGCCGCCGGTCGGGACGACCGGATGGCCGGGGAGGAGCGGGGCGAGGTGCGCCGCGACGCAGATGGGGCCCATGCCGGGGCCACCGCCGCCGTGCGGGATGCAGAAGGTCTTGTGGAGGTTGATGTGACACACGTCCGCGCCCAACTCGGCGGGGCGGACGAGGCCGACGAGCGCGTTCATGTTCGCGCCGTCCATGTACACCTGGCCGCCGTTCTCGTGGACGGCCGCCGTGATGTCCTTGATCGCCGCCTCGAACACGCCGTGCGTGCTCGGGTAGGTGACCATGAGGGCGGCGAGGTTGTCGCGGTGCTGGCCGGCGCGGGCGCGGAGGTCGGCGACGTCGATGTTGCCGTTGGTGTCACACTTGACCACCACGACCTTCATGCCGGCCATGGCCGCGGAGGCCGGGTTGGTTCCGTGCGCGCTCGACGGGATGAGGCAGATGTTGCGATGCGATTCGCCCCGCTCCTCGTGGTAGCGCCGGATGACCAGCAGGCCCGCGTACTCGCCCTGGGAACCCGCGTTGGGCTGCAGCGACGTGGCGGCGAACCCCGTGATGGCCGCGAGCCAGCTCTCGAGCTGCTTGAACATCTCGCGGTAGCCCTGCGCCTGGTCGGGCGGCACGAAGGGGTGCAGCTTGCCGATGCCGGGCCACGTGACGGGGAGCATCTCCGTCGTGGCGTTGAGCTTCATCGTGCAGGATCCCAGCGGGATCATCGAGAACGCGAGCGAGAGATCGCGGTTCTGGAGGCGCGTGATGTAGCGCAACATCTCCGTCTCGGAGTGGTACTTCGAGAAGGTGGGGTGCGTCAGGTACGCCGTGGTGCGCAGGTGGGCCGCGGGCACCGCGGTCTCGAAGTCGAGCGCGCCGAGGTCGAGGCCGACGCGGCCGCCCGCGAACACGTCGAGGAGGGCGCCCACCTCGTCCACCGTCACGGTCTCGTCGAGGGCGACGGTGACGGTCGTGGCGTCGAGCTTGCGGAGGTTGATGCCCGCGGACTCGGCGGCGGCGAGCAGGGCGTCGGCGTCGACGTTGCGCACCAGCACGGTGTCGAAGAAGGGGTCGGCCGACACGTCCTTGCCGAGGTTGCGGAGGCCCGCCGCGAAGAGCTTCGCGAGGCCGTGCACGCGCTGGGCGATGCGCTTCAGACCCACGGGCCCGTGGTAGACGGCGTACATCGAGGCGATGATGGCGAGGAGCACCTGCGCGGTGCAGATGTTGGAGGTGGCCTTCTCGCGGCGGATGTGCTGCTCGCGCGTCTGGAGCGTGAGGCGCATGGCAGGGCGACCGTTGGCGTCCACCGAGACACCGATGAGGCGGCCCGGCATGTGGCGCTTGTGCTCGTCCCGCGTGGCGAAGAACGCGGCGTGGGGGCCGCCGTAGCCGAGCGGCACGCCGAAGCGCTGGGAGTTGCCGACCGCGATGTCCGCGCCGATCTCGCCGGGGGAGCGCAGCAGGGTCAGCGCGAGGAGGTCACACGCGACGGTGACGAGGCCGCCGGCCTCCCGCACGCGGGCGACGAAGGCGCGGTCGTCGAAGATGCGACCGTCGGTCGCGGGGTACTGGAGGAGGGCGCCGAAGATGGGCGTCTTGAAGTCGAACGACGCGGGATCGCCGACGATGACCTGGATGCCGAGGGGCCGGGCGCGGGTCTGCACCACGGCGATGGTCTGCGGGTGGCAGTTGTCCGCCACGAAGAAGGCGGTGGCGCCCTCGGTCGTGGAGACGTTCATGCTCATCGCCATCGCCTCCGCGCAGGCCGTGCCCTCGTCGAGCAGCGAGGCGTTGGCGACGGGCAGCCCGGTCAGGTCGCTGATCATCGTCTGGTAGTTGAGGAGGGCCTCCAGGCGGCCCTGCGAGATCTCGGCCTGGTACGGGGTGTATTGCGTGTACCAGCCCGGGTTCTCCAGCACGTTCCGGAGGATCACCGGGGGGGTGATGGTGTCCGAGTAGCCCATGCCGATGAAGGAGCGAAGAATCCGGTTCTTCTTGATCATCCCCTCGAGATCCGCGAGGACTTCCCGCTCGCCGCGCGCGGGCGCCAGCCAGAGGGGGGAGGAGGCCCGGATGGCGGGCGGCACCGTCGCATCGATCAACGCCTCCAGCGA
This sequence comes from Pseudomonadota bacterium, assembly GCA_030684355.1. Lineage (GTDB taxonomy): Bacteria > Myxococcota_A > UBA796 > UBA796 > SXON01 > CAJBVW01. The sequence continues at coordinate 2,871 of JAUXTN010000209.1, forward strand.
GGTGTACCCGAGCTCGCCCAGCATCGCGGCGATCTCGGCGTCCGTCGGGCCGATGTGGCGGCGGGCGAACGTGTCGGTGGGGGGGAAGAGGTCGTCGAGGGTGCCGAGCATGGTCCTTCCTGAGCGGCCGAGCCATTAACGCGGCCCGGCGCACCGGGCAGCAGGCGACGGGCCAGGATGCCTGGACGGGGCCCGAAACGCCCGAAGCTCGCGTCGGGGCTGCTCCGGGCCGCTACGGCCGTGTTAGGGGTCGCCCGAGTCCCGGGTCACCATGCTCCTCCTCGTTTCCCTGGCGTTCGCCCTCCCCTCCGTCAAGACGGTCGGCCCGGCTGCCCACCCCAACGCGCTCACCGCCGCGTTCGACGCCGCGGCGGACGAGTTCGGGGTCCCCAAGCCGCTCCTGATGTCGATCGCGTGGGAGGCCAGCCACTTCGATCCGGACGTGCAGTCCGCGTGGGGCGGCTACGGCATGTTCGACCTGCGGGAAGGGGAGCAGGATCCCTCGCTGGAGCACGCGGCCGCGCTGCTGGAGGTCAATCCCAACGCGATGGTGGCGGACTGGCAGCTCCAGGTCCGCGGCGCCGCCGCGATCCTCGCCGACCAGGGCCGCCTCTCGAACGGCGGGGTGCTCCCCGCCCAGGACAACCTCCTCGCCTGGTGGGACGCCGTGCGCGCCTTCTCCGGTCGTGAAGAGCCCGTCCTGCAGGAGCAGTACACCGCCTACGTGTTCGAGTCCGCCGCGCAGGGCGTCGTCCAGGACACCCGCTGGGGCGCCGTGCTGCTCGACCCCCAGGACATCGATCTCTCCGATTACGTCGTGATCCCCCCGCCGACCGCCACCGACTCCTCGCTGGCGTACCAGTTCTACGCGGCGAGCACGTCCAACTACTCGGACTACTCGCGCGGGTCGGGCACCATCGACATGGTGGTCATCCACACGGTCCAGGGCAGCTATTCGGGCTGCTACTCCTGGTTCGCGAACAGCAGCGCGGGTGCCAGCGCCCACTACGTCGTGCGCTCGAGCGACGGCCAGATCACCCAGATGGTGAGCGAGGCCGACGTCGGTTGGCACGCCGGGCACTGGGACACCAACTACCGCTCGGTCGGCATCGAGCACGAAGGCTACGTCTCGGATCCGGGCACCTGGTACACGGACGCGATGTACTCGAAGTCGGCGGCGCTGACCGTCGACATCGCGGCGCGGCAGGGCGTCTCGCTCGACCGCAGCCACATCATCGGTCACTACGAGGTCCCCGGGTGCTCGTCGGGCTCCGGCGGCGGCGCGAGCTGCCACACCGATCCCGGCAGCGGCTGGGACTGGGACTACTACATGGACCTCATCAACGGCGTGACCAGCACGTCCGGGGGCGAGATCATCGGCGTCGTGGCGGACAGCGACATCTACAACGGCGCCCGCCTCGTCGGCGCCACGGTGTGGATCGGCGAGACCGGCGACAGCACCACCGTCGAGAGCGACGGCTACTACCGCTTCGACGACATCCCGTTCGGCTCGTACACGATGCACGCGAGCTACCCCGGCTACGCCGAGGGCACCTGCACCAAGACCACCTCGTCGAGCCAGGACTGGTGCTCGATCGTGCTCTACCCGGAGACCTCCACCGGGGACGACACGGGCGAGCCCGTCGAGGACACCGACGAGCCCGTGGACACCGACGAGCCCGTGGAGGACACCGATCCCGGTGACCCCGGCGACCCCTCCGACGACGAGGAGCGCCTCGGCCCGCCCGCCATCCCCGGCCAGCTCACCCGCATGGACGACGTGAGCGGCTGCGGCTGCGCGACGACCCCGGGCCCCGGCGCCGCGATCTGGCTGGCGCTCGCCCCGCTCCTCGGGCTACGCCGCCGGCGCTGATGCCAACCTCCGTGCCGCTCCGCCCCGTCGCCGCCCCGACAAGCCTCGTGCTCCTCTGCGCCGCGCTCGTGGCGTGCGCCCCGAAGGTGCCGCCCGTCGAGGTCGCGCCCCCGCCCGCGCCCTCCGCGGGCCTCGTGGAGGTGACCGGCATGGCCGCGAAGGCCGCGCCGAAGGAGCTGCTGCGCCGCGTCCTCGCGACCGCCGCGGTCGGCCCCTGCTACGAGGCCGCCCTCGCGCGGGACCCCCGCCTCTACGGCGAGGTCGTGGTGCGGTTCACCGCGCTGGCGGACGGCCGCGTGGAGGGGGTGGACGTGCACCTCTCCACCCTTGGCGACGCCGCGGCGGAGGCCTGCGTGCTCGACGCCGTGCGCGTGCTCCCGTTTCCCGGCGTGACGACCGACCGCCTCACGGTGGTCTACCCCTTCCTGTTCACCTCGGACGCCACGCCCCCCGAGGTCGCGCGCGCCCTGAAGGTCCGCTACGGCCTCGTCCCGACGGACCCCGGCGGCGACTCGACGAACCCCAAGGACGAGACCCCCGAGGGGATGATCTACCTCTGGTAGTCGGCGGAGACTCCGCGACGACGAGACGGCGCCGCGATCCCTCCGCGTGTGTGGGACGCCCTGCGCCGGCGGCCGGCCGAACGCGACGCGCGCCTACACACCATCGTGACGCTTGGGCGCGCGTAGGTAGGGCGGGAGCCGCGATAAATCGGTTTGGGTGTGTAGAAGGATTCTGACGCCGACCGGACGTCGTACCTGCACGCCACCGCTACGCATGGCCCCGCGCCAGGTCGGCCGGAGGTCGCCGGCGTTCAGCCGGCGGTTCCGCGGCGCCGCGCCGCGAACCGAGCGCCTCCGGCGCGAGACCGGAGGAGGACCGCCGCCGGGCGGCCTCCGCCCGGCGGGGCGCCCGACCTGGGTGCCAGTCGGACACCCGGAGCCCTCAGGCGATGAACGTCTCGAGGTGGCCGCGGCGGCGGTGGTGGCGGAGCTTGCGGATCGCCTTGATCTCGATCTGGCGGATGCGCTCGCGGGTGAGGCAGAACTGGGCGCCGATCTCCTCGAGGGAGTAGGCGATGGGCTCGCCGATGCCGTAGCGCATGCGGACGACCTTCTCTTCGCGCGGCGTGAGCGAGGCGAGGACCTGCTCGATCTCGTCGCGGAGGGCGGCCTCTTCCAGCGCGTCGCTCGGCTTCTCGGCGTTCGGGTTCTCGACGAACTCGCCGACGGTGGCCTCGCTGTCCTCGCTGACGGGGGCGTCGAGCGAGATGGGCTCGCGGGTGAGCTTCATGAGCCCTTCGAGCTTGTCGATGTCCATCTCGAGGCGCACGGCCACCTCTTCGAGCGTCGGCTCGCGGCCGAACTCCTGGAAGAGCGCCTTCTGCATGTGGTGGACCTTGTTCACGACCTCGAGCTTGTAGATGGGGATGCGGATCGTCCGACACTGGCTCTCGACCGCGCGGATGATGCTCTGGCGGATCCACCACGACGCGTAGGTGGAGAACTTGAAGCCGCGGGTGTGGTCGAACTTCTCGGTGGCCTTCATGAGGCCGATGTTGCCCTCCTGGATGAGGTCCGAGAGCGGGATGCCACGGTAGGTGTACTGCTTGGCGATGCTGACCACGAGCCGAAGGTTGGCGTTGACCAGGGTGGCCTTCGCGATCTCGGAGTCGGGGCCGCCGGCGTCGATGCGACGCGCGACCTCTACTTCGTCGTCCCGCGTGAGCAGCGGGATCTCGCCCATCATCTTCAGGTACTTGTTGAGGAGGATGTTCCCGTTGCCGATGGGGGCGGCGGACCGACGCGAGGGAGAGGCGAACGACATGGGGTTCCTCCTGTGGGGGAGCCGAAGGGGTTCGGCGCGTGCTCCAGTTCATGAGCAATCGCCATGCCAACCCCCAGGGCCGCCGTCACTTCCCGTCACGCCCCGTGCCGATCTGTCTGCGACCCGCTCCCCGCCTCGGTTTCGTGATGTTTCGAGACACGCGCATGGGGCCGCGGATCGGCCATTCTGGTGCGACGCGCTCGAGCCTCACGCCCAGCTTCCAGACGCTGTCAAGGATTTTGTACGTCCGCCCCGATCGCCGTAGCCGAGGCCGCGGTCTCCAGCGCTGCGAACGGATCGCGCGCGCCCCGCGTGATGGTGCCGATGTCGTCGATGAATTTCTTGAGGTCGCCGCCGTTGCGCGCGAGCACCGCGTCGAACGCCGCCTGGTTCGTGTTGTAGACCTGGAACTGCATCAGCCGGGCGTTGTTCCAGCCGGAGCGTCGGATCGAGTTGACGTACGGCACGGGGTCCTCGAAGCCGGCGGTGAGGACGCGTGACTCCAGCGACGCGTAGAGCGCGGTCTTGCGGGCCGCCTTCTCCACATCCGCGATCGTCGTGTCGCGGTAGACCGTGTCCAGATCCTTGTACAGCTGGTGGAGGAGGGCCTCGAAGCGGGCCCCGTCGCGGTTGGTGCGCTGGAGGGTGGCCAGCGCGTCGTTGCCGGGCCCGTAGCGGTCGACGAGGTAGCGCTCGACCGCGGTCTCGCCGACGTAGTTGGCGAACGACTCGTTGAACATGACGCTGCCGGGCACCCAGAGCGTGGCGTGGGCGAGCTCGTGGAAGACGGTCTCCGAGAGGTCGGCCTCCGTCCAGCGCAGCATGCCGGGGAGCACGGGGTCGCGGAACCAGCCGAGGGTCGAGTAGGCGCCGGCGGTGCGGAGGTGCACGTCGTAGCCCTCGCCGAGGAGCTCGGTCTCGCGGCGGCGGGCGTCCTCCTCCTTGAAGTAGCCGAGGTAGGGCACGCGGCCGACGACGGGGAACCACCAGGTGGCGGGCTCGAACGAGAGCGGCGCGCAGGCGGACAGGTTCCAGATGGTGCGGTCCCACCCCTCGGCGATCGTGTCGTAGTTCTGGGTCGCGGAGAGGCCGAGGCCCTTCCCGTACGCCTTGATCTCCGGGATCATGCGGAGCCGCTGCTCCTGCCCGACGCCGAGGCCGCCCTCCGCGAGGACCTTGTCGATCGGGCGCCGGCTCGCGAGGAGCTCGGCCTGGTAGTAGCCGGACGACAGGACGTAGCCGAGGCTACAGCTTGGCAAGAGCGTTGTGCCCAGCAGGCAGGCCGCCGCGACGCCGATTCCGAGCTTCAGACGCCTCCAGCGAGGAGGCGATGCGGTTTCATAGGGGGGGTGTTGCCGCGTCAAGAGAACCTCCATCGGTGGGTTGCGCTGAATGCCGCATCCCGTCGTCTAAAATTTCACATCCGAGGGGGGCTGAAGCCCTGGCGCGCGAGCCCCCGCACGATAGAATTCTTTCGGACGTTTCGCACCTGTCGCCCCCCAGATGCGAACCCCCCAACCCGGCGGCGAGTGATCGCCTTCCCGCCGTTGGGGCCCCGTCCGCCCGCGTTCTCCGTCGCTGCTGCCCCCCGCTGCCGCTCTCCCTGCTGGCCCTCTTCCCCGCTGCTGCTCCCGCGCATGGAACTTCTCGCACGACGGCTGCTGCTCACGCTGATCCCGGCCGGGGTCGTGGTGGCGTTGATCCATGCGACCATCATGGGCGACAGCGGACTCGTGCGCCGCAACCGCATGCAGGCGGACCTCGAGCGGGCCCACCGCAAGCTCTCCGCGATCGAGTCGGAGAACTCCCGCATCGAGCGCGAGGTGCGCATGCTCCGCACCGACGAGACGACCGTGCGCCGGGCCGCCGCCGAGGAGCTGATCCTCGTGCCCGCGGGCAGCGTGGTGTACCGGTTCGATCGGTAGCGGATCGGCGCGGGGGCGCGTCGCAGTGGGGCTGGGTGCGGGCGGGCGGGATGCAGGGGGAGCGAAGGGAAGGTGGGGCGGGTGGGGACGCGGGCGCAGACGCGGCCGCGTAGATAGTTCGCCCGGCATGTCCGAACGCTTCTCCTTCCTGCTCGACGGCGTGTCCGTCACCGTGGACGCCGACCCCAAGGCCCCCGCGCTCGGCGTGCTCCGCGACCAGCTCGCGGTGCGCGGCTGCAAGGCGGGCTGCTCGCCCCAGGGCCTCTGCGGGGCCTGTACGGTGCTCATCGACGGGAAGCCGCGCCTCACCTGTACGCTCCCCACCAAGAGCCTCGCCGGCAAGGCCGTGACCACGCTCGACGGGGTGCCGGAGGCCGACCGCGCCGTGCTCGCCGACGCGTTCGTGTGCGCGGGCGCCACGCAGTGCGGCTACTGCACGCCGGGGATCGTGCTCTCCGCGTGGTCGCTCCTCCAGACCGAGGCCGCGCCGACGCCCGAGCAGATCACCCGCGCGCTCAACCAGCACGCCTGCCGGTGCACCGGGTACACCTCGATCTACGCGGCGATCGACGCCGCCGCGGCCGTCCGGCGCGGGGAGGGGACGCCGCTCAACCCGGTGGTCCGCCCCGAAGGTGCCGCGATCGTGCTCGGCGACCGCCCCTACGTGGATGACCTGGTGCGGCCCGGGATGCTCCACGGGATGGTGGTGCTCGCGCCGGTCGCGCGGGGGCGCATCACGACGATCGACGTCGAGGCGGCGCGGGCCCTGGGCGCCACGGTCGAGGTGCTGCGCGCGGTGGGGGACGTGCTGCTCCACGCCGGCGAGATCGTTGCGGCGGTGGCGGCGGAGACCCTCGTGGCGGCCAAGGCGGCCGCGGCGGCGGTGATCGTGCAGGTGGAGGCCGAGGAGGGCGGCGGCATCGAGGTCCTCGCGCGGGGCCGGGCGGTGGACGGCGACGTGGCCGCGGCGCTCGCGGGGGCCGCGCACACGGTCGAGGGCCGCTACACGTTGGCCGCGACGGACCCGGTCTACCTGGAGCCGGAGGCCGCGCTCGCGGTGCCCGTGGTGGGCGACGACGGCGCCGTCGGGCTCGTCGTGTACAGCCAGGGTCACGACGCCCTGGCCGAGGCCCGCGCGTTGACGGAGGCGGTCGGGCGGCCGGTGCGCGTGCGGCTGGTGCCCTCGGGCGGCTCCTACGGCGGCAAGGAGGCGATGACGGTGGCGCCGGTGGCGGCGCGGCTCGCGGTGGCGACGGGGCGGCCGGTGCGGGTGGCGGTCGGGCTGGAGCTCGGCATGCGGCTGCATCGGCGGCGGCCGGCGGCGGAGGTCGTCGTGCGCGCGGGCTGCGACGCCGCGGGCGGGGCGCTCGTCCTGGACGTGGAGGTGGCCTTCGACGGCGGCGCCGACGTGGTCGCGGCCGACCGCATCGTCGGGCAGGCCCTCGGGGCGGTGCCCTACCGGACCGTCGCGAGCGCCGTCGACGCGCGGGTCGTGGGGTCGACGTCGAGCCCGACCGGCCCCATCCGCGGCGCGGGCGGCATCGCGGTCGGCTTCGCGGTGGAGCGCGCGCTGGACGCCCTCGCGGCGAGCGTCGGGATCGATGCCTACACGCTGCGGGTCGCGAACCTGGAGGGGGAGGGGGCTGCGGTGCTCGGGGCGCTCGCTGCGGTGTGGGCGGGGGCCGACGGCGGGGCGCGGGGCGTCGCGTTGGCGCGGGTGGACGGGAGCGGCGGCGCGCGCGTCGTCCTGACCGTCACGGGGCCCGGCGCGGTGGAGGTGGCCTGCAACGTGCCGGAGCTGGGGCAGGGGCGCGACGAGGCGCTCCTGGGCGCGCTCGTGGCGAGCACCGGCCTCGGGGCGGACGTGTTCGAGTTCGCGTGGGGGGACTCCGACGTCGTGGGTGCCGGGGCGTTGGGCTCGGCCCCGGTGGACGTGGCGGCGCGGCGCGCGGGGGCGGCGCTGGCGGAGGGCGGCGGGCCGCTCTCGGGGCGCGTCGGGCGGCGGTTCGTCGGCGAGGACCTCGATCGCGGGGCGCCGGGCTACGCCGCGAGCGTGGTGCGGCTCGATGCGGAGGGCGTGGTGAGCGGCGTGTGGGTCGCGACGGCCGTGGGCGAGGGGCAGGACGCGCGGCAGGCGGCGCGGCTCGCGGAGGGGGCGGCGCACATGGGTGTCGGCGTGGCGCTCTCGGAGTCGGTCGACGAGGTGGCGGGCATGCCCGAGGGCCGGTTCCGCATGCTCGGCATCCTGAAGCCGAAGGGGAGCCCGGCGTTGCACGCGGTGGCGGTGCCCGTGGGCGGCGGCGCGCGCGAGGTGGCGGAGGTCGCGGTGATGGCCGTGCCCGCCGCGATGGCGAACGCGGTCGCGGCGCTCGACGGGGCGCCCCGGTCGGCGCTCCCGATGAAGGACAGCGGGGCGGCGCGGGGCGTGGGGGTGCGGTTGCCGCGGGCGCCGGGGGCGGTGCCGGCGGCGGGGTAGCCAGGCCGGCCAACGCGCGGGCTGTCCATACTCGGCGAGGCTGGGGCGACGCGCCGGGAAGACCGGTCAGGGCGGCACATCGGCCCCCTCTGGGCGCGCGCTTCGCGCTTGGCTCGCGCGCCGCCGCCTTCGGCGTCGGGGCG
>JAUXTN010000212.1 GCA_030684355.1 Pseudomonadota bacterium
CGCCCACCGCCCGCTCGTGGTCTTCGGCGGCGGGCACCTCGGGGGCGCCGTCGCGCGCCACGCCGCCGCCACGGGCAGCAGCGTCATCGTCGCGTCCCCGACGCCGCGGGCCCACCCGGCCCTCTGGCGGCGCTGGTCGGCGGGGGACACCCTCCGCATCCCCATGGAGGACGCCACCGTCTGCATCGCGCTGTCGCCACGCGTCAACCGGGACGCCCCCGAGCTCTGGGGCCACACGGTCGCGCGGCTCGCGGCATCGGCGTGGCGGCAGGGCGCCACGGCGGTGACGGTCTGCGGGCCGGCGGGCCAAGGGGAGCCCGGCCTCGACGCCTTCGAGCGGGGGATGCAGGAGCTCCGGGCAGCGCCGCGGACCACGGTGGTGCGCTTCGGCCCCCTCTACGGCACCGACGACGCCTGCATCTGGCCCATCGTCTCCGCCATCCGGCAGAGCGGCGTCGCGCGGCTGCCCCGGGGTACCCCGCCCTCCTGGCCCCTCCTCCTCGATGACGCCGCCCGCGCCGTCATGGCCCTGGTGGGCGCGCCCGGGGAGCACGTCCTGCGTGGGCCCGAGCGCCTCGGGATGAACGACATCGGCGACGCCATCACGCGGCGCTTCGGCGGTCGCTGGGCGTGGCGCTGGTGGGGCGGCCCTCCGCAGCCGGCCCGCCTGAAAATCTGGGCGGAGATGGCGGATAGCTGGGATGACGCCCGGATGGGGCCGCGCCAGACCATCGCGACGTGGGTTGGGAAGTTGCCGGGCCTGCGTCGAAAGCGATAAGGCGCACCGTCACCCAGGACCCCCATGGCTGAGACCACCGAATTCTTCGAGAAGTACATGCCCGAGAAGCTGCAGGCCAAGCCTGACCTGGCTGCCTCGGTCAAGGCAATCTTCCAGTTCGACATCACGGGCGCCGGCGTCTGGACGATCGACCTCTCCACGCCCCCCGGCGCGGTGCACGAGGGCCCCGCCGCGACGCCCGGCTGCATCATCACCGTGGCCAAGGCCGACTGGGAGAAGCTCCTCGACAACCCGAGCTACGCCATGCAGCTCTTCATGACCGGCAAGCTGAAGGCCTCCAACGTGGGCCTGGCGATGCAGCTCCAGAAGATCCTCGCGTAGTCCCGGCGCCGCGGCGAGGCCTTCGCCGCCGCGAAGCTCCCCCGAAGCGCCCCAGATGCCCGCCCACGCGCCACTGTCTCCGGACAGGTCGGCCCCGTCGGCGGGCTTCCTTGTCTGGAGCCTTCGTCGTCTCAGGCGCCAGCGGGAGTGCCGGGGGCCGTCGAGGCTTACGCCCCGAAGCGCAGCTCGGCGGTCGACAGGACGTCGCGATGCGCGCGATCTTCCTCGGCCATCTTCTGGAAGAGCTCCGCGAAGTGCGGGTGCAGCTTGAAGAACTGCGTGCGCCCGTGGAGCTCGGCGCTCGACTCCTCGACCTGGCGCGCCGCCCGGAGGGCCTCGCCGATGGTCGGCGGCGACCGCTCGAAGCCCACGCGGAGGCCCCGGATCTCCTCGAGCACCTTGGCGGCCTCGACGACCCCGAGGGCCAGGCTCTCCATCTGCTCGCCGGAGAAGGCCGCCTGGTGGATGCGGATGCTCGCGGCGTGGTAGCGCTCGGCTTCCGCGTAGATCCGCCAGAAATACACCACCTCGTCGCGGCCGGCGAAGCAGCGCCCGAACACCTCGTAGAGCGCGGCGCACTCCAACTCGATGGCTACGGCGAGATCGATGATGTCGGGCGTGCTCATGTGTCCTCTCGCGCCGGCCCACTGTAGCTTGCCGGGTCCCGACGCGTCCACGGGGCGCCCGCACGAGCGCGCGCCCCGGAGAGCGGGCCTACAGACGCCGGCGGCGCAGCCAGGTCCCGACGGCGCCGATGACCGCGATGCCCGGGGCGACCACGATGGCGACGACGCAGGACAAGAAGACGGTGATCAAGTTGAGGTTCAGCTTGCCACTGCCCGCCTCGTTCGGACGGATGGTGATCTGGTCCTCTTCCCCGACGACCCACGCCACGGCGTTCAGGAACAGATCCTGGTTCACGCCGAGGGTGATGAGCTTGTTGGTGAAGAAGTCGCCGTCGCCGTACACGACCACCTTGCCGCCGGCCTTCGGGGGCAGGGTCGGCGCACCATCCGCGGCGGGGGGCACGGAGGCGCCTTCCACCGGGGCGGACCACGACACGTCGGTCGTCGTGCGCACGGCGGACGGGTCGGTGACCTCCACCGCGGCGATGAGCGGCACCTTGCCGACGAGATCGATGCCCTCGTTCCGCTCCCACGCGTCCTCGGGGTCGGTGAAGGCGGTCTCCGCCCAGCTCGTCTCGGACGCGCTCGCCAGCACCTGGACGTTCAGGCCCGCGATCTCGGTCCCCTTCCCGACGGAGCGCACCACGCCCATCAGCGCGCCGCCGCGCAGCTTCTCGGTGATCGGGTGGATGTCGAAGCTCGACTCGTCGAGCATGACGTAGCTGCGGCCACCCTGGGTCTGCCGGTAGGGATCGGGCTCGACGACCACGTCGTTGCCGACCTTCACGCCGTAGCGGGAGAGGTCCGCGGCGGTCTCGGGGGTGAGGTTGGGATCCACCATGACGAGGAGCCCGCCGCCCGCGGCGACGTACTGCGCGAGGCGGTCCCGTTCGGGCGCGAGCAGCTCCGCGCGGGGCGAGGCGAGCACCACGACCTCGCAGGACTCGGGGGTCGGCGGCGCCTGGAGGAGCGAGATGGCGCTGACCTTGTAGTTGACGCCCTCGAGCTTCTGCTTGGCGAAGCCGAGGCCGTCGATGCCCTGGTCGTCCATCAGCTCCAGCTCGCCGTGGCCGGTCACCACGCAGACGGAGTGCTGCACGGACGAGTTCACCCGCACGAGCGCGCTGGTGATGGCCTGCTCGTTGAGCTCGGTATCGAGGCGCTGGACGTTGTCCCCCACCTTGAGGATGACCACCGGGGTGTCCGTGCGGACGTCGTTCTGCTCGGCCATCGTGGGGCTCGCCCACGGGTCGTAGTAGTCGACCTTCAGGAGCGTGGTGTGCTCCTGGTAGCGGCCCATCAGCTCGCGGAAGTTCGCCTCTTGCGGCATGCCGCTGCGGAAGAAGGCGATGACCTCGATCTCGCGATCGAGCTTGCCGGCGACCTCGACGCTCTGGGGCGCGAGCGTGTAGCGCTTGGTCTCGGTGAGGTCCCAGCGCTCGTCGTAGCGGTGCACGACGATGTTCGTGGTCACGACGATGCCCAGGGCGAGCAGCGCGGCGAAGGACGCCGTCGTGCTGCGCAGCACCGTCTGGTCCTTCCCGAGGTCCTTCAGCGAACCCCAATCCAGGAAGAGCCAGCCCGCCATCATCGCGGCGCCGACGCCGCCGAGGATCTTGAACGCGAGGGGCGGATCGTCGAGGAAGGCGAACGCCAGCCCGGTCACCGCGAGGAAGAAGAACCCGAGCAGCCCGATCAGCCACCCGAGCGCGCGCAAGGCGAACATCAGCGCCACCGGAGGGCTTCGACCCGCTGCGTCGTCGCAAACAGGAAGAAGCCGATGAAGGTGAGGAAGTAGACGATGTCCTGGAGGCGGAGGACGCCCTTGCTGAGCTGCTCGAAGTGGCTCAGCATCGAGAGGTACTCGACCGTGGTCTTCAGGGCGCCGTCATCCATGAGCTGGCCGGTCCAGCCGAGGATGTAGAACATCAGGCTGATCGCGAAGGACACCATCAGCGCCACCACCTGGTTCTCGGTGAGCGACGAGGTGAAGAGTCCGATCGCGAGCAGGGTCCCGAACAGGAGGATGAAGCCCAGGTAGTTCGAGAACATGATCCCGGGGTCCGGCTCGCCGAGGAGCATGAGGATCCCGCCGTAGAGGAAGGTCGTGCTGGCGATGATCGTCGCGAACCCGATCGCCCCGAGGAACTTCCCGACCACGATCTCGGAGGAGCGGACGGGGGAGGTCAGGAGGAGGTCGATCGCGCGGGTGCGGCGATCCTCGGCGATGAGGCGCATCGACAGGGCCGACGCGGCCAGGAGCAGGATCACCTGCATGTTCCCGAACAGCGGCGCGACGATCATGTCGTTGACGTTGAGCTGGTCGGCCGCGTAGGGGTTGAACACGGCGTCCGCCGAGGCCTGGTCGTACTGGAGCAGGCCCACGACGAAGAAGAAGCTGAACAGCAGGACGAACGCGCAGAGGATGATCCACCCGATCGGCGTCGTCATGTAGGCGGAGACTTCGCGCCGCCCGATGGCCAAGATGTTCCTCACGAGGCCCCCCCGGCAGTGAGCCGCAGATAGATGTCTTCGAGGCGTTCCCGGCCCGACATCTCGAGCAGGCCGAACGGCACCGCGGCCCGCGCCACGATCTCCCGCAGGTCCTCGTCGCCCCGGACGACGTAGCGCCCCTCGAGCTCGTCGACCCCGGTGATGCCGGGGAGCGCCTGGAGCGCCGCGAGCACCCCGGGACCGGGCCGAGCGACCTCGACCTTCACGGCGCGCCCCACGGCGGAGAGACGAGCGAGCTCGTCCTGCGCGACGATCTTGCCGCGGTTGATGATGATGACGCGCGAGCAGATCGCCTCGATCTCGCCCAGCACGTGCGTCGAGAGCACGACCGTGCGGTCGCCCTCGGCGAGCTCGGCGAGGAGGTTGCGGATCTCGACGCGCTGCGCGGGATCGAGCCCCGAGGTGGGCTCGTCGAGCACGAGCACCTTGGGATCGTGCACGAGCGCCTGGGCCAGGCCGACGCGCTGCCGGTAGCCCTTCGAGAGGTGCTCGATGAGGCGGTGCGCCACCTTGTCGAGCCCGACGCGGCCGAGCGCCTTCTTGGTGGCGGCCTGCACGTCGTCCACGCCCTTGAGCGTGGCGGCGAAGCTCACGTAGTCCCGCACCGACATGTTCGTGTAGACCGGCGGCACCTCCGGGGCGTACCCCAGGATCGCCTGCACCCCACGCGGATCGTCCGCCACGTCGTGGTTGCCGACCCGGGCGGTGCCCGCGGAGGCACCGAGCGAACCCGCGATGATTCGCATCGTCGTGCTCTTGCCCGCGCCGTTCGGCCCTAGGAAGCCGACGACCTCGCCCCGCGCAACCTGAAAGGAGACGTCGCTGATGGCGACCGTGTCTCCGTAACGCTTTGTGAGCCCTTGAACCTCAATCATCGTCAGTGAGCCCCTCAACCTTCGGGGCGCAGGGCTAACTCGCGTTCCGCTGCCTGTCGAAACGTCCGGAGCCCCGCTCCATGCGGGATGACCGCTCGTGACGCCGATGCCCCGCGGGCGCTCGGACCGGAGGCGCAAGAGGGTCCGTGGACGCGGGGCGGTTGCCGGAGCTTCGAAGGCTGATCTAAACTGCGGCCGCATCCCGGGTCGCTTCATGCGTGGTCTCTTCCTGCTCCTCCTCCCCTCCTTCATCGCGGGCTGCGGCTCCTCTTGGAGCGTCCGGGACGAAGACGGTGACGGAAAGAGCATCCTCGAAGGGGATTGTTGGGATGCGCCCGAGGGCGGCGGGGCGATCGGGCCGGACTCCGCGGAGATCTGGTACGACGGCATCGACCAGGACTGCGACGGCGCGTCCGACTTCGACAAGGACGGCGACGGCTTCGATGCCGCCGGCGTCGGCGAGGGCACCGACTGCTGGGACGACCCCGACGTGACCCCCGAGGGCTTCGGCGCCATCAACGGCTTCCCGGCGCTGACCGCGGCCGACGTGAACCCCACGAGCCTCGAGACCTACTACGACGGCGTCGACGCCAACTGCGACGGCCTCTCGGACTTCGACCAGGACCTCGACGGTTTCGACACCTCCAACGGTGACTACCGCCAGGCCGACGGCTCCTCGGGCGACGACTGCTACGACTCCGCCGAGCTCGACGCCTACCCCGAGAGCGGCGTCGTCACCGAGACGTTCGACCCCGCGGACGTGAACCCCGACGTCGAGGACACCTGGTACGACGGCACCGACGCCGACTGCGACGACGAGAGCGACTACGACCAGGACGGCGACGGCTACAACATCGACGCCGAATGCGACGACTTGAACGCCGAGATCTTCCCGAACCCCGACGTCGAGGAGATCTGGTACAACGACCAGGACGAGAACTGCGACGGGAACCTGTACGACAAGGATCTCGACGGGTTCACCAGCGCGCTCTACGGCGGCGACGACTGCTGGGACGACTACGCCTCCACCCCGACCGACTTCGTGGCGCTCAACGGCCGCGCGCAGCCCTCGGCGGACCAGGTGTTCCCGGGCGCGGACGACGCCTGGTACGACGCCGTCGACGGCGACTGCGCGGGCGACTCCGACTTCGACCAGGATCTGGACGGCTACGACACCTCCGAGCTCGCGGACCGCGTCGGATCGCGCGGCGACGACTGCGAGGACACGGATGCCGACGCGTATCCGGGCGCCGCCGAGATCTGGTACAACGACGTGGACAACGACTGCGCGGGCGACAGCGACTTCGACGCCGACGGGGACGGCGAGGACTACGACGCCGAGATCAGCACGGGCACGGACTGCGACGACACGCGCGCCGCGGTGAACACCGCCGCCAACGAGAACTGCAACACCGCCTACGACGACAACTGCGACGGCGCCCTCGACCTCGAGGACGCCTACGACTGCACCGACTACAATTACGACGGCGACAGCGACACCTACGGCACCGCCGTGGTCGAGTGCTGGTGCGAGCCGCAGACCAGCACCGGGTTCGACGCCTCGAACGACGACGACTGCAACGACGCCGTCGCGACGACCTACCCGGGCGCCAGCGAGATTTGTGACGCGTCCAACACGGACGAGGACTGCGACGGCACGGCGGACAACAACGACACGTCCGCGGCGGCCGCCGGAAAGACCACCTTCTACCACGACGATGACCTCGACACGTACGGCGACGAGGACCACCCCGGCACCGCCTACTGCGACAACCCGACGACCGCCTCCCAGACCTGGGTGACGAACGACACGGACTGTGACGACGCGAGCCCCACCGACTACCCGGGCGCCGACGAGATCACCGCGAACGGCGACGACGAGGACTGCGACGGCGTCGACACCTGCTACACCGACGCCGACGGCGACAACTACGGCACGACGGTGACCACCGACGGCTCGTCGCTCGACTGCGCCTCCGGCACCGGCTCTGGCGTCTCGACGGACTGCAACGACGCGGTCGCGACGATCTACCTGGGCGCCCCCGAGGTCACCGCGGACGGCGTCGACCAGGATTGTGACAACGTCGACTCCTGCTACACCGACGTCGACGGCGACAACTACGGCACCACCGTCGTGATCGACGGTTCAACGCTGAGCTGCGCGACCGGTACGGGCGCCGCGGTCTCGACCGATTGCGACGACGCGAGCAGCTCCGACTACCCCGGGGCCACGGAGACCGTCGGCAACGGCGACGACGAGAGCTGCGACGGCACGGAGACCTGCTACGAGGACGACGACAACGACGGCTACCTCGACACGGCCGCCGACACCCGCTCGTCCGCCGACGCCGACTGCGCCGACGCCTACGAGGGGACGAACACCGACCTCACCACCGACTGCGACGACGCGGACGCCGGCGACTACCCCGGCGCGCCCGAGACCACCGGCAACGGCGACGACGAGAGCTGCGACGGCACCGAGCTCTGCTACGACGACGACGACAACGACGGCTACCTCGACACCACCGCGGACACCCGCGCGTCCGCCGACGCCGATTGCTCGGACGCCTACGAGGGCCTCAGCACCGACCTGACCACCGACTGCGACGACAACAACGACGCCGCGTACCCAAGTGCCCCCGAGATCACCGCCAACGGCGTCGACGAGAACTGCGACGGCGACGAGCTCTGCTACAACGACGACGACAACGACGGCTACCTCGACGTCAGCGGCGACACGATCGCATCGACGACGGACGCCGATTGCAGCGACGCCTACGAGGCCCTCAGCACCGACCCGACCACCGACTGCGACGACACCGATGCCGCCGTCAGCCCCGCGGACACCGAGATCTGCAACGGCGTCGACGACGACTGCGACTCCAGCATCGACGAGGGGCTGGCGGTGCTCTACGTCGACGCCGACGGCGACACCTACGGCGAGGAGGGGAGCACGGGCGACTGCGCCAACACGGGCGGCTCCGCCACGGCGACGGACTGCGACGACGTCGACGAGTACGTCTACCCGGGCGCCACCGAGCTCTGCGACGGGCAGCAGAACAACTGCTCCACGGCGTGGACCTCCGCGTCGGAGGACGACATCGTGTCGTACGCCACGACCGGCGGCGTGTGGTCGAACGTCGCGTCGACCACGTCGCTCGCGCTCGCCAGCACCGGTAGCTACTACTTCTGCGCCGGAAGCTACGCGACGAAGCTGGTCGGCAGCTCGGACACGGTCTCGGTGTACGGGTTCTATGGGCCGGATGTCACCACGCTCGACATCGCCTCCGGCACGGTCGTGGACATCACCAGTGGCAGCGTCACCATCGACGGCTTCACCCTCACCGGCGGCACGACCACCGGCGTGGTCGCCGCCGGGACACGCGGCGCCACCCCGACGATCACCCTCGACGACTGCATCGTCGAGTTCAACGGCGGTTCGAACGGCGCGGGCATCGCCGCCACCGCCACCTCGTGGGTCTCGTTGGTCGGCACCACCGTCCAGGACAACACCGCCAGCGCGAAGGGCGGCGGCATCTACGTGGCCACGGGGGCCCTCGTGGACATCGAGGGGGGCTCGATCATCACGGGGAACGAGGCCGACGACGGCGGCGGCATCTACCTGGACGGCTCGGGCGACGCGACGCTCGACGCCTCCAGCGTCGACACGAACACGGCGGTCGACCCCAGCACCGCCGAGGGCGGCGGCGTCTACGTCGACACCGGCACGTTCGCGATGACCAACGGGGCGGACGTGCACAGCAACGCCGCCGACGAGGGTGGCGGCATCTGGATCGGCAGCGGCAGCGCGACCTGCGTGAGCGGCACCGGGATCTATGCCAACACCGCGACCACCGGCGGCGGCGTCTACCTCAGCGCCACCACCAGCGACTTCACGGCGGTAGACTGCGACTTTACCGGGACCGCGGACAACAGCGCCGACGACGTGTACTCCTACCTCGGGACGTCGTACGCCTCCTACGGATCCACCGCGACCTTCACCTGCACGCTCGGCATCTGCTCCCCGACGACCGATCCGTAGCCCCCGTCCGTCGATCGTCCCTGACACCGCGCAGCGTCGCCATGCTACGCTGCGCGGATGTTGTGGCTGCTCCTCTCTGGATGTACCTGGATCGACGCCGATGAACTCGCCCAGCGGCTCGCGGGCGATGACACCGGTGGGCCCGACCTCGAGCCGGCCGATCTGGACGGGGACGGGTTCGACAGCGTCGCCTCCGGCGGGGATGATTGCTGGGACAATCCCGAGGCCATCCCGGTCGAGTTCGCCGCCATCAACGGCTTCGTCCAACCGGGCGCGGCGGACGTGCGCCCCGACGCCACCGACACGGCCTATGACGGTGTCGATGCCAACTGTGACGGCGCGTCCGACTTCGACGCGGACGCCGACGGCTACGCCACCGCCAACGCCGACTACCCGCAGCGGGACGGCTCGCTCGGGGACGACTGCTACGACACCGAGGCCGACACCTACCCGGGGACAGGCGAGGTCACGACGGTCTACCGCCCGGACGAGATCCACCCTGACGCCACCGACGCCTGGTACGACGGCACCGACGCCAATTGCGACGGGGCGAGCGACTACGATCAGGACCAGGACGGGTATGACCGTGACGCCGAGTGCGACGACACCAACCCCCTGATCTACCCGAACCCGGGGGTGGAGGAGGTCTGGTACAACGGCGTCGACGAGAACTGTGACGGCAATCGCTACGACAAGGACGGCGACGGTCACGACAGCGCGTCCTACGGCGGCGACGACTGTTGGGACGACCCGGACACGCTCCCACCCGAGTTCGAGTCGCGGGACGAGATCCAACCGACGGCCGCCGAGGTGTACCCGGACGCCGTCGAGCGCTGGTACGACGGCGTGGACGGCGATTGCGCCGGGGACTCCGACTTCGACCAGGACGGCGACGGCGTCGCGACGGACGCGTGGGCCGACCGCGACGGCGCCTACGGCCTCGACTGCGACGACACCGACGCCACCGTTGCGCCGGGTGCGCCCGACGACTTCTACGACGGGATCGACGGCGACTGCGCTGGGAACAGCGACTACGACGCCGATGGCGACGGCTTCGACTCGAGCGCCGCCTCCGTCGACGGCACCGACTGCGACGATGCCGACACCGCGGTGAACCCGGACGCCGACGAGGCCTGCGGCACGGCCGCCGACGACGACTGCGACGGCTCGCTCGACCGGCAGGACGCCGACGGCTGCCTCCCCTGGTACGCGGACGCCGACCGTGACACCTACGGCGGGACCGGGACCGAGTGCTGGTGCGATCCCCAGCCCACCCGCGGGTTCGACGCGACCAACGACGACGACTGTGACGACGCGCTCGCTGCCGTCAACCCGGGCGGCACCGAGGTCTGCGACGCGGCCAACACCGACGAGGACTGCGACAGCGCCGCGGACAACGGAGACACTTCCGCGTCCTCCGCCGGAAAGACCACGTTCTATCACGACGATGACGAGGACACCTACGGCGACGAGGACCACGCGGGCAGCTCGTATTGTGACAACCCCACCACCAGCGCGCAGGCATGGGTCACGGACAGCTCCGACTGTGACGACGCGAGCTCCGCCGACAACCCCGGCGCCGCCGAGAGCGTGGCGAACGGCGATGACGAGGACTGCGACGGCACCGAGCTCTGCTACGTCGACGCCGACAGCGACGGGTACCGCAACTCCGACACCTCGCTGACCGTCTCCTCCCTCGACTTCGATTGCGACGACACCGGGGAGGGCGCCGCGACCGAGCCCGCCACCGATTGCGACGACACCGATTCCACCGCGGTGGTCGGGTCGGCGGAGATCGTGAACGACGGCATCGACCAGGACTGCGACGGCGTGGACGCCTGCTACACCGACGCCGACGGCGACAACTACGGCACGACCGTGGTCGTGGACGGCTCGTCGCTGAGCTGCGCGACCGGGAGCGGCGCGGCCGTCTCGACGGACTGCGACGATGCGAGCAGCTCGGACTACCCGGGGGCCGCGGAGACGGTGGCCAACAGCGACGACGAGGACTGCGACGGCGTCGACTCCTGCTACACCGACGCCGACGGCGACAACTACGGCACGACCGTGGTCGTGGACGGTTCGACCCTCGATTGCACCACGGGGACCGGCGCCCCGGTCTCCACCGACTGCGACGATGCGAGCAGCTCGGACTACCCCGGCGCGACCGAGACGACGGCGAACAGCGACGACGAGGACTGCGACGGCGTCGACTCCTGCTACACCGACGCGGACGGCGACAACTACGGCACCACCGTGGTCGTGGACGGCTCCTCGCTCAGTTGCACGACCGGGACCGGCGCTCCGGTCTCCACGGACTGCAACGACGCGAGCGCGAGCGTGTACCCGGCCGCGACGGAGACGGTCGCCGACAGCACCGACCAGGACTGCGACGGCGTCGACTCCTGCTACACCGACGCCGACGGCGACAACTACGGCACGACCGTGGTCGTGGACGGCTCCTCGCTCAGTTGCACGACCGGGACCGGCGCTCCGGTCTCCACGGACTGCAACGACGCGAGCGCGACGGTTTACCCGGGCGCGACGGAGACGGTCGCCGACAGCGTCGACCAGGACTGCGACACCGTCGACACCTGCTACACCGACGCGGATGGTGACAACTACGGCACGACCGTGACCGTGGACGGATCTACACTCAACTGCACGACGGGCACGGGCGCTGCGCTCTCCACGGACTGCGACGATGCGAGCAGCTCGGACTACCCCGGCGCGACCGAGACGACCGGCAACGGCGACGACGAGAGCTGCGACGGCACCGAAACCTGCTACGACGACGACGACAACGACGGCTACCTCGACACCACCGCGGACACGCGCACATCGGCCGACACCGACTGCGCCGACGCCTACGAGGGGACCAACACCGACCTCACCACCGATTGCGACGACAGCGACGCGGGCGACTACCCCTCAGCGTCCGAGACCGTCGGCAACGGCGACGACGAGGACTGCGACGGCACCGAAACCTGCTACGACGACGACGACAACGACGGCTACCTCGACACCACCGCGGACACCCGATCGTCGACCGATACCGACTGCACCGACGCCTACGAGGGCCCCAGCACCGACCTCACCACCGATTGCGACGACACCGACGCGTACTCCTACCCGGGCGCAACCGAGTACTGCGACGGCCAGCAGAACAACTGCTCCACGGCGTGGACCACCGCGTCGGAGGACGGCGTCATCTCCTACACCACGACCGCGGGGGTCTGGTCGAACCTCGCGTCGTCCTCCTCGCTGTCCCTCGCGAGCACCGGCACCTACTACTTCTGCGCCGGCACCTACAGCACGAAGCTCGTCGGCAGCTCCGACACGGTCTCGGTCGTCGGGTACTACGGGGCCGCGAGCACGATCCTCGACAACGCCTCCACGGGATCCACCGTCAGCGTCACCAGCGGCAGCGTCACCCTCGACGGCTTCACGATCACGGGCGGCACCGGCACGACCGGCTACGGCGGCGGCGTGCTCGCCAGCGGCACCCGCGGCGCGACCCCCACGATCACCCTCCAGGACTGCATCGTCGAGCTCAACGACGCGACCTACGGCGGGGGTGTCGCCGCCGCCTCGACCGCGTGGGTCTCGCTCCTCGGCACCACCGTCCAGGACAACATCGCGACGACCAACGGCGGCGGGATCTGGGTCGCCACGGGCGCCCTCATCGACATCTCCGACGGCTCCGCCGTCGCCTACAACGAGGCCGGCCGCGGTGGCGGCCTCTACCTGGAGGGTAGCGGCGACGCGACGCTCGACGACTCCAGCGTCGAGGCCAACTCGGCCTCCGGCGCGAGCGGCCTCGGCGGCGGCGTCTATGTGAACACCGGCACGTTCGCGATGACCAACGGCGCCACCGTCCACAGCAACACGGCCTCCGACGGCGGCGGCCTCTTGATCTACACGGGCAGCGCGAGCTGTGCGACCGGGACGGGGATCTACGCCAACACCGCCACCAACAACGGCGGCGGCATCTACCTCGACGACACCGCCGGGTCGTTCACCGCCACGGACTGCGACTTCAGCGGCACCGGGGACAACTCCCCCGATGACGTGTACGCCGTGTACGGCTCCTACGCCTCGTACGGCTCCACCGCGACCTTCGCCTGCACCCTCGGCCTCTGCTCCCCGACGACCGACCCGTAGCCAAGCCGGCTGGCGCGCGGCCAGCCCATCGTTTTCAGGCCAGACGCCTACTCCTGCGACGACGAGCAGTTCCCGAAGTCGGCCTTGCACGTCAGCCACGTGACGCGGCCGGGGCTCACGACGACGTTCCGGATGGTCACCGCGGTGCCCGACGCGAAGGTCACCTGCGCCGTGTACGTGCCCGCCGGGACCGAGCCCGCGGCGACCTTGCCGTTCGGCCCGGTGAACGTGGCGTCCACGGGATCGCCCGCGAGGCGGAGGCGGCCCTCCGCGGACGCCGTGGGCGCCGGGGTCACCGCGGCCTTCGGGGCCGGCTGGACCGGGGGCGCCGGGGTGCGAGTCGTCGCGCGCGGCTCCTCCTTCGGCCGCGTGGGGCTCGCCGGCTTGCCCGTGCCCGTCGGCGCCTCGGCGGGCTTCGACGGCGCCGGCGAGGGGAGGGCCACCGGCGCGACGACCGCCACCGGGGGCGGCGCGATCGGAGCCGGGCGAAGCACCCACCACGCCCCGATCCCGGCGACGAGCACCACCACCACGAACGCAGCGAAGGAGACCACGCCGCCCGCCAGCCACGGGAGCAACCGCACGCCCTTGCGCTCGGGGACGGTCGTGGCGGTCCCAGACCGCTCGGTGAGGATGGTGCCCGTGCGGGGATCCCCTTGCGGCGCGACGCGACCCTCGGCCAACACCGCGGGGACCGTGCGCGCCGCCCAATCCTCGAGGCGCTCCCCGCGCAACTGACCACGGATGTCGGCCAGGGCGCGCGCGCAGTCCCGTGCCGCGGGCCGGCGCTCGGGCTCATAGGCCAGCAAGCCGGCGACGATCACGTGCAGATCCGTGGAGACGCCCGCGAGGTACGCCCACTGCTCGGCGTAGCGCCGCCCGGGCGGCTGCCGATCGCGATCCGCGGCGGTCTTCCCGGGAGACACGCCGGTCAGCATCTCGAACAGGAACACCCCGAGCGCGTACATGTCGCTCTCGTGGGAGTCCTTCCCCTCGAAGCGCTCGGGCGCCATGTAGGTCAGCGTGCCGAAGCCGGTCTGGGTGGTGCCCGCCTCGCGCTCGGCGAACTCGGCCCGCGCCACGCCGAAGTCGAGGAGCTTCACCTCGCCCTGGGCGGTCAGCCGCACGTTGCCCGGCTTGATGTCGCGGTGGATGAGCCGCAGGGGCCGGCCGTCGGTCCCCGCCTGGGTCCACGCCGCGTGGAGGGCGTTCGCGACCTCCTCCGCGACCGCGATGGCCACCGACGGCGCGAGCGCGCCCTCTCGGAGGAGCGCGGCGATGTCGCACCCCTCGACGTACTCCATGACGATGGACCAGTTGCCGTCGAGCTCGACGAGGTCGTCCACGCGGACGATCGACCGGTGCCGGATGAGCGCGAGCATTCGCGCCTCGTCCCGCAGCCGCCCGACGATCGCCGGGCTGTTCGCCTTGTCGCGGTGGAGCACCTTGATGGCGACCTCCCGCTGGATGCCGCCGCCGACCGCCCGCGCGAGGTACACCGCCCCGAACGCGCCCTCTCCGAGGAGGCCGCGGACCTCGTAGCGCCGGCTCGGGTTCACCAAGCGAACGCGAGCCCGACGCCGAGGCCGAGCGAGGCCACGCCCGCGGCTGCCCACCCGATGGTCAGCGTGTTGGTGGTGCCACGCAAGGCGACGAGCTCGTCGTCCGTGAGGTCCGACGTGGTGTCGAGGAACGCCGCCTTCGAGCTCGCCGCGGCGCCGAGCAGCACGCCGGTGGTCACGACGGTCACCGCCGTGGCCGCGAGCATGGGGACGCGCGCCTTGCCCGACCTGGCGACCGGCTCGGTCGGGAGCGCGGGCTGCACTTCACGCTCGACCTTCACCTTGGGGGGCTTCACCGGCTTCACCGGCTTCACCGGCGTGGCCGCCGCGAGGGGCGCGCCGCCCGCCCAGGTTCCGAGGTCGGCCTCCGGCCAGACGTAGCGGGTCTCGACGACCGCCCCCTGCCCGTCGACCTGCTGGATGACCGCCGCCCGGGCCGTGGGCGCCTTCTCGGTCGCGAGGCCGTCGACCTCCAACCAGCCGGATGCGAGGCTCACGAGCGGGCGGGTGTTGGGGTCCCGGGCGAGGAGCCCGCCGTGGGACAGGAGCACGCGGATGGGGTGCCCCTCGGGGTAGAGCGAGAGCGGGAGCTGGTAGCCGGGGTCCGCCGCGAGGAGGCCGGCCAGGGCCGGGGCGATCCGGGCGTCCTCCTTCTGGAGGAAGGCCCCCGTCGCGATGACGCGGTGCACGGCGCCCACGGCGGTTCCGGACAGCGGCTCGTTCACGCACGCGAGGCGACGCAGCAGGGTGTCCCGCGCAGCCAGGAACCCGTCCGTGTCCATCTTGCCCATGTTGATGTCGGCGGACTCCACCACGTCGAGCAGGCCGCGGGCGTTCCACGTCTGTGCGCAATCGGCGAGGAGCTCTGCGTGCGCCACGGACACGAGCAGGAGAATCATGCGCTTTCGCCTCGGGGGAGCATCGTAACATACGCGTAAGGGCCGGCTTCTACCGTCCACCGCGCCACGCCAACTCTGCTCCAACGCCGGACCTCGCGAGGAGGCCACGGCGGCCCGGCCATTCCGACGCCGCCGTGGTAGGGTGGCGCGATGCGCCCGCTCACCTCGACCCTCACCTTTTTGCTCCTCTCCGCCTGCTCCAGCAAGTGGACCCCCCTCGACGTGGACGGCGACGGCTACACCGTCGCGACGGGCGACTGCTGGGAGAACGAGGTCGGCCCCAACGGGCTCTCCAGCGCGGACATCCACCCCGGCGCCGTCGAGACCTGGTACGACGGGTTCGACCAGGACTGTAGCGGTGGGAACGACTTCGACAAGGACGGGGACGGCCACGCCTCGATCAGCTTCCCCGACCCCGAGGGCCTCCTCCCGAGCGACGACTGCTGGGACGATCCGGACGTGCTCCCCGGCGCCTTCGCCGCCGACGACCCGGCCGATCAGCTCACTGCCGACCTGGTTTCCCCCGAGGCCGTCGAGACCTGGTACGACGGGGTCGACCAGAACTGCGCGGGCGACGACGACTTCGACCAGGACGGCGACGGTTTTGCGTCCGCCGCACACCCGGACGGCACCGACGAGGGCGACGACTGCTTCGACGGCGCGGATGACGACTTCGTGAACGACGGCGGGCTCGACCCCGCCGACGTGAACCCGGACGCCTCGGACGAGTGGTACGACGGCACGGACGCCGACTGCGAAGGCAACGACGACTACGATCAGGACCGCGATGGCTACGCCCGGGACCTGGAGTGCGACGACCTCGACGCCACCCGCTTTCCCGACCCGTCCGTCCCCGAGGTCTGGTACGACGGCCTCGACGACAACTGCGACGGCAACGACGGCGACAAGGACGGCGACGGCTACTACGTCGCCGGCTACGCGTTCGAGATCCCCGTCGCCTACCAGCCCGATGACTGCTGGGACGACCCCGCGGCCGGCGCCTCGTGGGTGCCGCTCAACGGGCTCGAGGCGTTCGACGCCGACCAGGCGCATCCCGGCGCGACGGAGACCTGGTACGACGGACTCGACCAGGACTGCGCGGGCGACGACGACTTCGACCAGGACCTCGACGGGTTCCGGACCCTCGCCTACACCAACGAGTCCGGGCTCGTGGGCGACGACTGCGACGATCTCCTGGCGACCACCAACCCCGCCGCCACCGAGACCTGGTACGACGACGTGGACGCCGACTGCGCCGGCGACGACGACTTCGACCAGGACCACGACAGCTACGCGACCGACACCGACTGCGACGACACCGCAGCCTCCGTGAACCCCGGCGCGCTCGAAGCCTGCGGCAACGCCGTCGACGAGGACTGCTCGGGCAGCGACAACGACGAGGGCGCGTTCGGCTGCACCGACTATTACGCGGACACCGACGCCGACGGCTTCGGCTCGGACACCGGCATGTGCCTGTGCCAGGCGGAGGGCGACTACACCGAGACGTCCGCAGGGGATTGCGACGATGGCGATGCCACGGTCAACCCCGACGGCATCGAATCGTGCAGCACCGCCGCCGACGACGACTGCGACGGCAGCACCAATGCGATCGGCGCCGTGGGCTGTGACGATTGGTACGTGGACGCCGACGGGGACACCTACGGCGCCACCGCGAGCCAATGCTCGTGTGACGCGACGGGCCTCTACACCGCCGACAACAGCGACGACTGCAACGACCTCGTGGCCACGGTCAACCCCAGCCGCACCGAGACCTGCAACGACATCGACGACGACTGCGACAGCTCCGTCGACGAAGGCCTGACGCTCTACTACGCCGACGTGGACGGAGACTCCTACGGCGCCGGCACCGGCGACTGCACGACCGGCGCCACCCTCGTCACGAACGACGACGACTGCAACGACGACGCCGAGAAGGTCTACCCGGGCGCCACCGAGTACTGCGACGGCGAGGCGAACGACTGCACGACCGCCGCGAGCTGGACCTCCGCTGACGAAGACGAGATGGTCACCTACATCAACACCTTGGACGTGTGGAGCGACGTGTCCGCGTCTTTCACGGCCACGGCGGGCAACTACAACATCGAGTCGGGCACGTACAACTTCTGCGCGGGCACCTACTACACCAAGCTGGTCGGCAGCAGCGACACGACCGACATCGTCGGCATCTACGGCGCGGACGAGACCACGCTGGAGAACAACGGCACCGCCGGCGCCACGGTGACGGTGGTGGCGGGGAGCGTGACGCTCACGGGCTTCACGGTCACCGGCGGCAAGGGCAGCGGCTCGACCGGAAACACGTTTGGCGGCGGCATCCTCGGCTCCATCACCGGGACCACCCCCGCGACCACCCCCCACCTCATCGTCGAAGACTGCATCGTCACCGGCAACACCGCGACCAACGGCGGCGGGGTCGCCTCCTACCTCTCGGGTTGGGTGAAGCTGGTGAACACGACGGTCGAGGGCAACACTTCGACCGGGACCAGCACCGGCAGCGGCGGCGGCGGGCTCTACAGCTACCTCGGCGCCGACTTCACGCTCGAGGGCACCACGGTCACCGGCAACACGGCGAACGACGGCGGCGGCATCTTCGTCGATGACGGCACGCTGCTGATGACCGACTCCTACGTCGTCGCGAACACCGCCACGGACGACGGCGCCGGCCTCTTCATCGACACCGGCACGGCCACCTGCACGGACGGCGGGGTCTACGACAACACTGCCACCGATCACGGCGGCGGCGTCTACCTGAGCAACGACGGCAGCAGCACCGCGCGCTTCACCGCGGTCAGGTGCGACTTCGGCACGGCGGCGCTGGACAACGCCCCCAACGACGTCGAGGTCAAGACCGCTGGGTCGGACTACGAGCTTTACACCTCGTACAGCGCCACCGCCTCGTTCGTGTGCTCGAACGCCACGGACCTCTGCATCTAGGTTCGCTTCCCCGCGCTACCCCCGCCGACGCGCGCCCTCCGCGCGCCGACGGATCCCCGCGAGGAGCGCCTCCATCTGGTCGCGGGCGAGCCACTTCTTGACCCACCCCGGCACCGGCACCTTCGCCTCGGTGACGGCCTGGTAGACGAGGACGGTGCCCCCCTCCGTGGGCCGCGCGAGGTACCAACCGTCCGCCACGGCGAGATCGTTCGGCTTGGCCGGATCGAGGGTGTAGGCCGCGGAGTTGTGCGCGGGGTCCCACGTGTAGCGATGGTGGATGCGGAGGTCGGCGCCGAGCACCTCCATGTCCACCTGGAGATACCAACGGTTCGGACCCTCGCGACGGTACTCCCGCACGTGCTCGAGCGTCGCGTTCTCGGGGATCCGCGCCTCGACGTCGAGCACCACCGGCCAGAGGGCGTCCGGCGGGACGCGCACCTTCACGATCCCGGTGGCGGTGACCCGGGCCCCGTCGGCCTCGGCATGCATCACCACCTCTCCGTCGTTGAGCTTCGCCCACTCCGCGCTCGAGAGCTCGGGGAAACGCGGGGTCGATTCCGCGAACGCGAACGCGACGAGCGTCAGCAACATTGGACCGCCCCCCATCGAGGAGGTAAGGCGCGTCGGTGCGCCTCCTCTCCGCGACACTACGCATCTATGTGGACGCCGCGCGCGAGTCGGGCAAGGCCTTCCCGCGAAGCGCCTGGGCCTTCATCACGCTGATCTCGTGCTTCCCGCTGCTCATGCTGGTGGGGATGCTGATCGCGCCGCTCGGATTCGTCGGCGGGGTCATCTACTCCATCCTGAACGCGGCCTGCGCTGGGACCTACCTGGCGCTTGTGAAGGATGCCCTCTCGGTTCGCAGAAGCCTGGGTCCCGCTTCCGTTCGCGCCAACCTGGGTGCCCACACCTGGGACATCATCGGGGTCCTGTTCCCGCTCTGGATGGTCGACCTCGTGCTCTCGCTGCTCGGGGCGCCCGCGCTCGTGCCCCTCATCTACGGGATCGCGGTCTTCCTCTTCCTGAACCCCGTCCCCGAGATGATCGGGCGCAGCCGGAGCGGCGGCCTTGAGCTGTTGCGCGAGGCCGGGCAGTTCATGATGCAGAGCGGCCCCGAGTGGCTGGCGCCGCAGCTCCTCGTGCTCGCGGGCCTCTGGCTCGCGTTCCCCGCGCAGACCCTCCCCATCCTCTCGCTCGTCGGGCCCCGCTTCGGGTTCACCACCACGGGCAGCCTCGCGGTGAGCGCGGGCGCGACCCCCGCGGGATGGGCCATCGGGTTCGGCCTCGTGGCGCTCGTCCACCTCCTCATGCTCTTCCGGAGCGCCCTGTTCGAGCAGCTCAGCGGGCGCGGCGGCCGGCGGGCGCGGGAGTGGCAGGAGCGGACTCGGTAGGTCGAGCGGGGGCCGCTGGCGCGTGGCACATCGGCGCCAACGGGCAGGCCGGGCACACGTCCGCATCCCGATGGCCGAGGCAGGCCCCGGAGATGCCGAGGTGCGCCAGCGCGAAGTCGAAGCGCACGGGATCGTCCGGGTCGAGGCAACGCAGCGCCGCGGTGACCTCCTCCGCGGTGCGCCAGCTCGCGTCGTTGCGGCGGGTCAGCCCGAGGAAGCCGGAGAGCCGCATCACGTGGGTGTCCAGCGGGATGACGAGGTCGCGCGGGGAGAGGTGGGTCCACCGGCCGAGGTCCATGCCGTCGACCCGCACCATCCAGCGCAGGAACATCAGCCAGCGCTTGCACGCGCTGCCGTCCCCCGGGTGCGCGAGCCACGTGCGGAAGCCGCGGGAGGGCTCGCCGGGCGTCAGGGCCCGGAGCGTGTCGATCGCCGCGCCGAGCGATGCGCCGACGGGGCCGGGCTGGAAGAGCTCGCCGAGGCTCGCGTGGCGCCGGTAGACCGCCTGGAGCAGCCGGAAGAGGAGCACGAAGTCCTCGCCGCGGTTCCAGCGGTAGATGACCCCGGCGAGGTCGGCCGCGCGGGCGTCGTCAAAGGTGAGGACGTAGGCGGCGGGCCCGCCGTGGGCGTCCGCGAGCGCGAGGATCCGCGCGATCACGGGCCCGAAGAGGTCTACCCGCCCGTACGCAAGCTGCGCGGAGAGCACGGCGGCGACCTCCACGTCGCGCAGGTCCGCGTAGGCGCGCGGGAAGCGGACGGGGTCCCGCGCGAGGTTGGCGGGGGTGGCCGCGAGCGCGTGCATGGCTTCGAGGTGGACGGCCAGGGTGCGGACGTGGGCGGTGGAGAGGACCGCTCCGGGGGGAACCGCTCCCCTCACCCGCGGGAGGCCCGACGGCGCGCGAGGAGCGCGAGGCCCGCGAGGAGCGCGCCCACGGCGGAAGCGCCGCCGGTGGTCGTCGCGCAGGCGGTCTCGACCCCGTCGATCTGCTCGTGCGGGACCACCACCTCGACCAGATCCGACGGGCTGGCCGAGAGGTCATCACTCACGACGAGCGTGAAGCGGAGCGTGCCCGGCGCCGCGACCAGGAAGCGCGGCTGCGCAGTCGTCTCGTCCGCCAGCTCGACGGGCGGGCCGCCCGTCTGCGTCCAGGCGAACGTCAGGGGGTCCCCCTCGGGGTCGGAGGAGGCCGACCCGTCAAGAACGACGGTATCTCCAACATAAGCGATGAGCCCAAGCCCAGCCTCGGCGACCGGGGGCTCGCCCGCCGCGAAGGCCGGTTGGAGGGCGGACACGAGCACGACGGTGACGAAGAAAAGCACGCGCGACGTTAACATGGGGCAAGGTCCAGCGTTATGCGGACCCCGACTCAGATCCCGGCTTCGGGATCGGCCTTCCGGCTAGGGCACGGGGATCGCGGGCAAGAGGAGCGTCCATGGGTTTCTTCGACCGGCTCGCCAACATGTGGAACGGGTTCCTGAGCCTGTGGATCTCCGGCATCGAGAACAAGAACCCGGAGATCGTCTACGAGCAGGCGATCGACAACCGCATCAAGCGCCATCGTGACCTGAAGAAGGCCGTCGGCGGCATCGTGTACTTGCGCAACAAGCTGACCACCGAGCTGGAGACCAAGGAGCGCGAGCTGCGCGAGGTCAACGCCCAGCTCCCCGTGGCGGTGGAAAGCGGAGACGACGAGGTCGCCCTCCTCCTCCTCCAGAAGAAGAACGAGCTCGACTCCGGCATCGAGACCCTGAAGATCGAGCTGGAGAAGGTGAGCAAGCAGGCGGAGGAGGCCAAGGAGTCCCTCGTCGCGTTCCAAGGCGAGATCGAGAAGCTCCGCCGCGAGCGGGACGAGATGCTCGCCAAGAAGGCCACGGCCGAGGCCCGGATCCAGATCCAGGAGACCCTCGACGGCCTCTCCACCGACGCCGACATCAAGCAGCTCGAGAACGTCCGCGAGAACATCCACAAGACCCAGGCGCAGGCGGATGTCGGCACCGAGATCAAGGGCGACTCCCTCGATGCACGGCTGAAGAAGATCAAGGAGAAGACGGGCGACGTGACCGCCCGCTCCCAGCTCGACGAGCTCAAGCGGCAGATGGCGGCCCGCCAGGGCGCCGCCGAAGGCGCCGGCGTCAAGAAGACCATGTGATTGGTGGCGTGGATGGGTGAACGACTCGGACGCGCGCGCGAGCGCGTCGCGGATGTCTGGATGAAGCGCTCGGCAGCCGAGCGCACCCAGATCTTCGTGGTGTTGCTGTGTGTGGTGCTCTACCTGGGGCACTTCCTCGTCTTTTCGTGGCCGCAGCCGTTCTACATCGAGGACAGCGCGATCTCGTTCGCCTACGCCCGCAACCTGGCGGACGGCGAGGGGCTCGTCGCCTACCCGGGCGCCGAGCGGGTCGAGGGCTACTCGAACGCGCTGTGGACCTTCCTCATCGCCGGGCTCTACGCCATCGGCGTCCCGGTGTGGACCTCCGCGAAGCTCCTCGGCGGCATCTTCGGGTCGATCACGCTCTTCTACGTGTGGGGCCTCGCGCGTCGCGCCCGCCCCGACGCGCAGGATCCCGTCGCCGTCGCCGCGCCGTTCCTGCTCGCCTGCTCCACCCAGTTCGTGCTGTGGAACGCGTCGGGCCTGGAGAACTCGCTCTTCAACGTCCTCCTGGCCGGCGGGACCTGGTCGCTCGTGCGGGAGATCCAGGAGGATCGCCGCACCCCGTGGAGCGCGCTCTACTTCTTCGGCCTGACGATGACCCGCCCCGACGGCGTCGCCTACGCGGCGATCGGCCTCCTCGGCCGGATCCTCGGTACCCTGGGCCGCCGCCAGTGGCTCGCGCTGCCGCTCTGGCTCGCGATGTTCGGCGTGCCCTACGGGCTCTACAACGCGTGGCGCTACGACTACTTCGCCTGGTGGTTCCCCAACACCTACTACGCGAAAGAGAAGGTCTTCCGCCCGTTCAGCTGGACCCAGAACGGGTGGAAGCAGGTCAAGGACTACACGACGCAGTACGGCATCGTGTTCGCGGCCCCGCTCCTCGTCGTCGCGCTGACCGGCCTCTCCACCTGGCGCCGCTGGGTGGGCCTCGTCATCCTGGCGTTCCTGGCGGTCTTCCTCCTGTGGACCAGTTCGTTCCACATCCCGACCGGGTTGAACGGCGACTCCTACCGCGTGCCCGGTCCCCCCCGCTACTGGAACGACGCCCGCATCTGGTACCTGCTCGGTAGCAGCGCGCTCCTGGGGCTCCTCACGTTCGGGCGGAAGGGCTGGGAGGTGCGCGGGCTCCTGTGGGCCTCGTTCTGCACCGGGGTGTTCTTCTGCGTCTGGTCGGGTGGCGACTGGATGAAGGGCCTGCGCTGGTTCTCGTTGACCAGCGTGCCCCTCTTCACGCTCCTCGGCGTCGGCATCGGCGCCCTGGCGGCGCGGCTCCCCTTCGCGAGCCGCAAGATCGCCGGGTGGCTGCCCGCGCGCGCCTTGTGGGCCACGCCCCTCGTCGTCGCGCTCGGCTTCCCGAACGTGAACGGCTCCTGGACCTTCGCGAACAACCCCGAGACCGCCCCGCGCGACGTGCACAAGCGCGTCAAGTACATGAGCTGGGTGCAGCGCCGCCTGGGCCTCGAGCAGGTCACCCTGCTCGACGTGGATATGGGCGCGCACCTCTGGTACTCGGGGTGGGACGTCGTCGACATCGCCGGCCTCGTCGACATGCCGATGGCCCACCATCGCAAGTACAACAAGAAGTTCGTCACCGAGTACGTATTCGAGGAGCGCAAGCCCGACTTCGCCCACGTGCACGGCTCCTGGGCGCGGACCAGCAAGATCCACCTGAACGAGCGCTGGCCCGAGGACTACATCGAGGTCCCCGGGTACCCCTCCGGGCGTCGCGCCCTGCACGTCGGCAACCACGTGCGGAAGGAGCACCTCGTCGCGAAGCGCTACGACGGCCCCGCCGGGCGCAAGGCCGTGTTCGAGGGCGGCATCCAGATGGACGGCTGGGAGATCCCGTCCCCCGAGATCGCGGCCGGCGGCAAGCTCTACGTCTCGACGCTCTGGCGCGCCGGCTTCCGGGACGACGGGTTCCGCGTGCTCGCGTTCCTGGCGGGCGCCGACGGCACCCTCCACGTGAGCGAGGTCGCGCCCGGCTACGACTGGTACAAGCCCGCGGTCTGGCAGCCCCAGGAGCTCGTGCGCGGCGAGTGGAGCATCCCGATCCCCGAGTCCCTGCCGAAGGGCGCGTACACGTTCGGCCTCGTCGTGCTCGACGAGAAGACCGGCGCGGTGCTGCCCTTCCAGCCCGAAGGCGCGGCGCCCACCGTCGAGGGCGCCCCCGTCGAGGGCGCCCCGGTCGACCCCGCCGCCGCCGCGCTCCCCGCCACGCCCGCCCACTACATGACCGGCGAGTGGCTCGGCACCGGCGTCGTCCGGATCGTCGGCCCCGACGCCGCGCTCGCCGCCGCCACCGCCGACTACGACGACGCCCTGGCGCGCGCGGCCTCCGGTGACTGCGAGGGCGCCGACGTCGCCTTCCGCAACGCCCGCCGCCACATCGCCCGGAACGACCGCTGGTTCCTCTCCCACGTCGACGCCGTGACCGACGCCCGCGTCACCTGCCTCGTCGCGCGGGCCGCCACCGAGACGGAGCCCCGGGCCCAGGCCGCCGTGCTCGCCGAGGCCCGCAAGCTCGACCACCACCACGAGGGCCTCGTGGCGATGGCGACGCCGCTCGCCCAGGCGCTCGTGGCGAGCGGGGACGACGCCCGGGCCTCCGAGGACTGGGAGGCCGCCTACCGCGACTACACCGCGGCCCTCTCGATCGACGCCTCCCTCTCGTGGACCCGCCGCGCGACCGAAGAGGTGCGTGACCTCCGCCTCGGCATCGACCCCGAGAAGGCCGACGCCGTCGTGCCCGCGAAGAAGAGCCCCAAGCCGGCCCCTCGCGCCGGCGCGCCGAAGGGCGGGGCGCCGAAGGCCGGCACCGGCATCGAGGCCGTGCCCGCCAACAAGGCCCCGGCCCGCAAGGGCGTCGCGGGGACCGCCGCGGGCGCCGCCCCCGACGAGGACGAGGTCGAGGAAGAGCCCGAGCTGCGCGGCGGGGACTGAGGGTTCCGGACGGAGCGACGGCCCCGGGACGCAACGGGAACGTCGGTCCTCCCGTGGGCGCCGCCGCGGTCCAGGTCACCCCCCCCGGCACCCGTCCGACCCCACGCGTTCCCGCCCTTCCGGAGGTACGCTTCGCCATGCTCTTCCTGCTGTCGACCGCCTGCATCCAGGTCCACCGGCCCTCCTGCGAGTCCGAGGAGGTCGTGCTCGGTGACGACGAGACGATCGGGGACCTCGCGGTCTCCGCCGCCGACCTCCTCGCCGTGATCGAGGGCACGCACGCCTTCGCCGGCGCCTACGCCGCCGGCGGCTCCGTCACCGGCACGGCCACGGTCGCGCGCGGCGTGGGGGACGTGATCGGCATCGACTCCACGACCGTCGACACCGTGACCAACGGCGGCTTCGGCATCGGGGACGAGACCCTGATGATCGCCGTCGAATGCGTCGACTCCCTGCGGATCCCCGTGGCCATCGCCCTCCGCACCGACGACGGCCTCGTGGACGTGTCCCTCGCGGGCCTCGGCACCGCCGACACGCGCGGGAACCTCGTCGACGGGGTGCCGGAGTTCTTCGAGGCCGGCGGAGACATCGCCGCGGCCGACATCGTCGCCATGCCGGAGCCGACCGTGGCCGATCCGGTCGCGGCGCTCGAGCTCCAGTGGACGTCCGAACGCTTCGCGTTCGTGAGCCTGTGGTGGGACGGGGACGACTACGAGCAGGTGCTGGAGGCGACCCCCGCCGAGTAGGCTCGCGCGCGCCTGGTAATGTCGGCCAGAGACCGCCCGGGACCCATCGACGGCCCCCGGGCCGCGCGACGAGCCGGCCCTGCTACCGCGACATCCCGCGGAGCGCCCGGTAGTCCTCGCCGAGCGCGGGTGCGAACTGGATGGTCTCCCGGAGCCGGCTGAAGACGCGCTCCCCGAGCCGCTCGGAGAGCGTCTCCAGGCCCCCGGTGGCCAGCGAGGAGCTCGCCGCCCGCCCGCGCCCCTCCACGGGCCGCAGCGGGAAGTTCGTCGTGGCGAGCAGCACGCCGCCCGAGTTGTACCGGCGGGTGATGATCTCGTCGATGATCGTCTGCTCCCAGTCGGTCTTCCGGCCCTTCCCGAGCTCGTCGATCGCGAGCACGGGCACCTGCACGAGCGGGGTCAGCGTGGTGGCGTCGCCGTCGTTGCGGTCGATGCCCTCGCGGATGCGCGAGAGGAGGTGGGTGAACTCGACGAAGCGCGCGGAGACGCCGTGGCGGAAGATGAGCTCGCGCACGGCGGCCACCATGAGGTGGGTCTTGCCGCGGCCCGGATCGCCGTGGAGCACCAGCCCGCGGGCCTCCTGGCCGGGCCGGAAGGCGTCGAGCCAGGCGCGGGTGTACTTCCACGCGGGGTTCGGGATGGGGAGGTTCTGCTCGAAGTTCTCCATCGTGCTCTCGGCGTGGCGCGCGGGCACCCCCGCGGCGTTGAAGATCGCCACGCGGTCCACCACGCGCTGGCACCGGCACTTGCCGACGCGCACGACCCCGCCGATCTCGAGCTCGCGCCGCCCCACGCCGCCGCAGAACGGACACACCGGGCCCGGCGTGACCTCGGCCCGCGCGACGCCCCGACCCGCGTCCGCCAGCACCTTGTAGCCCTCATGCCACTCCAAGCCCGAACTCCTCCCACACCCGGGTGGCCGACAACGTAGGGTAGCGCGCGCGGACGCGATCGCGGGCGTGCTCTTCGCAGGCGCGAAGGAAGCCGTCCTCGCCGAGCAGGCCGTTGAGCGGAGCGAGATCCGCCGCGGCGTCCGCGAGGATGGTGGCCCGCTCGTCGGGCGGGAGCGAGTCCCAGACCCTCGTATGGAAGTCCCGCAGGACCGCGCAGGCGGCGCGCGCCCAGATCTCGGGGTCCACCATGGGAAGCGCGCCGAGCGAGGCCAGGGCCTCCGCCACGAGCACGTCCGAGCCCCCGGTGGTCGAGTCGGCGGGCGCGAGGGCCGCGCGGAGATCCGCGGGGACGCGCCACCCGCCACCGGAGCGGGCGAGCTTCTCGACGGTCCCCCGGCAGCTCAACAAGGTGAACGGGGTGCGGGTGCGCCTGGCACGCCGCCGCTCGGCGACCACCTCGATGCCGTGGAGGATGGTCGGCACGGGGATCCGGGCGTCGAGCCAGTCGGCGAGGAGCTTGCCGTCGGCCGCCGACAGGAAAGGTGCGCCCCCGCGGAGCTGCACGAGCCAGGCGCGCACCTCTTCCGCGCGTGCGCCATCCTCGGCGGTCGTGGCCGTT
The DNA here is from genome assembly GCA_030684355.1 of Pseudomonadota bacterium. Taxonomy (GTDB): domain Bacteria; phylum Myxococcota_A; class UBA796; order UBA796; family SXON01; genus CAJBVW01. The sequence continues at coordinate 27,500 of JAUXTN010000212.1, forward strand.
CCCTCCATCCCGAATCCCCTCCCCATCGCCTCGCGCTCCCGTACTCCATGAGACATCGGTCCCACGCAGTCGTCGCGCCTGTCGCTTGCCTGTATTATCCTCCGCGCCCGTCCTCGGAGACTGTATGCGTCGTCTTCTCGGCCTCTCGGCCCTCCTCGCGCTCATCGTCGCGGCACCCGCGTACGCCGCGCCCAAGGAAAAGCCAAAAGCCGAGGAAGAAGAAGACTATACAGAAGAAGAGATGCCGGACGAGGGCGACTTCGAGGAGGAGGGCGGCGACGTCCCCCCGCCGAAGCGCCTGGAAGAGGACGACAAGGAAGATGAGGCGGGCGAGCCCGAAGACCTCGACTTCATCGACGAGGACGAGGAAGAGCTGGAATTCCGCGACGAGGAAGACCAGGAGACCGTGAAGCCCCGCGGCCCCGGCGAGGACACCGCCCAGATCTACCGGGACGCCGAGAAGAAGCTCAAAGAGGTCACGCCCGACGAGGAGCTCATCGCCTGGGAGGCCTACCTCGAGAAGTACCCGAAGTCCCTCTTCAGGGAGCGCATCGAGCAGCGGATGGAGAGCCTCTCCGCCGACCTCTTCGGAGAGCGCGTCCCCGGCAGCGATCAGGGCGCGCGCCGCGAGGACGCCGCCAACCGCGAGCTCAACTTCACGTCGCCGCTACAATTCGCCTCGGCCGACCCGCGCACGCGCATCGGCGCCAGCGCCGAGATCGGCATCCCGAACTGGTTCGCGCCGCACCTCGACGCCGAGTTCCAGCTCCTGCGGAATTTCTCGGCGCACGCCGGCATCGACCAGGACGTGACGGGCCCGGCCATCGTGCTCGGCGCCAAGTACGGCGTCATCAAGTCGGCGCGCACCAACACGGTGCTCTCCGCCGCGCTGGATCTGAAGCTGAACACCGGCCCCACCTTCCCCGGCATCCGCCCGGCGATCATGGCCGGTCAGAAGCTCCCGATCCTCCAGGGGCTCTACCTCCAGGGCGAGTTCGGCGTGGACCTCGAGCTCCGCGATCCCGCCGGCCTCCGCATGTTCTACGGCTTCAACGCCGAGCTGCGCGCCAACGAGGTCGTCTACGCCTACGTCGAGACCACCGGCACGCTGAAGTACCTCGGCCAGCAGGACTTCAAGACCTTCCAGTTCATGGTCGCGAGCTTCGGCATGAAGTTCGTCCCGAGCAAGGGGGGCTTCCCCACCCTCCTCGCGAACAAGACCGGGGTGTTCATCACCCACGAGAAGAAGCCTGTGGTGATCGTGCTCGGCGCGAACATCCCGTACAGTGCCCGTTACTGGGGCTTCTACCGCGGCTCCGTGACGATCGGTGCCGAGTGGTACATGTAGCCAGGCCGGCGGTTACCGCCGGCGCCACGGTAGGAGTCGCCCATGTCTGATCCCGAGCGCAGCGTGATTTCGCCCGAGAACATCCCAACCGTCGTCGCGGTGGCCGCGGTGTCGGCGCTCCTCGCCTTCGCGTTCTCGATCTTCGTCTACCGCGAGCTCAAGGCCGTCACCATCGGCGCGGTCTCGCTCGACGTGCGGGCCGCGCGCCGCGATGTCGAGCTCCAGCGGGAGATCCAGGCCCTCGAAGCGCGCCTCACCGCGCTCGAGCCCCGTCCAGCCGCGGACGGCGCCACCGCCGCGGACGGCGCGGTCCCCGCGGACGGCGCGGTCCCCGCGGGCACCACCCAGGGCGCCGCGACCGAGCCGGCCCAGCCGGCCCCGTAGGAACTGCGGGTTCCCGTCGGGCCTGCGACAGCCCCGCTCTCTCCCCGGGCCCGCACGGACGGCCGATCAGAGCTCCCGGTAGAGACACCGGATCTGCTCGCGGTCGCCGAGCCGCTCCCACACCGTGTCGATGGCCCAGCCCGAGAAGCGCTGCATGACCTCGAGGTCCTCGGGGCCGACGCCGAGGCCGAAGCGCACCCGGTCGGCGACCTCCGCGGCGTCCTCCAGCCCGTGCACCTCCACGGGGGAGAGCCGGGCGAGCACGGGCCCCGCGCGCCGGGCGAGCCCCGCGGCGTCCTCTCCGGCGGTGGGGAACACGCCGGCGTCGCCCATCGCGATCTCCACCAGCCGCCAGCCCTGCTCGATGCGGGCCGTCGGCGGCACGTTCCAGAAGGGCTCCTTCAGGTGGCGGATGACGAACAGCCGCTTCAGCGGGCGCCACCCGAGGAGGATCCCGATGAGGCCGAGCAGGAGGAGCGTCAGGATCGTGCAGATCGAGCCCGCGGACTTCTGCCCCGCCTCGACCACCTGCTCGCCCATCTTCTGGAGGGCCTCGCCCATGCGCTTCATGAAGCCGTTCTCGCTGGGCTCCTCCGTTGGCTCGGCCGGGGCCTCCTGCTCCTGGGGCTGCTCGTAGCCCTCCCCCTCGCCCTCGCGGTCGGCGGGGCCTGTGCGCCAGAGGTAGGGCGCCACCGCGGCGGTCGCGATGGTGAGCACCCCGGCGAGGCCCATCAGCAGCACCATGCCGAAGAACGTGATGCGCGGCCGGGCGCTGCCGGTCTCCGTGAGGCTCGGCGCGAGCGGGGCCGTGGGGCCGCGCCGCCAGAGCGCGAGGCGGTGGGTCTCGCGGGTCACGAGGTAGACCAGCAGGAGCGCCACCGTGATGCCGAGGATGCCGACGCTGACGAGGTCCCAGATGGCCCACTTCTCGCCGGCGAACCAGTTGGCGACGCTGCCGCGGTGCTCGGTCCAGATGATGACGGCGGAGACCGAGTAGACGAGCGGCACCCATGCGGACCACAAGGCGCGGTGGGTCTCCAGGCTCCAGAGCCCGCCGGTGAGCGCGATCGGGAGGAGCCACAGGGCCAGCGCGAAGAGGATGCCGACGTCGCCGAGGCCGCTCGCGGCGCCGGCGGCGGCCACGGCGATGGACGCGATCCAGCATCCCACCCCGAACAGCACGACGATCCACGTGCGCACCCGTAGGAACGCGAGCACCTGGCCGCCCACGATGCCCGCGAGCGTCGTCATGCCGAGGCCGAGGAGGATGACGATCGCCCCCCCGACATCGCCGGCTTCGGCCAAGAGGATCACCGCGCTGAAGGCCAGGAACGCGAAGAGCGCGCACGCGTGGTACGCGATCACCGGGACCGCGGCCTCCTTCATGGCCTGCCACACGGTCAGGGACGACGCCGTGGCGTGCGGGCGGAACGTCGACTTCACGCCGCCCCCCGCGAGAGCCCGCCGCCCGCGAGCCCGACGAGCCGGTGGGAGCCGACCCCCGGCTCGAGCCGGTAGACGGCGTCCCCACGCGCCACGAGCGCCTGCATCGTGCGCTGGCCGTTGACCTTCGCGATCGCCCGGAGCCGGCGGCGCGCCGCGAGCCGCGCCATGTGGAAGCTGACGGTGCGGAGCTGCGCGGTGAACGCGTTCTCGTCGCTGCCCGCGAGGTAGGGCAGCCGGAAGAGCCAGCTGGCGGCGTTGACCTTGGTGCCGGCGAGCACCTGGAGGAGCGTGGGGTCACTCGAGCCCAGGGCCTCCTCCGGCGGGAGGTAGACCCACGTGAGCGACTGCCCCTCGGCCACGGCGGGGGGCGGCGCCTGGAAGCGGCTCGACACCACGATCCCGTTGACCCCCTTCCCCACGGCGTCGAGGATCTGGGGCAGATCGTACTGCCCCTGCCACACGACGCGGGCGCCGAGGTCCTGCCAGCGCTGGTGCCCGCCGCGCGCGCACACGATCGTCTCGACGCCCAGCCCCGCGCCGTCCGGCCGCCGCGCCACCGCCACGATCGACACGCGGTCGCCGCGCTCGACGAGCTCCTTCGCGAGCGCCAGGAAGGTCTCCACGAGCCGATCGAGCACCTCCTCGACCCCCACGGCGTCCTCGAGCATGCGCCCGGCCGGCAGGTACGTGTCGAGCGCGATCAGGACGGTGCGGGTGCTCACCTCGCGGGTCTCCGGTTGGCGGAGCGTGAGGTGCCCGGTCCGGATCGAGAGCTTCCAGTGGATGCGCCGGGTGTCGTCGCCGGAGACGTACTCGCGGAAGCGGAAGTGGTCCTCCGTCGCGAACCGGTGCGGCCGCGTGATGACGTCGGGGGCCTGGAGGCGGCTCCGGGGCGGCTCCTTGATCTCCAGCGCGCGGAACCGCGGGAGCACCTTCAGCTCGGCCGTGGCGAGGCTCGCGAGCGAGATGCGCGTGAGGCCGAGGATGTCCTGGTAGTAGACCTCCGCCGGCCCGAGCTGGTAGAGCCCGCGCGGCGTGATGCGCAGCCGCCCGCCGACGAGCAGCTCCTCCCGGCGCGCCCCGGCCCCCACGGCGTAGCGGCTGGTCGTGCCGAGCCGGGCGGGGAGCACGTCCTCGACGAGCAGGTAGAAGCCCGGCGGCACGGGCACGCGCCGGAACGTGAACCGCTCCTCCGCGGGCTCGCCGGAGAGCACCACGGCGGGCACCATCTCCCGCGAGATCGACCCGCGGCGCTTCACGCCGGTCTCGAACGTGCCGACCAGGAACGTCGAGAGGAACGAGGTCGCGCCGACCATCCCGTAGAAGAGCAGCAGCGCCAGCACCGCGAGCACCGAGAGGCTCGCCCACTTCGCGCCAAGCGCGCACACGACGAACGAGAGCCCCGTGAACAGGACCGCCCAACCCCGCGGCGTCACGACGCGCACGTGGCGGTGCACCGCGGCGAGGCCGGTCTCCAGGCCCAGCCGCCCACGCGCGCGCAGGAGCCGGCCCTCGCGCCCCACCTTCAGCGCCACGCCGACGAGCTGGAAGAAGAACGCCGGGGCGATCACGAGGGCCGAGAGCCCGAGCATCACCCACATCGTGTCGGCGATCTCGCTCACCTCGAAGAACAGCGCGGCGACAAAACCGAGCACGAACGGGAGGAGGAACATCCCGCCGAGGTGCCAAGCGATGCCGAGGACGTGGCGGATCACAAGAGCGGCACCTTCTCGAGCACGCTCTGGACGTAGCCGACGCCCACCTCGTCCCCGCTGATGATCATGCGGTGCGCGAGGACCTCGGGGGCGAGCGCGCGCACGTCCTCGGGGGTGGCGTAGTCGCGGCCCTTCGTGAGCGCATGGGCCTGCGACACGCGCGCCAGCATGATCATGGCGCGCGGCGACGGCGGCGAGAGCACCCGTGCGTCCGACCGCATGGCCCCCGCGAGGCTCACCAGGTAGCGCTTCATCTCGGTGGAGAGGAACACGCGCGTCACGAGGTCCTGCCAGGAGAGGAAGGTGTCGCGGTCGATGACCGGCGTGAGGTCATCCACCGGCGGGCGCGCTCCGAGGTGCACGTCGAGCATCGCCATCTCGGCGTCGGGGCTCGGAAAGCCCATCGAGAGCTGCATCGTGAAGCGGTCGAGCTGCGCGGCTGGGAGCGCGTAGGTCCCATCGTGGTCGAGCGGGTTCATCGTCGCGATGGTGAGGAACGGCGGCGGCAGCTTGTGGGTCACGCCCTCGACCGTGCACTGCCCCTCGGCCATGACCTCGAGGAGCGCGGACTGGGTCTTCGGCGTCGCGCGGTTGAGCTCGTCCGCGAGGAGCAGGTGCGTGAACACCGGCCCGGGCTGGAACGTGAATTGTTTTTGTCGCAAGTCGAAGACGTTCGTGCCGGTGATGTCCATCGGCAAGAGATCGGGCGTGAACTGGATGCGCCGGAAGTCGCACGCGAGCGTGGCCGCGATGGCGCGCGCCAGCATCGTCTTCCCCGTGCCGGGCACGTCCTTCAGGAGGATGTGGCCCTTCGCGATCATCACGAGGAGGACCTTGAAGATGACGTCGTCCTTCCCGAGGATGACCTTCCCGACGTTCGCCCGGGCGGCGGCGAACTGGTCCACGAAGCGGGCCGTCGCCTCGGCGAGGGCGGGATCGCGTTGGGGCGGGGCGTGCAGCACGAAGGCTCCGAAAGCGGGGGGACTATCGCACGCGCGCCCGTTCGCCGGGGTTCGTGCGCCGACTACGCCACCAGCAATCGTCGCAACGCGCGGCCGAGCTCGGCCATCGCCCCCGAGCGCGGCATCGCCGTCTTCCGGAGCGGCACCTGCCACGCGCGCGCGAACTCCCGGAGCACGCGCTGCTCGCTGCCGTCGGCCTCGTGGTCGCACAGGGCGAGCAACCGCATCGTCTCCAGCAGGCCCGCGGGGTCGGGCACCGGGCCGAGCTCCGTCGGGCGCCACACGCGGAGGTCGGCGGGGTTCAGCGGCGGCGCGCCCATCCGCACAAGCGCGGCGTCGAGGAACCGCTGCTCGGCAGGGCGGATGCGCCCGTCCGCCAGCATCACGCTCGCGAGCGCCCGGGCGATGTCGCGGGGATCGGCCTGTGACCCCGGCCCACGCAGGGGCGGCGGCGGGACGCTGGTACGTTCGGTCTCGTTGGGACGGGGCTCTGCCCCGTAACGCCCCGCCAGGGGGGCCACGGGCCCCCCTGGACCCCCCGGAGACGGCGTAGCGGTCGGCCCGGTCGCGGCGGACGGCACCGTCGGCCGCGGGGGCAGCGGGATCGTCGGCGCCGGCCCGGGACCCACCCGCGGCCGCCGCTCCTCGTCGTCGGGGCGCCGCCCGCCCTGGAGCCCCGGGAAGAGCCACGCGATGACGTCGAAGCCGGTGTCCACGCGCTCGCCCGCGAGCACGGCGCGCGCGATCCCCGCGGGGTCGCGGCCGTTGAAGTTGGCGACCGCGAACACGACCACGTCGGCCTCGCCGTCCTCGGCGGCCCAGCGGCCCAGCGCCGCGACGACCTCGTCCGGCGCGACGAAGGGGTGCCCGAACCGCACGACCTCCCCGAGCTCGGTGGCGTAGCCGCACAGGCGGCACCGGCCCTCCAGCGCCACCCCGATGCGCTCGCTGGGGTCGAGCAGCTCGACGAGCGCGGACTCGACCCGGCAGTGGGGACAATCGACCAGGACCTGGGTGGCGCCGCGCATGGGGGGCACTTTAGCGCGGGCGCGAGCGCGGGCGGCGCAGGCGGTCGGAACGGCGTCGCGGTGTGAACGTTCGGACATGCGCACCGTCTGGACCATCGGGCACTCCAACCGGTCCTTGGAGGACTTCGTGGCCGTGCTCGACGCGTGGGGCATCGCGCAGGTCGCCGACGTGCGGCAGTTCACCCGCTCGCGGGCGAACCCCCAGTTCAACGCGGACTCGCTCGCGGCGCGCCTCGGCGCCGACCGGTACGTCCACCTCGGGGCGTTGGGCGGGCGGCGGAGGGTGCTGGGCGACGACAACCTCGGGTGGGAGCACCCCGCGTTCCGCGGCTACGCCGACTACGCGGCCACCGCGCCGTTCCAGGTGGGCCTCGCCGCGCTGGAGGCCCTCGCGGAGGCCCGTCCCACCGCGCTGATGTGCGCGGAGATCCTCTGGTGGCGCTGCCACCGGCGCATCCTCGCGGACCACCTGCTCGTACGCGGGTGGGAGGTGTGGCACGTCCGCGACGCCGCTCACCGCGACCGCGCCGTCCTCACGCCCTTCGCCGACGTGACGGGCACGGAGGTGCGGTACCCGGCGCCGCCAGGCGGAGCCGCCCAAAGGACGCGCCCGGCGGCGCGTCCGACGGCGGCGACACGCAAGGGCGGCTCGTAGCGCCGCCGACGGGGCCCCGACCGTTTCCGGGGGCGGCTCCGCGCCCCCGGAAACGGGTGGGGTCAAGGAGGCGCGGGGGGCGTTGCGGGGGGCTCCGCCCCCCGCCCCAAGATCCCGAAGGCCCGAAAGCTAAGCCGCGTTCTCGTCCGCCGCGCCCATCCCGAACGCCGACTTCAGCATGTTCAGGCTCGGCTTCTCGGCGTTGTAGAACAGGAACGAGAACAGGCTCGACGCAGAGGCGTACTTGTACACGTCGCGCCAGCTGTTGATGGTCTCGAGGTGCCGCGCGATGGTGATCGGGCGGAAGTAGAACTCGCGGTAGAACTGCCGGTGGAAGTTGACGATGTCCTCGGGCTCCAGGCCCCACGGCACGAACGTCGGCTCCCAGAAGGACTTCTCGTCGGTCGACTCGTTGATGAGGCGGCCCCACTTGCTGCCTTCGCGCTCCCAGATCTCCATCTGCGGCGTCTTCGGGAGCAGCGTGTTGATCTGCACCGTCACGTCGTGGAGCGGGATGGTCTTCGCGAAGTCGATGGTCTCGCGGATGGTCTCCGCGGTGTCGGGCATGTGGCCGACGATGAAGAACGCCTTCGGGCGGAGGCCCACCTCGTGCGCGGCGGTGATGGCGGCGCGGATCTTCTCCTTGGTGATGCCCTTCGAGATGAAGTCGAGCACGCGATCGGAGCCGGACTCGATGCCGAAGCGGGTGCGCCAGCAGCCGGCGTCCTTCATGCGCTGGAGGAGCTCCTTGTCGACCACCTCGACGCGCGAGGAGCAGGTCCAGCTCACCTTGCTCGCGATGTCGCGGCGGATGAACTCGTCCATGATGCCCATCACGCGCTTCTTCGAGGCGCAGAAGAGCGAGTCGACGAAGGCGATGTCCTTCGCGCCGAAGTCCCGGGCGAGGTGCTCGACCTCGTCCGCGATGTACTCGGGGGAGTGGCTGCGGTAGCCGGACTTCGCCTTCTGGCAGAAGGCGCAGGCGTGCGGGCAGCCGCGCGAGGTCATCATCGCGAACTTGGGCGACGCGTGCTCGTCGATGGGGATGGGCCGGTAGAGGTCCTGCGGGAGCAGGTGCCGCGCCGGGAAGGGGAGCTTGTCGAGGTCCTTGAAGCGTGGCCGGGACGGCGTGAAGTGCAGGACGCCGTCGGGCTTGCGGTAGCAGATGCCCTGCACGTCGTCGAGCGGCTTGCGACCGGCGTAGTGGTCGCACAGATCCGCCATGGTGTGCTCGCCCTCGGAGAGCACGCCCACGTCGAAGCACGGGTGGCTCATCGCCTCTTCTGGCAGGAGCGTGACGTGGTAGCCGCCGAGCACGAGGGGGATGTCCGGCAGCGCGCCCTTGAGCGCGGCGCCGAGGATCTTGGTGGTCTCGAAGACGACGGTGGTGGAGCCGATGCCGACGACGTCGGGGCGGGTGGCCTGGATCGCGCGCACGGTGCCGGCGACGTCGAGCATCTCCGCGGCGGCGTCGAGCACGAACACCTTGTGCCCGGTCTGCTCCAGCACGGCCGCGATGTAGAGGAGGCCGAGCGGCGCCGAGTTGTAGAAGAGGTAGGCGGTCACCGGGCTGACGTGGCCGTTGGCGAGCACCGTGTCGAGCGGCGGATTGACCAGGGTGATGCGCATCGCGGGGAGGCCCTCTCTCGTCCTTCCGATGTACCACGCGCCTCGGAACGGGACAGTAACGGGCCCTACGCGCGTGCTAAGGTCGCGCCCTCCCTGGGGACCGATGGCCGAGAGCTCCTTCGCCGACATGCTCCTGCCCGGAGAGTCCGTCCTCGCGCAGATCGCGGGCGAGGGCCGCACCATCGAGCGCGGCCACGGCTTGGAACGCACGTGGTGGACGGTCGGGCTCACCCAGCAGCGCTTCCTCGTCATCCGCATGACGCAGGCCGCCGGCACCGACCGGTGGGACGTCATCGCGCGCCTCGCCGGCGCCCGGTCGAACGTCACGATCTCGCACTTCCCGCGCACGAGCACGGACACCGCGCGGCTCACGCTCGACGGCGTGGGCGACCGCATCGTGCTCATCGACGTCGACCGCCCGCCGGTCCAGCCGCAGGTGAAGCCGTTCCTGGCGGCGTGGGGCGGGCCGGTGGCGGGCGGCGAGAGCGTCGCGCAGACGGAGGTGGACGTCTACAACACCGACGCCACCGGGCAGAAGACCTTCCTCTACGTCGCGCTGGCGATGCTCGTGCTCTTCGTGCTGTGCTGCGGGTGCGTGGGCATCTCCGGCATCGTGCGCCAAGTGCTGGCGATGACCCTCGGCGTCTGACCTACGAGTAGAGGCCCTCGATCACGTCCTGGTAGGCCTCGTTGATGATGCGGCGCTTCAGCTTCAGCGTCGGGGTCAACATGCCGTTGTCGACCGAGAGCGGGTCCGGGAGCCACGCGAAGCGCTTGATCTGCTCGAACGGGGCGAGCACGGCGTTGACCTCCTTGATGCGGGCCTCCCCGGCGGCGTGGAGCGCGGCGCGATCCATCCCGGCGGCGTGGTCGGGGTCCGGCGCGAGCAGCGCGACGAGGTAGGGGCGCTCGCTCCCGATGACGACCGCCTGCCCCACGATGCCGCCCTCGAGCCGCTTCTCGATGTTCACCGGCGGGATGTTCTTGCCGCCGCTCGTGACGAGGAGCTCCTTCTTGCGGTCGACGATCTTCAGGTAGCCGTCGTGCAGCTCGCCGATGTCGCCGGTGCGGAAGTAGCCGTCGGGCGTGAACGCGTTCGCGGTCGCGACGGGATCGTCCCAGTAGCCGGAGAAGAGGCCCGGCCCGCGCACGAGCACCTCGCCGTCGGCTTCGAGCTTGATCTCCGTGCCCTCGAGCGGCTTTCCGACGGTGCCGAAGCGGAAGTCCTCCGGGTTGTTGAGCGTAGCGGGCGCGCAGGTCTCGGAGAGGCCCCACGCCTCGCACACCGAGATGCCCATGGCGTGGAAGAACCGCGCCACGCCCGGATCGAGCCGGGCGCCGCCGACCGCGAACAGGCGCAGGTTGCCGCCGAACCGGGCACGCACGCGGCGGAACACGACGCGGTCCGCCAGGGCCCACTTCCACGCCGTGAGCCGCGGCACGGGGCGCTTCTCCTCCAACGCGCGGGAGCGCTCCAGCCCGGCTGTGATCGCCGCCCGGAACAGGCGCTGGCGGAACGGCGAGCTCTTGGCCACCATCGCCTCGATCCCCGCCTTGATCTTCTCGAGCATGCGCGGCACCGTCGCGATGACCGAGGGCTGCGCCAGGGGCAGCACCTCCGTCATGCGGTCGATCGACGGGCAGAAGTGCGCGCTCACCTCCTCGAGGAGGCCGCGGTAGGCGACCATCCGCTGGAGCGAGTGCGCGAGCGGCAGGAACACGATCGAACGCTCGCCGGGGTGCATCGGCATCGGCTTGAGCGACGCCTTGCACACCGAGACCATCGCCGCGTGCGTGATGACCGCACCCTTCGGATCGCCCGTGGTGCCGGACGTGTAGAAGATCGCGCACGGCTCCTCGGGGCGCACGTCGCGGGCGCGGGCCCGGAACGCCGCGAGGTCGTAGGGCTTCTCGGGGAGGTCCCAGAGGCGTACGGAGAGCCCGGGGAGGTCCGTCAGCACCGGCGCGAGGCGGTCGAAGTCGGCCTGGGACTCGACGAGGAGCACCTTCGCGCCGGAGTGGCCGAGCTGGTAGCGCACGGCTTCGGGGCGGAGCGTCGGGTAGATGCCGACGCTCACGGCGCCGAGGCACAAGGTGGCGAAGTCCGCCTCCAACCAGCGCGGGTGCGTGGTGCCGAGGATCGCGACGCGATCGCCGCGCTCGACGCCGAGGGCGCGCAGGTTCTCCGCGGTGGAGGCGACCCGGGCCTCGGACTCGCGCCAGGTCTGCGACTTCCACACGCCCTCGTCGAGGTAGTGCATCGCGGTGGCGTCGGCGGAGCGCGCGAACTTTTCGACCAGCACGGCGGCGAGGGTGTTCATGGTGGCGGGGCCTCGGGGTGGCGCGGGCGGGCAAGGGCGGGGGTCGCCCTCTCCCGAGTCCGGCAGGGGAGGCCCAACTTCACCACGGTTTACGCCCCGTCCAGGGCAGCCGGCCGCGATTTTTGCGGACACCGTGCCGGCACCGTGCCGGGCCGGAACGGCGGGCTCCGCGCGGTGCCTTCCGGGCCGCGGACCCGTTAGGTCTGCACCGAGAACCGGGGTGCCTCCGTGTCCGCCACCGCCTTCGTGCTCGCCGCCGGGCTCGGCACCCGCCTCCGGCCGCTCACGCTCCACACCCCCAAGCCGCTCCTCCCGGTGGCCGGCCGGCCGATGCTCGACCACACCCTCGAGCACCTGCGCCGCCACGGGCACGAAGAGGTCGTGGTCAACGCGTTCTGGCTCGCTGACCAGGTCGTCGACTGGGCGCGCGACAAGCCCGGCGTGACCGTCATCGTCGAGGCCCCCGCCATCCTCGGCACCGGCGGCGGGCTCAAGCACGCGGCGCCCCACCTCGCCGAGCGCTTCGTGGTCGTCAACGGCGACATCCTCTCCGACATCGACCTCGGCGCGCTCTGGGCCATCGACGCCCCCGCGGTCATGGCCCTGCGCCCCCAGGCCACCCCCGTCCACACCGGCGTCTCCCTCGTGGACGGCGTCGTGCGCGGCATCCAGAACGTCGTCGGCACGGGCGACCCCGCCCTCCACTTCACCGGCGTGCACGTCCTCCATCGTGTCGCGTTGGAGCTCGTCCCCCCCGGCGAGCAGTGCATCATCCGCACCGCCTACCGCGCCCTCATCCCCACCGGCGTCGTGCGCGGCGTCGTGCACGCCGGGCGGTGGACCGACATCGGCACGCTCGACGAGTACGAGGCGGTCCGCGCGGGCGGCGGGTGATCTCCGTCGTCATCCCGACGCTGAACGAGGGGAGGGCCCTGCCCAGGCTGCTCGGTGCGCTGGGCGACGTGGACGAGATCGTCGTGGCCGACGGCGGCAGCACCGACGACACGGTGGCGGTGGCGACGCGCGCGGGGGCGACGGTCGTGCGGGCGCCGCGCGGTCGCGGGCCGCAGC
>JAUXTN010000075.1 GCA_030684355.1 Pseudomonadota bacterium
CGCCGGGGGCGCTAGAGACGCCGGGGCGCGCGGGGGTGCCGAGCTCGTCCTCCGGCGAGGGCGTGAAGCTCTCGGCGACCGGCAACTTCGCCAGCGCCGCGGCGCGCAGCCCCGCGGGGAAGGCCACCCCGACCTCGTCCGAGGCGGTCTCCATGCGCAGGAGCAACGCGCGGCACTCGGCGGTGCGGATGTCCGAGGTCCCCGCCGCCACCTTGATCTCGTCGTCCGTCGGCAGCGCGTGGTTCGGCGCCACGACCCGCACCTCCGCACGCACGGACTCGAGGATCATCTTGACGACGAACTGGGCCTCCGAGCGGATCCGCTTGCTGTCGACCGGCATGTCCTCGATCTTCTGGGTCGGCTTCGACGACTTGCCGCCCGCCGAGCCGCTGCTCTTCTTGCTCTTCTTCTTCCCTGCCTGGCCGCGCCGGGGCGTGCCCGGGACGTTCTTCATGACGGTCAGGCTCGCGGGGTCGCTCGCCTGGACGATGGCGAGGAGCTCATCCGCCGAGAGCGCCCCGCTCTTGTCGGTGTCCACGCTCTCGAAGGGCTCGCCGTGGAACGCGAGGGCGTCGTATTCGGCCTGGGCGACCCTCCCGTCGCGGTCGGCGTCCATGCGCGCGAGCGTCGGCGCGAGGGCCCCCACGTCGGTCCACTGCGGGCCACAGCCCCAGAGCCACAGGAGCGCGATCATTGGGCGTCCCAGTAGCCCTTGGCCCGGAGGGTGTCCCGGAGCTCGGGCGGCAGGAGCACGGCCGCCTGGAGTGGAGACGGGGACAGGCTGTTCACCCAGCGCACCATCTCCGCCCGCAGCGCGGCCTGCTCCGCGGCGTCCGCCCCCTCCGTGGCCTCGAAGGCCGGGCCGGGGAGCTGCGCGGCGGTCACGATGTCCCCGAGGACATCGGAGATCGCCTGCACGCCGGTGTAGGTGAGGCGTCCTGCCTGGCTCCGCGCCGAGATCATGCGGATGCCGCCCCCCCCCTGCGTGAGCGCCGCGCGGCGCCCGGTGAACGGCTCACCCCGAAGCGCGGGGGTCAGCGAGACGCCCTTGATCCCCGCGGGGAGCGTCGCGCCCGCGAACTCCAGGAGCGTCGGCATGACGTCGACGAGCTCGACGACACCGTCGACACGCTGGCCGCCCCCCTCGCCACCCGGGAGGCGGACGAGCAGCGGCACGTGCGTGAGCCCATCTTCGAGGGAGCAGCACCGGTGGAAGAGACCGTCCTCGCCCAGCGCCTCCCCGTGGTCCCCCAGCACGACGATCACGGTGTCGTCGAGGCGCCCGCGCGCCTCGAGCTTCGCGAGCAGGAAGCCGAACTGCACATCCGCGTAGGCCGCCGCGCCGTCGTAGACCTTGCGGATGAGCGCCTCGTCCTCGGGCGGCACGACCGGCAGGGGCCGCGGAGTGTGCGACGTGAGCTCTTCGAGCCGCGCCTTCCCCTCCGCCGAGCGCGGCCGGAGCAGGCTCTTCGTGACCCCGTCGAGGAGGTCGAAGTTCGCGTGCCGCTTCCCGTCCAGCACCAGCTCCGTGGCGTTCAGGGTGGCCTGTTGCGCCGGCGTCAGCACGGAGACACCCGTGGTCAACAAGCCGAACGGCGTGGGCTTGAGGTAGGTCGAGTGGGTGTCGTAGCCGTGGAGCAGGAGGAAGAAGGGCTTCGCGGGATCGGCGGCGTCGAGCCAGTCGACCGCCATCGGCAGGGTGTGCCACAACGACCCGAAGTCCACCGAGGACTCGTAGCTGTCGAACCCGCGCGTGGGTCCCATCAGCGGGTTGAGATCCCCCCCGGCGACGCGCGCGGCGGTCTGGTACCCGTAGGTTCCGAGCACCTCCGGGAGCGTGTACATGTCCTTGCCGATCGACGGGGCGCGGCTCGTGCCCGCGATCTCCGAGGGGTACCGGCTCGTGAGGATGCTGGCGTGCGAGGGGCCGGTGATCGTCGACTGCGCGTAGGCGTGCGAGAACACCGTCGCTTCCTTCGCGAAGCGATCGAGGTTCGGCGTCAGCCCGTCCGCGTTTCCGAACGCGCCCACGCGATCGGCGCGGAACGTGTCGATGGAGACCAGCAGGATGTTCGGCGGCCCCTTCGGCGCGGGCGCGCACCCGAACGTGCCGAGGACGAGCAGGGCACCGAGCAGGCAGGGGGGGGTCCACGCGAAACGACGAGCCACGGCGCTCCCGGTCCCGGCAGTCTACCCACGGGTCCGGGTCCTGTCGCGCGGCGGGGGGGCCCGCCCCGAGCGCGCCTCACTTCACGTCGATGTCCCAGGGCCAGAGCAGGAGCGGCACGCCGGGGTGCTCGGCCAGGAGGCGGGCGGACTCGGGCAGCCGCGGGAGGAGCCGCAGCTCGGGCGCCACCCCCTCGGTGAACGCACGCGCCACGCGCAACCACCGTGGCGTCGGGATGCCGAGACGCACCTCGACCGTGGCGGGCGAGGTGACCCCGGCGAGATGAGCCGCGCGGGCGATGCCGTCGTCCACCGTGCCGATCCGGTCCGCGAGGCCGAGCTCCACGGCGCGGCGGCCGGTCCAGACGCGCCCGCGTGCGAGGGGCTCGATGGCGTCGTAGGGGCGGCGGCGCCCGGCCGCGACGCGATCGACGAACGCCCGGTAGAAACGCTGGAGCCCGGCACGGAACCGCAGCCGCTGGACCTCGTCGAACGGGACCTCGGCGCTGAACGTGGACGCGCCGGGCGCGCCGAGCACGAGCTCCGTGTGGACGCCGAGGCGCGCGAAGGCCTCCCCCAGCACCAGCTTGCCGCCCACGACGCCGATGGAGCCCGTGAGCGTGTTCGGCCCGGTGATGATCTCCGCCGCCCCGACCGCGATGTAGTAGCCGCCGCTCGCCGCGACGTCCCCGAGGACCGCGACCACCGGCTTGCGCCGCCCGAGCCGCTCGACCGAGCGCCAGATGACGTCACTCGCGGTCGCGCTCCCGCCGGGCGAGCGGATGTCGAGCACCACGGCCGCGACATCATCGTCCTCCGAGAGCTTGTCGAGGGCGCGCGCAACCGGACGCGCCGCGATGACCTGGGCGCCGGGCGTGCCGTCCCCATCCACCACCGCGCCGCCGAGGTGCACGACGGCGATGCGCCGGCGCCCCTCCATCCAGCGCTCGACCCGCACCCGCGCGGCATGCGCCCGGTGCCAGCGCGCGAAGGGGACGCGGGCGTACTCGCGACCGAACAACGACTCGAGCTCCGAACGGACACCGTCCGGGTACAGCGCGCCGTCGATGAGGCCGATGCGCTGGGCGTCCTCGGGGTCGAGCGGAGCGGCGAGCACGGCGTGCCGCACGACCTCGGGCGTGATGTGACGGCCCGCCGCGATGGCGTCCTCCAGTTCCTGCTCGAGCCCGGCGACGATGTCGGCCATCGCCTCGCGGTTCTCGGGGCTGGGGTAGGCGCGGGTGAAGGTCTCCCCGAAGCTCTTGTAGGCCCCGGCGGACTCCATGTCGAAACGCAGGCCGAACCTGGCGAAGGCGTCCCCCGCGAAGCGCAGGGCCGCGCCCACGCCGAGGAGATGCACCTGGACCATCGGGCGCACCCAGATGCGGTCCGCCGCGGAGGCCAGGTAGAGCTCGGCGTTGGTGCAGCGCTCCAGCTCGAAGGACACGAACTTGCCTGAGTTGCGGATGGCGAGGAGGGCCTCGCGCGCCGCGGCAAGGGACGCCCAGCCCTCCGTCAAGCTGTCGATCTGCACGTGAAGGCCGCGCACATCGGGGGCGTCCGCGATGGAGCGGAGGGCCCGGGCGTCGGGCAGGACGTGACGCCCGCCGAGGTAGAGCTCGACCACCGGGCGACGCCGCTCCAGCAGACGTTCACGCAGCGCGAGCGCCCCCCACACGGGGAAAGCGAGCAATCGAGGGGATAACGGGAACGATGCCATGGGTGCTGGGTCCGTATCGCACGGCGAACATGCGCGCCGCTGCCAGATCCCGCGGTAAGAGCCTTGTCAACATGCTTGACACGATAGCGACCGCCCTCTAGAGCGTGTGCGGTCCGCCCCGTGCCGGCGCTGACGCAGGAGCCTCGTGAGCACCAAGATCTGCCCCCATTGCAACGCGGAAGTGCCGACCGTCGCGCACCTGTGCAAGCACTGCTTCCACGACTTCCATGTTGTCGTGCCCAAGAAGAAGTCTCCCCTCTTCACCATCCTGTTCCTGGCCGTCGGCACCGCGTTGGTGTCAGCCGGCGTGTATGGCTACATCCACGGCCAGAATCGGACCTTCAAGATCTCCCTCGACCAGGAGACCCAGTCCATCGTCTTCACCACGCGCTACGCCGACCGCACCGAAGCGGACCGCGTGTTCTGGAAGGACGTGAGCATGGTCGAGTACCTGAAGAACGCCTCGCCCCGCCCGTTCGAGGTCGCGATCGTCACGACGAAGGGCGATCGCTTCATCTACCAGCAAGGCGACGAGCCGATCGAGTACCAGGCGCAGCAGCTGGCCGACCTGATCAAGCGCCCGATGGTCACGAAGGACGAGTCCGGTACCGACAACGTCGCCACCACGCCCTGACTCCACGCGGTAGATTGGCGAGGTCCCGGAACCCCCGTGCTCGAACAGGCCCTCGGCTTCTTCAATAATGACATCGCCATCGATCTCGGCACGGCGAACACCCTGGTGTACGCCACCGGGCGGGGCATCGTCGTGGACGAGCCGAGCGTCGTGGCCGTCATCAAGGGGCCCGGACAGACGGTCGGGAAGGTCCTGGCGGTCGGGACCGAGGCCAAGCGGATGGTCGGGCGCACGCCCGGCAACATCGTGGCGCTCCGGCCGCTGAAGGATGGCGTCATCGCCGACTTCGCGATCACGGAGGCGATGCTCCGCTACTTCATCGAGGCCGCGGTCGGGCGGCGCACGTTCGTGCACCCCCGCATGGTGGTCTGCATCCCCTTCGGCATCACCGAGGTGGAGAAGCGCGCCGTGCAGGAGTCCGCGCGGTCGGCGGGCGCGCGCGAGGTGTTCCTGGTCCCAGAGCCCCTCGCCGCGGCGCTGGGCGCTGGGCTGCCGGTGAACGAGCCCATCGGGAGCATGATCGTCGACATCGGCGGCGGCACCACCGAGGTCGCGGTCATCAGCCTCGGCGGCATCGCGACCAGCCAGTCCTTGCGCGTCGCGGGCGACCAGATGGACGAGGCCATCTCCATGTACGTCAAGCGGCGGTACAACTGCCTCATCGGCGAGCGTACGGCCGAGGAGATCAAGCTCGCGGTCGGCTGCGCGTCCCCCTTGCGGGAGATCCGCACGATCCACGTGAAGGGGCGTGACCTCGGCACGGGCGTCCCGCGCCAGTTCGAGCTCTCCAGTGACGACGCCGCGGAGGCGCTCCAGGATTGCGTGGCCCAGATCATCGAGGCCGTGCGCGCCACCCTGGAGCAGACGCCCCCCGAGCTCGCCGCCGACATCATCGACCAGGGGCTCGTGCTCGCGGGTGGCGGGGCGATGCTGACCAACCTGGACGAGGTCCTGCGCGACGCGACGGGGCTCCCGGTCGTGGTCGCGGAGGATCCGCTGCGCTGCGTCGCGCTGGGTGCCGGCGAGATCCTCGAGAACCCCGAGCTGCTACGGCGCATCGCGCTCTAGACCGAGCATTCGTCCGCCCGGGTGGCTGCCACGGGGACGTCCCGCTCGTCGGCGGTGCGGTGGAGCAAGGTGGGTCGCCCATCCTCCACGAGCAACCACGTGTGGTGGGTGACCCAGTCGCCGAGGTTGACGTAAGTCCCCCCTGCGACCGGGTGCTGACCGGGCGCGTGCGTGTGTCCCGAGACCACGAGGCCGAAGCCCTCGCGCATGCGCGCCGCGGCAAGCGCGACCTGCCGCGCACAGAGCGCTGGATTGGGCGTGCCGGAGGGGTGGCCGGAGACGTGAGCGAGGAAGCGCCACGCGCGGTCCGGCCCCATGGCGTCCACCGCGGCGGCAAAGGGGCGGCCGCGCAGCACCGCGGACACGGCGCGATAGCCGAACGAGGCGTCCACCTCGTCGCCATGGGTGAGGTGCACCGCCAGACCGTCCCAGCGCGGGGTGAGGACGGGCGCGACCTCGGCGCCGAGCACGTCGCGGAAGTAGCGGGCGGCGTGGAAGTCATGGTTGCCGGGCACGAACGAGAGGGAGAAGCGGCGGAGGGCGTCGACGACGGGCGCGTAGGCGGGGAACGGAGCGGCGCCGAAGTGCCACCAATGTTGGAAGATGTCGCCGAGCAGGCAGAGCCGGTCGGCCTCGAGCGAGGCGAGAAAGCGGAGCAACCGCCGTTGGTTCGGATCGTCGGGCCCCGCGAGGTGGGCGTCCGAGAGCAACGCGACGCGCATGGGGATAGATTTAGCCGATGACGCCGCTCGCGGACCGCATGCGACCGCGGTCGCTCGATGAGATCCTCGGTCAGGACCACCTCGTGGGCCCCGGCGCGCCGTTCCGACGCGCCCTGGAGGCCGGGCGGCTGCGATCGTGCGTGTTGTGGGGGCCGCCCGGTACGGGCAAGACGACGATCGCGCGGTGCCTCGCGGCGGCGGCCAACCTCCGGTTCGTCCAGCTCTCCGCCGTCCTCTCGGGGACGAAGGACCTGAAGGAGGTCGTCGAGGCCATCCCGCCGCTCGACCCGCGCGGCACGTTGTTGTTCGTGGACGAGATCCACCGGTGGAACAAGGCCCAACAGGACGCGCTCCTCCCCCACGTCGAGAGCGGCCGCATCGTGCTCGTGGGGGCGACCACCGAGAACCCCGCGTTCCATCTCATCCCGGCGCTCCGGTCTCGGACCGAGCTGCTCATCCTGGAGCGCATCGGGAAGGCCGAGCTGGTCCAGCTCCTCGAGCGCGCGCTCACCGACGACGAACGGGGCCTCGCCGGGAGCGCGGGGCCCGCCGAGGATGGCCTGCTGGCCGCGGTCGCGGCGGCATCGGACGGCGACGCCCGGCGCGCCCTCGGGCTCGTCGAGCGGCTGGCCGACCGCGGCGCGCTGACCTTGGCGGCGCTGCGGGCCCTCGGCATCGCGGTGTTCCACGATCGCGACGGGGACGCCCACTACGACATCGTCTCCGCGTTCATCAAGTCCATGCGCGGCTCGGACCCCGACGCCGCCGTCTACTGGATGGCCCGCATGCTGGCGGGCGGCGAGGACCCCGTCTTCGTGGCGCGGCGGATGGTCATCTTCGCCTCCGAGGACATCGGCAACGCGGACCCGAGGGCGCTCGAGCTCGCGGTCGCGGTGATGGACGGCGCCGCCCGCATCGGCATGCCCGAGGCCCGCATCCTCCTCGGCCAGGCGGCCA
Source organism: Pseudomonadota bacterium (assembly GCA_030684355.1). GTDB lineage: Bacteria > Myxococcota_A > UBA796 > UBA796 > SXON01 > CAJBVW01. The sequence continues at coordinate 7,268 of JAUXTN010000075.1, forward strand.
CCTACCTGGCGACCGCCCCCAAGAGCAACGCGGCCTACAAGGCCATCAACGCCGCCCTCGCGGAGGTGCGGGCCTCGGGTGCCCTCCCCGTGCCCGTCCATCTCCGCAACGCCCCCACTGGGCTCGCGAAGTCCCTCGGACACGGCGCGGACTACCGCTACCCACACGACTTCCCGGACCACATTGCGCGCCAGCAGTACCTGCCCGACGAGCTCGCCGGGAAGGTGTACTACGAGCCCGTCGACGCGGGCGCGGAGCGGACGATCCGGGAGCGGCTCGCCTGGTGGGAGCGTCGGTTACGGGAGCGCGGGGAGTAGGCGCGGGCGGCGAGGCTCGGAGGCCGACCGTCGGAAGGCGTCACTCGGGGGTCTCGGTGACCTCTTCCTCGACAACCCCTTGCGTCGAGGCGAGCACTTCGTAGCGGATGTCGACCACGTTGAGGGGGAGCGGCGTGAACTCGCCGAACGTGATGCTGTTGCGGGTGCGGCTGTAGGTCCAGTCCGTGTCGGCGGCGTAGGGCGTCGCGACGCCATCACTGTCCTCGACCGTCACCACGATGCTCTCCTCGACGGGCACGAGCGAGAGGAAGAACTCCTGCTTCAGGCCCGCGGCACGGAGGCCGAGCTCCTCGAGGACCGTGCTGTAGTCCTCCTCGCAGATGGGCCAGATGATGCCGTCGAGCTGGGTCGCGACCTCGATGTAGTAGGTGCCGCGCTCCGCCGTGGAGCAGCTTGAGCGGTCCGGTCCGACGATCGCCGAGAAGGAGACCGTGTACTCCTCTTCGGTCTTCAAGCCTCCGATCCAGGTCGTGAACTCGTTGACGGAGACATCGCTCTGGTCGGGCTCGTCGGAGATGACCACGATGGAGAGCGAGGCCTCGTCCCGATAGAACCCGTCGTTCGTGGAGTACCGCTCGGTGGTGAGCGCCGCCATCGCGGCGTCCAACCCGGCCTCCGTGCCGCTCCCGTTCACGCCCAGCAGGGCGCGGTCCCGGAAGCTCGAGACGGCCTCTTCTTCGCTCATCGTGTCGTCGATGTAGCGGCTGTCCCGCGCCGAATCGAGGATGAGCTTCCCGCTCTCCTGCCGGTTGTCCATGTCCGTGCTCACGACGCCGACGTGGTAGTCGAGGCCCGAGCCCGTGAAGTACTGCATGAACGAGCTGAAGTTATCGCGGAGGGCGCGCTGCTCCTCCTCCATCGAGCACGAGTTGTCGATGACCCACAGCACGTCCACCGCGGGGATGGTCACCTGCGTGATGCGGTCGACCTGCTCCTTCGACGCGAGATCGGGCGGGTTGTACTTGCCGCCGACGTCGCCGGAGCCCTGGAGGTTGTAGTCGTTGCAGCCTGCCGTCAGGAGGGTCAGGAGGGCGATCGCGCGCATGCAGGCTCCGCAGGGTGCGCGAAGATACCACGAACCAGCGTATCTTCGTCGGCGCGATGTGCGCTCGTTGCTACAGCAGGCGCCCGCGGCGCCGGCAACCGAGAACGCAGAAAGCCCCCTTCCGCACGAGGCGGAAGGGGGCTTTGAGGGATCCTCGCGAAGGAGGATCGGGTGATGAGGCGGCCGGCAGTTACCTACTCTCCCACAGCGTTGCCGCTGCAGTACCATCGGCGCAAGAAGGCTTGACTTCCGTGTTCGGAATGGGAACGGGTATGACCCTTCCGCTATCGCCACCGGCCAGAGTGGCGAACCCCCGCT
>JAUXTN010000228.1 GCA_030684355.1 Pseudomonadota bacterium
CTGGGCCGCCCCGCGAGGGCCACTCGCGACGAGGCCGGGTCCACATCCGGGCTCCTCGACGAGCCTGCGTAGGTCGCCGCCCACGATGGTGGTCCGCGCGCTACTCGCCGGAATTCGGCGGTAATTGACCGCCGCCAACACAGCGCATCCGCTACGCGAACCCCGTGAAGCTCTTCGTGACCTGCGCGAGCCTTTGCGCCTTGATCTCGGCGTACTTCGCGCCCGAGGGGGACCTGCTCCAGAGCCTCCAGGCGTCGATGTCCCAAGTCGACCCGGCGGAGGTGAGTGCGTGGTTCGGTTGGGCGATGGGGGCGGCCAAGTTCACCGGGTATGCCTCGTACACCCTGGGGATGGCGGGCCTGGCCGGCCTCCTCCGAGGCGTCGTCCACGGCCGGCGCCCGCTGGCGGACGTGATCTTCCCCATCCACCTCTGCAGCGTCCTTCTCGTCGCCGAGACGCTCCTCGGGTTGGCCTTCGCGCCGCTGGGCATCCCAGGGTCGTTCTTGGCCGTCGGCGGCACCCTCCTGGTGGTCACGGTGTACTGCTTCGCGGCCCTGCGCCGCGCGTATGGGCTGGGGGGTGGGGAGGCCACCCGGGTGACCCTGCTGGCAACCGCCCTGTTCGCCCCCGCCTATTTCGTGTCGTTGTGCCTGCAACTGGTGGTGGTCCTGCTGGTGTTCACACCGCTCGTGATCCTGACCGAGCTGGCGGCGGACGCTCCGTACTGAGGGCGCCATCCCGTCGGGCGCCCGGTCCGCGCGCGCCGCCCCCGCTCGCCCCCCCTCCCACGGGGACCACGGCGCCGCCGCCCTCGCAGGGGCGCGCTTGACACGCCGATAGAAATCTGGTTGCGCATCAGGCGGGGCCTCGGCTATAGCCACGCCCGGCGGGCCTACGTCCGCCACGGAGCCGACCCATGAACATGCCCACCACCATCCCGACGATTGCGGCTGGCGGCACGTTCCCGGCCTCCGGCTACCGAATGGGCTTTCCGGGCCTCCAGGCTCGGTAGCGGCGTTCGTCGCCGCGGCGCTTCGAGCGCCGCCCCCTCCCTCCCGCGCCCCGGCGCGTGAGCTCGCGCGTCCCCGCGACGCGCTCCCACCCAACGGCCGTGCCTCCGGCGGCCTCAGGTGTCCCATGTCCTCGCTCTCGCACGACCTCCGTCGCGTGCTCGGCCTCGCCTGGCCCGTCATGATCTCGATGGTCTCCTACTCCTTGATGTCCGCCGCCGACGCCATCGCCGTCGGTCGGCTCGGCACCGTCCCGCTCGCGGCCATCGGCCTCGGCGTGACGACCACCTTCCTCTTCCTCGGGCTGCCCATGGGCCTCGTGCGCGGCCTCCGCGTCGCGACCGCGCAGGCGACCGGCGCCGAGCGCGAGAACATCGTCGACGCGTATGCGTGGCAGGCCGTGTGGCTGGGTCTCGGCATGGGCGTGCTCGTGGCGTTCGCGTCGGTCCTCGGCCCCACCGTGTTCCATTGGTTGGGCGGCACCCCCGAGGTGCAGGCCGAGGCCCTGGCCTACTTCCGGATCAAGGCGCTCGCGGCGCCGGTGGTGCTGCTCGGCATGGCGCTCACCTCCTGGTTCGAGGGGCGCGGGGACACGAAGTCGCCGATGCGCGTGAACGTCGTCGCCAACCTGAGCCACGTGGTGCTCGTGTCCGTGCTCGTCAGCGGCGCGGGGCCGATCCCGGGGCTCGGCATCCGCGGGGCGGCGTGGGCGGGGGTCATCGTGCTCACCGGCGCCGCGCTGGCGCTGGTGCGCATGGCGTGGCCGACCCTCCGCGCCCGCTCGGCGCGGCCACGGCGGGCGCTCCTGCGGGAGAGCGCGCGGTTGGGACTCCCCATCGGCGTGCAGCGCCTGCTCGACATCACCGCGTGGAGCGCGCTCACCGGCGTGCTCGCCTCCGTCGGCGACGCCGAGCTGGCCGCCCACACCCTCGCGATCCGCGTGCTCATGCTCTCGTTCCTGCCCGGGCTCGCCATCGCTGAGGCCACCGCGGTGCTCGTGGGGCAGGCGGTGGGCGCGAAGGAGCCCGACGTGGCCCGCCGGGCGTGCCGCGCGGGGATCGTCGCGGCGGTGAGCGTGATGGCCGTGGGCGGCATGGGCATGGTGCTCGTGCCCGAGCTGCTCATCGCGCCGTTCCACGCGGGCGCGGACGTGGTGCCCATCGCGCGCAAGCTCCTGTGGATCGCCGCCGCGTTCCAGCTCGTCGACGCCGTCGCGACCGTGCTCTACTTCGCCCTCGACGGGGCGGGGGACACCCGGTTCACGCTCGTGTCGTCGATCGCGCTCTCCTGGGGCGTGAAGCTCCCGGTTGGCGTGGGGCTGGCGACCGTCGCGGGCCTGGGCGCGGTCGGCGCGTGGCTGGGCCTCACGGGCGAGCTGTTCGTGCTGCTCGGCGTGCTGCTCTGGCGGTGGAGCTCCGGCCGTTGGTACACGGCGCCGAGGGTGCTGGCGGCGGCGGCGTGAGCCGGGTGGCGAACCAATCGTAGGACGCTGGGCGAGTTGGTTCGCCGCCCCTCGCGCCAGCGCCCGCGATCCAGAAGTCCCACCTCGCCGCCCACCCAGGCCTCCCGCGCCCACGCCACCGCGATCGTGCGCCCGGCACGCGCCTTGCTGCACCGGCTGGCTCCACCCCGAGCTGTCCGATGCGCGTCTCTCCTTTCCTTCTCCTGGCGGCGTGTGGCGGCTCGATGGACGGCTTCGCCGAGTACGGGGTCTCCCCCGGCGGCACGCAGGACATCGCGCTCGCCCACGACCTCATCGAGTCCGGGCTGATCCCCGCGCGCGAGCAGTTCACCGCCGAAGGCCTGTTCTCCGAGCACGACCTCCCGCTCGACGGCCCCCCGTGCACCGAGCTCCTCTGCCCGCGCGCCGCGGCGGCCTACCAGGCGCCCGTCGACGGCGGCGCGGCTCGCTATGTCACCCAAATCGGGTTCGGCACCGAGCTCACCGATGACACGTTCACGCGCGCGCCGGTGCGCATCGCCGCCACGGTGGACACGAGCGGCTCGATGGAGGGCGCCGACCGCCTCGGGGCGGTGAAGGCGGGGCTCCTCGCGATGATCCCGCAGATGGACGAGCGCGACCAGCTCGCGTTGGTCGTCTACGGCAGCACCGCCCGGGAGGTCCACCCGATGACCGTGATGGACGCCGCCGGGCGCGAGGCCCTGGCCGCGGCGGTGAGCGATCTGCAGTCCGAGGGGAGCACCAACATGGAGGCTGGCATGGAGATCGCCTACGGATCCGTCCTGGCCGTGGCGGGCGACGAGGGCGTGGAGGAGCGGGTCATGCTCTTCACGGACGCGCAACCGAACACCGGGGACACCTCGCGCGGGGGCTTCCTCGGCCAGGTGGCAGAGGGCGCGGAGGTCGGGATCGGCATCTCCGTCTACGGGGTGGGCCTGGACCTCGGCTCCGAGCTCGCCGACGCGCTCGCAAAGACGCGGGGCGGGAACAGCTACTACCTCCCCGACGCCGACACTGCGGCGGGGCTGTTCGCCGACGAGTTCCCCTTCATGGTCACGCCGCTCGCCTACGACCTCGCGGTGGCGTTGGTCCCCGCCGAGGGCGTGGCTATCGGGGAGGGCTACGGCATGCCGGTCGACGGCGGCACCAGCACCTTCGGCGCGAGCACGCTCTTCCTCTCGCGGAGCAACGGCGCCCTCGCGGTCACCCTCGACGCGGAGGCCCTGGAGGCGGGCGCGGCGCTCGGCACCTTCTCGCTCTCCTACGCGCCCGCGGACGGCGCCCCGGTCGTGACCGAGGTGCTCGACCTGGCGTGGGCCGGCGGCGTCGCGTACCAGGGCTCGGCCGGCGTGGGCGACGATCTCGGCGCCTACAAGCTCTCCGTCCTCCTCGACGCGTACCTCGCCCTCGGCGCCGCCGCCGATCTCTGCGCCGGCGCCCTCCCGCAGGCCGAGGCCGCGGTGATCGTGGACCTCGCCGAGGCCCGCCTCGCCGGCGTCGCCACCGAGCTCCCCGACGCGCCGATCGGCGAACTCGCCGTGCTCATCGGGATGCTGGGCGACCTCGTGCGCGCCGACGAGCCGAGCTGCGCGGACGCGGACAGCTACCGGTACTGAACCCGCGACACGGGGCCTGGCGCACGGCTCAGCGCGACACACGGCTCAGCGCTGCCACTCCATGCGGACCACCGTCGTCGACTCGATGCGCACGGGGTCCAGCACCATCGGGGTCAGCGGCGAGAAGTCGCGGCTGACCGTGCAGCCGAGGGTGCGCGCGGGGCCCCGCCCGAAGGACGTGATCGTCACGGCGCACTCGTGGGGCTCGCACGCGGCACCCGCGTCGGCGAGCGCGTCGAGGATGGCGGCCTCGGTGGAGGTCTCCAGGGCTGCCCAGCCGGCGTCGCCGACGCCCGGATCCACCGACGCGCCGGCCCGGCACCCGGCCCCCACCGAGCGCGCGAGCGCCGAGCGGTGGAACGCGAGCCACACCGGGTCCGCCACGCCGAGGGCGAGCACGACGGACGCGGAGAGCAGGAGCGCGCACTCCAGGGCCGTGGCGCCACGGCGGCTTGCGGACCCCGCCGGAGCATCGTATGCACCCGGGCACGCTCGGGAGTCCGCGCGCCGCAGGCTGGATGTCCGTGTGCAACGCCGCATCAGCCGTCTCGTGAATCGCAATTACAGCATTCTTACATCGGGGAACAACCCCGTTGTTCACCGAGGGCGACGAAACCCGTCCGGATCGCGAGTGGCGCCGCGTCTCGACCCATCCGCCTACGGCTGCTGCTGCGTCATCATCGTGAACTCGGCGGTGGCGCGGTCGGCGAGGAACGCGGTGAGCCCCACGAACGGCTCGTAGGGGTAGGACACCCGCACCCGCACGAACATCGGGCCGTCGATGTCGATCCACTCCGCGGTGACCGTGCAGTCCGCCCCGCACGGGCGCCCGGCCGCCGCGAGGAGCAGCTCGACGTGGGCGACGGCGTCCGCCTCGATCTGGTCGCCCGTGGGGGCGTCGCCCTCGATCGTGGCCGAGCCGATGCGGGCGCCGTCGCGCGCCGCGCGGGACACGAGCTGGAGGACCGAGACGAACATGGAGAGGTCGGCGATGCCCGCCACGATGACCGCGAAGATGGGCAGGCACAGGGCGAACTCGAGCGCGGCGGCGCCGCGGCGGGCGCGGCTCATCGCTGCCACTCCATGCGGACCACGATGGTCGACTCGATGCGGATGGGCTCCATCACCAGGGCGGTGAGCGGCGCGAAGTCGCGGCTGACCGTGCAGCCGAGGCTGCGCCCCGGGTCGCTCCCGAACGAGGTGATCGTCACCACGCAGTCGTCGGGTTCGCACCCGGCGCCCGTGGCGGCGAGCGCGTCGAGGACGCCGGCCTCGGCGGCGGTCTCCAGGTCGGCCCAATCGACGTCCCCGAGGCCCGGATCCACCAGCGCGCCGGCCCGGCACCCCAGCGCCACCGAGCTCGAGAGCGCCGAGCGTTGGAACGCGAGCCAGGCGAGGTCCGCCACGCCGACGACGAGCACGACGAACACGGGGAGCGTGAGCGCGAACTCGAGGGCCGAGGCCCCGCGGCGGGCTGCGCGCCGGCTTGAAAGACTCATTGGACGATCGCCATCGGCAGGGAGTTGGCGATGTTCTCGAAGATCGGCACCAACGCCGTGGAGTCCGACGTGTTCACGTAGTAGCCGATGCCCTTCGGCATGGTCGCCATGAACGCGTCGTCGGCCACGAACGAGACCACCCAGGTGTTCACGCCGAGGTCCTCGTACAGCTCCTGGGTCAGGTCGTTGGACTCCGACTTGATCGCGGTCGTCGAGTGCGGCACCGGGCCCTGGTACTCCCGCCACCGGGACTCCGTGAACCCGAGCTGCCGCCGGTACACGCCGTGGACGGAGCTCGGGCCGTTGGGGATGCCGTCCGTCAACACGACCATGGCGCGGAACGCGGTGGGATCCACCTCGTCCTCGAACATCGTGCGCGCCATCTCGATGCCGGTCGTGTGGTCCGTGCCGGGCTCGTCGGTGTACTCGCGCGGCATGTTCGCGTAGCAACCGCCCGGGGGCGCGGTGAACCCGTTGCGCGCGCTGTTCTTGCCACGCGGGGTGTCCGCGTGGAGCCTGCACTCCTGCGGGTACGGCCGCCGGGTGCCCCCCTTGCTCGCCACGTTCATCGCCTCCCACGACGCGCGCGCCACGCCGTCGGCGGCCTCGTCCCCCAGGTAGCGGAGCGGCGTGAACTCCCAGGCGTACCGCCCGGAGAAAGCGCTCATGCCGATCATGTCGTACTCGCCGTAGCTCGTCTCCAGCACGTCGAGGAACGCGACCGAGGCGTCGCGGGCGCCGGCGAAGTTGCCCTGGGACCACGACCCCGTGATGTCCATGACGAGGACCACGTGGAGGGCGCGCGCCGCGGAGGTGGCCTCGCGGGTGATGTGCGCGCTGTCGAACCCGAAGAGCCGCGCCAGGAACAGGTCGACCGCGTTGTCGTCCGCGCGGGAGACGGTGACCCGCACGGCGTTGGGCTGCACCTCCGTCGCGGTGAACGTCGGGGGGGCGGCCGTGTGGTCCCAGACGCCGAACACGACGTCCACCAGGTCGGGCGCGGCGCCCACGACGCGGTTCTGCGCCACGATCGAGGCGGCGGAGGACCGCGCGTCGTCGAGGTCCCCGGTGCGCCGGAGCCGGTACAGCGCCGCTTGCGACGCGGCGTCTGCGATGTCCTGGGTCTGCATCTGGGCGAGGCGGACGTAGGCCACGTCGATCGCGAGCGCGCCGAAGCCGAGCAGGAGGAGGAGGGCGAACGCGAACAACACCGCGTAGGCCCCGCGGCGGGGCCGAAGGGCCCCCCCGGCCGCCGGGTGGCCCTGGGGCGCGCGGGATGCAGTCGGTGCCGTCATGAAAGACAATTACATGATCCTTACAAGCTCAGACAACAGGGATTCTGACGAAGCCCGAGAACCACCGGGTGAGCCGCGGGAGGCGACGCGGGGTGGCGCTCGGCGGCCCGTGGTGGGGCGCGCGCGTTTGGTCCCAGCACCGGATCCCGGGGGGCGTTGCGCACGACTGTCAGCGCACGACTGTCCGTGCACGACTGTCAGCGCACGACTGTCAGCGCACGAGCCTCGCGAACGCCGCCTCGTCCCCCCCGAACACGTTCACGTCCACGTAGCCGTCGATGCCGGCGACGCGCTCGCGTTGGCTGTATTGCCACACGGTCCACGGAGGCGCGGGCTCGCGGAAGATGTCACGGACCCAAGCGACGTCGGAGAGTTGGTAGGATCGGGCGAGGTCCCCGGTGGCGTAGAGCACGGGGCGGCGGCCCAGGCCGGCCTCCACGGCGTCGCGGTAGACGGCGAGCTCGGCCAGCAGCGTGTCGCGGGCGGGGCGGGCCGCGCAGTTGCCGCCGAACTCGACGTCCACGACGGGCGGGAGCGCGTCGGCCTCGCGGGGGACCACCGACAGGAAGTTGGCCGCCTGGTCGGCCGCCGGGCGGCAGAACGTGTACGCGGCCCAATCGATGGGGCCCTGGTGGTGTGACACGTCGAGCCCGCGGATGGGCCACCGCGCGCGCGACGGCATGTTGAACCAGAGGACGCCGGTGTAGAGCACGCCGGCGAGGGCGAGCGCGGCGACGGCGAGGGCGGCGACGGCGAGGGCGGCGGAGGGGGGGAGGACGCGGCGCATGGCCGGATCGTAGCCGGGTCTGCCCCGACGACGCACTGGACGGCGTGCCGGGCCGTCCGCGAGCGCAACTGCCGCTGACGGGCATCGACGGCCGCGCAGCGGTGGGCCGGCGCCGACGGAACAAGACCGGCTCGGACCCTCCCGCACCCCTCCCTCGGAACCATGTTGACAGGGGCCGGAATCGGTCGGAGGGGAGGGCCTGCTGGGTTCGTGATCAAGCACTTCGCACGTCACCTTTCGCCCGGGGTTCGTCCGTTCTTCACCGCGGACGGGTCCGTTATCGGTGCGCCGCCGCTCGACCTGTCGATGCTCGGGGTCGCGTTGCGCGTCGCGGTGTTCTTCGTCGCGTTCATGCTCGTGACGCACCTGGGGTACGGCTTCGCGTTCCCGCCCTACACCGGCATCGGCGTGTTCTGGCCCGCGGCGGGCCTCTCCCTCGCCGTGCTGCTCCTCCACCATGTGCGCACCTGGCCCGCCTTCGTCGGGGCCATCTTCGTGGGCGAGGTCGTCGGGGTGGCGGCACGCGGGCTGCCGCTCCCGGTGTGCCTCACCTGGGGCGTGGCCGCCGCGGCGGAGCCGGTCCTCTCGGCGTGGATGCTCACCCGGCTCGTCGGGACCCCGTTCGTGTTGGCGCGGGTGCGGGACGTCGTCGCGCTCGTCGCGGTCGGGGCGGTGCTCGCCCCGAGCCTGACCTCGATGCTGGCGGCCTCGGCGGCCGTGGTGTGGCTCGACACGCCGTCCTGGTGGATGAGCTGGATCACGTGGTGGTTCGGCGACGCCCTCGGGGTGCTCGTCGTGGGGCCGCTCCTGCTCGTGTGGTTGGGACCGGGGCGCATCCGCGCCGCTCCGCGCGACTGGACGGAGGGAGCGCTGCTGCTGGTGGGGATCGTGATCGCGGCGGCGGCGCTGTTCGGCGGCCCGCCCGGCGCCGCGGGGCTCCGGGTCATTCCCGGGTTTCTGGCCTTCCCGCTCATGTTGTGGGCGGCGATGCGCTTCGAGCTCCGCGGCGTGACGGCCGCGGCCGGCCTCCTCAACATCCTCGCGGCGTACCACGCGAGCCACGGGCGCGGCCTCTTCGCCACGCTCGGCGCGTCGCCGCTGGAGCGGCTCCTGGCGCTCCAGGCCTACCTTTCATTCGCGACGCTCTCCACGCTCGCGCTCTCGACGGCGTTCGCGGAGCGCCGCCGCGGCGAGCGCCAGCTCCAGGACATGATCGACAACTCCACCGCGGTCATCTTCGCCAAGCGCACGGATGGCCGGTACCTCTTCGTCAACCGGGCCTTCGAGGAGGTCGTCGGGACGGGCCGCGCGAACGTCGTGGGCCGGTCGCCGTACGACCTGTGGCCGTCCCGCTACGCGGAGCACAGCGCCCGCGTGGACGAGGAGGTGCTGAGTACGGGCCAGCCGCGCACCCAGGAGGAGACGCTCCAGGGGCCGGGCGGCGAGCGCACCTTCGTCGCCATCCGGTTCCCGCTCCTCGACGACCTCGGCGTGCCCTACGCCATCTGCGGCATGGCCACCGACATCACCGACCGCAAGCGCGCCGAGGAGGCGCTGCGGCGCAGCGAGGAGCGGCTGGCCTTCGTGGTCGCCGCCACCCACGACGCGATCTACGACGTGGACATGCGTACGGACCGGGCGTGGTACAGCGAGCGCTACCGCGAGCTCTTCGGGGCCGACGAGTGCGCGGACTGGGGCGCTCGGATCCACCCGGACGACCGCCCCGGCGTGATGGCCGACCTCCTCGACGCGATCGCCCGCCACGCGCGCACCTGGGAGCGCGAGTACCGCCTGCGGCGCAAGGGAGACGGGTACGCGGTCGTGCTCGACAACGCGTACCTGGTCTACGGCGCCGACGGCCGGCCCACGCGCGTCATCGGGGCGCTGGCCGACGTGACGGAGCGCCGCGAGGCGGAGGAGGCCCTCCGCCTCGCGAACGTCGATCTGGAGCAGCGCGTGGAGCGACGCACGGTCGAGCTCCGGGCGGCCTTCGCGCAGATGGAGTCGTTCAGCTACTCGATCTCCCACGATCTGCGCGGCCCGCTGCGGGCCATCAACGGGTTCGGGCAGGCGCTCCAGGAGCACCTCGGACCGTCGATCGACCCCGAGACCGCGGGCTACCTCACCCGGATCCGGGCGGCCTCGCGACGCATGGGCGAGCTCATCGACGACCTCCTCACCCTCTCTCGTGCCGGCCGGGCGGAGGTCAGGCAAGAGCGGGTCGATCTCGGCGACATCGCCGCGGCCGTGCTCCGCGAGCTCGCGGAGGCCGAGCCCGAGCGCCGCGTGAGCGCGTCCATCGCGCCCGGCCTCGAGGCCTTCGGCGATCCCGGGCTCCTCCGGATCGTGCTGCAGAACCTCCTGGCGAACGCGTGGAAGTTCACGAGCCAGCACCCCACCGCCCACATCGAGGTCGGCCGGGAGGCGATCGGCGGCGAGTGGGCGTTCTACGTGCGCGACGACGGCGCGGGGTTCGATTTTCGCTACGCCGACAAGCTGTTCCGCCCCTTCGAGCGCCTCCACAAGACGACGGAGTTCCCCGGCACCGGCATCGGGCTCGCGACGATCCAGCGCATCATCGGGCGCCACGGCGGGCGCGTGTGGGCCACGGGCGAGGTCGAGGGGGGGGCGACGTTCTACTTCACGCTGCCGGCGGAGCTGCCCGCGTAGGGGCCGGTGCGCCTACGGCCCGATCCCCCGCTCCATCTCGAACCCCTGCGTCGTGCGGGGCCACGCGGGCGCCCAGGCGGCGGTGGCGGCACAGGCCAGGGTCTCGGCGGAGGGGGTGGCCCGGGTGCCGTCGGCGGCGGCCTCGGCGAGGAGGAAGGCCTCGGCGAGCCCGGTGGCGTCGAGGCGCACGCTGAACGTCCCGCCGACCGGGCACGCGGCGAGCGCGGCGACGGCGGCGTCCATCGCGGCCACGGCGGCCTCGATGTCGACGACCGGGGGGGCGTCGCCTGAGAGCCGGGTGACCGCGCTCGGGGCGGGGAGCGGCACGCGCGGGTCGACGGGCGGGGCGGCGGGGACCTCCTCGGGCACGAACACATCGGCGGTGTCGTGCCCCCGCAGGTTCCACACCGCGTAGACCAGCAGCACGGTCCAGAAGAACAGGCGGATCGCGAGGGTGCGCGGCGGGAGGATCATCGGGCACGGGAGATAACTCGCCCGGGGGCGCCGACCGGGCGGCGGCGCCGGGCGCGGACGGCGTCCGCTGGTGGCGCGCGGCGGCGCGGCGTCGACCCGTGCGCGAGCCGGCCTGGCTACCCGCTCGCCCGGTCGAAGTTGCAGTTCAGCAGGTTGCACGACCGCGTGCACGTGTGTACCTCGTGCCGCCGCCGCATCGTCGCGACCGCGTTCCACACGACGGGGAGCGAGCGGCCGTCCGCGACGTTGCCGACGGGCTCGAGGAAGTAGCAGAGGCGCACGTTGCCGTGGGGGTCGAAGGCGATGTCGGAGTGGCCGGCCTTGCAGACCTCGCCGTTGTAGACGGAGGGGTCTCGGAAGTAGCCTTTGAACGCCTGGAGCTGCTCGACGGGGTTGCAGACCTGGCAGTCGTTGCGCCGCTCGTCGACGAGGACGTCGATCGCGGCGTCGATGGCGCCGAGGTCCGTCGGCCAGAGCGAGGAGCGGCGCCACCAGCCCGGATCGTGGGCGTTGTCGCCGAAGTTCTGGTAGAGCGGCTGGACCACGAGCTCGTAGCCGCGGCTCTTGGTCCAACGCAGCAAGTCCGGGATCTCCGCGGCGTTGTGCCCGGAGAGCACGCAGGTCACGACGACGCGCGGGTTCGGCACGCGGTCGAGGAGGTCGCACGCCTCGACGGCCTTCTTCCACGAGCCGGCGCGGCCGCGGGAGTGGTCCACCGTGGCGGCGGTCGCGCCGTCGATGGACACGTACGCGATGCTCACCCCCGCGTCCGCCAGCGCGTGCGCCCGCTTCTCGGTCAACAACCAGCCGTTCGTGTTGAACGTGACCGTGAAGCCGAGCCGCGTGGCCCGCGCCATCAGCCGCTCGAGGTCCTTGCGCAACAGCGGCTCGCCGCCGACGAAGTTCATCGCGGCGGGGCCGAGCCACCGCGCGAGCCCGTCGATGGTGTCGGCCCACACCTGCTCGGGCAGGTCGGGGGTCTCGTTCTTCCAGATGTCGCAGTGCAGGCACGGCAGGAAGCAGCGGTCGGTGACGGAGAGGTGCACCTGGACGGGCTTGTCGAGCGCGGGGCGCAGGCGCGCCTGGGCGAGGAGCGCGGTGGCGACGCCGCGGGTCAGCTTGCTCATCCGTGCGCCTCGATCTCGTCCGTCGTGATGTCGGAGGCGTTCGCCGAGCGCGGGATGAAGCAGGACGCGCACACGGAGAGGCCCGCGTAGTCGACCCGCGCGACGCGGCGGCGCCGCTCGGCCATCTCCGGCCCCCACCAGAGCGTGGAGAACGGCGTGTCCGCGACGTTCCCGAGGGCGTTCTGGAAGCGGTTGTCGCGCGTGCACGTGGTGACGGTGCCGTCCCACCCGATCACCGGGCTCTTCCAGAACGCGGCGCACACCCCCGCGTTCTCGGCGCCGAGCGCGGTCGGCGAGCGGTCCTCGCGCGGCAGGGGGAGCCCCTCCGCGGCCATCACCCGGCGGAACACGGTGTTCTGGCGGGCCTGCTCCTCGGGGGTGGGGCAGTCGAGCTGCCGGAAGAACACGACGGCGTCCTCCCCGGGGGGAACGTGCTGCGCGGCGGAGCGCACCGGGAGCCCCCGTGCGCGGCAGGCGGCCTCCCAGCGCGCCCGGAACGTCGCGACCTCCCGCGCGTTGTTCTCCGACACGATGAACTGGAACACGGGCCGCGGCCACCGCGCCCCCCGCGCCGCCTTCGCGTCGAGGAACCCGAGGACGTTGGCCTCGACGGCGCCGAAGCGGTCGGCGCCCTTCACCCGCCGGTAGGTCTCGCGCGTCGCGGCGTCCAGCGAGAGGTGCCACACCTGCGGCACCGGCGCGAGGTTCAGCGCCACGCGCACCTTCTCGGCGGTGAGGTGCGTCGCGTTCGTGTGCAGCTCGACCTTCTTGAACACCCCCGCCGAGGCCGTGCGCAGCGCCGCCTGGTAGATCGGCCCGAACGCCGGGTGGACGAGGGGCTCCCCCAGCCAGAACAGGACGAGCGTGTCGAACCGCGCGCCGACCGCCCGGAGATCCGCGAACACGGCGTCGGCGGTGGGGAGCGGCAGGAACCCCGTGCGGGCGTGGTGCGGGTGCCCGGCCTCGGACACCGAGCAGTGCACGCACGCGAGGCTGCACGTGTTGGTCGTCTCGAGGACGAGGTAGCTGCCGGGGAGGCCGGCCGCGGGGCCGCGCGACGTCGCGCCGATCGGCGCGGACAGGGGTGTTTCGGACAGGGGTGCCTCGGGCGCGAGCGGCCCTGACATCGACGACACGAGCGCGGCGGAGCCCACATCGCGAGCATACCCCGGCAAGGGGACGGGCTGGCCGCGCGGCGCCCACGGGGCGCTCCGGGAGGCGCCGCCCTCGCGGATGAACGCCCCCGTCGGCAGGAGTCCCCCTCGAGCGCGAACGCCCCCGGGTCGGCGACCCGGAGGCGTTCCATCGGCGTGCCGGGGGGCCCCGGCGTTCAGCTACCGGCTGCTGCGGCTCCGGCTGCTGCTGCCCGAAGCCTGCGAGTGGTCGCTGCTGGAGCCGCGGTCACCCCGGCCCTCCGAGGAGCTGCCGCTGCTGGAGCCGCGGTCACCCCGGCCCTCCGAGGAGCTGCTGCTGCTGGAGCCGCGGTCACCCCGGCCCTCCGAGGAGCTGCTGCTGCTGGCGCCGCGGTCGTCCCGGTCCGAGCGGTCCTCGGAGCGCTCGCCGCGGTCTTCCCGCCGCTCCTCGCGGTCCTCGTGGCGCTCGGCGTGGTCCTCGTAGCGCTCGGCGCGGTCTTCCCGGGCCTCGTGGTGGTCCTCGTGGTGCTCGCGGCGGTCGTCCTGCCACTCGCGCCGGGCGCCCTTGTGGTCGTACCAGCCGCCGCTGACCCAGACGCCGCGGGAGTAGTAGCCGTCGCGCCAGTTGTGGCCCGACCACGCGGTGGGGCGCCAGTAGCCGTCCATGTAGCTGTGGCCCGCCCAGTAGCCGGGCACCCAGGCGTACCCGGAGCGCGAGACGGTCGGGACCCAGTAGCCGGGGTTCCACTGGCCGTAGCGATCCCAGTAGCCCGCCACCCAGCTGTACCCGCTGCGGTGCACCGGCGCGTAGGCCGGACCCCAGGGGTCGATGACGACGCGCACGGTCGGGGTGCTGACGTAGACGTTGGCGCGGACGTGGCCGCCGCCAGCGAAAGCGGAGGCCGGGGCGAGGAGGAGACCGGCGAGGAGGAGGGCGAGGGGGGTGCGCATGGCTGCTCCGTGTTCGCCCTTCCGACGCACGGGCCCGCGGTCCATTCATTCGGATCGGCGAACCTGGGCGCCGACGCGGTCCGCGTGATTAGCGGGGGCCCCGCGGCGCCGTGGCGCGGGCGGCTCACCCCCTCAGGGGCAGGTCATGACCGGGCAGCCGAGCGTGGTCGTGTTCGCCTCGATGAGGGCGTCGATCTGGGCGAGGCAGGTCAGGCTCCCGCGCGTGTACGCGGCGCTGAAGGCCCAGTTCCCGGCGCCGAGGAGCTCGTCCACGAGGCCGTCGCCGCTGGTCTTGCCGAAGGTCTTCACGCCGCCGGAGTCCACGTTCTCGAGCGTGTACTCCTTGAACGCCACGTAGAGCGGATCGCGCGCGTCGGTGGACTCGTCGGTGAGCACCCTGAGGCTGAGCTTGCCGCTGGTGTCGTTCCCGCCCTCCGCGACCGCGACGGTCACGCCGCCGTCGTTCAGCGTCGAGCAGAACTCGCCGTTGTCGGCGCTGTCGTCGCCGTTCTTTGTGGACGGGCCGGTGCAGGCCAGGAACAGGGGCACGAGCAGCAGGGAGGGGTGGACCGTGGGGAGGGGCACGCGCATCGGACGATTCTACCGAAAAACGGGGGCGGGGTGGTACGGTGGGCCGATGGACGAGCTGGACGCGATCGCGGCGCGCATCCGGGCACGTGACGCCGGCGGCGCGCCCGGCCCGTGGACCCTCGAGCTCTACCCAACGCTCCGCTGCAACCTCGACTGCGTGTTCTGCGACACCACCGACCGCCACCGCCCCGCGGTGAACGAGCTCTCCGTGGCCCGCCAGCTCGCGATCGTGGACGAGGCCGCCGCGATGGGCGTCCGCCGCGTCGCCCTCCTCGGCGGGGGCGAGCCGCTCCTCTCCGCGGCCGCGCCGCAGCTCGTCGAGCGGGTGAAGGCGCACGGGATGGAGGGCTTCCTCACCACGAACGGGACCCGGCTCGACGTCGTCGCCGACCGACTCGTCGCGATCGGCTGGGACGAGGTCCACGTCTCGATCGACGGCGCCGAGGCCGCCACCCACGACGCCCTGCGCGGGCGCCCCGGCGCGTTCAGGAAGAGCGTGTCGGCGCTGTGCCGCCTGCGCCGCCTGCGCGACCGGGCCGGCGGCGCCCACCCGCGCCTCGGGATCCACACCGTGCTCACCCGCGACAACGTCGACGAGCTCGCCGGCATCGTGCGGCTCGCGGCGGCGCTCGGCGCGGAGCGCGTCGACGTCGACGCCCTGGTGGCCTACCGGCCCGAGCAGGTGGCGCACGCGCTCGGCCCGCGCGAGGAGGCCCGCCTCCCGGACCGCGTGGAGGAGGCCCTCGGAGAGGCCCACCGGCTCGGGATCGCGACCACGCTCGAGCACTTCCGCCGCGGGGACGTCCTGCGGCGCGGCGCCCGGCCGCCCGAGGCCGCCCCGGGGGAGGGCCTCGCGGCGGCCCCGTGCCTGAAGGCCTGGCACTACCTGGTCGTGCAGGCCGACGGCCGCACCGCCCCCTGCTGCGTGCTCGCGGGCACCGGGGGCTCGGTCGCCGACGCGCCGCTCGCGCAGGTCTGGGAGTCCGATCCCACGCTGGTCGGCATCCGCGCCGGGATGCGCGCGGGCCGCCCCACCGGGCGCTGCGCGGAGTGCTCCGAGAACATCCTCGTGCACGAGCGAGCCATCCGCGCCCGCCTCGCCCCGCCGCTGGCTACCCCGGTGGACGGGAGGGCCGCGTGAACGTCAACCTCGAGCTCACCGACCACTGCAACATCCGCTGCCGGATGTGCAGCCAGTCGATGCGGGACGACGCCCACGGCGGCCCCAAGAAGTTCATGTCGTTCGACACGTGGCGCCGCTCGCTCCAGGGGCTGCGCGGGATGGGCGAGGTCGCGCTCTGCCCCCACTGGCTCGGCGAGCCGACGCTCCACCCGCGGTTCGACGCCTTCGTCGAGTACGCCTTCGCGGTGAACCGCTCGAACGAGCTCTTCCGCACCTTCAAGGTCCACACCAACGCGGTGATCCTCTCCCCGGAGCGCGCAGCGCGCCTCGTGCGCCTCGCCGCCTCCCCCGGCCAGGCGCCCGACACCTTCACGGCCATCCACTTCTCGATCGACGCCTTCCACCCCGCGACCTACGCGGTGGTGAAGGGCGCCGACAAGCACGCGCTGGTCTACAAGAACGTCGAGCGCTTCCTCACGATCCGCAAAGAGCTCGGCGCCGAGCGCCCCGTGGCCCACCTCGCGATCGTGGTGCAGGACGAGAATTGGCGCGAGGTCGGCGCCTTCGTGAAGCACTGGGGCGGGCTGCTCGACCGCCTGGGCCGCCGCTGGAACCTCACCGCGGACTGGCCCCCCTTCGACGCCGACGCCATCTACCTCCGGCGCCTCAACAGCGGCGATCAGGCCCGCTCCGACGCCCTGCACGCGAGCGCGTGCCGCGGGGTCGGGATCGTCGCACCCACCACCCGCCCCGACGGGAGCTTCTGATGTGGATCCTGGCGCTGGTCGGCTGCGGCATGGGCAGCTTCACGACCGCGGACGGCGCCGAGCCCGTCCGGACCGCGCTCTACTTCGTGCCGGACAGCACCGTGTCGTTGGAGCTCTACGGCGCCCGGCAGGCGTACGTGCTGCTCGCCAACTCCACGCTCCCGTGCTGGCCGGTGGACGAGGACGACGACCCCGACACGCCTCCCACCGACAACGCCCGGAGCTACTGGGACGCCCAGTTCGCCACCGTGTTCGCGCGGGAGGGAGGGCGGACCGTCGCGTTCGCGCTCTCCATCGACGCCGACGCGGACTGGCTCGGCCGCTACTCCCTCCACGAGGACGCCTGGGAAGCCGCGGCGATGGGCGGCTACGTCGCGACCGACGGCCGCGTGGCGTCGGGCGCCTGGTACGAGGTCATCGAGTCCGCCGTCGACGACGGCGTGGGGGTCAGCTACGCGCTCGACGGCGGGATCGAGGTGGTCGAGGAGGCCCACGACATCGCCGTCGGCGCGCCGGCCTGGGTCGAGATCGCGCGGAAGGACACCGCGCTCGAGGGCACCTTCGACTTCGACCCCGCACCGCTCTCCGGCGGTTTTACCGCCGAGCGCTGCGACAACCTCGAGCTGTTGAGCGACCTCTACACCTACCTCGCCGTCCTCGCGATCGCGGACGGGGCGCTCGAGGAGACCGACGAGGCCGGCGGGTTGCCCGGTACGGACTGAACCCGGGCTACTCCTCGTCGAACTGCTCCAGCTCGTCGAGCACGCCCTGGATCTCGGCGCGGGTCTTCGTGTCGCCCGTGCGGGCGGTGGCCACGAGCCCCTTGGTCAGGGCGTCCTTGCACCCCGCGCGATCGCCCGACTCCTTCTTCGCCATCGCGAAGTGGTACCAGCCCGCGCCGTAATCGGGGTGATGCTCCAACAGCGCGCCGAACGCCGAGAAGCACTCGTCCCACGTGCGTGCCTTGCGGAGCTCCATCGCGAGCGCGTACAGGCCGAACCGGTCGGTTGGCTTCTTCGCGACGTAGTCGCGGGCGGCGGAGAGACGATCGGACATGCGCTGGCCTCGTACGGGGGGGAATTTTTGGGGTATCCTGCCGCGTCGCTGGAGGTCGGGTGCGCGCTTCCCTGTTGCTCGCGTTGATGTTGGTCGGTTGTGACGGTGGTCTGAAGGATCCCCCGAAGGACACCGACACGGCGTCCGAGGCGGCGGCGCAGCTCGTGGTCGCGGTCGAGAGCGTCGACTTCGGGGACGTGGCCTACGGCCAGCTCCAGTCCGCCTCGGTGAGCGTGAGCAACCCGGGCACGCTCGAGCTCGTCGTCACCACGATCTCGGTGGAGACGCCGTTCCGGGTCTCCCCGGGCTTCTTGACCCTGGCCCCGGGCGCGACGAGCACGATCACGCTCTACGTGCAGCCGGTCGAGTACGGCGAGTTCACGAGCGACCTCACCCTCGCGACCGAGGATGCCGCCATCGGCACCGTCGCGATCCCGCTCCGCGCGCACACCCTCGCGGACGTCGACGGGGACGGCTTCGACACCACCAACGCCGCCGGCGGCACGGACTGTGACGACGACAACCCCGACATCTACCCGGGCGCGCCCGACGAGTGGTACCTCGGCGGCGACACCAATTGCGACGGCGCGAACGACTACGACCGCGACGGAGACGGCTACGACGGCGAGACCGACGATCACGAGCTCCCCGAGGGCCAGGCGGACTGCAACGACGGCGACGCCTCGTACTACCCCGGCGCCGACGATCCCCCGTACGACAACCGCGACACCAACTGCGACGACTCGAACGACTGGGACAACGATGGCGACGGCTACGAGTCCCTCGCCTACGGGCGCGGCAGCGACTGTGACGACTACGACGCGCTGGTGAACCGCGAAGGCGTCGAGTCCTTCAACGGCAAGGACGACGACTGCAACGGCCTCCCCGACGACGAGGCGACGGCCGAGGTCTCCGCCTACGTCTACGAGAACACCGGCGGCAACTACGACCGCACCGGCTACGCGACCGCCGTGGGTGACCTCGACGGCGACGGCTTCGCCGAGGTCATCGTGGGCTCGCCGTACACCGACGCCACCACCGCGTCGGGTGCCGGCCGTGGCGGCGTGAGCGTGTTCCGCGGCGGGTCGTCGCTCATCGCGAGCGGCTCGGACATCGACCGCGCGGACAACTACTTCGACGGCGTGGGCTCGAGCGATCTGCTCGGCAACTACGTCACCGTCATGGGCGACCACGACGGCGACGGGCTCAACGAGCTCGCCATCAGCGCGACCGGCACGAGCAGCAACACCGGCACGGTGTACCTCCTCAACGGGGACGACGCGCGCGGCGGCGGCGACACCACCAACGCCATCGCAACCTTCACCGGCACCGCGAGCAGCTACTTCGGCCGCGGCATCGGCACCGAGATCGACCTGAACTCGGACGGCCTCGACGAGATGGTCATCATGTACGCGAGCGGGTCGAACAACTGCGTGGCGGTCGAGTACGGCTCGGCCTCCCCGGCGTCGTCCACCAACGTGTCCACGAT
Source organism: Pseudomonadota bacterium (assembly GCA_030684355.1). Lineage (GTDB taxonomy): Bacteria > Myxococcota_A > UBA796 > UBA796 > SXON01 > CAJBVW01. Next base: position 19,051 of record JAUXTN010000228.1, read on the forward strand.
GGACGCCAAGTGGTCGACCGACGGCACCGAGGTCGCGTTCTACCGGAACGCGTCGGTCGGCGGAGACCTCGACGGTGACGGCTACGAGGACCTCGTCCTGGCCGACGGCAAGGCCGACTACGGCGGCACCACCGACACCGGCGCCATGTGGGTCCTCTGGGGCCAGGCCACGCAGTACATCGCCACCTCGACCAACGACATCGAGGGCACCGCCACCACGCTCGTGCGCGGCGGCTCCAGCAGCGACTACGACGCGTGGTCCGTCCAGCTCGGCGACGACTGGGACGGCGACGGCGACAACGAGCTCTGGATCTACAACGCCGCCGAGGCCCTCTACGTCGTCGAGGGCGGCACCAGCCGCCGCGCCGTGTTCGACCCCTCGACGGTCGCCGCGGTCAGCTACACGTGGAGCGTCTACTCCTCCGACGCCGAGATGATCCGGCGCGCGGGCGACTGGGACGGCGACGGCATCAGCGAGATGTTCGTCTTCCTCGAAGACGAGTCCGGCTCCTACGGCACCTCCGAGCTCTTCTCCAGCACGAACCGCAGCGGCACGTTCGACGAGCTCGACGACAACATCGGCAGCCTCATCGGCAGCTCCGACGTGGACACCGAGCTGTCGAACGGGAACGTCGGCTACGGCATGGCTCCGCTCGGCGCGGACATCGACGGCGACGGCGACAGCGACATGGTCACGGGGGACGCCGAGTACGAGGTCTCCAACGGCCAGGCCTACGTGCTGCTGAACGAGGGCATCACCGGCGAGTAGGGACGCGGCGCGCCGGACAACCGGGCGCGCCGCACCGGCCATCGAAGCCGGGGACCGCCGGAGCGTCAGCCCGCCAGGAGCTCCAGCATCGCGCCGACCCGGACCGTCACGTACGGTTCGAGGACGCGCCCCGCGTAGAGCCACACCGCCGCCGCGAGCGCGAGGAAGGGGCCGAACGGGAGCGCCGTCCGCATCCCGCCGCGCCGGACGAGCATCATCGCGAGGCCGACCACGCTGCCCGCGCACGCCGCGAGGAACAGGATGGTCACCACCGCAGTGCCGCCGAACCACGCGCCGAACATCGCGAGCAGCTTCACGTCGCCCATGCCCATGCCCTCTTCCCGGCGCACGAGCCAGTAGAGGCCGGAGATGGCCGCGAGGCCCCCGCCGCCGACGAGGGCACCCACCACGGAGCCCTGCCACGTCGGGGCGCCGGTGTACCCGAGCCAGCCGATCAGCGCGGCCCCGGCGATGCCGACGGGCACCGAGTAGATGCTGAACTCGTCGGGGATGATGTGGTGGCGCAGGTCGATGAAGGTGAGCGCCACCAGCGCGAAGAGGAACCAGCCGTACCAGACGAACGCGGCGAGGTGCGGCGTGTCGAGGTCCGCGAGGTCGGGGATGACGCGGCGGAAGAGCAGGAAGGTGAGGACGCCGAAGAGGGCCTCGACGGTGGGGTAGAGCGGCGAGATCGCGCCCTTGCACGCCCGGCACTTGCCGCGGAGCCACATCCACGCGAGCACCGGCACGTTGTCGTAGGGCTTGATCGGGGTGCCGCACGACGGGCACGCGGAGCCGGGCCACACGACGGAGCGATCCTCCGGCATGCGCGCGACGCACACGTTGAGGAACGAGCCGAAGAGCAGGCCGAAGACCCCCGCGAACGCGGCGAAGATCCAGTAGGCGACATCGGCGGTCATGCGGCGGCGCCCCTCGGGGATGACCCGTGCGCCCGGCCTATCGTGTCGAGCACGCGGTCCACGTCACCGTCGGTCAGCCCTTCGTGGACGGGCAGCGCGAGGGCCTCCGCGCAGTAGCGGGTGGCGTTCGGGGTGGGCGCCGCGGGGCCGCCGGCGAGCGCGGGCTCCTCGGAGAGCGGGCGGCGGTAGTAGACGGCGGACTCGATGCCGGCAACGGTGAGCGCGGCGGCGAGGGCGTCGCGACCGGGCGTGCGCACGACGTAGTGGTGGACGGGGTGGCCGGGGCCGCGGGGGAGGGGGCGGACGGCCTCGGGGAGACCGGCGTCGTAGGCGGCGGCGATGGCGCGGCGCCGGGCGAGGCGGGCGTCGAGGTCGGCGAGGTGGCCGAGGAGGACGGCGGCCTGGATCGTGTCGAGGCGGCTGTTGGCGCCGAAGTAGCCGTTGACGCGGTCGTGCACGTAGGGGGCGGGCATGCCGTGGGAGGCGAGCTTGCGGGCGCGATCGGCGAGGTCGGGATCGTCGGCGAGCACGATGCCGCCGTCCCCCGCGGCCCCGAGGGTCTTCGTCGGGTAGAAGCTGGCGGCCCCGACGGCTCCGGCACGCGCGGGCGGGGCGGCGCCGGCGGCCTGGGCGACGTCGTCGAGGATGGGGACGCCGAGGTCGGGGAGGGGGCAGGCCTCGCCGAAGAGGTGGACGGCGATGACGGCGCGGGTGCGCGCGGTGAGGGGGAGCGCGTCGGGGTCGAGCAGCGGGAGGTCGGCTCGCACGTCCGCGACGACGGGGATGGCCCCGAGGCGCCCGACGGCCTCGGCGGTGGCGAAGAAGGTCAGCGCGGGGACGACGACCTCGTCGCCGGGCTGGATGCCCATCGCCATGAGCGCGTAGATGAGGGCGTCGGTGCCGCTGTTCACGCCGACGCCGTGCCGGTATCCGAACAGGGATGCGAGCTGACGCTCGGCCTCGGTGACGACGGGCCCCCCGACGTACCGCCCCGACCGGAGCACCTCGAGGACCCGCCGCTCGACGTCCGCGCCGACCCGCGCGTGGCGCGCGGCGAGGTCGGCCATGCGGATCACTTGAAGTCCCGCCGCTCGAACACCACCATGGCGACCGCGAGCACGACCGCGGTATACCCGCAGCCGTAGGCCACGGCCCACCCGAGCTCCGCGGCGGGCACCGCGACGCCGTGCACGGCCTCGGTGCGGATGTTGAAGACCTCGAGGTTCGGCAGCACCCGGTAGAGCCCCTCGCAGAGGGCCTTGAAGGTGGGGTCCTCCGAGCGCTCGCCGAAGCGGCGGAGATCGTCGGTGAAGTGGCCGATCAGGTAGATGCAGAGCGAGTAGGCCGACGCCGTGGTGGGCGCCGCGAAGGTCGAGAACAGCGTCGCCCAGGCGGTGAGGAGCGTGAGCTCCAGCATCAGCATCGCGACCGCGAGGTACACGCCCGCCGAGGGCATCCCCTGCTGCGAGCCGACGATGACCGTGTAGAGCGCGGTGAGGATCCCCACCTCCGCGGCGAGGGTCAGCCAGAGGCCCAGGTACTTCCCGAGCAGGAGCCGCGACCGCGCCAGGGGTTTGGACGCCAACGTGTAGATCGTCTTCTTCTCGATCTCCTTCCACACGAGCCCGACGCCGAGGAAGATCGCGATGAGCCCGCCCATGAGCGAGATGCCGCCGAGGGCCACGCCGCGCACGACCTTGGCCTGGTCGCCGATGGTGATCTCCTGCATCGCGAGCGACACGAGGAGGAGCAGCACCGCGAAGAACAGGATGCTGTGCAGCACCTTGTCGCGCACGGCCTCGCGGAAGGTGTTGGTGGCGACGGCGAAGATCTGGTTCACGCGAGCACCCCGAGCCGCTTGGCGTCGACCGGACGGGCGCGCTCGACCTCGTCGAGCAGCACCTGCTCCAACGTGCGCTGCGCGGGCACGATGCTGGCGACGGTGCCGCCGACCCGGCGCGCGGCGTCGATCCAGTGGTCGACCTCGTTGGGGTCCAGGCGGCGGGTGAGGTGCCCGCCGGGGGCCGCCACGAGGTGGTTGGGGGCCGGCGCGCCCTCGACGCCGGGGACGAGGGTGTCGGTGCCCTCGGCCACCCCGACGAACGTGCAGTCCACGTGCGCGACCGTGTGGCCGAGCAGCTCGGCGACGGTGCCCTGGCCGCGCAGCTTGCCGCTGACCACGATGGCGACGCGGTCGCAGATGGCCTCGACGTCCGCGAGCACGTGGCTGGAGAAGAACACGGTGCGGCCGAGCCGGCGCTCTTCTAAAATGAGGTCCCGGACGAGCACGCGCCCCAGCGGGTCGAGGCCGCTCATGGGCTCGTCGAGCACGAGGAGATCGGGCTCGCCGACGAGCGCCTGGGCGAGGCCCGCGCGCTGGAGCATGCCCTTCGAGAACTTGCCGAGGGGCACGTCGCGGAACCGGTCGAGGTCCACCCGCTCCAGCAGCCGTGCGACCCGACGCCCGCGCTCGGCCGAGGGCACCTCGCAGAGGCGGCCGTAGAAGTCGAGGAACTCCCCGGCGGTGAGGTGCTCGTAGAAGTAGGGGCGCTCGGGCAGGAAGCCGACGCGGCGCCGGGACTCGGGGTCCGGCACCTCGATGCCGTGGATCCAGGCGCGGCCGCCGGTGGCCTTCTGGAGCGACATCAGCGTCTTGATCGCCGTCGTCTTGCCGGCGCCGTTGGGGCCGATGAAGCCGAAGCTCGTGCCCTCGGGCACCTCGAGGTCGAGGTCGGAGAGCCCGGTGTACGGGATGCGCCAGAACCCCGAACGGTAGACCTTGGAGAGCTTCTCGGTGCGGATCGCGATGGTCATGCGGGGCTCCCCCTCGTGGCCCGGCGCCGGGCGACCGGGCTCGGCTCTCCGGTCGTGTCGAGCCAGGCCAGCACGTCCTCGGGCGGCATCGCCCCCGCGCTCTGCCAGTTGCAGCGCATGCAGTAGGGGCCGCTCTCCGCGAACCGCCCCTCGGCGTGGGCCAGCCGCCACGCGTGGACGCGCGCGCCGCTCCACAGCGCGGCCAGCGGCGTGTCGCGCACGTTCCCCAGGCGGTTGACGAGGTGCTCGTCGAGGCAGCAGGTGGTGAGGTCGCCGTCGACGTGGACCATTGGGGTCATCCACAGGCCGGCGCAGGGCGGACGATCCATGCTGGGCGCGAGGTTATCATCCGGCCGGGAGGGTCCGCATGGCCACTCGTACGCTCTATGCCAGTGACGACCGCAAGCGCTTCTTCGTCGTGCCCGACGATGCCCGGCTTCCCGGCGGAGACTTCGTGGTCCGCTCCCTCACCGGAAAGAAGCTCGAGGCCGATCCGATCGCGCTCGACGTCTACGAGGTGCCCGAGGCCGAGGCGATGAAGCTCGCACAGGAGATCCTGGGGGACTTCGCCAACAAGGTGCGCACGGTCGCCATGGGTGCCGCCAAGGCACTCTCCGAGGCGCCGAAGCTCGACCCGGAGGCGGTGAAGGCGCGCGAGGAGCGCGTCGCGGCCAACCTCAAGCTCGGTCGCGAGCAGCTCCGCGAGGACCCCGCGGTGCTCGGCGCGGCGATCAAGGCCACGCTGACGGGCATCCTCCAGGCGGCGCAGGAGGCGGTCCACTCGCCCGAGGTGGCCGCGGAGCGCATGAAGGACGTGGCGGAGGCGCTCCGGCAGGAGGGGCTCGCCCCGGGCAGCCTGGCGGACGTGGAGGCGCTCCCCGAGCGGCTCCGGGAGCTGCTCGCGAGCGAGGCGACCGTCGCGAAGCTCGACGAGGTCGCGAACGACCTGCGCGAGGCGGCCGCGGAGCTGCGCGCGGAGCGGCGGAAGAAGGACGACGACGACGGGATGCTGAACTAGGCGCCGTCGGCCAGCGGCGCCGGGGTCGGACCGCCCGCCGGCTCCGGCCCCCTCCAGTAGAGGACCACCAGCCGCGGGCCGGCGGCGCGAGAGGGGTGCCGCGGGACGCCCCCCGCCGACCGGGGTGTCCAAGCGCCATGCTCCTCTCGTTCCTCCTCGCGGCCTGCGTCGAGCCCGAGCCGCCGAAGTCCGACCCCCCGCCGATCACCCCGGGCGCCCCGCCGTGCGAGGAGACGACGCCCGCCGAGACTCCGCTCGGGTGGTCCGAGCCCGGCCCGACGGGCCTCTCCGCCGCGGACGTGCTCGGCTTCGCCATCGGGCGCTTCTCGAACACCCTCGCGTGGGACGACGGGACGACCACGACCGCCACGCTCGAGGTCACCCCGGTCAGCGCCGTCCAGACGACCGTCGGCCCGCAGGAGACCTGCCCGCTGGCCGTGACGGGCTTCGTGACGTGGACCCTCTCGACGGAGGACGGGCGCCTCGCCGACGCCGGCGACGCGGCGGTGTCGGTGGAGGACGCCGCCTTCCCGGCCCGGGGCCTGTCGATCACCGACACCCTCGACGCCGCGACGCTCCGCTTCGCCCCGCTCGCGCCGGGCGAGTCGACGCTCTACCTGCGCGGCTTCCTGGACAACGACGGCGCGCTGGTGAGCCTCGTCATCGAGGAGGTCTGGCCGCTCGGCATGGACACCAACCGGGTGTGCGTGCGGGGCTCGCTCGATCCCACGGTGCTGGCGTGCCACGACAGCACCGAGGGGGCCGGGCCGGACTAGGCGGAAGGGGGGCCGCCGATGGCCGCCACGCGGTCATGGGCGGGGACCTTGGCGGCAGGGGGGCCTCCGATGGCCGCCACGCGAACGCCCCGCCACCCTCGGCCGCCGGACCAGGCGCCCGGCGCCCCGCAGACCGCCGCGCCGCCCGCCGTCAGCCCTGCGGCGCCTTCTCGGCCTGCTCGGCGATCTTCGCGTGCACGTCCGCCATGTCGAGCGCCTTCACCTTGGTGAGGAGGTCCTCCAGCGCGGCGGGCGGGAGCGATCCGGGCTGCGAGAAGATGAGCACCCCCTCGCGGAACACCATGAGCGTGGGGATGGAGCGGATGTCGAAGTGGCGGGCCAGCGCCTGCTCGGCGTCGGTGTCGACCTTGGCGAAGACGACGTCCGCGTGGCGCTCGGACGCCGCCTCGAAGACGGGCGCGAACTGGCGGCACGGGCCGCACCACGCGGCCCAGAAGTCGAGGATCACGATGTCGTTCTCTTGGACCGTGGCGTCGAAGGTGGCGGCGGTCAGGGGGCGCGTGGGCATGGAGGCCACTCCTAAGAAGCGGGGCCTTTAACGCGCGGGCGCGACCGCGCGACGCCGGCGCAACGCCGCCAACCCCAGCAGCGCGCCGACCAGGCCGGCACCCGGGGCGCGGGGCGGCGTCGCGCATCCACACCCCTCGCCCGCGGCGGGATCGTCCCCCTCGTCCACGCAGGCGGGCTCGGGCTCGCCGTGACAGTCGTCGTCGAGGTCGTTGCAGGCTTCGTCGGCGCCGGGATGGACCGTGGCCTGGGCGTCGTCGCAGTCGTCGGCGTTGGTCACCGCGCCGGCCACGGGCTCGCAGCTCGTGGAGCCGCCCTCGGACACGCCGTATCCGTCGGCGTCGGCGTCGACGTAGTAGGGCGTGGCGTCCGTCGCGCCCTCGTCGATGCTGCCGTCGCAGTCCTGGTCCACGCCGTCGCACACCTCGGACAGCCCGGTGCCGATCGCGGGATCGTCGGGGGCGCAGTCCCACGCGTCGGGCGAGCCGTCGGCGTCCGCGTCGGGCGGCGTGCCGCCGTAGATGGCGATGCGCCCGCCGTGCTCGGAGCGACCGTCATCGTCGCCGTCGCCCACGATGAGGTCCGCGGCGCCATCGCCGTTGATGTCCCCGCCGACCGTGAAGTTGCTGCCGAACCAACCGTTGCCCGACCAACCCGCCAGCGTCTGGTCGGGGCTCGCCGGCAGGCCGCCCGCGGCCGCGAGGTAGACGTGGATGTCCCCGTCGTCGGGTGCGCCGACGAGCAGGTCGTCGAGCGAGTCGCCGTCGAGGTCACCGAGGCCCACGTCGACCCCGAACGCGCCGCCCTGGTCCTCCGACCACGCCTCGACGGGCCCGTCGGCGCTGCCGGTGTAGACCACCACGCGCCCGCCCCCGTCGAGCGGTGCGCCCACCGCCACGTCCGCGAAGGGGTCTCCGTCGAGGTCGCCCGAGTCGATGGCGAAGCCGAAGAACGTGTCCTCGCCGCCCGTCAGCTCCCACGCGGTGTTGCGCCCGACGCCCGTGGCCGCGCCTGTATAGATGTAGACCGTCGCGAGGCCGTACCGTTCGCCGCCGGGCGCGCCCACCCAGAGGTCGGCGTAGCCGTCGCCGTTCACGTCCCCGTCCATCTCCGTGGAGTAGCCGAAGCCGGAGCTGTCGAGGTTGCCCTCCTCCGACCAGTCCGGGCGCCCGTCGTCGCCGTAGAAGACGGTGAGCGAGGGGTAGGCAGGCCGGCTCGCGCACGGCCTGCCTATCGTTATCGGGTCGGCGAAGCTCCGTTTACTTCGCGGCTCCTTGTTCGCGCCGAGCGCAAACAAGGAGCCACTCGAAACGGAGCCGCCTCCGGATCGCCGTTCTCGGAGCCCGTTCTTGCGAACGCGCTGCAAGAACGGCTAGTCGTCGAACCCGCCGGGGATCTTGTAGGCGGCGGCCTCGGGCAGGCCGTCCCCGTCGAGATCGCCGCCCCCGAAGATCCCGCCGTCGTAGTCGACGTCGACGCCGCCGTAGCGGTGCCAGGTCTCGCCGAACCCGGCGCTCCCCCCGTCGAACGCGCACGCCATCGCGGTGTCACATCGGTCCCAGAGCGCCATGACGTCGGCGTAGCCGTCGCCATCGATGTCCCCCGCGGCTTCGAGCAGGAGCCCGGGGCCGGAGTCCTCCTCGCCGGCGAGGAGCACGGCGGGCTCGGGGCCGTCGGCGCTGCCGTAGTAGACGAACGTGTAGGTGTCGGCGAGGTACTCGGTGCCGTCGTTCCAGGCGCCGGCCGCGAAGTCGGCGAAGCCGTCGCCGTCGACATCGCCGAGCACGACCACGCGCTGCCCCAGGCGCTCGTAGTAGTCGCCCTCCGCGGTGAGCAGGGGCGTGGTGCCGATGGGGCCGGCGTGGACCGCGGCGACGAAGGCGGAGAGTACGAACAACGGACGCTCGGGGGGGGGCCGCACCATAGCGTCGCCACGGTCGGTCCGCTGGCGGGGCGGAGCGGGGGTCCGGGGGGCGCCGGCCCCCCGGCGGGGGATTTGCGGGGGCTGGGCCCCTGCCCCATGACCTTCCCTCGGAGGCCTCACCCCAGGATCAGCACGCCATCGCCCAGCTCGTGGTCTCGGAGGCCCAAATCGGCCGCGCGTTCGCCCAGCGTCGTGAGGCCCGCCCGATCAAGGCCGTTGCCGACGAGGACGGCGTCGAGGAGGGCGTGGTGCGAGCTGCCGGGCGCGTGGACCCCGCTCACCAGCCCGTGGACGACGCGCACGGGGTTGTCGGCGCCGAGGTGGAGGTCGGTGACCCCCGCGAGGACGCCGGTGCGGGCGACGGTCTCCAGGGCGCGCACCACGCTCGTGCCGACGGCCACGACGCGCCCGGTGCCGGTGGCGTGGCGCCGGGCACACGTGCGCTCGACGGCGCTCCAGGTGGCGGCGGGGACCGCGTAGCGCTCGGGGAACGGGAGGGCGGCGTCGAGGTCGGTATCGCCGGTGGCGGAGAGGCCGGCCGCCTCGGTGAGCGCGACGACGTCGACGTCGCGGGCCCGCAGCGCGCCGATCAGCGCGACGGTGAGCGCGAGGCCGGCGGAGGGGGGCTCGACCGCCCAGGGTGGGCCGGCGTAGGGCGTCTGCACGTCCCACACGTCGAGCGCGGCGGCGAGGTGGCGGTACTGGACGGGGTGGCCCTCGCGGTAGAGCGCGGGCCAGAAGGTGTCGGCGGGGCCGTCGAAGCGGACGACGACGCGGCGGGGATGGGGGACGGCCACGACGACGGCGGTGAGCGTGGCGAAGGCGAGGCGGTCGCCGGGGAGCACGGCGGGGGGCGGATCGCGGAGGTCGGTGTCGACGTGCCAGTCGCCGGCGCCGAAGCGGACGGCCTCCCAGGCGCCGTCGGGGCGCTGGCCGGAGAGGCGCAGCTCGATCGGGGCGCCGCGGACGGTGCCGGTGAGCGAGGCGGGGAGGGTGGCGGCGTCGTTGACCACGACGAGATCGCCGGGGGCGAGGAGGCTCGGCAGGGCCGCGAAGGGGTGGAGGGTGAGGGCGGGGAAGGTGAGGAGGCGGCGGGGGAGGCCGGGGCGATCGGCGGCGCGCAGGGCGGTCATGCGCGCACCGCGTCGCTGGGGAGGGCGGCGACGGGGGCGGCAACGTCGAGGGTGGCGAGGATGCGCTGGGCGACGGTGTCGGGGTGGCCGAGGGCGGCGCGCTCGGCGTCAGAGAGGCCGGGGATGGCGTCGTCGTGCATGCGGGTGTCCATCTCGCCGGGGTCGACGGAGAGGAAGCGGACCCGGGCGCCCGCGGCCTCGGCGTCGGCGGCGAAGCTGCGCGCGAGGTGGTCCTGGGCGGCCTTGGAGACGCCGTAGGCGCCCCACCCGGGGTAGGCGTTGGTGGCGGCGTCCGAGCTGATGTGGAGCACGGTGCCGCGCCCGCGGAGCGCCATGCCGCCGGCGACCACCCTGGTGAGGCGGAACGGCCCTACGAGGTTGGTCTCCAGCACGTCGGAGAGGTCCTCGCAGGCGAGGTCGAAGAGCGGGCGGAGCGGCAGGGGGCCGAGCGTGCTCGCGTTGTGGACGAGGAGGTCGACGGGGCCGACCAGCGCCTCGGCGGCCGCGGCGATGGCGTGGGTGCGGTGCTTGTCGGCGATGTCGGCGGCGAAGGCGTGGGCGTCGCCCCCGGCGGCGCGGATCGCGGCGACGACGGCGTCGAGGGCGGGCGCGGCGCGGCCGACGAGGAGCACGCGGGTGCCACGGGCGGCGAGGGCGCGGGCGAGCGCGGCGCCGAGGCCGCGGCTGGCGCCGGTGAGGATGGCGGCGCGGAAGGGAGGGGGAGTGGCGGGGCGGGCGGTCATGGGAGGCTCCGGGTTGCCCTCCCAGTGTTCTCCCCCCGGCCATCGCAGGGCGCGGATCGGCCAATGGGTTGGCGGGTTGCTCTCGGGGCGATCCGTCGACGGCGGCGCCGCGGGAGGATGGGGCTTGTCACTGGCCTGCTACACTGACGGTTCATCGGGATCTCTCGACGATGTCGCCGGCCGCTCACGCCTTCGGGATCGTCGTGACCGCGATGCTCTGCGTCGCCACGGAGCGGCGTTGCCGGGGCGCGTGGGCGCCGGGCGTGGCGATCCTCGCGGTCCTGCCGTTGGTCGGCCTCGCGATCGGGCCCGAGCGCACCGGGTTGCTGTTCGGGACCGAGTGCCTCGTCGAGGCGATCACGGAGGGCGGGCTCCTCGCGCTCTTCCTCGCCGCGGTGCGCCGGCGGGGCGGGTGGGTGGCGGCGGCGGCGCTGCTCCTCCTCCTCGAGGAGCTCGACTATGGGCAGGTCCTCCTCGGCTTCGGGACGCCCGATTGGCACGGGAGCCTGCCCACGCGGAGCGGACGGCTCAACTTCCACAATCTGCGGGGCCTCGATTGGGCGTGGCAACCGCTGCCGATCGTGGCGGTCGCGCTGCTCTCCACGAGCCACGCCGCCGTGGAGCGCGTGGCCGTTCGCTTCCAACTGCCACGCTTCCATCCCCGGGTGCGGATCGGGCTGGTCGTCGCGCTGGCGGCGGCCCTCGTGACCGCCGGCACGCTCGGCGCCCGCGCGGGCAACGAGGTGTTCGAGCTGGGGTTGGTCGCGGTGGTGTGGGCCGCGTGGGCGCGGGGCACCCCGGGCGCCACGCGCAACGTCGCGGCGGTGGCACGGTAGCCAGGCCGGCTGGCGCACGGCCCTATGACCCTACGGAGCCCCCTTGATCGTTCTTTGGGCCACCCTTGCCTGTCAATGCTCCACACCAACCAACCCACGTGAGGCGCCCGCGACGACGCCCGCCTCCGTTTGGCTCGATTGGTCACCCGATCCGTGCGCCCAGGTGCCGATCGGATCGGCGGGCGCCCTGTATTGGCGTGGGACCGGCACATACAGGCGGGTCCTCGACTCCTACGTTCGTGTCGCAGCGATCGAGGAGACGCGGATTGCGGTAGAGACTTCTGCGCAGGTCCCTCTGACGGGTCAGGTGCAGTTGGTCATCGACGTTGACGTCCTGCCTCCAGGATGCCGTAGTCTTGAACTCCAGACATTCCCCGACAGCGACGTGTTCGAGTTCAATCTGGCTCAGGGGAGGGTCCGTTTCATTCGCCGTTAGGGCCCGTCCTGAAATAACCTGCAGCACAGAGGGCGACCCTGGGCCGCGGGCGCAAGGAGCGAGAAGGGAGCATGCCCTTAGGCATGTGACCGACGAGCGACGCCGCGCACGCGAGCCCAGGGGCGGCCGAATGCGCAGG
>JAUXTN010000078.1 GCA_030684355.1 Pseudomonadota bacterium
CGCGACCCCCGCGGCCGCGCCCGCGGCCACCGCCGCCGGGAGGCCGAGCCCGGCGAGCAGCAAGGTCGCCGCGACGACGAAGACCATCACCAGCGGGAGCAGGTAGACGCGCGAGGGGCGGGTCGCGACGACGCCGACCCCGGTGGCGATCGCGAGCGCGAGGGTCGGGTTCGTGTCGAGGCCCGCGAGGGCGAGGCCGCCGGCGGTGACCGCTTGCGCCGAGGCCCAGGCGAACTGCCGCTTCAGCAGGCGCCGCCCCTCGTGGGGCTCGAGCTCGTAGCGCGACCACATGGTGGTCGAAGAAGGCAGGCTATCGGGAAAGATCACGGCCGGCCTCGCTTGCGGCCTTCGCCGCGTAGGACGCCCCTTCGGAGTACCCGAGGGCCTCGATGCTGTCGATGGTCTTCCGGTCGGCGCGGAGCTCCGGGGCGTCGACCTCCGCGAGGGTCTCCTCCAGCACGCTCGCGGCGCTGCGCATCATCGTGCGCGCCCGGGCGCCGTCGCCGTCGCGCCACGCGTCGGCCGAGGCGCGGGAGAGGACGCCGGCCCGTGCGCGGGTCGCGGCGACCGTGGCCGCGGGGTCGACGGACGCGCTCACCTCGGCGGCATCGGTCGTGACGGTGACCCGCGCGGCGGCGTCGACCGCCTGGGTGGCGCCGCCGTCCACCGGTTCCCAGGTGAGCTCGGCCCGCGCCACCGCGTACTCGCCCAGGCTACCGGTGGGAACGTCTACCGCGAGCACGATCTTGCGGGTCTGGCCCGCGCTGATGTCGCCCACATACACCTCGGTTTCGTCGCCGACCCGCGCCGCGGTCCACCCGTAGACCTCGCGCACGCGCACCCCCTCGGCGACCCGCACCTTCACGCGCGCCTGCCGCGCCAGCGTCTGCGTGGTGCGCTCGAGCTCCGCGGCAATCACGGTGGTCAGCTCCTCGGGGTTCCCCACGAAACGGTAGGACCCACCCCCGGCGTCGGCCATGGATTCCAGCAGGTTCTCGTTGAAGTCGCGGCCGAGGCCGATGGCGGAGACGCTCACGCCTCGCGACGCGTAGGTGTGCGCGAGCTTCGCGAACGCGTCCGGGCTCGTCTCGCCCACGTTGGCCTGCCCGTCCGACACCACGAGCACCTTGCGCGCCGCGCCGCCGGAGGTGTCCGCGAGCTGGTCCTCGCCGAGGTCCAGGCCGTCCCAGAGGTTGGTGCCGCCGTCGTCGCGGAGGCCCGCGATGACGCGGTGCAGCCGCGCGGTGTCGCCGTCGAAGCGGGCGCCCTCGATCAGCACGCGGGCACGATCGTCGAACCCCACCAGGGCGAACCGGTCGCCCTCGCGCAACGCGTCCACGAGCTCGTCCGCCGCCGCGCGCGCGGCCTCGATCTTGCCCTCGCGGCCCATCGATCCGGAGGTGTCGACCACCACCGCGATGTCGACCGGGCGCCGCTCGCCCTCCTTGGCGGGCGCGGTCACGGTCACGACGACGTACCGGAGCCCGTCGCCGCCGTAGGGCACCGCGTCCCGGTCGAGGCGAACGTCGATGGAGAGGGGACCGTCGGCGGGCGTGGCCTCGGGGATGACCAGCGGGGAGGGGACGGGCGGGGGGAGCGGGCGGAACGGCGCCGTCAGGGTGGGGGCGACCACGGCCCCGATGGCGGCGGCCGTGGCGAGGAGGAGGGTGAGGTGCCAGCGTTCCACGGCGCTCCGATGGGTGAGTGGCGGGACAACGATGCCCGTTCCGGGTTCCTTACGGCGCGTCTGTTATTGTCGGCGGGATGCTCACCTTCCTCCTGTTCGCGTCCGCCGCCTTCGCGCGCGCCGACATCGCCGTGCTGGTGTCGGATCGCCTCGTGGCCTACGACGCCCCCGTCCAGCGCTTCCGGGAGGCCGTCGGCCGGTCGGTGACCGTGTTCGAGATCGACGGCGACCGCGACCGCGCCGACTCCATCGTGAAGCAGCTCCGTGCGGATCCGCCTCCGCTCGTCTTCGCGGTGGGCGCCAAGGCCGCCTACGTCGCCGTCAACGACCTCCCCGACATCCCCGTCGTCTACGCGATGGTGAACGACCCCAGCCGCTACGGCATCTCCGGCACGCAGGTCACGGGCGTCTCGATGGAGGTGCCCGCCGAGGCCACGCTCTCCCAGTTCCAGCTCTTCGCTCCGGCGGTCAAGAAGCTCGGCGTCATGCTCTCGGCGAACAACACCGCCTCGCAGGTGGCCGACGCCCTCGCGGCCGCGCGGCGCCTCGGCTTCGAGACCACCGTGCAGCGCGTGACGAACGCCCGCGACGTGCGCGCCGCCTGGCAGCGGATGGCCGGCAGCGTCGATGCCCTCTGGCTCCTGCCCGACCCGGTGGTGATGGCCCCCGAGGCCTTCCGGTGGCTCCGGAACGACACGATGCGCCGCCGGCTACCGATGCTCGCGAGCACCGAGAACCTCGTGCGCGCCGGGGCGCTCCTGTGCGTGGCGCCGGATCGCGCCGTCGCGGGCCAGCAGGCCGCGGAGCTCGCCCGACGCATCCTCGACTCCGAGGAGCTGCCCGGCATGATCGAGCCGCCGCCGCCGGGCGCCATGCGCGTGGTGCTGAACCGCGACACGCTCGACAGCATCGGCCTGCCCGTCGACGAGCTGATGCTCGACTTCGCGGACGAGGTGGTGCGGGAGAGCGAGGGCCGCTGACGGCGTGCCTTCGGGGCGTTGCGGGGGCGGGCCCCCGCCCCAAAAAGCCTAGAACGCGACCTCCACCCCGACCTGGATCGTCCGCCCCTCGCCCGCCGGATCGACCGGGTACTTCGGCTCGCCGTTGGAGGTCTCGTTGGCGTCGTCCCGGTAGAGCCAGGTCGAGTACTGGGTGTCCAGCAGGTTGTACGCTGCGAGATCGACGCGCACGCGGCCCCCGAGGGCGTCGGTGGCGAGGCCCGCGCCGAGGAGGGCGTAGGCGGGGGCGTCCTGGGCGCCCGCGTCGGGACTCCAGCTCGCACGGGTGCGGGGCCCGATTACGTCGAGCAGCAGGGATGCGCGGATGGCGTCGAGGAGGCGCCACCCGACCCGGGCGTGCGCCATGTGCGCCGGGAACTCGTACTGCTGGTACCCGGTGTCGCGGTCGGTCGCCCAGGTGTAGCTGTAGCTGCCGTCGAGATCGAAGGCGCCGAGCGTCACGGTGGCCTCGGCCTCGCCCCCGAAGATGTCGGAGCCGCCGGAGTTGTCGTAGTAGTCGTCGCCGAGCGGGCCGGGGGTCTCGACGGTGACCTTGTTGATCTCGCCCGTGATCGACGAGTAGAAGCCGGCGGCGCGGAGCTTCACGTCCCGCGACGGGGAGACGGACAGCTCGGTCTCGACCGTGTTGATGGACTCCGGCAACAGGTCGGGGTTGCCCGCGGTGAAGTCGTTCTTGCCCTCCTCGTCGGACGAGACGTGCACGAGCCACTCGCGCGCGGTGGGCGCACGGAAGGCGCGGCCGTAGAGGACCTTCAGCGAGACGGCGTCGGACGGCAACAGCAGGATGCCCGCGCGTGGCGACGGAAACGCGCCATAGGTGCCGTGGTAGTCGACACGGGCGCCGGCGGTGATCTCCAGGAAGGGGAGGGCGGTCCACGTGTCCTGCGCGTAGGCCCAGAGGCCCCAGAGCGTGGCGGGATCGGCCTCGTAGCGGCCCTCGATGCCGTCGTGCGAGAGGTCCTCGTAGTACACGTCGGCGATGCGCTCGACGAAGAGGGCCTCGCCGCCCACGCCGCCGACGATCACGTGCGCGGGCACGGGGCGGGCCTCCAGGTCGACGCCGAAGGTCGCGGCCTGGGTCAGCTTGAAGGTCTCGACGAGGGTGGTGTCCCAGCCGGTCGTGTAGGTGGTGGCGCCGGCGTCGTCCGTCACGGCGGTGGTGACGGGGGAGCCGAAGAACGCGTACTGCCCGGGATCGTCGTGACGCCGCCACGCTACGCGCGGGGTGATCGTCACGCTGGGGCCGAGCTTCAGGGCGTACGACGCCGCGGCCTGCTGGTCGTGGTACTGGAGCCAGAAGTCCTGCTCGCCCATGAGCAGGACGTCGAAGGGATCGTCCTGATCGTTAGTGTAGTAGGTGTGGCGGTAGTCCACGCCGTCCCAGCGCAGGGAGAAGTCCCCGAGGGTGAGCTTCACGCCGGCGTTGATGGCGCGCTTGGGGTCATCGCCGCTGACGTTGGCGTTGCCGCGCGGGCTGATGTCGAGGCCGTCGCCGTCGGCCTCGTAGTAGCGGGCGTACGCGGTGATGCCGCCCTGGGCGGTCCCCACCTCGAACGGCTGCCCGACCACCGCCGAGACGCCCCGGCGCGCCGCCGTGCCGCCGAGGACGCGCACGAAGCCGCCGGAGAGCTCGGCCGCCGTGTAGGTCACGACGTTGATGACGCCCGAGAAGGCGTTGGTGCCGTAGATCGTGGAGCCCGGACCCTTGATGATCTCGATCTGGCGCACGTTCTCGAGCGGCAGGTACTCGTCGATCCACGCGTGCGTGTAGACGCCGTCGTACCAGGGCACGCCGTCCACCAGGAGGAGGATCTTGTTGTCGTCCGCGCTGATGACGCCGCGGAACCAGGCGAGCTTCCGCGACTCCTTGGTGGAGGTCACGTACACGCCGGGCAAGGAGCGCAGGGCGTCCGAGAGGGTCCGGAAGCCGCGCTCCCGCAGCTCGCGATCCGTCAGCACGGTGACGATGGCGGGGGCGTCCCGGACCGTCTGGGCATAGCGCGCGGCGACAGTGACGATCTTCTCGTCCAGCCGGTACAGATCGGCGTCGTCCGGCTCGGTGAAGGGATCGACCGGGGGCGCCGCCAGGGCGACGGTAGACAGCAGGGAGACGAGCGTCAGCACGCCAGAAGGGTACCACGCGCGGCGCCATGCCCCTCAAACCCGCGCAGTCCCTTGACCAGAGGCCCGGTCCGTGCGAAATGAGAGGTGCAGGTGCCCTGCCGGTTGAACCCGACGTGCGCACCCCGCCTTTTTCTCAGCTCTCTACACGCAGTCGATTCACTCCCTCAACCCCACTCTGGGCCGCCGCCTCCCCCAACCTGCCGCTCCTCGCGGCGGGGCGCCCCGAGCCGAAATGTGCTGGAGCAGCCACGACACGGACAATGTCCACGTCCCCGTGTACTTCCCCCGGGCGATCTGCCCGCGCGGGGCGTGCGCTGGCTCCCCCAACGGTTCCGCGCCGCATTCGGTTGCACACTTTGCACACTTGTTTGCCTGGAAGAGCCGCGGCGGTCTGTAGGAGACCGTCTTGCCCACCGAAATCCTCGTCAATACTACTGGAAAGGAAACCCGCGTCGCGCTGATGGAGAACGGGCAGCTCGTCGAGCTGCACGTCGATCGCGGCACGGACCGCGGCTATGTCGGAAACGTCTACCTCGGCAAGGTCGTGCGCGTGTTGCCCGGCATGCAGGCGGCGTTCGTCGACATCGGCCTTGAGCGCGCGGCCTTTCTCTACGTGGGCGACATCTTCCCGCAGCTCCTCGACCACAAGCATGGCGAAGAGGCGGAGGAGGTAGACGATCCCGACATGACCGTGGTGGAGGAGGGCCCGCCGCGCGAGGCCCCGAAGCCCGGCCAGCCCGCGATCCAGGACCTCCTCAACGAGGGCCAGGAGATCGTCGTCCAGGTCGCGAAGGACCCCATCGGCACCAAGGGCGCGCGCGTCACGACGCACATCACGCTGCCGGGCCGGTACATGGTGTTCATGCCCACGGTCGACCACGTGGGGATCTCGCGCCGCATCGAGCGCGACAAGGACCGTCGGCGCCTGCGCGAGTTCGTGGACAAGAACCGGCCGAAGGGCGCCGGCTTCATCGTCCGCACGATCTGCGCGAACCAGACGAACCAGACCTTGAAGCAGGACATGAGCTACCTGCTCGCCACCTGGGACAAGATCCAGGCCGCGTCGAAGAACCGGCGCGCGCCGGCGCCGCTGCACATCGACCACGGGCTCGTCCTCCGCATGGTCCGCGACGCCTTCCATGACGACGTCGAGCGCATGGTCGTCGACAACCCGAAGCTCCATGAAGAGGTCTGCACCTTCATGGACGAGTTCAGCCCGGACCTGAAGGAGAAGGTGCACCTCTACAAGGGTGCGGAGCCGATCTTCGACACGTTCGGCGTCGAGACCGAGATCCAGCGCTCGCTCGGCCGCAAGGTGTGGCTGAAGTCCGGCGGCTACCTCGTGATCGACCAGACGGAGGCGCTCGTCAGCGTCGACGTGAACTCGGGCAAGTACGTCGGCCAGGCGTCGCTCGAGGACACGACCGTCCGCGTGAACATGGAGGCCGTGAAGGAGGTCGTCTATCAGCTCCGGCTGCGGAACATCGGCGGCATCATCATCATCGACTTCATCGACATGGACAAGGAGCAGAACCGGGACAAGGTGTACCGGGCGCTCGACGAGGAGCTGAAGAAGGATCGCGCGCGCACGAACGTGCTCAAGATCTCCGAGCTCGGCCTCGTCCAGATGACGCGCAAGCGCGTCCAGGAAGATGTCGTCCGCTACCTCTCCGAGACCTGCGTGTACTGCGAGGGCCGCGGCAGCCTGCGGTCCCGCCAGACCATCTGCTACGAGATCTTCCGCGAGCTCCAGCGCGAGGGGACCCGCTCCATCGGCAAGGAGACGATGTACGTCAACGTGCATCCCTCCGTGGCGGACCTCCTCTATGGCGACGAGTACCCGATGTTGGAGCTCTTCGAGGCACGCCTGAACCGTCGCATCGTGATCCGGGCGCTCCAGCACCTGCACCCGGAGCGCTACGAGGTCTACGCGCGCTGATCGCACCCGGAGGGCCCGCCCCGTCGTGAGGCGGGCCTCTTCTCGGGGCTACTTCCCGATCGCCTTCTGCCAGGCCGGGCGGGCGCGCGCGGCGGTCCACCAGCGGGAGACGTTGGCGCGGGTGGCCAGGGTGTCGCCTTCGTCGCCCGCTTCGAGGTACTCGAGGTAGGGGAGGAAGCAGATGTCGGCCAGCGTGTACTGGTCGCCCGCGATGAACTCCGACTCGGCGAGCGCGCGGTCCATCACGTCGAGCGCGCGGATGAGCTGGGCGCGACCCTCGCTGACCTTGTCCATGTCGGGGGTCTGGCCGCGCCAGCGCCCGAACACCGTCTGGTAGATGATCTTCATCGCGCCGGGCGTGAAGTTGGCGCTCTCGACGCTGATCCACTGCTCCATGCGCGCCACGCCGCGAGCATCCGAGGGGATGAGCGCGGGGCCGGACAGCACCGTGTCGAGGTAGCGGATGATCGCGCGCGACTCGTAGAGCCGCCACCCGTCCTCTTCCAGCGCCGGCACCTGCCCGAAGGGCTGGCGGGCGACGTGCTCGGGGGACTTGTGCTCGCCCTTCGCGAGGTCGATGACGACGAGGTCGGGGGTGTGGCCCTTCTCCGCGAACGTGGCGAGGACCTTGCGGGTGCAGGTGCTGAAGGGGTTGCCGTAGATCTTCATGGGGGCTCCTGGGGCCCCGCTTTCTAACGTGGAGCCCCAGCTTCGCGCGCGAGAATCAGGCCTCCGGCATGGGCGCTTCGCCCAGCGCCTCGGCGGTGATCGCGAAGCGGAAGAGCCCTACGCGGTAGAGCAGGCGCTCTGCGCCGTCCCTCAGCCATGCCCGCCAGATCGTGCGTGTCCACGGCGCGCCCCCGGGCCCGAACCCGTAGACGGTCGGATCCAGGTGTACCGGCGCCACGAGGTCCCGCGCGCGGCCATCGTAGACGTGCAAGAAGAAGCCGCGCCGGTCGGTGTAGACCGCGAGATCGTACCGGTGGCCACGGATGGATGCCACGTAGGATGCCAGCGGAAACATGGGCGTCCTCCTCCCTGGCTGTGAGTATGTCCGCGGATGTCGTTTCGTGGTGCCTCTGTTCGGAATGAGCTTTGTTGGCTGACTTCTCGCGCAAACGTCGTCACGCCCGCCCTTTACGGACGAGCTTCGGAATCCGCGACCTCGAACGCCCGACCCCCCGGTTCGAACGTCCCTACCGGCGCGCGCTCACCCGCCGCCGGAATTCATCGCCACGCTCACGACGGTACCCCCATTCGCCGCGATCCCCGCTGTCGCCGCGCGCGGATCCAGGCCCAGCCCGGCGCCGTTCAGGGCGTACCACGTGGATTTAAGCACGTCGGACTCGATGTCGTCGTGGTTCTGGTAGTCGTCGATCCAGACCTTGAGCACGTAGCGCTGCGCCAGGGGCGTCATCCCGACGAGCCAGACCCGGGGCGGCGGCTCCTGGCGCACCCCCGCCACGGTCGCGAGCGCGGTGCCGACCACGGACTCCACCTCTCGTGGGGCGGCGTTCAAGGGGAGCAACAGCTCGATGTTGCGCGCGGTGCCGCGGTCGGGCGCCGAGTAGTTCTGGACCCGGGCGCGCGCGATCACGGAATTGGGGAAGGTGACGATGTCGCCGGAGAGGGTGCGGATGTGGGTGGAGCGCCACCCGGTGTAGATGACCACGCCGTCGACCGTGTCGACCATCACCCAGTCGCCGATGGTGAAGGGGCGCTCGACGTGCAGGGCAAGGCCCGAGAACAGGTTCCCGAGCGTGTCCTGGAGGGCGAGGCCGACCACGACCGTCACCACGGTCGACGTGGCGAGCACGGGCACGAGGTTCAGCCCGGTGACCGTGCCGAGCACGGAGAGGACGACCGCCGTGTAGAGGACGATGAGGACGAGGTGCCGCACCACCGCGGGGACCGGCAGGTCCTTCCGCTCGTGGAGCCACCACTGGAAGAAGAAGGTCTCGGCTGTCTCGATGGCGAGGTAGGCGAGGAGCAGGAGCTCGACCGTCGTGACCGCGGTGCGCACGTACGCGAGCTCGAGCGCGCGCAGCGAGAGGAGCGCGTGGAAGGCGACCAGCCCGATGAGCACCTTGGCGGGGAGGCGCATGCGGCGGAGCAGGAGATCGTCGAGGGCGGTGGCGGTCTTCTGGGAGAGGCGCACGAGGAGGCCGAAGCCCCACCGGTAGACGATGGCGCCCACCAACAGGATCGCGAGCGATACGGCGAACGCGCCCGCCCAGCTCATCGGGATGGAGAAGTGCGCTGCCAGGAGCGCCTGGATGCGATCGGACAACACGCGCTCCGGACCGCGCCACCCTATCGGGCGGAGTTCACATCGGCATGACGCGGGTCGGCACCGGGGGAGGTATCGTCGGACCTTCGGGTGCCTCGATGAGTCTCTGGCTCGTGCTCCTCCACGGCGGCTGCGGGACCGCCGACCGCGGCACCGATTCCCCGGTCGACTCGGCCCCGGACACCGATTCGGGCGACACCAACACCGATTCGGGCGACACCGATTCGGGCGACACCGATCCGGACACGGCCCCGCCCGACGACACGGCGGAGACCTCCGACCCGTGCGACGAGCCGGACGATCCCGAGCGGGCGATGGGGTGGCCCGACCTCCTCGATCGGCTGCAGGTCGAGGGCTGCCTCTCCACGGCCGATCAGGACGCCGCGATCGCCTTCGTCGACACCTTCTACGCGGAGCAGGACGTGTGGTGCGACGCGGCCTACCGCCTCTCGTCTCCCGACGGCCTGTCGTTCAGCGGCACCCCCGAGCTCGTGCGCGAGCACGCCAGCGTCTCCGACGTGACGATCGCGGCCGACGGCGCCCACGTCCTCGTCTACAACGACCTCACCCCCGGCCTCTTCGCGGCCACGGTCCGCGGCGATCCCGCCCGCTTCTGGCGCGAGGGCCTCGTCGGCGTCGGCGGGCTCGGCCTCTCCACGGACAGCGGCGCGGGCTTCGTCGAGGTGCCGCTCGACCTCCACCTGCCGCGGCTCGCCCTGGTGGTCGACCCCGACATCGCGCTCCGACCCGCCGGCGACTACCGCATCGTGACGTTCGCCATCGCCTACGAGGAGCTCGACGGCGTCCAGTGGGACCCCCTCGCGATGGGCAAGCCCCACGACATCTACCGCGCGGTGTCCTCCGATTTCCGCTCCTTCCCCGCGCCGGTTCACGTGCTCGCCAGCGAGATCGGCCAGCGCGGCGGCTCCGACCCCACCGTCCTCGACCTCCCGGACGGCGAGATCCTCTTCCTCGGCGACTTCACCGAGCTCCTGCTCGGATGGTACGCCCCGAAGGGCAACTATCCAGCCTTCGGCAGCATGCCCGACGTGCTCGGCGGCCTGCCCGTCTCCGGGCCGAAGGCGGTCGACGATCCCGACGGGCCCTACCGCCTCTACTACGTGCACCAGGCCAACGGCTCCACGTGGTTGGCGACCGGCGAGGACGGCCGCGCCTGGACCGACGTGGGGCTCGCGAGCGACCTCCCCGACGTGCACTCCCCCTCGGTGGCCCGCGATCCGGGTGGCACGTGGTGGATGTACTTCAACCGGCGCGAGCCCGGCTGCATGGCGAAAGCACGGCCCCAGCGGCCCTGACGCCCCCCCGTTTCGGCGCTTGACAGCCGAGCGAAGCTGCGCCACCTTGCGCCCACTTCGAGGCCGACCATGGAAGCACCCAAGCCGTACATCGACTCCGGCGCGCTGACGATCCTCTCCGGGATCCTCAACATCCTGACGGGCGGCGCGATCTGCTTGTCGCTGCTGATCGTCTGCGTCGGCGTCCTCTGGGTCGTCCCGATGGCGATCGGCGTCTTCCAGGTGGTCGTCGGCATCGCGATGAACAAGGGCCAGCGGCACGGGTCGGCCGGCTACATCGGCATCCTCGGGCTCGTCGCGGGCATCCTCAACTTCAACCCGCTGGCCATCGGCGCCGCGGTGTTGACGATGATCAACGTGAAGAAGCCCGAAGTCGCGGGGTACCTCGAAGGGGCCTGAACGGGTGTTCTTGCTTCCGGCCACGGACGCGCCCGCCCGTTCCGGATAGAGGCTCGCCATGTACGCCGATCGCCTCGAGGGCGAGGTCACCGGATTCAGCTTCAAGTCGGGGGATGGCGCGTTCGCCGTCGGCAAGGTCAAGGTGCAGACGGGCGCCGAGGTCACCGTCGTCGGGCCGATCGCGCACCTCTACGAGGGGCAGCGCCTCGTCGCCAACGGCCAGTGGGTGAACGACGGGCGCTTCGGCCGCCAGTTCAAGATCGAGACGTTCCTCGTCGAGGAGCCGCGCACGCTGCGGGGCCTCGAGCGCTACCTCGCGGCGGCGATCGAGGGCGTCGGGCCGGAGATCGCCCGTCGCATCGTGGAGACCTTCGGGCTCGACTCCCTGTCCGTCCTGGAGGGGCAGCAGGAGCGCCTCTCGGAGGTGCCGGGCGTCGGCGAGAAGACCCGCGAGAAGATCGTCGCCGGCTGGGCGAGGGACGCCGCCGGGCGCGAGCTCGAGGTGACGCTGCGCGGTTTTGGGATGGGGCCCGCGCTGTGCCGGCGGATCGCGGACAAGTTCGGGAAGGACGCCCTGGCGGTCGTGACCCGCACGCCCTACCGGCTGGTCGACATCAAGGGGGTCGGCTTCCGGACGGCGGACCAGATCGCGCGGGCCAACGGCATCAAGGAGGACGACCCCTCGCGGGTCCAGGCCGCGGTGCTCTTCTGCCTCGGCGAGGCCGAGGATGGCGGGAGCTGCTACCTCCCCGAGGGCGTGCTCCTCGCGCAGCTCGTGAAGCTCGACGTGCCGGAGTCCGTCGCCCGCACCGAGCTCGACCGCATGGCGGGGTTCGGGCGCGTCGCGCGGCACTCGGCGCCCTTGGAGGACCAGCGGGCGATCTTCAAGCCGGAGACGCAGAAGTTGGAGGCCAAGGTCGCGCGATCCCTCACGGATCGGCTCAAGGACGTGCCGCCGGCGCGCGCGGTCGACGTGTCTCGGGCGGAGGTCGCCTGCAAGCTGGAGCTGCACCCCGCCCAGCGCGCGGCGGTCGAGCTCTCGTTGGCGAGCGGGGTGTCGATCATCACGGGCGGGCCCGGTACCGGGAAGACCACGATCCTGAAGGTGCTGCTCGCCGCGGGGCGCCAGCGGGATGAGAAGTGGCTCTGCGCCGCCCCCACCGGGCGGGCCGCGCGGCGGCTCTCCGAGTCGAGCGGACAGGAGGCCAAGACGCTCCACCGCCTGCTCGAATACTCCATGCAAGACATGGACTTCACCCGGAATAGCTCGAAGCTGCTCGAAGCGGACGGCGTGCTGGTGGACGAGTCCTCGATGCTCGACCTCAAGCTCATGGCCGCGCTCCTCGACGCCCTCCCGGCGAAGTGCCGGCTGGTGCTGGTGGGGGACGTCGACCAGCTCCCGAGCGTCGGCGCCGGGCAGATCCTGAAGGACTGCATCGACAGCGGCACCATCCCCGTGGCGCGCCTCACGGAGGTCTACCGCCAGGCGAACGACAGCGGCATCGTGCGGAACGCGCACCGGATCAACAGCGGGCGGGTGCCCGAGTCCGGCGAGAAGGACCCCGACGGGCCCGTGCGGGACTTCTTCGTCCTCACCCGCGAGGACGCGACGGACGCGCAGAACCTGCTCCTCCAGGTCATCCAGGAGCGCCTCCCGCGGCTCGGCTTCGACCCCAGGAAGGACGTCCAGGTGCTCACCCCGATGCACGGCGGCATCCTCGGCACCACCGCGCTGAACGAGCGCCTCCAGGCCGCCCTCAACCCCGACGGCGCCGCGCTGGTCCGCGGCAACCGCACCTACCGCGTGGGCGACCGCGTCCTCCAGACCCGCAACGACTACGACAACGACATCTTCAACGGCGACGTGGGCACCATCCTCGCCGTCGAGCCCGGCTCCCTCACCGTCGACTTCGACGGCCGCGAGGTCACCCTCCTCGCCGAGAGCATCGACGCCGTCGAGCTCGCCTACGCGATCAGCATCCACAAGTCCCAGGGCAGCGAGTACCCCGCGGTCATCGTCGCCCTCCACAACAGCCACTTCGTCATGCTGCGCCGCAACCTCCTCTACACCGCCCTCACCCGCGCCCGCCGTTTCGCCTGCCTGGTCGCGAGCCCGCGGGCGTTGAGGACGGCGGTGGGGCGGTGCGGAGGGGACGAGCGGTACACGAAGCTCGCGGAACGGCTGCGTCAGTAGGGGGCCGGAGTCGGTCGACGCCGCTTAGTCCCAGTCCCCCCCGCCGCTCCCCACCGAATCCGACCACTCCTCGTACGTCATCCCCGACGGCTCGTTCCCGAAGACCATCTCCTCGGTGATGTGCTGAAACACGGGCGGGCCGCCGTCTTCGGCGGTCTGGTACGACGCGAGGAGGAGGCCGGCGCAGGCGATGGGCCTGGCGCGCTGGGTGGGGTCGTCCGACTCCCGGCACGTGGCGTCGACCTGGACGAGCACGGTGACCTCGCCGAAGATCGGGCCCCAGGCGAGGGGGTAGACCTCGATGGCGGCGTCCTCGACGACGGCGCAGGTCTGCTCGGGCTCGCAGACGTGGTCGACCACGATCGGCGCGGCGCGGACGGCGGCTTCGATCTCGGCTTCGTCGAGATCGGGCCAGAGGCCGAAGGTCGGGATGCGGAGACAGCAGCAGCTGCCACGACTGAACAGCAACAGGGTGAAGCAGCCGAGAGAGAGCCCGCGCATCGTCCGGATGTACCACGCGCGCGCGGGCACGATGTGGCTCGGCGACTCGGTGTCGGCCTCGCTTGCGATATGCTGCGCGGCCACGGAGGCCACGTGCTCTTCCTGCTCACCGGCTGCATCGGCCTGAACGTCACCGCCGTCCCCACGCAAGACCTGTACGCCGACAACGGCGAGACCAAGGGCGGCGCCAGCCGCGTGGAGTTCGCCGTCGTCGGGGACGTTCGCCCCGCGATCCCCGGCGAGGAAGCGCGTGGACGCGTCTCCACCGCCGACACCGAGGCCGCCGTGGTGAAGGACATCTCCACGGCCATCCAGGCCGAGGACGTGTCGTTCGTCGTGCTCCTCGGCAACCTCGTCGCGACCTCGTCGACCGCCGAGTGGAAGGCCTTCTCGCGCGACTGGTCGCTGGTCCTCTCGGGCAGCGAGCTCCCCGAGACCGGCACCCTCCGCGTACGGACGGTCCCGGTGGCCGGTGCGAGCGATCGTGCGGGTGACGACCGCCTCGCCGGCTTCGGCGCCGCCTTTCCCGGCGTGGGCGTCGACATCGGCTACAACCGCGTCGCGAGCTGGTACACGTTCGACCTCAGCGTCGGCAAGGCCACCTGGCGGATGATGGTGCTCGACAGCGGCAAGGACACGCTCGGCTCGCGCTGGGACGAGCAGATGGCGTGGATCCCGAAGGCGCTCGAGGGCGACTACGACGGGCTCCTCGTGTTCATGCACCACCCGCGGTGGACCCTCGCGAAGGGCGCCGAGGCGGACGAGAGCAAGGCGCCGAGCGAGCTGCTCGCGGCGGTGGACGACGCGACGAAGATCGGCGCGCTCAAGGCCGTGTTCTCCGGGCACGCCCACACGAACGAGGTCTACCTCCCCGGCGGCCGCTTCGGCGAGATGTTCGTCGTCGCGGGCGGCGGCGGCGCGCCGGCCGACACCGTGAAGCGGTGGGGGCGCGTGGGCCAGGAGGACCTGAAGCTCGAGCCCATCTTCGACCTCGCGCTCCTCAAGGAGTTCGGCAAGTGGGTCGAGCCGCGCGGCATCTCCGAGGCGCTCCAGGAGAAGGCGAAGGCCGAGGGGAGCTGGGCGGGCTTCGACGCCGAGATCGACGCCTCCGCGATGCCGATCCAGGGCTGGTGGAACGTGGCGCTCGTCGGGGACGACATGGAGCTCACCTTCCGCATGGTGGGTGCCGACGGCACGCTCAAGGACCTCTACACGGTCAACTACGACTCCAAGGACGGGTGGAAGACCGGGAAGTAGCGCGCGCGGTCGGCCGCGCCGGGCTCCTCGCGCTGCCGGCGCTCATGGGGACGGTGCGCAACTGCGTCGTCCCCGTCGAGCAGATCGTGGGCCGGGTGCCCGACGACGCCCTGTTCTACCTCGTCGTCGCGCGCCGCCTGGCCGCGGGCGAGGGCTTCACGTTCGACGGCGTGGCGCCCACGACGGGGTTCCACCCGCTGTGGGCGTGGCTGGTGGCGGCGGGGGTCCCTACGGCCGACCCGGTGCGGGGGCTCGGGGGCCTGCTGGCGCTGCACGGGGTGGCGGTCGTCGCGAGCGTGCTCCTGCTGGAAAGGGCGCTCGCGCGGGTGGGCGTGGGCGCCTGGCGCCGAGGCCTCGGGGCGGCCGCGGCCGGCGCGTGGGGCGCGAGCGCGTACGGGCTCGGGATGGAGACCGCGCTCGTGTCGGCCCTGGCGCTCGCCGCGGTGAACCTTGGCCTCGACGACCGGTCCCGAGGCGTCCCGGCGGGGCTCGTGGGGCTCGCGATGGGGCTCACCCGGGTCGATGCGCTCCCCTTGCTGCTCGGGGCCGGGCGGCGCGCCCCGAGCGCACTGGCGGGCGGGATCCTGGGCGTGCTGCTCACGTTGGGGTTCAACCGGGCGGTGGCGGGGGAGTGGGGGTCGACGGCGGCGCACCTCAAGGCGCTCGGGACCGTCGCGGCGCGGCTCCAGCGGCTCGATCCCGGCGTGGTGTGGCGGCACGCGCCGGGGCCGGCGGTGGCGGCGGCCATCGTGATCGGCGTGGCGTACGCCTCGCGGCTGCGCACCGGCGGTCGTGGCGGGCCCGTGCTGCCGTCTCCGTTCATCGGGGCCCTCGTGGGCGGGCTCGGCTGGCTCGCGGCGTCGTACCTCCTCAACAACCTCGTCGGCCCCTGGTACCACCTGCCGCTGGCCTGGCTCCTGATCGCCGGGGCCCTGGTGGCCGCCGAGCGGCTCCATGGGCGGATCGTGGGGGGGGTGCTCACCGCGGCGCTGCTCGTCGCGCTGCTCCGCGGGGTCGCGCTCCCCACGCCGGGGCTCCACGGCACGGTGGTGGCCTTCGCACGCGAGCTGTCGGCGCACACGCCCCCGGAAGCGCGCATCCTCGCGGAGGACTTCCCGGGCGCCATCGCGTGGTTCGGCGAGCGCACGGTGCTCCCCGCGGACGGCCTCGCGGCGAGCCCCGGCTACCGCGAGGCGCTCACGACGGGCACGGCGCTGTCCTGGTGGACCGAGCGCGGCGCCACCCACTACGCCGTGACCCGCCGCCGCGCGCCATGGCTCCATACGAAGCGGCTCCACACGACGCCGCTCCTCGACCACATCGCGCCGCCCTTCCTGCCGGTGCCGCCCTCTCCGGTGCCGCTCGACCCCGCCGCGCTCGTCGTGGAGGAGGTCGACGTGGGGAGCGACCGGCTGTTCGCGCTGTACCGGCTGTGAGGGGGGACGCCGCGACGGTTCGCCCGCCGCGGTCGCGATCGGGACCTACGCCTTCGTCGGGCTCCGGGGCCGCCGCGGGCCCTCCTCGGTCTGGTCGTCCGGCACGACCTCGATCGCGCGGGCGGGGGCCTCGCGCGGCGGGGTGCGCATCGTGAGCTCCGGGGCGCTCGGCACCTCGATGGGCGCCGCGGTGGCCGGCTCGGAGGGGAGGGCGGGGGCCTCGCGCGGCGGGGTGCGCACCGGGACGGGCGCCTCCTCCTCGGCGAGCTCCTGCGTCAGCGCGCACGTGATGGACGCTTCCCCGCGGGCGAGCTCCACCTCGACGGCCGCGAGCTCGGCCGCGACCTTCGCCTGGCGTGCGCGGAGCTCGGCGTCGCCCCCCGGGGCCGCGAGCTCGGCCTCGTGGGCCCGGAGCGTGTCCAGGCGCTCCTCCAGGCGGGCGATGTCGCCGCGGAGGTCGGCCAGGACGATCTCGGGCAGCTCCGCGGCGGCCACCCGGCGACGCAACGCACGTACACGCGCTTCGGGGGCCGTGTCGGGCAGGGCGGCGCGGGCGCTCTCCTGCACGTGCAGGCGTGTGGTCGCGACGGCGAACATGCCGCGGAGGTTCACGGCCGCCAGGTAGAGGAGGATCGCCGCGATGCCTCCGAAGGGGAGGATGAGCCCCGACACCAGCCCGATGACGACGGAGACGACGGCGAGGAGGCCGTACTGGACGACGCGCGGCGCGGTGGTGACCGCGAGGTGGCCGCCGTTGACGCCGGCGGCCTCCAACCGCGAGAGGATGCGCCCCGCCTCGGCCTCGGTCTGCGCGGTGTCGACGCACCACGTGCCGCCCTTCGCGGCGGCGCGCCGCACGGCCTCGGGATCGGACGACGCGCGCGAGGCGATGACGCGGACCGCGCCCGGCGAGAGGCCGCGGAGCGGCACCAGCACGGCCCACGGGAGGACCGGCCCGGTGCTCGAGGGGAAGGGGGCGGGCGGCGGGGCGGTGACGCGGATGGGCGACGCGGCGGCCGCTACCCCCGCGCCGGTGGCCCCCGCG
>JAUXTN010000237.1 GCA_030684355.1 Pseudomonadota bacterium
CTCCGCGGCAAGGCCGCTCCCCTCCGCGGTCAAGGCCCGCGGGAACGCGCCCGCGGTCAAGGCCCGCGGCAACGCCGCCCGCGCCAAGCCCCGCGCCAACGCGCCCACGGCAAGGCCGCTCCCCTCCGCGGCAACGCGCCCGCGGCCGGAGGCGCCCCACCCCACCCCCAAACTTTCCCCCCTCCCCCGCTTGCGCTCCGCCCCGTGAATGACTATTCACGAGCCGCGAGTCGATTCATGAATCCAGATTCACCAGATGGTGGGAAGCCGAAGCTCCGCCAGCGTTTCCGCGAGCAGGCCCGCGAGGAGCTGCTCGAGGCGGCCCTGCGCGTGTTCCAGCGGGACGGGGTGAAGGAGGCCCGCATCGACGCCATCGCCGCCGAGGCGGGGGTGTCGGTCGGCACCGTCTACAACCTCTTCGGAGATCGCGACGGGCTCGTGCGGGCGGTGGTCGAGCGCAGCCGCGCCCAGGTGTTCGACCGCGTACGCGCCCACCTCGGGAGCACGCTCGACCGCCCGTTCGAGGAGCGGCTCCGCACCATGGTGCAGATCCTGATCGGCCAGATGCGCGAGCACTGGTCGGCGCTGCGCGTCCTCTCGCAGACGGAGGGCCCAGGCGGCTGCCCCGGCGGGCCCGCGACCGGCCACCCGCCCCCCAACGTCGTGCGCGAGATCCACGGCCTCATCGGCGGCCTGGTGCGCCAGGGCGTCGAGAGCGGCGAGCTCGGGCCGATCGACGTGCACGTCGCCACCTCCGCGCTGATGGGCTCCATCCGCACCACCATCGACGTCGACCTCCTCTTCGGCCTCGACGCGCCCTCCGAGGACCGCGCCGAGACCATCGTCCAGCTCTTCCTCCGAGGCGCAGCCCGCCGCTGACCGCGCGGCCGCCGGCCTCTCCCGCTCCCTTCTCCACGCACCGGCCCCGCCGGAATGCCCGAGGTGTGTCCATGCGCGCCCTGTCCCTCCTCTCCCTCCTCTCCGTGGCCGGCTTCGCGCTCGCCTGCGCCGGCGGCCCCGACGACGAAGCCGCCACCACGCCCAAAGCGGCGCCGACGCCGGTCTCCACGTCCGCCGCGGTCACCCGCGACGTGCCCCGCACCCTGACCGTGACCGGCTCGCTGATCGCGGTGGAGGATGCCGACGTGGCCGCCGAGGCCGCGGGTGCGGTCCAGCGCATCGCCGCCGACCGCGGGGACCTCGTGAACAAGGGCGACGCCCTGCTCCTCCTCGACACGGCCACCTCCGGCCTCCAGGCGAAGGAGGCCGCGGCCTCCGTGGCCGCCGCCGAGGTGCAGGTGAAGCAGGCCGAGGCCGACTGCGCCCGCGCCCGCACCCTCACCGACGCCGGCGGGCTCTCGACCGCCGAGCGCGACCGCCTCCTCTCCCAGTGCGAGCAGGGCGCCCGGCAGCTCGAAGCCGCGAAGGCCCGCCTCGCGCTCGCCAACACGAACCTCGCCCGCGGCACGGTCCGCGCCCCCTTCGCCGGCGTCGTCGCCGAGCGGATGGTGAGCCCCGGCGAGTACGTCACCCCCGGCCGCGCGGTGGTGAAGCTCGTCGCGGTCGACCCCCTCCGCCTCGAGCTCTCCGTGCCCGAGCGGGCGGCCTCGCAGGTGAAGCAGGGCGCCAGCGTCACCTTCACCGTGACCGACCACCCCGAGCGCACCTTCACCGCCACGATCGACCGCGTGAGCCCCGCCCTGCGCGAGCGCACCCGCGACCTCGTGGTGGAGGCGACCGTCCAGAACACCGACGGCGCCTTGCGCCCGAACAGCTTCGTCGTCGCGAAGCTCGCCCTGCCCGACGCCCCCGGCGTCACCGTCCCGCTCGCCGCGCTGCACGAGAGCGGTGACGTGACCCGTCTCTACGTCGCCACCGACAACACCGCCGAGGAGCGCGTGGTCGAGGTCGGCGCCCGGCTCGCGGACGCCGCCGAGATCCGCGTGGGTGTCAAGGACGGCGAGCGCGTCATCAGCCCCATCCCCGAGGGGCTCGCCGACGGCGCGACCCTCGCGGCCCAGTAGGAGCATCCGATGGGCAGCATCATCGACACCTTCATCAAGCGCCCGATCTTCGCGACGGTCGTCATCCTCGTGCTCTGCGTCCTCGGCCTCGCCGGGTACAGCAAGCTCGGGGTCGACTTCTTCCCGAACATCGAGTTCCCGATGGTCACCGTGCGGACCATCCTCCCGGGCGCGAGCCCGCGCGAGGTGGAGACGGAGATCTCCGACCGCCTGGAGGAGACCCTCTCCACCATCGCCGGCGTCGACGAGATCCGGTCGACCTCCGCCGAGGGCATCTCCCTCGTCTTCGTCGTCTTCGACCTCGACGTCGACTCCGACGCCGCCGCCCAGGAGGTGCGCGACAAGGTCAACCTCGCGATGCCGAACCTCCCCGAGGGCGTCGAGCCCCCGGTCGTCGGCCGCCTCGACCCCTCCGCGGCCCCGGTCCTCTTCCTCTCGCTCTCGTCGACGGATCCCGTCGTCGACATCACCGAGGTCGCCGACACGCTCGTGCGGCGTCGGCTCGAGGGCGCCAAGGGCGTCGGCTCGGTGTCGGTCATCGGCGGGCGGAAGCGCGAGATCGGCGTCGAGGTCGACCCCGTGCGCCTACGCGCCCTCGGCGTGAGCGCCCCGGAGCTCGCCCGCGCGCTCCAGACCCAGAACGTGCAGATCCCCGGCGGCTCGCTGGAGACCGGCCCGTCGCAAGTGAACCTGCGCGTGCAGGGCCGCGTGCAGTCGGTCGAGGAGATCGGCGACATCATCGTCCGCAGCAACAACGGCGCCACGATCCGCGTGCGCGACGTGGCCACCATCGTCGACGGCCCCGCGGACGCCAGGAGCGTCGCCTCCCGCGACGGCGTCCCCACCGTCATCCTCGCCATCCGCAAGCAGGCGGGCACCAACACCGTCGCGGTCGTGGACGACGTGCTCGACCGCCTCGGCGACATCCAGACGGAATTGCCGAAGGGCTACACGCTCGAGGTCTCGCGCGACACGTCGCAGACCATCCGCACCGCCGCCGACAACGTCACCAACCACCTCATCGAGGGCGGCATCCTCGCCGCGCTCGTGGTGCTCCTGTTCCTCGGCAACGCCCGCGCCACCATCGTCGCGGCCATCGCCATCCCCACGTCGATCCTCGCGACGTTCGCGGTGATGCAGTACCTCGGCTTCACGCTCAACACGATGACGCTGCTCGCGCTCGCGCTGGCGGTCGGCATCGTCATCGACGACGCCATCGTCGTGCTGGAGAACATCTTCCGGTTCGTGCACGAGAAGAAGATGCCGGCCATGGAGGCCGCGAGCGCGGGCACCAAGGAGATCAGCCTCGCGGTCCTCGCCACGACGCTCTCGCTCATCGCCGTGTTCGCGCCCGTCGGCTTCGTCGGCGGCATCCCCGGCCGCTTCCTCGTGAACTTCGGGTTCACGATGTCCGCCGCCATCGCGATGTCCCTCGTGGTGAGCTTCGTGCTCACCCCGACGTTCTCGGCGCGCATCTTCCGTGGCGAGGGCGCCACGTCTTCGACGACCGGCGTGGGCGGCTTCCTCACCCGGATGACGGACGCGTTCTACAAGCCCATCGAGCGGCTCTACATGGCCGTGCTCGGCTTCTGCATGCGCCAGCGCTGGGTCGTGGCCATCGCGATGATCGTGTCGCTCGCGACGATCCCCGTCACCGGCGCGCTCGTGCCGAAGTCGTTCCTCCCCGTCAACGACGAGGCCGAGTTCGAGGTCAACGTGCGCGCCCCCGAGGGCACGAGCCTCGCGTCCACGCAGGTCGTCATCGAGCGCATCGCCCGCCAGGTCCGCACGGTCTCGGGCGTCGACTACACGCTCGTGACCATCGGCAACAACGACCAGGGCACGCCGAACGTCGGCAGCATCTACGTGCGCCTCGTCGACCCCGAGAAGCGCAAGGCCTCGCAGCAGGAGCTCATGGAGCGGGTGCGCGCCGACGTGGTCGCCCACCAGGACAAGGCGCTGCGGCTCAACGTGGTCGAGGTCGCCCGGTTCTCCGGCACCGGCCAGTCGTCGCAAGGCATCCAGTACACGCTCTCCGGCCCCGACCTCGACCAGCTCGCGAAGTACGCGCAGGTCGTCGAGACCGCCCTGCGCGCGCACCCCGGCGCCACCGACGTGGACAGCTCGCTCGTCCTCGGAAAGCCCGAGCTCGTCGCTCGCGTCGACCGCGGCCGCGCGGCCGAGCTGGGCCTGACCGTCGCGGACGTGGCGACCTCGCTGCGCCTGCTCGTCGGCGGGCAGAAGGTGTCGAACTACGAGGAGGGCGGCGAGCAGTACGAGGTCCGCCTCCGCGCCGCCCCCGCGTACCGCGCCGACGCCGACGGCCTCGCGCTCCTCTCCATCGGCACGGCCACCGGCCCGGTGCCGCTCTCGGACGTGGTCACGCTCACCCCGGACACCGGCCCCTCGTCGATCTCCCGGCTCAACCGCCAGCGGCAGGTCACCCTCGCCGCCAGCGCGCGGCCCGGCTTCGGCGAGAGCGACGTGCTCGCGGGGCTCGAGGCCTCGGTGGAGTCGCTCAACCTGCCCTCCACCTACAAGGCGGGGCCGGCCGGGCGCTCGAAGGAGCTCGCGCGCACCGCCAAGGGCTTCATGTTCGCCCTCGGCCTGTCCTTCGTCTTCATGTACCTGGTGCTCGCGGCGCAGTTCGAGAGCTGGCTCCACCCGGTCACGATCCTCGCGTCGCTGCCGCTCACGCTGCCGTTCGCGCTGGTGTCGCTGCTCATCTTCGACCAGACGCTGAACCTCTACTCGGCGCTCGGCATCCTCGTGCTGTTCGGCGTCGTGAAGAAGAACGCGATCCTCCAGGTGGATCACGCGAACCAGCTCCGCGCGGAGGGGCTGCCGCGCCTCGCCGCCATCCTCCAGAGCAACAAGGACCGGCTCCGGCCGATCCTCATGACGACCGTGGCGTTCGTGGTCGGCATGCTCCCGCTCCTGCTCTCCGACGGCATCGGCGCGGGCTTCAGCCGGGCCACGGCGAGCCTCGTCATCGGCGGCCAGACCCTCTCGCTGCTGCTCACCCTGCTCGCCACGCCGGTGCTCTACAGCTTCTTCGACGACATCCAGAACTTCGTCGGAAGGCTCTTCGGCGGCGGCAAGCCGGCCACGCCCGCGCCCCCTACCCTCGTGCCCGTCCACCTCGTGGCCAACTCGTCCAATCCGCAGGCGGAGGCGTAGATGTTGCTCGCCCTGTTCGTTCCCTACGCGTTCGCGCTCACCCTCGACGAGGCCTGGCAGCGCGCCGAGTCCGACGGCGACGACGCCGCCCTCATCGAGCGCCAGATGGGGGCCTCCACCACCATCCGGGGCCAGGCCGCGGCGGCGCTCCTGCCGAAGGTCTCGCTCTCCGCCGGCTACACGATCAACCAGACCGAGTCGACGATCGACTTCTCGAAGATGATCCCCGAGGAGCTCGCGGACTTCGTGGGCGAGTCCGAGCCCATCGTCGTGAACAAGAAGGAGTTCTGGAGCGGCAGCTTCACCGTCGTCCAGCCGCTCTTCTCCGGCTCCGCCCTGCCCGCGTGGACCTCCGCGCAGGCCATGGCGCGCGCCGCGGAGGCCCAGGCCGACGCCCAGCTCGACCAGCTCCGCGTGGGGGTCGCCCGCGCGTACTGGGGCGCCTACGTCGGCCGCGAGCGTGTACGCCTCACGACGGACGGCGTGGCGCGCGCCGAGAAGTACCTGGCCCTCGCGGAGACCCGCGAGCGGGTCGGCGCCGGCCGGTCCATCGACACCGCGCAGGCCGGCGTGGCCCTCGCGCGGGCGCGCCGTGAGCTCGTGCAGGCCGACGCGAGCCGGGTCGAGGCCGAGCAGGGCCTCGCGCGCCTCCTCGACGTCGAGCCGGGCGTGGCGTTGGAGCGCCCCGCGCCCCGCGCCATCGCCGTCGCGAGCCCCGAGGCCGCCGCCGACCTCGCCCTGGACGCCCCCGCCGTCACCGCCGCCGAGGAGCGCGCCAAGGCCGCGCGCGCCGCCCGCACCGCCACCGACCTCGGGTGGGTGCCGACCGTGAACGGCCGCTTCACCGAGTCCTACAGTCAGAACAGCGGCTTTTCCGGCGAGGAGTGGAACTGGCAGGCCGCGATCACCGCGGACTGGATGCTGTTCGACGGCGGCTACCGCATCGCGAAGGAGCGCGAGGCCGCGATGAACAAGGAGGTCGCCCGTCTGGCCGCCGAGCGCGAGCGCGACCAGGCCTCGGCCGACGCGCGCAGCTTGTGGGCCGCGCACGGGGCCGCCAAGGAGGCGCGGGCGCAGGCGACGATCGAGCGGGACCTCGCGGAGAGGGCCCTGAAGCTGGCCGAAGCCAGCTACGAGCTCGGCGCGCTCACGTTCCTGGACCTGTGGCAGACCCGCCAGCAGCGCGACGGCGCGGAGCTGGCCGAGCTGGCCGCGGACATGCAGCTCGACCTCGCGGCGATCGCGTTGGTGGCGAAGACGGGGGGCTGGTAGGCAGGTAGAACGCGGCGAGATGCGGGCGTGCCCGCCGGCGGGGCGCCGGCGGTCGGCGCCTTCCAGGCTCGGCCAGGGGCCTCGGTCCGGCGGCGCGCCGGGGACGGCGCGCCGCCGGGACCGGCCCGCTCGGAAGCGGGCCGCCTTCCAGCCGCCTCACGCGGGACGTGGTGCCGATCCCGCGGGGCGCTCCGGGGGCGCGGAGCCCCCGGACAAGGAGCGCGCGAGGCGCGCGACGCCACCTGCGTGGACCGCCCGGGGGTATCACGCACGCATCCCGATGCAAACGTTACGCCGCTCACGACGCACCGCCGGTGGAGGGGTCAGGCACTGCAGTTTGACACCTGCGACGACTAAACGCCGGCAATTCGGCGGGGAGGGGTCAGGCACTGCAGTTTGACACCTGCGACGACTAAACGCCGGCAATTCGGAATTCCGGCACGTGTCAAACTGCAGTGCCTGACCCCGATGACGTCAGCGGTCCAAACCGGCATGGGCGGGGTCCCCACCCTCCGCCGCGACGGCTGAGCGTGGGAACCCGCCGCCGGAAGAAGGTGAGACCCTACATCTCCCGATGCTCTGACCCCGATGATCGCAAGCGTCCCACGCCCACCTCCGGGCGCCCGTAGCCCACCCCCTGTACCCCCCTCCCCCGCAGCGCTCGCGACGCCCCCCCGCCCGGTGACTACCTTTCGGCTCGCCTGGACTTCCCCATGACCCCGCGCTTTCCCGACGACCCCCGCTGGGCGGCCCTCTTCGCGCCCGTCTCCACCGTGCTCGCGCGCGCCCTCGAGCGGCTGGAGCCGCGCCCCGAGCGCCTCCCCGCGGTCGTCGCCGGCACCCCGGGCGTGCTCCTCGAGGTGCGGCCCGACGGCATCGCCCTCGACCCCGCCCTCCTCGACCCTGCCCTCCACCACCCGCGCGACGCCGCGTGGCTCGACCGAATGCCCGAGGAAGTGCACGCCCTCGCGCTCGACCGGTGGCGACGCGCCGCCGCCACGGTGCTCGAGGGGGTTGCCCTCGCCGCGCAGGCCGAGGTGCCCCTCCCCGATGACGTGGGCGCGCCCGCGTGGTGGCGCCCCGCCCGCGCCGCCGAGGCC
>JAUXTN010000080.1 GCA_030684355.1 Pseudomonadota bacterium
CGCGGGGCTCGCGGCCCCCGCGATCCCCCGGCCCCCGCGCCGCCCCCGCGCCGCCACCGGACGCTTGCTTGCCTTCGCCCTACCCGCCCAAAACCCCGCGCCGCTGCGGCGCCCAGTCCGG
Source organism: Pseudomonadota bacterium (assembly GCA_030684355.1). GTDB lineage: Bacteria > Myxococcota_A > UBA796 > UBA796 > SXON01 > CAJBVW01. Next base: position 122 of record JAUXTN010000080.1, read on the forward strand.
CATGCCCCCGCCCGGCAAACCCCCCGGGGTCCCTCCGGGGAGCTCGGCCCCGGCATGACCCGGGGCCCCCGCCGCGGACCTGTGGCCCCGGCATGACCCGGGGCCCCCGCCGCGGAGCTCGCGGTCTTCCTCGCCCCCCCCCGCCCCCGCGCCGCCACCGGGCGCTTGCATGCCCTTGCCCTACCTGCCCGAGCCCGCGCCGCCACCCGGCCCACCCATCCCCGCGCCGCCACCCGGCCCACCCGGCCCGCCCATCCCCGCGCCCCCACCCTGCCCGCCCGGCGGACGCCCCCCGCTCCCCATCGGGCCGTGCCCGCCACCCGGCGCGGGACCGGCACCGTCCTTGGTCCGGAGCGGGCCGCGCATACCCTGGAACCAGGTGTCGCCTTGCGTGGCGAAGGGATCGGCCGGCGCGTCCACGGCGGCGGTGGCCTCGGCGCGGAGCGGCGTCGCGGGCCAGCCCACCGCGCGGAGGGCGGCCTCGATCGTCGTGGCGGCGAGGGCGTGCCCGGCCACGCTCGGGTGGACCTCGTCCATCATCAGCGCGGGATCGCCCGCGGCGGCGAAGGTCTCGGCGAGGTCGACGAGCGGCGCGCCGCAGGCCTCGGCGGTGGCGCGCATGACGGCACGGTAGGGGATCCACGGCTCGGGGGACGCCACGGTGTCGACCACGTCGTCGCGGCCGGGCAGGGTCACGAACACGACGCCGCCGTCGCGCTCGGCCATGAGCGTGCACAGGCGCGCGAGGTTGGCGGCGTAGTCCGCGATGGGCACGCGGCGCTCGCCGTGGGCCTTGTCCTCGGTCACCCAGCCGACCTTCCGCATCGCGTCCTGCCCGCGGTAGACGGCCCAGGTCTCGGCCCAGCCGGCGAGCGCGCTCCAGCCGCTCAACGCCCAACGCATCTGCACGCCCTCGCTGCGCGCGAGGATATCGCGGTCGACGAAGCGGTCGAAGTTGCTGTCCGACCACAGCGTCGCGACGAGGAGCACATCGGGCTCCAGCGCGAAGCCGCGGAGCGCAAGCAGGTTGAGCGCCTGCTCGGTCGAGTAGCCGGGGACGCCGCCGTTGATGAACTCGGCCTCGAAGCGTGACTCCAACACGGAGGTGAACACCTCGTCGTCGGTCACCTGGTAGCCGTAGACCGTGGAGTCCCCGAGGGAGAGCACGCGCGGGCGGGCGCCCTTGGGCCCCCGCTCCTTGTCGCGGAAGCGCTCGGCGTTGATGAGCACGGGCACGCCGTCCTGGACGCGCGCGCCGGGCGCCAGCTCCCACGCGAGGAGCGGGTTGCCGGCGAGCATGATGCCGCCGCCGTCGGGGTGCCCGTAGGCGCTCGGGTCGGGGGGCGGCCAGAGCCGAGCGACAGCCTCCGCCCCAACGACGAGGAGCACCACGGGGACGGACGCGAAGAGGAGGCGACGGCGCATGCGCCGCCCAGCATAGCGCCGACGAACCCGCGGCGCGGGCGGCACGAGCGTCCCCGTCCGCCTCGGCCGCTACCCCTCCCCCGCCGCCTTCGAAGCCTGGCTGCAGGCCCCCTGCGCGGTCGCCTCCACCTCGATGGCCATGAAGACCTCGATGGTGGTGTCGTCCTCCGGGAGCGTGCCCGTGGCGTCCGTCGAGATCGTCATCGACTCGGCGACGACGAACTCGGTGAGATCGAGCCCGTCGAGCTCCATCTGCACGGTGGTCTCGCCCGCGGGGAACGCGTCGAGGTGGGCGATGCGCGCGGTCTCCAGCCCGGGCGCGGACACGTAGATGTCCAGCGTGTCGAGGAAGGAGAGGTCGTCGCCGTCGGGCGTCGAGAGCCGGAGCTCCACGACGTAGACGCTGGCGATGTCGCCGGGCTCCACGCCCTGGTTCTGGAGCTCCTGGTCGATGTTGACCGAGAGGTCGTCGAAGCCGCCGAGCTCCAACGACGAGAGCACGGTGCCGACGAGCCCCGCGCCCTCGATGAGCGTGGAGCCCTCCTGCTCGACGCGCACCGTCAAGAGCTCGCCGACGCACGCGCCCGCGAGGAACAGCCAGGGCACGACGCGCCGGAGGCGCCCCGACGACGAGGGACCGATCACGAGCACCCGCTCGTGCCGCCGCAGGTGACACACTTGAGGCAGGAGCCGTTCCGCACCATCGTCATCGCGCCGCACTCGGGGCAGGCGTCCCCTTCGTAGCCGAGGGCCTTGGCGTCGCGCACCTTGCCGGCGTACCCGCTCGCGGCCGCCTTCGCCCGGGCGGTGCCCGCGCCGGCGTGCACCTCGGGGGCCGCCGCCGGCTTGGGGCGCGGCGCGGCGTCCACGTCGACGGCGACGTCGGTGATCATCACGCTGCGGACCGCCACCACCTCCTCCTCGGAGTAGGCGGGGGTCTCGGTGTGCATCGCGTCGTGGCGGAGGGCGTCGGGGTCGACGTGGGCGAGGTCGTGGCGACCCATGTACGAGATGGCGAGCTCGCGGAAGATGTAGTCGATGATCGACGTCGCCATCTTGATCTTGTCGTTGCCGCGCACGATGCCGTTCGGCTCGAAGCGCGAGAACAGGAACTGCTCCGCGAACTTCTCGAGCGGCACGCCGTGCTGGAGCCCGATGGAGATCGCGATGGCGAAGCTGTTCATCAAGCTCCGGAAGGCCGCGCCCTCCTTGTGCATGTCGATGAAGATCTCGCCGAGCGTGCCGTCGTCGTACTCGCCCGTGCGGAGGAACACCTTGTGCCCGCCCACGACGGCCTTCTGCGTGTAGCCCTTGCGACGGTCCGGGAGGCGGCGGCGCTTCGCGAGGTAGCGCACGATGACGCGCTCCGCGAGCTGCGTGGCCTGGGCCGTGGGGGTGGCGGCGTAGAGCTCCGCGGGGGTCGCGGCGATGCCCGGGGCGCGCGCGGCGTCCGGCTGCATGTCGAGGGCCGCGAAGAGGTCCTGCGCGAAGAGCGACGAGAGCGGCTGCGAGAGCTTCGAGCCGTCGCGGTAGATCGCGTTGGCCTTGAGCGCGAGCCGCCACGAGAGCACGTAGGCGGCCTGCACGTCCTCGACGCTGGCGTCGTTCGGCATGTTGATCGTCTTGCTGATCGCGCCCGAGATGAACGGCTGGCACGCCGCCATCATCCGGATGTGGGCCTCGTAGCTGATGAAGCGCACGCCGTTGCGACCGCAGCGGTTGGCGCAGTCGAACACGGGGTAGTGCTCGGGCTTCAGGTAGGGCGCGCCCTCGATCGTCATCGTGCCGCACGCCCAGGCGTTGGCGGCGTCGATCTGCGCGGCGGAGAACCCGATCGCGGTGAGGAGATCGAGCGACGAGTCGGCGATCTGCGCCGGGGTGAGCCCCAGCACGGAGCGGCAGAAGACCTCGCCGAGCGCGTGCTTGTTGAACACGAACTTGATGTCGAACGCGGTGGGGAGCGCCTTCTCGAGCTTGGCGAGCGTGGCGTCGTCGAAGCCCTTGGCGCGGAGGGTCTCGTGGTTGACGCCGGGGGCGCCCTTCAGTGAGCCGCGGCCGCGCGCGTACTCGACGATCGCCTGCACCTCGGCGTCCGCGTAGCCGAGCTTGTGGAGCGCCGGCGGCACCGACTCGTTGACGATCTTGAAGTAGCCGCCGCCCGCGAGCTTCTTGAACTTCACCAGCGCGAAGTCGGGCTCGACGCCGGTGGTGTCGCAGTCCATCACCAGCCCGATCGTGCCGGTGGGCGCGATGACCGTGGTCTGGGCGTTGCGGTAGCCGTGGGCCTCGCCGAGCGCGAGCGCCTGGTCCCACGCGTGGCGCGCCGCGACGAGCATCTCGGTCGGGCACTTCTCCGGCGCGATGGGCACCGGGCGCACGGAGAGGCCCTCGTAGTCGGTGGTGCCCCACGCCGCGCGGCGGTGGTTGCGGATGACCCGGAGCATGTGCTCGCGGTTCTTCTTGTAGCCGGGGAAGGGGCCCTTCTCCTTGGCGATGCGGGCGCTCTGGGCGTAGGACTCGCCGGTGAGCACGGCGGAGAGCGCGCCGCAGATGGCGCGGCCCTCGGCGCTGTCGTAGGGGTGCCCCATGACCATGAGCAGGGTGCCGAGGTTGGCGTAGCCCAGGCCGAGGGTGCGGAAGTCCCACGAGAGCTTCGCGATCTGGCTGCTCGGGTACTGCGCCATGCCGACGCTGATCTCGAGCACGGTGGTCCAGATGCCGATGGCGTGGACGTAGGCCTCGAGGTCGAAGTGGCCGACCGCGACCCCCTCGCCCGCGGTGTGGAACCGCATGAGGTTCAGCGACGCGAGGTTGCACGCGGTGTCGTCGAGGAACATGTACTCGGAGCACGGGTTCGACGCGTTGATCCGGCCGTCCTCGGGGCACGTGTGCCACTCGTTGATGGTCGTGTCGAACTGCAGGCCCGGGTCCGCGCAGGCCCACGCGGCCTGGGAGATGTCGTCCCACAGGTCCTTCGCGCGCACGGTCTTCTTGATCTTGGCGGGCGAGCGGTACTTGAGATGCCACTCCTCGTCACGGAGCATCGCGTCCATGAACGTGTTCGGCACGCGCACGGAGTTGTTGCTGTTCTGCCCCGAGACGGTGGCGTAGGCCTCGCCGTCCCAGTCGGTGTCGTAGGTGGCGAAGTCCATCTTCGTGAAGCCCTGCTTCGCGAACTGGAGCGCCCGGACGATGTAGTTGTCGCTCACGCCGTCGAGCCGGGCGTCCCGCATCGCCATGCGGAGGGGCTCGTTGTAGCGGGGATCGTAGCGCCGCGCGCCTTCGAGCTCGGGGGCCTGGCACGCCGCCATGACCGCGTTGAGACGGCGCTCGATCATGCGCGAGCCGGCCACGATCGACGCGACCTTCTGCTCCTCGCGCACCTTCCAGTTCACGAACTCCTCGATGTCCGGATGATCGAGGTCGAGGCACACCATCTTCGCGGCGCGGCGGGTCGTGCCGCCCGACTTGATGGCGCCCGCGGCGCGGTCCCCGATCTTCAGGAAGCTCATGAGGCCGCTGGAGCGGCCGCCGCCGGAGAGGCGCTCGCCCTCGCCGCGGATGCGGCTGAAGTTGGTGCCGGTGCCGGAGCCGTACTTGAAGAGGCGGGCCTCGCGCGTCCACAGGTCCATGATGCCGCCCTCGTTCACGAGGTCGTCGGACACGGACTGGATGAAGCAGGCGTGCGGCTGGGGGCGCTCGTAGGAGGAGCCCGAGGCGACGACCTTCTTCGTCTTCTCGTCCCAGTAGTAGTGGCCCTGCGCGGGCCCGTCGATCCCGTAGGCCCAGTGCAGGCCGGTGTTAAACCACTGCGGCGAGTTGGGCGCGCAGATCTGCGCGGTGAGCATGTAGCGGAGCTCGTCGTAGAAGACGTGGGCGTCCTCCTCCGTCGAGAAGAGCCCGTCCTTCCAGCCCCAATAGGTCCAGCAGCCGGCGAGCCGATCGAAGACCTGCCGCGCGTCCCGCTCCGGCCCGTAGCGCCGATCCGCCGCCATCGCCGTGAGGGCGTCCTCGTCCGGCGCGCGCCGCGCGAGCCACCCGGGGATGCTCTTCTCCTCCACCACCTTCGTCGCCGCCGGGACGCCCGCCTTCCGGAAGTACTTCTGCGCGAGGATGTCGACCGCCACCTGGCTGAAGTTGGCGGGCACCTTCACGTCCTCGGCCTCGAACACGAGCTTGCCGTCCGGGTTGCGGATCTCCGACCGCCGCGAGACGAACTCGAAGGCGTCGTAGGGAGAGGCGAGGCCCTGTGTGTAGCGGCGGGAGAAGTGCATGGGGGCTCCAGGCGGGCGAACGGAAGCGACGTGGGGGGAGAGGACGGCGGGCGCCGGAGCCACGCTCACAGCCACTCAAGAAGCTCGTTCTTGGGGCGGGGAGGTGCCGGACGCCCCGCATCCTATCGGGCCGGCATGGACGAGGTCAAGCCTCCGAGCCCCACATCTTGGGGTTTCTGTTGACGTGTCCCACTACCCATTGTATCCGCAACTTATCCACCGACGTGACGGCGTTATCAATAGGTTGTCCCCGACGGGTCCGCGGCGGCGTGTCGTGGGCCTCCGGCAGCCCCGCGCGGCGACGTGCGCGAGCGGGGGTGGGGGCCGGTGGGACGGGGGGCGGTGGGACCGGGGGCGAGCGTGCCGCCGCCAGCTCGCCTGTGCTCGGATCAGCCGAGGTGCGGGCGCGCCGACAGGGTCAGGAGGTGCTCGTTGGCGAGCCGGAGCTGGACGGAGAGGGCGTCGATGAGGCCGCGCCGGAACGCGCGCCCTTCGACGGTGTTCTCGGTCTCCAGCTGGCGGTAGACCGCGGCGGGGATGCGCACGAGGTACGCCGGCTCGAGCGCCCGGCACGTCGCGCTGCGGGCGCGGTCGTCGGCGAGGGCCACCACGCCGAACACGTGGCCGGGCCCGAGCGTCGCGACGCGCTCGTAGCGCTGCGTCCCGACGGCGCAGTACACGCCGATGCGCCCCTCGGCGACGATGAAGGCGTCGTCCGCGTTGCGGCCCTCCTGCAGGACGACCGCGCCGGCCGCCACGGCGACCATCTGCAGCCGTGCCCCCACCGAGGCGAGCAGCGCGTCGTCCCGGCCCGCGAACCCGTGGGTGCCGCGCAGCACGTCGACCATGCTGGGGGCGGGGGTGCGGGGCACCTCGCCGCCCACGCCGAGCACCGACGCGAGACGACCCAGGAGCCCGCGCTGCGCCTCGGGCGCGATCGGCTCGCCGGAGGCGCGACCGGCGATGCGCTGGTCGGTCTCCCGGAGGCGGGTCGCCACGGTGCGGAGCGCGAGGGTCTCCAGGTGGCGGGCGAGCGGGTGGTCACCGAGGCGGAGGAAGCGGAGCCCCTCCGTGTCGAGCACGAGCACCTTCGTGGGCTCGAGCGTCGTGACCGTGGCGGACCGGCGGTCGAACGAGCCGAACAGCGCCATCTCGCCGACGAGCTCGCCGCGCGCGATGCGCCCCAGCGGCACGCCGCCGAGGCTCACCTCGAGCGCCCCCTCGACCACCACGAGCATGCTGCGGTCGGACTCGCCCTCCTCCAGGAGCACCTCGCCCGCGCCGAGCTCGTAGGGCTTGAAGGCGGCGAGCGCCTGCGCCCGCTGCTCGATGTCGAGCCCCGTGAAGAGGCCGGTCCGCTCGATCTCGTGGACGTCCATTCAGCGCTCCCGTGCCGCCAGGGTGCGCGCCGAGTCCCAGGCGATCACCTGGTCGCGCGCGGTGGTGTCCTTCTCCAGGTCGTGCAGGCGCGAGCCGTCGAGCACCGAGACGAGGAAACTCGCGGCCGCGACCGTCACACCCGCCATCGAGACCGCCTGCCAGGTCTTGAAGGCGCCCTCGTCCTCCGCCAGCGCGGCGCTGTCGGCCTGGATCGAGGCGTAGGTGAGCGTCGCGACGCCGACGGCCTGGGTGGCCGAGTAGACCACGCCGCGGACGGGCTTACCGTGCACATAGACGCCGACGCCGAAGGGCACGAGCGTCCATCCCGGGGGAGCCGCCTGGGCGGTCGACAAGAGGGCGAGGAGCAACATCTGGACAGGATTAGCCTGAACCGCGCCCGGATGGAACAGGCGGAAAGGGCGACGTCAGTGTTCCTACGCCTGCCCGGCCCCGCCCTGCGGCAACGCCTTCACCTTCGCCTTCCCGTCCTCGACCACCACGCGGAACTTCACGCCCTCGCACTGGTAGGTGCTCTTGATCTGGCGCACCTGCTTGCGGAGGGCGTCGCGGACGGCGTCGAACGAGAGGTCGGTCCCCTGCCCGCACTTCGCGCGGGCCTCGATGTAGCGGTCATACACGAGCTTGTAGGCGCGCTCCTCGCGCTCCTGGGCCTGCTGGCGCTGCTCGAGCACCTGCACCTGCTCGGCGGAGAGCGTGGGGATCTCGGGGGTCGGCGTGCGCGCCTTCGCGTCGGCGCGGAACCGCATCTTCGGGTGGGTGCCGCGCTCGATCAGCACGAGGTTGCGCTGCCAGTAGAGCTCGAGGCTCTGGAAGCGCGCCTTCAACGCCTGGTAGCGGAACCGCTGGACCGAGTTGCGGATCGGCTCGTCGAGGAAGTCGCGCATCTGGCGGCGGAGCTCGTCGCGGTCCCGCAGCGGCTCGATGCGCTCCAACCCCGAGAAATACTTCTCGTAGTCGATCTTGAGGACGAACATCTTCTGCTCGACCTCGTCCAGCTTGCCGTTGAGGCCGCGATCCGCCTTTTCGATCCGAGCCATCCGTACCCCGAGCGCTTCACGATACCATCCTGCGCTCCGGAGCTTGAGGACGACATGCCGACCCGCGTGCTGGTCGTCGATGACGAACCCGCCATCCGCGAGCTCCTGACCGAGTACCTGCGTGGCCGCGGGATGGACGTCGTGCCCGTCGCCGACGGGGAATCCGCGCGGGCCCGCCTCGAGCGGGACCCCCCCGACGTCGTGGTGACCGACCTGAAGCTGCCCGGGCTCGACGGCATCGAGGTGGTGCAGCTCGCCCAGGCGCGCGTCCCGCCCGTGCCGGCGGTGATGATCACCGGCTTCGGCAGCGTGGAGACCACCGTCGCCGCGTTCGACGCCGGCGTGCGCTGCTACCTCCAGAAGCCGTTCCGCCTCCGGGACCTCTACGAGCAGGTCCAGCGCGTGCTCGCGGACGCCGACACGGCCCGCCGGGCGGCGTGGGCGGTGGCCGCCTCGGAGCTGCTCCTGCGCGCCGAGATCGCCGCGGACGCTGACGCCGCCGAGGCCCTCGTCCCCGACCTGCTCCACCTGCTCGAAGGCGCGCCCCTCGGCGCCCAGGTGACCCTGCGCGACGCCCCCGACGCCCCGGCCCTCCCCCTGGGAGAGACGCGCTGGCTCGACGTGCAGCCCTTGTCGCCGGTGGCCCGACCGTACATCCGGGCCGTCCACGAGGCGCTCCTGCGGGCCGGTCGGTGAGCGAGGCGGTCGAGGAGCACGGGGTGGCGGCGGAGGGCGCGGCGGAGGTGGGGCACGCGGGTGGCACCGCTCGCGTGAAGGGGCGGCTGCTGCCCGCCCAACCGTTGTGGGCCGACCCCGTCGCCGACACGCGCGCCCCGCGGTCCTCCCTGACGGTCCGCGCGCTCGGCACCCCCGCCATCGACGCCACCGTCGCGTTGCCCGTGCCGCTCGTGCAGCTCTCCGTCGGCGACGTGCACGCGCAGGTCGGCCTCGCCGCCGCGGTGTTCCTCGGCTTCGTGGGCGACGGCCCGCTCGTCTTCGACTTCGAGACCTTCGACGGCTGGTTCGCGCTCCCCATCGACATGTCGGTGGGGCACTGGTCGGCGCGGCTGGAGTGGGCCCACCTCTCCGCCCACTACGGCGACGGCGTGCGCGACAACGCCCTGCGCCCCGGCAACTTCGACCCCTACAGCCGCGAGTGGGTGCGCCTCTGGGGTGCGCGCGCGATCGGCCCGGCCCGGGTCTACGCCTCCGCGTGGGCGCTCCTGCACGCGCTCCCGGCCGCCGAGCCGTTCGGCGTCTCCGGCGGCGCCGAGGCCGAGGGGCCCTGGCCGATCGCGCCGTACGCGGCGGTCGACCTCCGCCTTGCCCAGGAGGACACGTGGGCGCCCGCGCTGACCGGGCAGGCGGGCGCCCGGATCGTCACGGGCACGCACCGGCTGCGGCTGGGGCTCTCCGCGCGCGTGGGGCCCGAGGACACCGGCAAGCTCCAGCCCCGGGACGAGGCGTGGGCGGGCGTGACGCTCAGCTACGACCGGGTGGCGGCAGACTGATCGGGGCGCGCCCCCCCGCCCGAGCGCGGGGGGTCGGTCGCCTCTGGGCTCGCTGCGCTC
>JAUXTN010000247.1 GCA_030684355.1 Pseudomonadota bacterium
CGCCTCCGCCTTCTAAGCGGCCAAGCCTCCGCCGTCGACGCGAGTGCGCCTTCGCTATCAAGCGGCCACCCCCCCGCGATCACGCGGCCACCCCCCCCGCGATCAACACGGCCCCCGCCATCAACACGGCCACCGCCATCAACACGGCCACCCCCCCGCCATCCACGCCCCCGCCACCCGACGCGGCCAGGCCTCCGCTTTGACGGCGGCTGCGCCTCCGCCATCAACGCGGCCAAGCCCCCGCGATCCACGGGCCACCCCCCCCCCCCGCCATCAACGCGGCCCCTGCGGGCGCGCCGCGGCCTCGATCCCGTCGGGGTGACCGGGCCGGCGGCCGGCTTCGACGTGCTCGCCGACCTCGTGGACCAGCACCTGGATGTGGACGGCCTCCTGGGGTGACGCGGCCGGTTGAGCGACGGCCGCGCGGCCAACCGCCACCCCCGGCACCTCGCGAGGCCGCGATCCGCTCGGGGCCCACGGGGAACCCCACGGCCTACCCGCGGCGGCGGCGCCGTCCGCGGCGCCGGGCACCGCCGCGCGCGCGGTCGCCCAACGCCCTCCGCCCGGCAACCGCGCGTGTGCCGCCCGGGGACGGGATCTCCGTGGCCGAGCCGGCGCTCCGTGCGCACCCTTCGCAACGCGCTTGACGCCCGCACTTCGTGGAAGGAAGTAAAGAGGAGCCCGCGCGGGAGGGGAATGCACGGCCTGGACTTCTTGAGCGATCTCGCTGTCATCTTCCTGGTGGCAATCGCGGTCGTCATCGCGCTGGGCCGCCTCGGGATCCCGCCCGTGGTCGGGTTCCTGGTGGCGGGCGCGGTCGTGGGGCCGGGGGGCCTCGCGCTGGTCGGGGACACCGCGCAGGTCGAGGTCTTCGCCGAAGTCGGGGTCGCGCTCCTGCTGTTCACCATCGGCCTGGAATTCTCGCTCGCGCGGCTCCGCCACATCGCCCGCTACGTCGTCATCGGCGGGGGCTTGCAGGTGCTCCTGACCGTGCTCGCGGCGGGGATCGGGGCCGCCGCGCTCGGGGTGCGCCCCGGGGTGGGCGTGTTCTGGGGCTACCTCGCGGCGCTCTCGAGCACTGCCATCGTGCTGCGCGCGCTCGCCGACCGCGAGGAGACCGCCGCGCCCCACGGCCGCTTCATCGTGGGCGTGCTCATCTTCCAGGACCTCTGCATCGTCGCGATGATGCTGACGTTGCCGATGCTCGCGGGCACGGCGGGCGGGGTCGAGGCGGTCGTGTTCACGATGGCCAAGGCCGCCGCGGTCGTCGTCGGCACGCTGGTGCTCGCCCGCAAGGGGGTCCCGGCGCTCCTGGAGCGCGTGGCGGCGACCAACCGTCGGGAGCTGTTCCTGCTCGCGGTGCTGTCGGTCGCGATCGTGGTCGCCGGGATCACGTCGAGCGTGGGCCTCTCGCTGGCGCTCGGGGCCTTCCTGGCGGGCATGGTCATCGCGGACACGGACTTCGTCCACCAGGCGGAGAACGACGTGGCGCCGTTCCGCGACACGTTCGCGAGCCTGTTCTTCGTGTCGATCGGGATGTTGCTCGACCCGCGCGTGCTGATGGACTCGCCGATGCCGGTGCTCGGCATCTTCCTCGTGCTCGTCCTCGGCAAGTTCATCCTCGCGACGCTCGCGGCGATGTTCATGCGCTTCCCGGCGCGCGTGGCGATCACCGCGGGGGTCGGGCTCGCGCAGGTGGGCGAGTTCTCCTTCGTGCTCCTCGGCTCGGGCCAGGAGCTCGGCCTCATCACCGCCGAGGGCGCGCGCGTGTTCCTCGCGTCGAGCGTGCTCTCGATGATCGTGGCCCCGCTCGCCATGGCGTCGAGCCCCCGGATCGCCGCCGGCGCCGCGCTCCTCCGGCCGCTCGAGCGCCTGCTCGCGGTGCGCCGCCCGGCGGATGCGGAAGAGGCGATGCCGCTCGTCGGGCACGTCGTCGTCGCGGGCCTCGGCGCGGGCGGCCAGTTCCTCCTGCAGGCGCTGCACGCGGCGCGGGTGCCGTACGTCGGCATCGACCTCGATCCGGAGGCCATCGACGAGGCGCGCTCGGCGGGCCACCCCGTCCAGTACGGCGACATCGCGAGCGTCGAAGTGCTCACGCGCGTGGCGCACGTCGGCGGGGCGCGGCTGCTCGTGCTCATGCTCTCGGACGCCCAGTCGGGCCGGCGCGCGGCGATGGCGGCCCGGCGGCTCTACCCGGAGCTCCCGATCCTCGTGCGGTCTCACCGCTTGCGACGGGTGGGCGCCCCGATCCCCGGCGTGGAGTTCGTCGCGGAGGACTACGAGACCGCCGTGGAGATCGCGGAGCGGGCCCTGCGCCGGTTCGGCGCCACCGGGGATGCCGTGCGCGCCGCCATCGCCGCGAGCCGCGCCGCGCGCGACAGCGACGGCAAGCCCGTCATCGGGGCGTCCGCGCTCATGGAGGCCCTCGCGCTGGACTCGTTCGCGGTGGAGGACGGCGGGCGCCTCGCCGGGCGGACCGTGGCCGCGTGCGGGCTGCGCGAGGAGACGGGCGCCACGATCGTGGCCGTCGCGCGCGACCAGGGGGTCGTGACGAACCCGGGCCCCACGCACGTCCTCGAGGTGGGCGAGACCATCTTCGTCATCGGCACCGCGGCGCAGCTCGACCGGGTGGGGGAGTGGATGCGAGGGGTGGCGGCGTAGGCCGCGCCGGCTTGCTCGCGCTGGCGGCGCTTGCGGACCGCGCGGCGGCCCCGTGGGCCCTCGCGGCCGACCCGGCGCGCCCCGCGCGACGCCGAATCGCCCCCTACCCCCACTCCAACACGATCCGCCCGAAGCTCGCATCCGCCTCCATCCGCCGGTGCGCCTCCGCGGCCTGGGTGGCGGGGAGGACCGTGTCCACGACGGGGCGCGCATCGCCGAGGAGCGGGAGGCCGCGCGCGCGGAAGGCCTGGGCCAGCGCGATCTTCTCCTCGATGGGGCGGCTGCGGAGCACGGTGCCCTCGACACGGAGGCGGCGCGAGAGGAGGAGCCCGAGCGGGATCGTCGCGGAGAGCCCCGCGAGCAGGCCCACCACGACGAGCCGGCCGCGGGGGGCGAGCGCGCGCAGGCTCGCGTCGACGCCGGGGCCGCCGACGAGATCGACGATCACGTCGACCTCGGGGAGCGCCGCGCCGACGGCGACGGCGTGGTGCAGGCCGAGCGCGACGGCGCGGTCGAGCTTCGCGGGGGTGCGCGACGTGCCGTAGGTGGTGAGCCCCGCGGCCCGCGCGAGCTGGACGACCGCGATCCCCACGCCGGACCCGACCGCGTGCACCAGCACCCGCTCGCCGGGGCGGGCCTCGCCGCGCGCGAACAGGGCGTCGAACGCGGTGAGATACGACTCCAAGGCCGCCGCGGCCTCGGGCATCGACCAGCCAGCCGGCACCGGGATCGCCTCGCGCCCGTGCACCACGACCTGCTCGGCGTAGCCGCCGCCCGCGACGAGCGACATCACGCGGTCCCCGACGCGCCCCTCGGCGTTCGGCCCCACGGCGTCGATGGTGCCGGCCACTTCCAGCCCGGGAACGTCGGGGGCGACGCCCGGGGGCGCGGGGTAGACGCCGCGGCGCTGCAAGGCGTCGGCGCGGTTGACGCCCATCGCGGCGACATGGATGCGCACCTCGCCGGGGCCGGGCGTGGGGGCGGGCCGCTCGACGACCTCGAGGACGTCGGGATCGCCGGGCTCACGGATGCGGATCGCGCGCATGGGGGGAGGCTCCAGCGGGCAACGTAGCCACGCGGCGCCTCCCTCCCGACGGTCAGATGTTGATGCTCTGCGGGATGAGCGACGGCTTCAGCAGCGTGTAGACGACGCGGGACTTGTTCGCGGTGTCGATCTCGGCCTCGATCGCCTGGAGCCGGGCCTGGAACGTGCCGAGCGCGCCCTTCAGCCCCGTGCCGACGAACGCGAACGGGCCGTAGTCGCCGAGGGTCGTGTAGTGCACGGACCCGAGGAGCTGGAGGAACTCGAGCTGGGTCTGCGCCACGTCGAGCGGCGGGAGCAGGTCGAGCGACGGGTTCTTCGCGGTGTCGGCGACCGAGAGCGGCGCCGCGCGGTACACGCCGCCGGGCACCGCCGGCGCGTAGGTCATGAACTCGGCCTGGGCGAAGTTCACCGCCGCGTGCTGGCAGCTCGCGGTGAAGATGACCATCGTGAGCGCATCGGTGAGCCACGACCGGGTGAGGATCTTCCCGCGCTGGCCGGCCTCGCCGAAGCTCGCGAGGCGCGCGCCGTCGTCCGCCGCGAGCTCGGCGGCCCACGCGGCGAGGTCGGCGTCGGCCTTCAGGGCGTCATCGTCGGCGTAGGCGTTCACGACGTTGGCCTGCGCCCAGTCGCGGATGGCGCCCCACAGCTTCTGGGCGTCGTCGCGGTAGGGGTAGGCGAGCGCGGGGTCGACCACGCGGCGCGCCGCGAGCGCATTCGGCAGGAAGGCGGCCTCGAAGTCGAAGGCGTGGACCGCCGCGACCGACACCGCGCGGCTGGCGTCGATCGTGCCGCCGAGCGCGGCGTCGACCTGGTGGCCGGCGGTGATGAGCGTGCGCTGGGCGGCGTCGTTGATGGAGAGGGTGCCCTCGAGGTGCGGCGTGAGCAGGCGGCGCACGGGGTGGCTCTCCGCGAGGCGCCGCGGCGTGGCGATGGCGAAGGCCTCGATGACGAGGTGGGTGTGGCCGAGGTGGGACACGAGCTCGTGGTGGTTCGCGTCGGCGCTGTTCACGAGGACCTTGGCGCGGCGCCACGCCTCGCCGTCGGCATTGCCGAACACCCGGTAGCTGTCGGCGTCCTGGCCGCACTGGATCGCGACCGGCACGAGCCCGCCGCCGGTCCGGGGCCGCACGAAGAGGGCCTTGGGCGCGAAGGCGTACTTCGGCCCGTCGGGGAACGCGCCGTTGACCACGTCCTTCAACGCGGCGTAGTCGGCGAGGTAGAGGCGGCCCTCCAGCCCGGCGGCGGCGAGGGTGTCGTCCGCGAGGCCGGCGGCGGCGAGGTGGGCGTCCGTCGCGGGGAAGCTCGGCGCGTCGACGCCCTGGATCACGAGCGGGTTGTACCCGGCGACGCGCAGGGCCGCGAAGGTGGCGTTGGCGTCGAAGTCGTCGGCGATCGCGGGGAGCGGGATCGTGCGGAACAGGTCCCGGTAGTCCTCGATGCTGCTCGGCCGGCCGCTCGGGCCCTTCAGGTCCTTCAGGAGCTCCTCGAGGACGCGGAAGGGGTCGGTCGTGCCCTTCTTCGCCAGGGCGGTCGCGATGCCGGTCATCTGGCCGAGGAGGCCGATGCCGCCGCCGACCGCATCCTCGGTGACGTCGGAGGTGGTCACCGCGCCGTCGAGGTCCACGCCTTCGATGTCGGCGGAGGGGAGGTGGATCGGGGCCACCCCGAGGTGGTCGAGCGGGAGCATGCCCGCGCTCGTGTCGGTGGGCTCGAGCCCGTCGGGGACGGCGGGCGCGAAGCGGTTCTTCGCGATGGTGAGCGCCACCTTGACCACGGCGAGGAGCCAGTGGAAGGTCGGCTTCGCGTCGCTCGGGACGGTCTGCACCATCGCGACGGAGGGGATGTAGGTGTAGTTGTACTCGTAGTCGGACATGGGGCCTCCGGGGCGGACAAAGTGGCGCCCGGCCCGGTCGGGGGCGGCCGGATCCGAGGCGCCCGCGCAGTCTCCCACGGCGCGAGTGCGGTTGTGTTTCAGGCGATTACGGCCCGTTGCGGCTGGGGCGCGCCCCCGGCGGCGGACCGCCGGGGTCGGCCCCCGACGGGGTCGGCCGGTCGGCCTCCGT
>JAUXTN010000001.1 GCA_030684355.1 Pseudomonadota bacterium
GCCGGCGGCCGGGGGCGCGGGCGTGAAGGTCGGCGGCGGGGGCAGCGGCGCGGGGTGCCGCGGGGGGGCTTCGGCGGGAGGGCCGGCGGACTCGGCGGTCTCGTCGTCGAGGAGGATGTCGTCGTCCTCCTCTTCGAGCAGGACGAGGTCGTCGACCGGGGCCTCGAGGCGGAGCACGAAGTCGCCGACCTGTACGCGCTCGCCCGGGGCCAGCACGAGCGACGCGACCCGCGTGCCGTCCGCCGAGAGGATCCCGTTGTGCGACTCGAGATCGCGCACCTCGACCCGGCCGTCCACCACCTGGAACACGGCGTGCCGGCGGGAGACGCGCTTGCTGGGGAGGAAGACCTCGCACTCGGGGCCGCGGCCGGCGTGGTTGGTGCCCTCACGAAGGTCGAAGGGGCCGGCCGGAGAGGGGCCGCGCAGGACGATCAGGCGCATGCGGGCCCCTGGATGAGCTGGTCGCCGAGCGTGGTGCCGGTGCGCGCGATGACCCCGGCGGGGAGCTCCAACGCGGCGGTGGCGCCGAAGTAGGGGCGCGTCATCGACCAGGGGCGGAGCGTGGGGACGATCGCGACCACGCGGCCCTCGGCAGAGGCGAACACGACGTCGATGGGGAAGCGCATGAACCACATGTGGACGGAGTTGCAGGGCTGAAGCCAGAGGCCCGCGCCGTCCGCGAGCGCGGTGCGCCCGAGCAGGCCGACCAGCCGATCCCAGAAGCCGACGGCGAGGCCCGCGCGCTCGGCGAGCACCACCCCGCGCGTGGCGTTCTCCACGCGCACCTCAACCACCGATGCCCCCGGTCGGACCCGGCGTGGCGCCGATGACCCCGGTGCCGAACACGAAGTTCAACACGATGGGCCCGAAGATCACGATGAACACGGCCGGCATGATGAACAGGATGAGCGGGAAGAGGATCTTCGTGGCCGCGTAGGCGCCCGCGCGCTCCGCCGCCTGGAAGCGCTGGGTGCGGATGAGGTCCGACTGGGCGCGGAGCACCGGGCCGATCGAGGCGCCGAGGATGTCGGCCTGGATGAGCAGCGCCGAGAAGGAGCGGAGCTCCGGCATCTCGGTGCGGCGCGCCAGGTTGCGGAGCGCCTGCTGGCGGCTCGCCCCGACCTGGATCTCGCGGAGCATGAACGCGAGCTCGTCGACCAGCGGCCCCGAGCGCGCCTTCTCGCAGACCTTGTGGACGCCCGCGATGAAGTCGAGGCCGGCCTCGACGGAGAGCGTGAGGAGGTCCATCACGTAGGGGAGGCTGCGGCGGATGGTCGCCTGGCGCTCCTGGACCTGGCCGCGCAGCCAGATGTCCGGGAAGAACGAGCCGAGGACGAGGACCGCGACCTGCACGACGATCGGGGGCGAGGTGCCGATGATCACGTAGCAGAGGAGCGCGATGAACAGGAACCAGTACAGGAGCCCCATCGCGAGCTTGTAGGCGAGGAACTCGTCCGTTGTCAGGCGCCCGGTCATCCCGGCGGTGACGAACCAGCGCTCGATCCGCTGGCGGTAGGCCAGGAGCCCCATGCCCCGCGTCACCGGCACGAACAGGCTGTAGAGGGGACGGAAGGCGTCGACCAGCACGGCCTGATCGGCGGTCTCGACGCCGCGCTCCCCGCCGAGCCGGCGCTCCAGCTCCTTGCGGTCGCTGTCCGGGAAGATGGCGCGCATGACGACGAACACCGCGCCGGCGAACACGGTCAGGATCAGCAGCGACGGAAACGGGATCATGGTCGCGCAGTCTACCAGCCGCCGATGTCGAGCACGCCGCGGATGGTGTCGGTGTCGACGTCCATCGCGGTGAAGAGCGCGAAGGAGAGCGCGCCCTGGTGCATCAACATCCCGATTCCCCGCTGGATGCGCACCCCGTGCGCGGCGCACGCCACGAGCTGGGGCGGCTCCGCCATCCAATAATTCGCGTCGGTCCACACCGTTCCGCGCGCGAGCCCGCGGATGTCGAGCGCGGACACGGCCGGCACGGCCTCTCCCGACGTGCAGTTGACCACCAGGTCGAGCGCCGGCGCGCAGGCGGCGAAGGCCGCCGGGGTGAGGGGACCCGCGGTGAACCGGGTGCCCGGGAAGGTCGTCGCGAGCGCGGCGCACGCGGCCTCGGCGCGCGCCTGCGTGCGATTGAGCAGGTGGATCTCGCTGGCGCCCTGCGCGGCGAGCGCGGCGGCGACGGCGCGCCCGGTGCCCCCGGCCCCGAGGATCGCGGCGCGGCGCCCGCGGGGGTGCATCCCCATCTCCTCGATCAGCGCGCGGACGTAGCCCTCGCCGTCCGTGTTGTGCCCGACGAGCGCGCCCTCCTCCCGGAGCACCACGTTCGCGGCGCCGGCGAGGCGCGCGCTCTCGGAGAGCGAATCGAGGCCGGGCAGGACGCGCTCCTTGAACGGCACCGTGAGGTTCACGCCCGCGAGCGCGAGGGTCCGGACGGCGTCGGCGACGCTCCCCGCGCGGCCCGGCGGCACGTCGAACGCGACGTAGATGGCGTCGATGCGCTTGCGGCGGAACAGCTCGTTGTGCATCGCCGGCGACAGGCTGTGGCGCACGGGGTGCCCCACGAGCCCGAACACGCGCGTGCGGCCGGTGATCACGCCAGGATCTCGCGGGCGCGCTGGGCGTCCTGGCGGATCTGGGCGACGAGGGCGTCCACGCCGTCGAACCGCTGCTCGCCGCGCACCCGGGCGATGAGCTCGACGCTGAGCGTGTGCCCGTAGAGATCGCCGGCGTAGTCGAAGAGGTGGACCTCGATGCGCGGGGCGGTGCCGCCGAAGGTGGGGCGCACGCCGATGTTGGCGACGCCCGGGAGGCGCTCTGCCCCGCCGTCGATCCGCACCCGCACGGCGTAGACGCCGTACGCGGGGAGGAGCTCCACCCGTGTCTCCACGTTCGCGGTGGGAAACCCGATGGTGCGCCCGCGGTGGTCCCCGTGGACGACCGTGCCGGGCAGGAAGTGGGGCCGGCCGAGGAGCACGGCGGCCTCCGCGACATCCCCGGAGGCCACGAGCCGGCGCACGCGCGACGAGGAGACGGGGGTGCCCCCCGCGGCCTCGGCCTCGACCTCGCTGATCGGGACCCTCGGGAGCCACTCGCGGAGCGAGGCGACATCGCCCTGGCGGAGGTGCCCGAAGCGGAAGTCATAGCCGACGACGACCCCGCGCACGCGCAGCCGGCGCCCCAGGAGTTCCTCGGCGAACCACTGGGCGGGCTGGGCCGCGAACGCGCGGGTGAAGGGCTCGATGACCACGGCGTCGACGCCCTCCTCGCCGAGGAGCCGCACGCGGTCCTCGAGCGTGAGGATGCGCGGCTGGTGGCGCTCCGGGGCGAGCACGGCGGTCGGCGCCGGATCGAACGTCAGGACGCAGGACGGCGCGTGCTCCCGCGCCGCGAGGGCGAAGAGCTGGCGCAGGACGGCCCGATGGCCATCGTGGATGCCGTCGAAGTTGCCGATGGCGACCACCGGCCCGGGCTGGTCGGCGGGCCAGGCGGTGGAGCCGGCGTAGACGCGCGTCATGAGCCGGCCTGCCTATCGGGGACACCGGCGCGACGCTACGGTCGGGGTGCGCGGCGGGTCGCGCCCGCCCCCTCGTCCATCAGCCGGCGAGCATCGGCCAGGTCATCGACGGACGCGCGAAATAGTAGCCTTGCAAGAGGTGGGTACCGATGCGGACGAGCGCCTCGGCCTCCTCCTCCGTCTCCACGCCCTCCGCCACGAGGACCGCGCCCGTCGCGTTCGCGAAGGTGAGCAGGAGATCGACGAGGCGCTGCTTGTGGGGCTTCTTGTGCACGTCGCGCACGATGCTCATGTCGAGCTTGATGAACGCCGGACGAAGGTCCGCGAGGAGGGACAGGCCGCCGTAGCCGCTGCCCAGGTCATCGAGCGCGAAGCGGAAGCCGAGCGCCTCCAGCCGGGCGATCGAGCCCTCCCAGTTCGTGAAGTCCCGCAGGCTCGCGCGCTCGGTGATCTCGAGCACGACCCGCGGCGCGTACGGCGCGAGGGCGGCGAAGCGGGCCTCCACGGCGGGATCGTCGAGCTGCGCGGGGTGCACGTTCACGAAGATCAGCACCTCGGGGGGCAGGCGGTCGACCCACCGCGCGGCGAGCTGGTTGACGCGTGCGCCGAGGTCCCAGACGCGCGTGGCGCGCTCGACCGTGTGGAGGATCGAGAGGGGACTGGCGAGCACGGGGTGGGCGCTACGGAGGAGGCACTCCACCGCGACGACCCGGCTCGTCTCGGGGCCCGCGACGATGGGCTGCACGGCCATGGAGAGCTGGTCGCCGTCGAGCAGCTCCTGGAACAGGCGGCCGGCCCCCGACACGTCGGTCTGCGACTCCGCCACCGCCGCGAGGCGGCGCGCGGCGACGACGACATCGTCGAGCAGGCTCTCGAGCTGCTCGGCGTGGAACGGCTTCGGCAGGACGCGGAGCACCTCGCCCTTGTTGATGGCCTCGACCACGACGGGGAAGTCCGTGCGCCCCGTCATCAGGACGCGAACGCAGCGCGGGCACAGGTCCCGCAGTCGCGACAGCACCGCGAGGCCGTCGGGCCCGCCGGGCATGTCGTAGTCGACGAACGCCACGTCGTACGCCGTTTCTTGCATCATCCGGATCGCGGCGTTGCCGTCCGCGGCCTCCGCCACCGTGTGGCCGAGGCGGTTCATCACCCGAGATACAGCTCGCCGGACGAGCGGCTCGTCATCGACGGCCAGGATCCGCGCCATCTGCTCTCCCTCCTCCGGTCGCGAGCACCGGGGGCCGTGCCCGCCACGGCCCCGAGACAGGTACCCCCAGACAGCATAGACTGTGGGCCCGCAACACAGGTAGCCCGGAGGTCCACGGTGCGCGTCCTCGTCGCCGATAAGCTCGCTTCGTTCGTGCCCGGTCGTCTGCAGGACACCGGCGCGCAGGTCACGGTCGACACCACGGCGAAGGAGGCCGCGTTGACGGCGCGCATCGCCGAGCTGGACCCCGAGGTCCTCGTCGTCCGCAGCACCAAGGTGACCGCCGCGGACATCGCCGCCGGAAAGAACCTCGCGCTCGTCATCCGTGCCGGCGCGGGCGTCAACACGATCGACCTCGCGGCCGCTTCGTCGCGAGGCGTCTATGTGGCCAACTGCCCCGGCAAGAACGCCGTCGCGGTCGCCGAGCTCGCCATCGGCCACCTCGTCAACCTCGACCGCCGCATCGCGGACAACGTCGCCGCCCTCCGCGCCGGCAAGTGGGACAAGAAGAGCTTCGGCGTGGCGCGGGGCCTCCGCGGCCGCACCCTCGCGGTGCTCGGCACGGGCCAGATCGGCCGCGAGGTCATCGTGCGCGCGCAGGCCTTCGGGATGCGCATCGTGGCGTGGTCCCGCTCGTTGACGGACGCGGAAGCCGAGGTGCTGGGCGTCGAGCGCGCCCTGACGATCGAGGCCGCGGTGGCCAACGCGGACGCCGTGTCCGTGCACCTCGCCCTCGCGAAGGAGACCCGCGGCCGCATCGGCGAGAGCGTGTTCGCCGCGATGAAGCCGGGCGCCTACTTCCTCAACACCTCGCGCGCCGAGGTGGTCGACCAGGACGCGCTGGTCCGCGCCATCGCCGCGAAGAACCTGCGCGCCGGGCTCGACGTGTTCGCGAACGAGCCCTCCGGCGGCACCGGCCCCTTCGCCGACTCCATCGTCGACTCCCCGAACGTCTACGGCACGCACCACATCGGCGCGAGCACGGACGAGGCCGAGGAGGCCGTCGGCGAGGAGGTCGTCCGCATCGTGGCCGCCTACCGGGCCGGCGCGGCGATCCCCAACGTCGTCAACCTCGCGACGCGCACCCCCGCCACCCACCTCCTCGTCGTCCGCCACGCGGACCGCGTGGGCGTCCTCGCGAGCGTGCTCGGCGTGCTGCGCGAGGCCGGCATCAACATCGAGGACATGCAGAACATCGTGTTCTCCGGTGGGGACGCCGCCTGCGCCCGCATCGGCATCGTCGGCGCGCTCTCGACCGACGCCGTCACCCGCCTCGAGTCCGAAGCCCACATCTTCTCCGTCTCCCAGGTCCCGGTGCTCCCATGAGTGATCCCATGAACTACGGTCGCATCCACAACTTCGGGGCGGGCCCCGCCGTCCTCCCGCTCTCCGTGGTCGAGGAGGTGCGGGACGCCCTGCCGAACCTGAACGGCTCGGGCATCGGCCTGCTCGAGATCTCCCACCGCAGCAAGACCTTCCAGGCGGTGGTCGACAGCGCGGTGGCGCGCGTCCGGCGCGTGCTCGACGTGCCCGCGGACTACAGCATCCTGTTCCTGCAGGGCGGGGCCTCGCTCCAGTTCTACATGACGGCGTTGAACCTGCTCCGCCCCGGCGAGGCCGCCGACTACCTCGTCACCGGCACCTGGGCGCAGAAGGCGCTCAAGGAAGCGAAGCGCGTGGGCGATGCCAAGGGCATCTGGGACGACGCCGCGAACAACTTCAAGCGGGTCCCGAAGGACGGCGAGTACACCGTCCGCGACGAGGCCGTGTACCTCCACTACACGACGAACAACACGATCTACGGCACCGAGTACCACCACCTGCCGGACAGCGGTGGGAAGCCGCGCGTGCTGGATGCCTCCTCCGACATCGCCGGCGTGCCGCTCGACGTGTCGAAGCACGACCTCATCTACGCGGGCGCGCAGAAGAACCTCGGGCCCAGCGGGCTCACCCTCGCGATCCTCTCGCCCTGGGCGCTCGCTCGCGGCGCGGCGGGCCTCCCGGCGATGCTCGACTACAAGGTCCACGAGAAGGAAGGCTCGCTCTACAACACGCCGAACGCGTTCGGCATCTACGTGTTGGAGCGCGTCTTCGCCTGGATGGAGGCCAACGGTGGGCTCCAGGGTGCGATCGCGCGCAACCAGGAGAAGGCGGACACCGTCTACGGCGAGCTCGACCGCACGGGCTTCTGGCGGCCGCACGCCGCCAAGGACGCTCGCTCGGTGATGAACGTCACGTGGCGGCTCCCGACGGAAGCGTTGGAGGAGACGTTCGTCAAGGAAGCGAAGGCCGCGGGCTTCGACGGCTTGAAGGGACACCGTTCGGTGGGCGGGATCCGCGCCTCCATGTACAACGCGCTCACGATCGAGAGCGCCAGCGCTCTTGCCGCTTTCATGCGTGACTTCGAAGGACGCCATGGTTAGAGTCCCGGGCCCTGGAGTACTCGCATGAGCGACCACGACCACGACCACGACCACGAGAACGAAGACGCCGTCGATCCCGAGCTGGACGACGTTGAGGACGGCGAGGGTGAGGGTGAGGACGACGAAGACGACATCGTCATCCTCTCCGACGCCGAGGGGAACGAGCAGGAGTACCAGTTCCTCGCGATCGTCGAGGTCGAGGGCGACCAGTACGCCCTCCTGACCCCCGCGGACGCGGAAGAGGACGAGGCCACCGAGATCTTCATCTTCCGCTACGAGCAGGACGAGGACGGCGGCGAGAGCTTCTCCGACGTGGCCGACGAGGCGACGTTCGCGAAGGTGCAGGCCCAGGCCGAGGCGCTCTTCGCGGCGGACGACGAGGAAGACGAGGACACGGTCTAAAACCCCACGGGGTCTGGATCTCCGCGTGAAGGCGGCCCATGGTGCGGCCGCCTTCACCGCAGCTTGACATTCGGCGGAAAACCCGTAGGTTGCGGGCCCGCTGGAGCATCACATGGCAGGTCGTCTACTCGTTCTCTTGGCGCTCGCGGGATGCAGCGCCGATCTGACGGACAAGACTGAGGACCCCACCGTGGGCACCGACGACACCGGGGCCACCGACACGGACTCCGGCGGTGACTCGGGCGACACGGACACCGACACGGACACCGACACCGACACGGTGCCGCCGGTCGATGCCGATGGCGACGGCTCGTTCGCCGACGACGACTGCGACGACGGCGACGTGACCGTCTTCCCGGGCGCGCCCGAGCTCTGCGACGGCCGGGACAACAACTGCGACGGGCGCTTCGACATCGACGAGGATGCCGACGAGGACGGCCTAGCCGACTGCGAGGACTACTGCCCCGTGTTCACGTCCCCCGGCGCCTCGGGTGACGGCCGCGTGAGCGACCCCATGGGCTACATCCAGGGCGCGGTGGACCTCGCCGGGGCGAGCGGGTGCAACGAGGTGCGGGCCTACCAGGGCACCTACTACGAGAACGTGAACTGGTACGGCTACCCGGTGAACGCCGAGAGCGTGAGCGGCGCCGACCTCACGATCATCGACGGCCAGGCCCTCGACAGCGTGGTCGCGTTCGAGACCGCCGAGACCGAGGACGCCCGCATCTACGGCTTCACCCTCCGCAATGGCGGCGGGGACGAGGGGCCGGGCATCCGCATCCGCTACGCCTCGCCGACGATCGAGGGCAACCTCATCACGCAGAACGTCGCGAACGTGAGCCCCTGGCTCGCGGGCGGCATCCGCGTCTACGAGGGCGACCCCCTCATCATCGACAACACCATCACCGAGAACGACGCCGGCTACGGCGGCCCCGAGAACGGGTCGGACGGCGGCGGCATCAACGTGCGCGGCGGCTCGCCGTACATCGCGGGCAACGTCATCGCGGACAACACCGCGGGGGACGGCGGCGGGCTCTGGATCGCCTACACCGACGCCATCATCGTGAACAACCTCATCGCGGGCAACGCCGCGATGGACGACGACCTCACGGCCGGCGGCCAGGGTGGCGGCATCAACGTGCAGATCTCCGGGCCCACCGGCCCGTTCATCTCCAGCAACGTCGTCACGGACAACGTCGCGTCGATGTACGGCGGCGGCATCGTCACGTACGAGGCGAACGACCTCTACCCGTCGGCCCAGATCACGAACAACACCATCACCTTCAACGAGGTGACGGACACCGACTACGGCGCCGGCGTGCTCCAGTGGCGCCGCACCACCCCCACGCTGACGAACAACATCATCGCGTACAACAACGGCGTGGGCGTGTACTCCGAGGACGACGTGGACGGCACGTACACGTACAACCTCGTGTATGGCAACGGCACCGACTACTCCGGGCTCTCCGGCACGGGCGCCGGCAACCTCATCGCGGACCCCCTGTTCACCACCGTGAGCAACGACGGCGATTGGACGAACGACGACTTCGCGCTCAAGTCGGGCTCGCCCGCCATCGACGCGGGTGATCCGGCCGACGTGGATGCGGATGGATCGCGGGCGGACATGGGTGCGTATGGGGGGCCTGCAGGTTCATGGTGACAATAGCCGTAGGTGATCTTCACCCCTCCCGGTGACAGGGTGATCTTCCGGAGCAGCTGGGCGAGCGCGGAGCGGCGCTCCTCCAGCGGCTGGTCGGTCCAGGCTTCGAGGACGGCAGCGCGGAAGGCTTCGGCGTCGATCTCGTCCGCGCCCGGTTCCTCGCGCTTGGCGGGGAGCGCTCCGAGTTGGAGCTTGGCCAGGTCGCGCTGCTCGCGGAGCGGGGCGTTCATCGCGACGGCGTCCTCCTGGTCGAGGACACCGGCGACCACCTGGGCACCGGTCGCGCGGATGCGCTTGTCGAGCTCGGCGATGATGGCGGTAAGCCGGGCACGCTCGTCAGCGACGCCGTCGGTCGGGGCGTCGCGGAGGTTGGTCAGGGTCTCGCCGACGAAGCGCTCAACGTTCTCGGCGGAGAGGACGCGCTGCTGGACCACGTCCATCACCAGCTTGTCGAGCTTCTCCACGCGGATCGAGACGCCGGTGCACGCGGCGGGGTTCTCCTGCCGGGTCGCGCAGTAGTACAGGTAGGTCGGCTTGGATCGCTGGCCCCCCTGCCACACGCGGACGGACCCGCCGCACGTCCCACAGCGGAGCCACGGGGTGAGCAAACCGCGCTCGCCCATGCGGAGGCGGTTTTCCCCGTTGCCCTGCCCGTCCTTGCGGTTGTGGTCGCGCAGGGCGCGCTTCGCCTGCACCCGCGCGAACGTCTCGTCGTCGACAGCGGCCGCGTGGACATCCCGCGCCACCACGGTGCCGTCGTGGACGATGTGCCCGCAGTAGGTGGGGCTGGTCAGAATGTTCTGGATGTGCTTCGGACGCCAGCAACCGGGCGCGTAGGCGCGGTTGATGTCGGCGCGGGTCGGGGGGGTGATGCCTTCGCGTGTGAGCCGCTCGGCGAGGCGCATCCCCCCGTCCGCACCCTCGATGTAGTCGCGGAAGATGCGTTGCACGGCCTCGAACGCAGCGCGCGTCTCGTCGGTGACGGCGAGCCGCCCGTCGACGACTGCGTACCCAAACGGCGGGTGTCCGTACTGCCAGTAGCCTTTCTCGGCCTGACTCCTCATGCCACGGATGACGTTCTTCGAGAGTTCTTCCGAGTATCGCTCGTTCAGCCACGCGAGGATCGGGCGGATCAATTTGGTGATCGATTTGTCCCCCGCGTCGGGCTCGGTGAGTGACACAACCCGGATTTCGGCGTCATCGAGGGTGGCGAGCGCGCGCAGGCAGTCGAACATGTTTCGGGCGACGCGACTCACCGCCCAAACGTAGAGCCGGTCGATCGGTGCGGGGGCGTTCCGCTTCTTGGCGTAGCGGGCGTCGCGTTGGGCCTCGGCACGGACGATCAACCGCAGGTAGGACTTGCGGTTCTTGGTGGATCGCCCGCTGATGCCCTCGTCCACGAACCAATTCTCAGGCGGGATGACGACGCCGTCGGTTGCGGCACGCTTGGAAATCTCCTCGCGTTGCTGCTCGATGGACTTGTCCTGGCGCGGGTCAGAGCAGCGGAGGTAGGCGGAACCGAGAATTGGCACGGGGACTCCAGATCAATCGAGGTTATAGCTTACATAATCTTCCGTCGGGTCTACGCAGCCGAACGGACCCGGCGAGCACGCTCGATGCAGCGCTGAAGCACACCCAACGACAGACACGACGACCACGCGGCAAACAGCGGCTCGCCCTCTTCCTCGACGACCTCGGCGACCGACGGCACGCGGAACCGCATGGTTGCCGTCGTCTCCTGGACCGCGGCGAGCAACGCGCGGAGGAACGGCGTTTCATCGCCGAGCAGGGGCGCAGCCTTGGCCGCGATCTCTTCAAGGCCGCGGGGGAACTCGTGATTGGCGGCAGCGGTCACGAGCGGATCGCCGGGTTCGAGGCGGTGGAGCAGGACCTGCGGTATCGGGGCGTTGCAGAGCAACTTCCAGCCGGGGAGTCCTTTGGGGCCGGCGACTTCGAGGAACGCGCCCTGGGAGGTCCCAAACGTCACGAAGGCGCCGCGCCCGCTGCGTACATCGGCGCAAATCGCATCGACCTCGCGAGCGTCGCGGTACGGCAATTGGATCACGTTCGTCATTGGGCACCTTTGTCGAGCAGCTTCGCGAAGTAGGCGTGGGGGTCGGGCTGGCGGGTGAGCTTGTCGGCCCACTCGATGATTTGCATCTTCAGCCGGTCGGAGATGTACGAGAGCGCGTCCTCGTTCAGCCGCGCGGGCTTGACCGCGGGGTCGAGCATGATCGCGGCGAACTGGCTGTCCAGCTTGTCGAAGTACGCGAGCTCCGGAGGCAGCTCGACCTTCACGCCCGCGTTGATGAGCATCGCGCGGCGGTCCACGCCGTACACGTCGGCCATACGGTACAGGCGCTGCACGTCAGGCCGCTTCGCGGGGCCACCGGTCTCGAGCCGGGAGAGGTAGGGGATGGACACGCCGATCGCCGGCGCGGCCTGCCTCACAGAGAGCCCCGCCTTCTCGCGGGTGCGACGCAGGTAGTTGGGAAACTCGGGGTTGCGACGCCACATGAAAGTTGCTGCGTCCGCGCCGTCGTCCTCCTCGGGCGCTGCGCCCCGCGTCATGCGGACGTGGATCGGCGCCTCGGCTCCGGGGAAGACCCACGACCCATCGGGTTGCTGGACGCCCCCCGCATCGGGGGCGAGCGCGGCTCCGCCTGGCGGAAGCGTCACGCCCAAAGGGGCCGGCGGCCGGTCGTCGCCGAAGGAGGGTTGAGCCGGAGGAGGAGAGGTCGGGGGACGCTGCTTGGCCATGCCCACCTCTTACAGGCCCACATCAACAAGTGCAACACCGATAGGTCATGCAGTGCCTTGACGCCGAACGGGAGCGCGACTACAGATACCGCTCTACCACCGTCTCACTCACTGATCTACCACCGGAGTTCACATGCCCCGCCGTTTCCTCCTCCGCGCAGACCACGTCCGCGACCTCGTCGATGCCCGCCACCTCACCCACGCCCAGGTCGCCGAGCGCATCGGTCTCGCGCGGTCGTACTGGTCGCAGCTCATCAACCGCAAACGCGGACTTTCCCCCTCGATCCGCCGGCGCATCCTCGCCTGCGACCTGTTCTTCGGTGTCCCCGAGACCGAGCTGTGGGAGCGCGTTGCGCTCGCCGCGCCCGAAGCGGCCTGACCATGACCACCGCTCTGACCATCGCCCCGGCCGTTCCCGGCTCCGCAAACGACCGCGAGCCCGACTTCGACGTGCAGCACTCCCTCGACAAGACCGAGAAGGGCAAGCCGGTGAGCTCACTCCGCAACGTCGTCCAGGTCCTCTCTACCGATGACCGATGGGATGGTCGCCTTCGCTGGTCCACGTTCGAGGGTGTGGTGGTGCTCGACGACGTGGCGCTGCGCGACACCGACCTGACCATGATCGCGATCTGGCTGGACGAGGTCTATGGCCTCCGGGTCGCGACGGACAACCTCCACCGTGCCGTCGATTTCGTCGCCGCGCAGCACGCCTTCCACCGCGTTCGCGACTGGATCGAAGCGCGCGCCTGGGACCGGGTGCCTCGGCTGGACTCGTACCTGTCTGCGTACCTGCTCGCCGAGGACACCCCGCTCCATCGAAAGTTCAGCTCGTCGTTCCTGATCGGCGCGTGTGCCCGCGTGTTTGAGCCGGGCTGCCAGCTCGACACGATGCTGATGCTGATCGGTCGGCAGGGCGTGGGGAAGTCGCGGCTTTGCGCTGCACTTCCCCCGGTACGCTCATGGCTCGGCGAGACCGGGTTCGACATCGGCAACAAGGACTCGTTCATGGCGCTGGAAGGCAAGTGGTTCTACGAGCTGGCCGAGTGCGAATCGCTGAACCGGGCGAGCGACAGCGCGGCGAAGGCGTTCATCACGAGCCGGACCGACCGCTACCGCAAGCCCTACGCCCGGCTCACCGAGGATCATCCTCGACAGACCGTGTTCGTAGCCACCGGCAACGAGGAGGAGGTGCTTCGCGACCCCACCGGCGCCCGCCGCTACTGGCCCGTGCTCGTCGGCGAGCCCGACCTTGCCGCCATCGCGCGGGACCGCGAGCAGCTCTTCGGCGAGGCCCTCGTCCGCTATCGCGCGGGGGAGATCTGGTGGCTCAACAGAGAGGAGGAGAAGCTCCTTGTCGCGGCGCAACGCCAGTTCACCGTGCCCGAGGCGTGGGAGTCGGCGCTGAGGCCCTGGGTCGCGACGCGGGAGGCCCCGTTCACCGTCGAGGACGCCATGCGTGACGGGCTGGGCATCGTCGCCGAGCGCTGGGATCCGAAGAAGCGTCAGCGCGCCGGACGCGCGCTCGGACGGCTGGGCTGCGTGAAGACGCGCCCGGTCGGCGCGGACGGCGATCGCCCGTGGTGTTGGGAACGGCCAGCGAGCATGGACGGGGAGAAAAGCGATGCTCTCGCCTCGTGAAAGCACCCCGTCCATGCTGCTCCGAGGGTGGACGGACATGGACGGCGCCCGTCCGGGTCCGTCCATGCTGCGCGGAGCATGGACGGGGCAATTCGTAGTGTTTCAAGCGCCGTTTTTAGGGCCGTCCGGGTTGTCCGGCGTTCCAAACATCGGCACGCAACGCGGGCTGGAGAGCCCGAGGAGTCGATCATGAGCAAGTACATCTGGACGAGGGAAGACGGAGAGCGGTTTGTCGTGGACCTCGACGAGGACGAGGCGCGCGCGGTCGAGGCCGCGATGGAGGACGACGACGACGTCGACGTCGACGAGTCCGACGAGGAAGACGGGACCGACAACGAACCGTCGCGCGTTGCCGACACGCCCGAGGAGTTCGCCCGGGTCGAGGCAGCGTACCGGAAGGAGCGGGCCGCAATCCGAGCGAGCGGCGACACCACGGACCTGCGGCTGCGCCGGCAGGCCATGGAAGGGGTGCTCCGCAACGGGCAGCAGTCCAACATCGCCCACTCGCGCGCCCGCGATCTCCTCGATGAGATCGAGCAGCGCGAGCTGCGTATCCGGGCCGAGCGGCTCGCCACGCGGAGCCGGTGATGGCCACCCTCGAGCAGGTCTTCCAGCGCGAGAGGACGTGGATCGCCGCGTGCGGCGACGTGGACGCGCTGATGGCCAAGATCAGCGACTGGCGCGACGATCTTCGCGCCGCTGAGCGTGACGGGAACATGCTCGTGCGGATGCGCGCGGGGGACCTGGTCGGGCTGGCCCAGGGACGGATCGTTCGGCTGCAAGCCGGGGAGATCCGGGCGGAGAACGCGCGGGCGGCCCCCGCGAAAGAGGTCGTGCCGAAGGTGGGGGAGCGGCGCGCCGAGCCCCGAATCGCCGAGCCAGCGCGAGCATCCCAGCCGCAGGCGCGTCGGCGTGAGCCCGAGAACGGGCCGGCCCGGCATACGGCCCACGAGGTTGCGGCGCGCGCTGCGGCCGAGAAGGTAAAAGCCGATGCCCGGATCGCGGCGGCCGAAGCCGCCAAGATCGAGCTGCAGAACGAGCTGTTGCGGGCGCAGGTCGTCGCGGCGAAGCGGGCGGCGGCGGCCCCAGCGGCGGCGAAGGCGCCCACCCTCGAGCGAGCGGTGCTGCCGAAGCCGGTCGCAGCCACGGCAAACCCGGCACCGAAGACGGCGTCGCCGCCGAAGACGGCGACGGCCCAGAGCCAACCCGCCCCATCGCACAGCCGGGCGCCCGGGAGCAAGCCCGCGACGGTCTGGCTCAACGATACTGACGGGTACACCGTACATCCTCGCCCTCACCCCTTCGGGCAACAATTCCTCGACTTTTCCCGTCTGACCCCGGCGTCGGTGGTCGCTACCCGGGGACGCCCCGGGCGCGCAGCTCGTCGCGCCAGGCATGCGGGGTGAGGACATCGTCGGGGTCGAGCAGCCTGCGGCGGACCGCCTCGTTCATGAAGGCGGCGGGGTCGATGTCGAGGAGCTTGCAGGTCTCAACCACGGAATAGAACAGGGCGGCGACGCGGGTGCCGAGCTCGGAGTGCGAGCCGTAGTGGTTCTTTCTTCCGAGGACCGACCCCCGGATCGCGCGCTCGGAATGGGTGTTGTCGATGGGGGCGAGCGGTTGGTCCAGGAACCGGATCAGCCGGGGCCACTGGTTGTTGGCGTAGACGATCGCCTTGTCGAGCTGGAGGCTGGGGATCGGCGTCTGCGCGTCGAGCCAGACGCGGAGCGCGGCCACCAGTGGACGCGAGAGGGTGTCGCGGAGGCGGCGGCGCACGTCGAGGAGCGGCTCGCCGGTGTCCTGTGCGAGGGCTGCGGCCTTGTCCTCGACCGCGTAGAGCTTCGCGATCAGGTTGAGCGCCTCGGCGGCGGCGGGGTGGTTGGCCTCCGCCTTGATGAAGCCGCGGCGCGCGTGCGCCCAGCACGCGACGACCATGAAGTCGTTGGCCACGAAGTCGGCGAGGCTCTCGAACAGCGAGGCTTGGGCGCCGTATTCGGCCTCCAGCGCCGTATAGGCGGCGTAGCCGTCGACCGACAGCACCCCGGTGAAGCCCCGCAGCAACTCGGCGGCGGCGGCCTTACCGCGGGTAGGCGAGAGCATGTAGTAGACCGCGTCGTCGCCGACGAGCGCCCAGGTCCACCACTTCGCCGAGCGCCCCTTGCCCATCACGCGCCACGGGGACTCGTCGGCGCCGAGCGTGGGCTTGGCGATGAGGTAGGTG
>JAUXTN010000006.1 GCA_030684355.1 Pseudomonadota bacterium
TGTCAAGGGCCACTCCCAAGGGACCACCCTCCGGCCACGATCTAGGGACCACCCCCGCCCCGCCGAGGTGGCCGCCGGCCACGAACAAGGGACCACCCAAGCGCGAACTAGGGACCACCCCAAGGCCGCGATCGCATAGGCGGAATGGGCCTGGTCGGAGGATAGGGCTCTGCCGGAGAGCACCCCGAACGCCGCACCGGGTGGCTGACCGGATGCGGCGGGCCTCTCTGGGGGCCCGCCCATCTCTTGGTTCAGCCGGCATCCGGGAGCCCTGAAAGCGAAAAAACTCCGGGGGGCCGGGGGCTGGCCCCCGGGTGCCCCACGTCAGGCTTCGCCGCCCACCTTGGGCTTCTGCCGGCGGCGGTACGACTCGCCCTCGATCACGAGGTCGTAGGCGCTGTTGACGAAGCGGTCGACCAGGGCCTGCCCCTGCAGCGGGTCGGCGAGGAGCGCCAACCACTCGGAGGGGTCGCGGTTCGAGGTCACGACCATCGAGGCCTTCTTGTGTCGGCCGCAGACGATGGCGTGCAGGTCGGACGTCTCCTGGGCGTCCATCGGCCGCAGGGCCAGGTCGTCGACGATCAGCACGTCGACCTGCGTGAGGCGCCGGAGCTCACGCTCGTGCGTGCCGTCGAGGCGGCAGGCGCGTAGGCGGTGGAGCAGCTTCTCGGCGGGCTCACAGTGGACGGACAGGTCCCGCGCGATCGCGAGGTGGCCGAGCGCGTGGGCGATCATGGTCTTGCCCACGCCGACGGGGCCGATGATCAGCGCGTGGTGGTGCTCCTCGACGAAGCGAAGCAGCCGCAGGTCGTCCATCACGCGGCGGTCGAACGTGATCTTCGCGGCGGGGTCCCAACGCTCGAACACGAGGTCCGGCTGCAGCCCGCCGTCCTTGGCGCGCACGCGATGACGCTGCTGCGCGCGGCGCTGGGTCTCGTCCGTGAGCAACGTCAGGAGCAGGTCCTCGCGGTCGAGCTTCCGCTCCCGCGCGATGCGCAGGCGCTCGGGCAGCGTGGGGAGGAGCTGGCCGAGGCGCAGGGCCTTCATGGCGCGCTTCAGCTCGGGGGAGAGGTCAGGTCGCATCGGGGGGCTCTCTCGGGGTGAGACGGAATTCGCTGGGGTCGCGGCCGAAGCGGGTCGAGGAGGGGGCGGCGGCCCGCGGGGGAGGCGGCGCAGGCGAGGCGGGGACCGCTCGCTCCAAGAGGCGCTGGACCCGGGTGACGTCGACCACGTCGAGGTCGAGCGCGCGCTTGCACGCGTCGTCCACGGCCTCGCGGCCATGGGTCCGACACAGCCCGAGCAGCCGGTGGACGTGGCGTGCCCGCGTCCACGGGAGCGGTCCCTCGAGGACGCGCCGGGCGTAGTCGCCGACCGCCACGCCGTGCTTCGCGGCGCGCGCCTGCAGGCCCTCGGCGTCGCGCGTGGCGAGCTCGCCGAGGCCCTCGGGCAGGTCGACCGGATCGATGACGCTCGCGCCGACGGCCGCGCGGGGGTGGACCTTCACGACGGCGCCGCGGTCGTAGAACTTGACAGTGTTCCGGTCGAAGCGGACGCGCAGGGTCCGGTCCCGGAAGGCGTGCGGCACCGAATAGAGCGCGCTTGCGACGGTCACGGCGTGGTCGCGGCCGACCTTCAGCTCGACCCACGTGGGCGGGTCGTAGGGCGACTCGGGAGCCGGCAGCAGCTTCGGCCGCTCCTCCTCGAAGGCCTCGATCGGCTTCCGGCGCGTCTTGCCGTGGATGCGCTGCCCGGCCACGTCGCGGCACCACGCCTCGGCGTGGCGCCGCGTGTGCGCGAGGTCGACGAAGCGCTCGCCCGCGAACGCGCTGGACCGGGCGTACGCCACCGTCCGCTCGACCTTCGGCTTGTCCTGCGGTCGCCGGACCCGCGCGAGGTCGACGAGGAACCCTCGGGACTGTGCGTACTCCGCGAACCCCTCGTTCAGCGCCGGCTTCAGCGGGTCGGCCCGCGTGACGATCGGCTTCGGGTTGTCGGCGATCACGACGCGGAACACGCCGCCGAAGAAGGCCCAGGCCCCCTCCAGGCCGGCGATGACATCGTCGAGGGTCATACCGAGGCACGGCCACACGAACGCGTGCCGACTGAACGCGGCCACGCACACCAGGGCCATGAGCTTCACCGGCTCGCCGCCGATGACCACCATGCCGACCTCCATGAAGTCGATCTCGAGCACCTCCCCGGCGGGTGGCTCGACCAGGCGCACGGTGCCCTTCGGGCGGCGCTGGGGCAGCTCCTCGGCGATGAAGCGGCTGAGCGTGCGCACGGGCACGACCACGCCCACGTGGTTCTGAAGCAGTCGCGCGATCTTCGGCGCCAGGCAGCCCTCGTCCACCCAGGTGGAGATGCGGTCGCGGTGCTCCCGGCACAGGGCTCGCATCTCGCCGACCCGCGCGGGCGCGCCCGGCAGCACATCGGCGACGACCTCGCCGAGCAGGTCGTCATCGAGCGCCCGTCCGCCCTCCCGTTGGAGGCCGCGGGCGATCGCGGCGTCGACGTAGCGCCGAACGGTCTTGCGGTCCGTGCCCGTGGCGGCTGCAACGGTGCGCAGGCCCTCCCGGGCCTGCCACCTTCGAAGGACCTCCCGAATCACGATCACCGACAGCTCCCGAAACGCCATGACGAACCCCAGGTCGAGGGGCTGCGTCGTCGCACGCTGTGGAAGAGCTTGCCGCCGGTGGTCCCTAGATCGAGGCCGGCGGGTGGTCCCTAGTTCGTGGCGGGCGGGGCGTTCTGGTGGTCCTCATAGAGTGGCGGGCGACAGTCGTGCGTCATCCCCCGAGTTCGGACGGTATTTCCGTCCGAAGTCGAGGGGTCGTGCGTCATCGCCCGAGTTCGGACGGTATTTCCGTCCGAAGTCGAGGGGTCGTGCATCATGACGCCGCGGTGTGGCCAGGCACGCTGGCGGCCCGCCGATGCGTCCGTTGCGCGAGGGGCCTGGAGGGCGGCCGCGCGTCCTCGCGCGGCCGGTCCCCGCCCGCTTCGGGCGGGACCAAGCGGCTCTGCCGCGCGCCCGGAAGGGCCCGACCCGCCGTCCGCGGCGGGGCGCGCCCAGAGGTTCGCGATCGGCCCAAACGTGACGCCAACCCGCCGCCGCGACCGGCCTGGCTACCCTCCCGGCGCCCACGGCAAGAGCGGAAACTGCGCCGGATCCCACGCCCCCGCCCGGCTCGGTGTGCGCGCGTCGGCCACCGTGACGAGGCACGCCCGGCGCCAGCGCCCGGAGCGGTTGGACGACGCCGCGTGCCACACCAGCGGGTGGTGGACCAGCACGTGCCCCGCGGGGACCACGGCGCCGACGGCCTCGATGTCGATGGACGGCTCCGCGCCGAGGTGGGTGCCGGGGAGGTAGCGGAGGCCGCCGGTGGTGCCGTCGACGTCGTCGAGCGCGATCCAGAACAGCGCGCCGTGGGGCTCCGCGAGCGGCGAGTGGGGGAAGTCCTGGTGCCAGGGGAGGGGGGTGCGGCCGTCGGGCGGCTTCACGATGAGCCGCTGGGAGAGGAGGCGGACGTCTTCGCACCCGAGGACCTCGCGCGCGAGGGCGAGCAGCGCCGGGTGGCCCAGGAGCGCGGCGTAGGCGGGGGAGACGCGCCAGGGGTCGTGCCAGAGCTGGACGAGGCGCAGGCAGGCCTCCCGCGAGGGGTAGCGGGCGGTGCGCACGGCGTCGTCGACCACGGCGTCGAAGCCCGCCCGGAGCGCGTCGATGTCCTCGTCGGAGAGCAGCGCGCCCGCCACCGTCCACCCGTCACGGAGGACGGTGGCGCGCAGCGGGCTGGGAGTGGCGGTGGCGTCGCCGGGCGCGGGGGCGCCAACGTCGACCGCGCCGGGCTCGGGCGCCCTCACGTCGACCGCGCCGTGGTGGCGAGCCGCCCGCAGGCTGGGCGGCCGCACGCTGGGCTCCCGCACCTCAATGTCGTCCCGTCGCGGCCGCGCGCGCGCCGGGCTCCCGCACGCTGGGCTCACGCATGCCGGGCTCCCGCGCCGCACCGTCGTCCCGTCGCGGCCGCGCGCGC
>JAUXTN010000009.1 GCA_030684355.1 Pseudomonadota bacterium
CCCCTCCGGGTCGCGCCCAAGGCCCCTACGCCGCAACCCCTCGGCGCCCCCCTCCGGGTCGCGCCCAAGGCCCCTACGCCGCCACCCCTCGGCGCTCCCCTCCGGGTCGCGCCCAAGGCCCCTCCGCCGCTCCCGCCCGCGCCCAAGGCCCCTACGCCGCCGCCACCCCGCCGCAACCCCTCTGGCGCTCGGGCGGGGCCGCGCCACGCCCGAAGTACCTACGCCGCCGCCACCCGCCGCCGCTCCCGGCAGTGCGCCGCCGCGATGTGGCCCTCGCCGTCCGCCTGGTTGCGGGCGCGGCGCATGGGCTCCGTGGCGGGGTCGTCGTGGAGGGTCGGGTCGACGTGGCCGCCCGCGAGGTCGAGGAGCCACGACGCGTTGCGGACGTAGTAGTCGAGCGAGGCCTCGAAGTGGGCGCGCTCGAAGTCGACGCGGCCGGTGACCTCGCCGGCGACACCCACCAGCGCCGTGCACGCCGCGGGGAGGCCGGGCTGGTGCACGAAGGCGTGCTCGACGCGGTCGGCGTCCTGCTCCAGCCACGCGAGGAAGGCGTCGAGCCAGCCGGGCTCGCGGACGCGGGGACGGTCGACGTCGAAGGGGGCGTTGGCGGCGCGCGCGGCGTCGAGCACGGCGTGGCTGGCCTCGGCCTCGACGCGCAGGATCGCGGGGTTGAGCGCGGCGCCGGCGACGAGCTGGGTGTTGGCGCGACGGATGACCTCGGCGAGGCGGCCGGCGGGGCGCTCGGGGCCCCCGGCGCGGAGGCGGGCCCAGAGGGCTTCGGCACCCGCGCGGTCGCCGGTGAGGGTGCGGGCAAAGGCGCGCAGGTGCAGCGCCAGCGGCACGTCGTCGATGGGGGCGAGGCGGGCTTCGACGGCGCGCAGGAGCGGCTCGTGGAGGTCGGAGTCGTGCGATCGGGCCCACGCGGCCGCGTTCACGGCGGCGGGCGCCCAGAGCAGCGTGAGCGGCCCCTGCACGCGGCTCCCGAGCGCGTGGAGCTCGGCGGCGAGGGCCTCGCGCGCGTCGTCCCGCTGGTGGCGGAAGAGGCAGTGCATCAGGTCGCGGGCGGTGGTGTCGATGTCGGTCCACCGGGCGACGACGCGCTGGTACACGTCCATGTCGCTGGCGTAGGGCCAATCCGAGAGAGGGTGCTGCCAGAGGAGGTTGGCGAGGACGCGCTCCGAGGGGGTCCAGCGCTCGGTCGCGAGGAGCTCGTCGGCCACGTAGAGGCCGCCGACGTAGAGGTAGAAGCGCGACCGGTCGTCCACCGGCCAGTGCACCTGCGGGGCACGCGCGGCGTCCCCCAGCATGGGGCGCATGCGCACCTCGGGGATCTCCGCGATCTCCACGCCGGGATCGGCCTCGGGGATGTGCCCGCGGTCGACGTGATCGAGCAGATCCTCGCCCGCCGGGGTGAGCCGCACGAGGCGCTCGCGCCCGGCGACGACGGTGAACACGAGGTCGTGGCGGCGCAGCTCGGTGACGCGCCGGCTCGTCATCTGCTGCTCGGAATCGGTGGCGTCCCCGGTGCGCGGGCGGAGGCGCGCGGCGGCGGCGAGGCGCTGGTTGGAGAGCTCGCCGGCGTCCCGCAGCACGCGCAGGATGCGCAGGTGGTGGGCGTTCCGGGTGAGCGCGCGGACGGGCTCGGGGAGCGCGGCGATGTCGTCGGCGCGCACGAGGGTGAGCAGGGCGTCGATGGCGCCTTCCTCGAAGGCGGCACCTTCGGGGCCGAGGGCGGCGCGGGCGTCGTCCACCGCGACGAGCGCGCGACGGAGCCCATCGACGAGCCGACTCCCGGGCGCCGCGGCCCGCAACATTCGCCCGACGGCCGCGAGGAGCGCGCCCCGTGCGGCGCCGAGCTCGGTCGGGTCGGGATGGCCCGCGGGCTCGCGATCGGAGCCGCCGGCCGGGTCATCGCCGGGGCCGGCGCAGGCACGCAGGGCCGCTTCGTACCGACCCACCGCCGCGTCGAGCGTGTCCGTCATGCGGCCTCCTCGCTCCGTGTACGCCAACGTATATCGGAACCTTCGGGCGCGAGTCAAGTCAAATCAACTGTCGCCCCCCTGTCACGCGGGGCCGGATCGTGCCCGGCCGGGGCGCGGCGTGCGCGCGATCGAGAGACGGAGAGGGAGAGGGAGAGGGAGAGGGAGAGGGAGCAGGGGCCCGGCCGCGAGCCCGACGCGATGGTGGAGCCCGACGCGCCGGTCCGGCACCCCCATCCCGAGTCCCCTCCTCCGTGCGGGCCCGTCGCCGGTCATGGCCGGTACACGTCCATCTCGGCCACGACCACGTCCTCGCCCGGCGGCAGGTGCACTAGCCGCGGGGGCCAGGGCGCGGGGGCGCCGTCCGGGCCGGGCTGCCACGCGGAGAGCGGCCCCGTGACGCCCACGGCGCGGCCCTCGGGCGGGCTCGGGCGCCCGGCACGCTCGGGCAACACCAGCGAATTCACGGCGATCACCTGCACGCGGGCGCTCCACGCGTGCCAGGTCGCGCACGCGCTCACCCAGCGCCAATCGGCGAACTCGCCGTCCATCACGGGCGTGAGGTAGAGGCGCACCCCGAGCGGCGCGGCCATGCGCGGGCCGGGGTCCTCGTGGGCGAGGTCCTCGCAGATGAGCACGGCGAGCCGCCCCAGCGTGGCGCTCTCCAGGAGGACGAGCACGCGCGGGTCGAGACGGATGTGCTCGGGGGTGTGCTCGCCGCCGAGGTCCTCGCGCAGCTTGTAGAAGTCCTGCTGGGGCCCGGTGAACGCGAACGGGCGGGTCTTGTTCTGGGTCGAGAGGACGTCGCCGTGGCGGCTCACGAGCAGGGCCTGGTTGCGCGGGCGCCCGTCGGCGTCGCGATCGGTCGCGGCGCTCCCGAGCAGGAGCCAGCGCACGCCGCTGCCGGAGCGGCGGGGGCGGCGCCTGAGCCAGGCGCGGGCGCGATCCCAGAGGGCCGGGGTGAAGGAGAGCTCGGGCGCGAGGAGCAGCGCGGCGTCGGCGCGATCGGCGTGGGCGACGGCGCGCACGAAGCGGTCGAAGACGCGGTCCTCGGCGCCCTCGGCGTGACGGGCCTCGAACACGGCGCCGCCCGGCTTGACGAGGCGCACGAAGTCGATGTCCCCGTGGGCGATGGCGGGCAGGAACGCGACGCGCAGGCGCGGGTGGGCGGTCCGCGGGAGGTCGTGGCCGGGGTCGAGGGGCCGCCACTCCACGGCGAGGTCCCCACTCGCGACGCGACGCCGGAGCCGGAAGTTCGCGGCGAAGTCCCCGTTGTCGTCGGTGGCGCCGCCGGGCAGGAGCGTGGGCCGGGAGCGGCTCGTGAGGGTGTGGTCGCGGCGCAGCGCCGCCCAGGTCCGCGGCCAGGTCGTGGCGTCGAACCGAGCGAACGCGGCGTCGATGGCGCGCATGGCCGCGTAGGCCGCGAGCAGCGGATCCTCGGCGTGGGCGTCGATCCAGGCGCGCAGGGTGCCGGGGATGTCGCCGTCGGCGGCGCGGATGCCGGCCACGAGGTCCATCGGGACGCGCACGGCGTCGGCGCCGCGCGTGTTGCAGCGGTCGTAGAGCCGTGCCCAGCGCGCCTCGAGGGCGTCGTAGAGCTCCGCGTACGCATCGCCGATGGTGGCGCACTCCGCGAGGTCGACGCCCAGGCTCCGAAACGACATCACATCCTTCTTCGTCGTACGACACCCCGACAACGCAGGAGGTGCCGCTTCTCTTTCGACGCTTGCTACTTGGGACACCGACCGCGCGGGTGGCCCGAGGCCGGGGGCCGCGCCGGCGGCGGTCCGTCCCTACTCGGGGGTGAACTCCCCCATCACGAACGCCTCGGTGCCGAGCATGTAGTCGATCGTGCCGTCGATGAACTGGCTGATGAGCACGTCCTCGGGGAACTCGTCGCCGATGACCGTCGCGATCTGGGTCCAACTGCCGTTGTACCAGACGACCTCGGTGCCGCCGTCCACCGCGGGCGCCTCGAACCAGAGCTCGATGGTGAAGCCGCAGATGATGCCGTTCTTGCCGTCGTCGCCCCAGCCCTCTTCCGGCACCCAGGTGCGCGCCGCGAGCACGCCGTCGAACCAGCGGAAGTCCTTGTTGGCCTCGTAGGGGATGACGACACCGAAGGGCCCGCCCTTCTCGATGACATTGTCGGTCTGCATCGGCTCGCCGCCCACGAACGCCTCGGCGCTGCCGCCGGTGATCGTGCGGGTCCACTCGATGTAGGTCGCGGGGTCGGCGAAGCTCTGGTCCTCCTCCGTCGCCGCGTCGGCGTAGCCGTCGAGCGTGCCGCGCACGGCGAGCGGGACGCCCGCGCCGAGCACCTCCGCCCACACGGTGCCGTCGCTGTGCTCCACGCTGCCGAGGTCGTCCTCGTCGACCACACCGAGCGTGTAGCCGCCGGTGAAGCCCTCGGCGGCCCACTCCGCCTGGTTCGCGAGCAGCCAGTCGTGCAGCTCGGCCACGTGGTCGGCGCCCTCGGGGTCGTCGAACGCCACGATGGCGCCAAGCGTCATCTCGTCGAGGGTGACGCCCTCGTCGGACGGGGGGGCCTCCACCGGCGGATCGGCGCACGCGAAGAGGGCAAGGAGCAACATGAACGGCCTCCGCCCGGCAGCGTACGCGAGGCGACGGGGGCTCGTCCATGTTCGAGCCACGTTCGCGGGGAGTTTCGCGGCGGCGCAACGGGCCCGGCGGTTCCGCCAGGCGAACATGCAGCGGCGCCGTCGGGGCGCGCGGCCCCAGATGTGTCGTGATACGGGGTGTGCTCATCCTTAAACTTCCGGCCGTTCAAGCAGCACCATTGTTCGGCGCGCCCCCCGTGAATACCCGTGGAGCAACCCCGGGACCCTGGATGAAGTCGAGGCGCACCACCGAGTCGACCGCGAGCCCGCCGACCGCGTCCGCGTCCGCCATGGGAATGAACTCCGGGGCGGGCAACGGCGCCGCGCAGGACGCCCTGAAGAAGCGCATGGGCGGTGGCACGTGGACCGTCGCGGCGGGTGACACGCTCTCGCGCATCGCGTCGCGCCGCTACGGCAACGCCGCGCTCTGGGAGACCATCCGCGACTCGAACCCCGATCGCGTGCAGGACGGCGGGCGCCTCATCTACGTGGGCACCGAGCTCGACATCCCCGAGGTCGACGTTCCGCAGCCCGCGGCGGGCGTGAGCGGCGCGGCGGGCACGAGCGGCGCGGCGGCCGCCCCCCCGGTCGCGGTCGACCCCATCGGCGAGTGCCCGGCCCAGCTCCCCGACGCGCGTGTCACGGCGTTCGGCACGTTCGAGGTCTACCCGGACGACTATGAGGGCCTCCTCCCCCGCAGCCACGACGGCGTGCAGATGGTGCGCCAGGCGCGCTTCCTCGAGCTGGAGATCGAGGCCGAGACCGCCACGGTGAACCCCGACATCGACGCCCTCGCGGAGGACATGTCGTTCGCCACCCCCGAGACCGTCGTCATCGCGGGCGAGCAGGTGCGCGTGGCCAGCAAGGCCGAGGCGCAGCACGTCGCCCAGATGTTCAAGGAGATCAAGGAGGTCTACGGCATCCACGTCGACTCCCAGGCCGGGGTCGACGCCGTCAAGGCGCGCTACGACAAGGTCCCCGCCACCGAGATCGAGAAGCTCCGGACGAAGGAGTGGGAGTACAAGGAGGTCCTGGCGTTGCACTCGGCGCTGGGGCACTTCGCGCCGCTGTTGGACACCCAGGTGAACCGCGGGGTGCGCAGCGTCTCCAAGGTGCACCAGTCGATCAACGAGAACGAGGCCGATGGCCACGTCGATCGGAAGACCATGGGCGAGTACTTCGGGAACACCGACAACGTCTCGATCTTCACCGCGGGCACCGAGAGCACCACCGACTTCGAGGACAACCAGACCCAGTTGGAGGCGACGGCGATCCATGAGCTGGCGCATGGGTTGATGGAGAAGGAGGTGACCGGGTACTGGCAGGCGACAGGGTACTGGAAGAACGCCACCACGCCGGTGAAGGACGTTCGGAATGCCGAAGAGCCGCTTACGACTTACGGTCACACGAACGCGTCCGAGGACCTCTCGGAGGCGACGATGTTCTATTTCACCGCGCCCGACACACTGAGTTATTCGTGCCCCCTTCGCTATGCCTACATCGACCGAGTGGTAACCGGGTGGTCCAAGCAACCCGATGCGCGGTAATCCTCATGCTCCTCGTTCCACTGTTTGCATGCGGGATATCCTACTCCGCACCCCCCGGAGCCACGGTGCACGTCTCCCCCATGCTTGAGGACGCCCAAGCGCTGGTCGGCCTTGAACAGGCCGCCCTCTTGGCGCGCATCGGGGCTTCGGCCCACGAGGTTGGGTATGGTGCCTACGGCCCGACCAATGACCTGGAGGCGGTCGACGCCCGCGCGCCCGTCAACGGCATTGTGTTCTTCGACAAAGGTCGGGTGATCCTCGTGGTCCTCGGCCCCGGTGACCCGGAGCCGGAGCCGACCGTGGTCGGGGCCGTGCACGCCGATGCGCTCGCGGCTGCGCACCCGCAGGCGGTGTCCCTCCGCTCCCGGTCGGGAAAACAATTCAGCCACTATGTCGATGCCGCCGCCGGGATCGCCTGGTCCGCGGGCGAAGGGCGCGTGACCTACATGGAGTTGTTCGAGCCGACGGACTTGGACACCTACAAGCGCCGCTTCTACAAAGAGCCCATGTTCTTCTACAAGTAACCGCGGGCCCTA
Source organism: Pseudomonadota bacterium (assembly GCA_030684355.1). GTDB lineage: Bacteria > Myxococcota_A > UBA796 > UBA796 > SXON01 > CAJBVW01. The sequence goes on from JAUXTN010000009.1 coordinate 6,684, forward strand.
CACCACACCTCGCCGTGTGGACCGAGGCGAACATGCACCCCGTCCTGCGCGCGTCCATGTTCGCCTGCCTCGCCTCGGCGCCCGCGTGTGGACTTGCCGAGCCGTCCCAAACACGCCCATCGGGCGCGCCATCCCTCACCGAGGTGCAGGCGCTCATCGGGCTCGACCGCGCCGCGCTGCTGCAGCGCCTCGACGCAACTCCCGCCGACCTCCATCTCGGGGAGTACGGGCCCTCCAAGAACATGGAGGCCATCCGAACGCGGCCCCCCATCGCCGGTACGGTGTTCCTGGAGGACGGACGCGTCGTCCTCGTCAGCCTGTATGGTGGGTTGACACCGTCTCCCGAACCGACCGTCTTCGCGGCCTTGCGCGCCGATGACCTCGCCTCCACCCATCCCGACGCACATGCGCTGCCGTCTCGCTCCGGCAAGCAATTCAGCCACTTCGTGGCCGCCGAAGCCGGCCTTGCCTGGTCCGCCGGAGAGGGAACGGTCACCTTCGTGGAGGTCTTCGTGCCGACCGACGTGGAGACCTACCGACAGCGCTTCTACCAGGATCCGGGAGTGCTCTACAAATGCCCGGCCCTCGCCCGCGGATGACACGGGAGCGCTGATTGGTTCTGGCGGTCGGTGCCGCAGCTCCGGGAAGGTCCGCTGGGGTCCGTCGCGGGCCTTCGGCGTAGTGAGGAGCCAGGAGGGCGCCTCGAGGCGCTCCGCGGCCGCCGAGGCCTACGCGGATCGTCCGCCCGCGCCGGGCGATCTCGGCGCCGATCCTTCCGCCGACTCCGGACGGACATAGCGTCCGAACTCGCGGGGTAGTTGGTCATCCCACGAGTTCGAACGGTCAGGAACTCCCGCATCGCCGCCTACCTACCAAAGCAACCGCGTAGAGCACACCGTAGACTATACGAGCGCCATGGAAGCCCGCCTGCCGCCGTCGCCGCCGTCTTCGCCCCCCTCGCCCGCCGGCCCTACGGTCCTCGCGCGGGCCGTCCGCACGGTCTGGATCGGCCTCTTGGCGGCATGGGTGGTCTTCTCCGCGTGGCTGTTTGTCTACGCGATGCCGCTCTCCGGACTGCACGCGCTGGTCGGCGCATGGGCCGTCTGGCCGAGCCGCGCGGGCGCCCCGGGCCGGGCCAGGCCCCATCGCGCCCGCCGCCTCGCCGCAGTGGGCATCGTCGCTGCCGCGCTCCTCACCGTGCCGCTCGTCGGCCTCCCCGAGTACGCCGCCACGACCAACGCGCTCCACTGCCGCGCGCTCGGGTTCACCGGCGCGCCCGCTCCCGCGGACTGTGACGCCGCCGAGCTCGCGCGCGGCGCGACCGTCGCGAAGGAGGGTGGGCCGCTGTTCTCCACGCGCGAGCGGCTCGGGGTGCACGGCTTCAACCTGCTCTTGGCGCTCGGAGGCGGCCTGGTCGGGCTGCCCGAGGTCGCCGGGGAGACCGCCGCGCTATCGTTCACCGCGGATCCACTGCCGCCCGGCGCCGGAACGGCGGTGCGCCGGGCGCAGTGCCGCGCCAGCTACGGCGACGCCGCCTCCGCACACGCCGTGCTCGGCCCGCCGCGCACGGTGCGCTCCGACTTCCCGATGCGCTCCGCCCGCGTGCGGCGCGCGATCGCGGACGGCGCCGCCCGCCTTGGGTCCTCCAGCGCGTCGCTCGAGCTCGGCGAGATCCACTTCGTCCACGGCCTCGACAATGTAGACGCCTACACCGGCGCCCTCGTCACGGACAGCGTGCGCGTCGCGCTCGCCCTCGAGGTGGCGGACGGCCGCCTTGCCCTCACCCGACGGCCCGACGGCGCCGTCGACGTCGCGTGGACCGGCACCATCCACTACCCCGGCGAGGACATCGCCTTCGTGGTGCCGCTTCCGCTGCCCTGGGGCCCACCGGTGCTCCGCGTCAGCGAGACGGTGTTCTGCGGCATGCACGCCGACGGCGCGATGAACCCCTACCGCCTCACCTACGCCTGGACGCTCGCCCCCGACGACCCGCGCCTTGGCCCGGAGCGCGACCAGCCCCAGCGTGGCCTCGGCGAGCGCATCGCGCTGGCGCTGGTGGCGCGCTTCGGGGTGGTCCTGGCGGGGGGCTGATCGGCCCGTCACCTCCGCGCACAAAACTCCCCCGCCCCCACGGCAGCCGGCGCGCCCCGGATCTCCCCCGCCGCGTCGCGCAGCGCACCGTCGACACCCCCGTCGTGCCACGCCGGGTTCACGAGGGCCTCCCAAGCCAGCACGGCCCGAGGCCCCTCGCCCTCCACCGCGCCACGGATCTCCGCCCACGGCGCCGCATCCGCCTCGATCGCCGTCCGCCAGGCGACCCCGCCGCGCACGGCCGCCAGGATGTCGTCGAAGGCGGGGTTCAGCGACGAGAGCGCCCCACGCTCGGCGCCAGCGCCCGTCAACACGCCCGACTCGGTGAAGGCCTCGAAGGCGAGCCACCGCTCGGCGACCGCCGACGCGCACGGCGCGGTGTAGCCCGTGCCCCTCTCGCCGATCACGCCGTCGTCGTAGAGCGGCTCCGTCCGGCCGCGCTCCACGAGCACGATCCGGCGCGCCGTGTAGACGAGCTCCCCCAACGAACGTTCTCCCGGGGGCACGGCCACCGGCGTTTCCGGGAAGGTCTGTGGCGCACACAGGCGGTGACACCACCACCCCACCGGCGCCTCGCCGCACTGGGACAGCGTGCGCACGGGCACTGCGGCGACCGTCCCGTCCAGTGGCCACGTCCTCGCGGCGCGGGCGGGCGGTGTCGCGCGGGTCTCGGGGGCGGCGCCCGGAGCCCCCTCCATGTCGAGCGCCTGCAAGTCCACTCCGTCGCCCCGCAGCCCGTCCATCGCCGCGAGGGCGGTCGCCCACGGCAACGCCGGCCGCCCGCTGATGGTGGCGCACCCGACCTTTCCGGGCGCCCCGACCGCGGCGAGCGCCTCCCCCAGCGCGCCCGGTGCGCCTTCGTAGCCGCGCCCCTCCCGGTTCGAGAGCGCGACGCGGCCGTCCGGCGCCACCAACGCCACCACCGGCACCCCCGCCTGAAACCCCGGTGCTGCGCCGACGCCCGCGGCCTCGGTGTCCACCGCGAGCCAGGCATCGAGGTACCCGCCGTGCACCCTCGCGAGCTCGACGGCGTCCGCCACAGCCCCGTACGACGCCTCGCGGTCCGCGAGGACGAGGATCCCCCGCGCCCGCTCCGTGCCGCAGCGCTCCGCCAGCGCGTTCTCTGGCCCGGCGACCGCCGTCAGCTGCTCGGACAGCGGCCCTGCGGCCCCCTTCCACACGCGCGCCTCGGGCCCGTCCGCCACGAGGACCCGGAAACGCAGCCGCCCCTCGGCCACCCACCGCGCCACGTTTGCCGGAGGCGCCGCTCCCCTCGCCCACCCACAAAGCGTGTCGTCCGCGGCGCCGAGCGCCGTGGGAGCGAGGAACGCCGACACCCGGACCGTCCCTGCCTGCGCCACCCAAGCGAGCTCGACGGGCGCCGTCAGGGCCGCCCCACGCGAGCAACCGAGGAGCGCGACGAGGGCGAGCGCGACGGCGGCCACGGGATCGGGACTAACACGAGGCCCCGGAGCTTCGGCGCCGTGACTCACGGCAACCGACCGTTCAGGCGCTCCGTTTCCCGAGCCCGCGCACCACCAGCGCCCGAACCCCGAGCGCCCAGACGCCGACGACCAGCACCGCGATCACCCCCGCCGCCGCCGCATCCCCACCGCCACCACCAACATCCCGAGCCCGAGCGGCACGAACCCCGTCGGACCGGTCGTCGAGCACGCCAGCCCGCCACCGCCCGCGACCATCGGCGTCTCCGGCTCCACGACGCTCCACTCGATGTCGGCGTCGGCCGTCCCGCCGTCCCGCACGCCGTCCGCGTCCGTGTCCCACACCTTCGGGTCGGTGCCGGTCCGGTAGAGCTCCTCGCCGTCGGAGAGGCCGTCGCCATCGGTGTCCGCGTTGTAGGGGTCGAGCTGGAGCGACCTCTCGTCGGGGTCGGACACGCCGTCGCCGTCGGAGTCGATGCGGCCGTTGTCGCCGTCGCCCCCGTCGTCGGAGCCGTCGAGGGGGTCGGTCCCGGCGCGGGCCTCGGAGCCGTCGTCCGCCCCGCCGCCGTCGCTGTCGGCGACGAGCGGGTGGGTCTCGCCGCCGTCGATGGCGCCGTCGTGATCGGTGTCCTCCTCGCCGTCGAGCAGCCCGTCCACGTCCGAGTCCGCCACGGTCGGGTCGGTCCCGGTGAGGCCCCACACCTCGGTGCCGTCGAAGAGCCCGTCATCGTCGGAGTCGTCGTCGTTCGGGTCGGTGCCGAGGAGCTCCTCGTGGCTGTCCGCCACGCCGTCGAGGTCCGCGTCGTCGTCGGTCCCCGCCCGGGCCGAGATCGGGAAGAGGAGCGCGATCAAGAGCGCGGGCCGGACCAGCCAGCCGACGGGCACCGAGCGGACGAGGAGGCGGAGGGCGGGAGAGGGAGAGGCGTACACGGGAAGCTCCGGGGTCGACCCTTCCTCGGAATCTGCCGGGCCAGGCTGATGCTCGCAGTTGTCACGATGTGTCTCGGCAGCCCGAGCGAGGCCCCGGTCCACGCGGCGGGTTCACCCTTCCTTGACGGCCATTACGGAGCGGAAACGCTACCGTGGCGCCCCTTGGTCCCCCCCTCGCCTGGTTCGATCCATCCCCCGTCCGCGATGCTGCTCGCGACGGTGCTGGTCTGGACGGTCGGGTGCGACCGCGAGCCGACGGTCCCGCCCCCGCCAAACCAACCCGATCTGGTGCTTTTTCTGGCGGACGGCCTCCGGGACGGCGCGGGATCGCTCGGCACCGCCGCGCAGGCGTTCCGCGCCGCGCTCGCGCTCGACGGCCGGCGCCAGTACACCGACGCCTACACCCAGTCGATCGACCCCCACGTGGCGCTCGGGGCGCTGGTGACCGGGCGCTACCCCTCCGCGATCCCCCTCTGCGGCCGCCCGCGCCTCCTCGACGGCGACACGTCCGAGCCGTGGTGCCTCGGGATCCCCGACCCGGTGCGGACGCTGCCCGAGGTGCTCGGCTACTACGGCTACCAGCCCGCCTTCTACAGCGCGCGTCCGCCCACCCACCCCAGCATCACGCGCGGGTTTGGCGCCAGCGGGCTCGCGGACACGAACCTGGAGGACGGCGGCGTGCCGGCGCTGCACGACGCTGCGCGCGCCTGGTGGGACGCCCACGCGGACGGGCCGAGGCTGCTCGTGGTGCAGGTCCCCCTCGCGCTCGGCGCGCTGGTGCCGTTGATCCAGGCCACGGACGAGGGCGCGCTGGCCCTCGCCTGGGAGCGGGACCGGAGCGAGCCCATCGCGAACACCGACCCCGCCCGGTACAAGTCCGCGTACGGCGGAGCGACCGACGGCTGGGCCGCCGTCGAGGAGGCCTACGTCGCCACGGCCGCCGACGCCGGGCGGGCCTTCCGCGCGCTCCTCGAAGACCTCCCCGCCGCCCCCGACCGCCCGCGTTGGGTGGTCACCACCTCGCTCCAGGGTGTGTCACTCGGGGATTTCTCCGGCACCGAGCACCCCGAGCAGATCGTGCCCGGCCGCGCAAAGCTCTTGCTGGAGCGCACCGCGCACGTGCCGTTGGATCTCTACGATCCAGGCGGGACCGAGGCGATCGTGCACCGCCCCGTCCAACTGGTCGACCTCGCCCCCACCTTCTACACATTGGCAGGGGCGGTCGCCCCGGTGGGCGCGGCCGGCCACGATCTGCTCGGGCCGACACCGCCCACCCCCTCGGCGTACGCGGAGTTCGGGGACATGCTGCTCCTGCGGCAGGGCCCCGACCTGATCACCTTCCGCGCGGAGCGACACGGCACGAGCAGCCTCTCCCCCACGCTCACGGAGGCCCTGCTCCACCCCGCGTCCGCGCCACGCCCGGTGACCTGGCGGCTCTCCCGCGTCACGACGGATCCGCTCCAGCGCGAGGATCGCTCGCAGGTCGACACCGCCACCGCCGCGACGCTGGAGGCCTCCCTCATCGACATCCGCCGTGGGATCGGCGCGCCGCCCCCCGAGGCGCTCACCCCGGAGCACACGAAACAGCTCCAGGAGATGCGTGCGAAAGGATATTGGTAGGTGACGGTGTCTCCGAAGCGTCGGCGGCTCCTGCTGCTCGCGGGGGCCGCGTCGGTGCTGGGCGCCCTGGCCGTCGTGGGCGTGCGGGTCGGCGGGCGCGGGTGGAGCGGCACCGCCACGCGCAGCGCGGCCCCGGCGGCCCTCACGCCGCTCCTGCAGGCCGAGAGCTACCAGATGGTGCGCATCGAGCCGGGCGCGTTCGGGATGGGGAGCCCCCTGGACGAGCCGGGGCGCTACCCGGACGAGGTCCAGCACGACGTGCGCCTCACCCACGCGTTCTTCATCGGTGTCACCGAAGTGACGGCCCAACTCTGGCAACGCGTCGAGGGGCAATTGCCACCCGAGCACGTGTCCAACGACCCGCGTCGGGCCGTGACCAACGTGACCTGGTTCGCCGCCGTGTCGTTCTGCAACCACCTCTCCGTGCTCGAGAACCTCGTCCCCGCCTACACCCTCGCCCCGCGCGACGCGAGGTCCGGGCAGCCCATCGGTAACGTCACGTTGGTCCCCGACGCATCCGGCTACCGCCTGCCCACGGAGGCGGAGTGGGAATACGCCGCGCGGGCGAACGGCCCGGGGCTCTACGCGAATGACACAGTTCGGGTGAACGCGTGGGGTCTCTACGACATGAGCGGAAACCTCTGGGAGTGGGTCTGGGACCGGCCCGGGGCCTACCCGGGCTCCGCCATCGACCCCACCGGGCCCGACCATGGCTACTTCCACGTCCTGCGCGGCGGCTCCTGGCGCAGCCCCGCGGCGCAGCGTCGCGTCGCCATGCGCGGCTGGAGCCACACCTTCTCGGTCGATGACAGCGTGGGCCTGCGGATCGTGCGTACGGCCCCGTAAGCGGTGGCGGGCGCATCTTGACCCATGCGGGCGCGCCCCCGGTCCGCCCCGAGCGGCGGCCCGGGGTCGGTCGCCTGTGGGGTTCGCTGCGCTCCGTCGGCGCGAGCCCGCCCAGCGGGCGGCGCCGGACCGCGCCTCCCGCTGGTCGGCGCGCCCGCCGGTGCCCTCGCGCACGAGCCCGCCCAGTCGGCGGCGCGCTACTCGAACCGCTCGCGCACCGTCGGACCGGAGGTCTCGCCGACGGTGCGCGGCAAGGAGGGGTCGAACAGGTCGTCGATGAACATGCTGCCGGCCACCACCAGGATCAGGAGCCCCAGGGGCCCGGTGGCCTCGGGCGAGTCGAGGTGCACGCGCGCGGCGGCGGCGTCGTACCCCGCGATCCACTCGAGCCGCACCACGCTGGTGCCGTCGCTCGCGCGGACGACGAGCCCGGTCGAGCTGCGCTCCAAGTCGTAGACGGGGCCGCTCTCGATGCAGAGCGTGCGCCCCTGCCAGTCGTGCAGGACGTGGGCCACCTCCGCCATCTCGCCCATCGGGCGGACGACGATCCGCGGGTGGCGGAAGCCGACCCGCTGGAGTGTCCAGGCGTGGTCGCCCGCGGACGCGGCCCACGCGCCCTCCATGGGCGAGAGCCGCGCCCAGACCGTCTCTCCGTCTTGCAGGTCCCAGGTTCCCGAGGAATCCAGCACCCACTCGAGCGACACCGCGCCGTTCAGGTTCGTGGACATGAAACCCGATAACGCGCTCGGGGTCACGACCGACCGCCAGGTTGGTGACGTTCGGTGCGCGGAATGTGACAGTCCGGTGTCGACGCGGGGGCCCGAGGGGAACTTCGAGGATCTCGATACCACGAGGTCCGCGCGTGCTACCGTACGCTCGCCACGGCGGATCTGGCCGTGGAACGGAGCGTTCGGTGCTTGCATACGTCCTCGTCCTCGTCGGCTGCGGCGCCCCCTCCACCGACACCGGCGCCACCGCCGACCTGCCCGTGCTCGCGCCCCCCGCCGCGGGGGAGGGCTTCCAGATCTCGATGTTCGGCACGGCGCCCCCGAACGCGGAGGTCTGGCTCTGCTCCGTCTACGCGCTCCCGACCGACGAGCCCGCGGCCGTCAACTCGGTGGAGTACCTCCAGAACGAGGGCACCCACCACATGACCCTCTCCACCACCGCGTTGTCGGACACGCCGATCGCGGAGGGCACGTACAACTGCGAGGACCTCTACGCCGACACCAGCCTGATGCAGGACGTGGTGATGATGTTCGGCAACCAGGGCGACGCCTCCGGGACGCTCACCCTCCCCGAGGGGGTCGCCGCCAACCTCCCCGCGGGCATCCAGGTGCTCCAGGAGATCCACTACGTCAACACGACCGACACCGACGTCCCGCTCTACTCCTACCTCAACGGCCTCACCATCCCCCAGGACACCGTCGTGGAGGGGATCTGGGGCGGCAGCGTCCGTGACGAGTACATCGACATCCCGCCGGGCGTCGAGCACACCGAGTGGTCGCGCTGCGTGATGAACGAGGACGTCGAGGTGCAGTTCCTCGCCTCCCACACCCACGCGACGGCCACCGAGTTCACCATCGCGCCGTTCGACGGCACCACCACCGGTGACATCTTCTACCGCAACGACGATTGGCACGATCCGCGGATCGAGCAGTACACGCCCCCCATGGCGGTCCCCGCGGGCACGGGCTTCGAGTTCGCGTGCACCTGGTTCAACGAGTCCGACGACACCGTCAACTACGGCCTCCTCTCCACCGACGAGATGTGCAACATGGCCATCGTCTTCACGCCGTTCAGCATGACGGCGGCGTGCGAGGTGGTCGAGACGAGCGACGGGGTGCTCTGGGAGGGGTAGCTCGGGACGTGGGGTGCAACAGCCGCGCCTCCGCGTCCCCCCACGTTCCCGCGCGCGGACCCGTCGGATTCTTGGACGCGGCGCGGCGCGCGTGCGAACACGCCGCGGTAGAGGTCGTCTACCGCACCACGTACACCGACAGCGTCCCCGGCGTATACGTGCGCACGGGCCGCAACGCGAACGTCTCCACGGTGAGCGTCTGCAGCAGCGACTGGAGCGACGTGGCGACGAGCTCCTCGGTGCCGGGCTCGTACCGCACCTCGCCTACGGTCGGCATGCCGCCACTGCTCGTCTCCTCGAAGAACGCCCTGCCCTTCGGTGCGAGGACCACGGGCCGGCTGGTCACGCCCGCCTTCACCAGCGCATCCCGCAGCGCCGTGGCGCGGGCGGTGACATTGGCATCGTCCTGGAGGTAGTAGACGTCGATCTTCGTGTCGGCCAGCGGGGTGACCACGGCGATGGAGCCGGTCCCCGCGCCGGCCGTCAGCTCCTGCTTGAGCGCTTGCGCCTGCGCCTTGAATTGGGCGGCCGCGGCGGCAGCGTCCGTGAGCTCCAGTTCCTTGGCCTGTAGCACGCGGCCTGCCTTGGCATCGGGAGCGCCAGACGCGCGGAGCTGACGGACCTCCTCGGCGAAGGCGTCCACCTCCGCTTGCTTCGTGGCGAGCTCCGCGTTCTTGGCCTCGATCTCGTTCTGGAGCTTCTTCACCTCGATCTCGGCCAATTCGAGTTCCGCCCTGGCCCATCCCTGCAGGACCTTGTCTTCGTCCAGATGGTAGAGCAGGCGGAGGATTCGCAGCCGCTCTTCGGGAGACTGTCCGGCGCTGACGACACGATCCACGTATTTCTGCCGGATCATGTCCTGCTGCTCGATGCGCAGGCGGGTCTCGTCGCGCTCGTTTCCATAGGACGAGATGACGCCTGTCAGGAGCGCGGGCGCCACGGTGACGACGGTCCCGATCAATGCAAGAATGGCGGGCCAGCCCGGCCCACGCCGCGGTGTTGCGGGTGGCGCTTCAGAAGTGTCCATGGGAAGCCTCGCTGCAAGTGGTGGCAAGAACTGAAAACGGCGCCTTCAACGCGACTCTACCGCCCGCCCGGCGTGACGGTCAAGCCTCCCCGAGCGGACAACGGAGTGTACCGGGTCAGCGGCCGCGCGGTCGGACCGGAGGCAGGCCCCTTCGAGCGTGAACGGGCGCGGGCGAGAGAGGGGTCGTCCGCCCTGTCAGCACCCGCTCCCCGGGGGCGCCCCCACGATCCCTGCGCGGCCCCGTCGGATTCTTGGACGCGGCGCGGCGCGCGTGCGAAGATCGGAAGCTGGGCGCAGCACCCCGATTGCAGATGACCGAAGCGGAGTACCTCGCGTTCGACGCCTCGCACGAGGGGCGCCACGAGTTCATCAACGGTGAACTCGTGTCGATGGCCGGCGGCACGGAGGCACACGCGCTCGCGACGATGAACGTGGGCGGCTGGCTGCGCGGGGCCCTCCGCGGATCTTCGTGCCGAGTCTACAGCAGCGATCTACGCGTCCACCTGGACGAAACCGGCCTCTACGCCTACCCCGACGTCACGGTCGTGTGCGGCGCGTCCGACCTGACCACCACCAACCCGCCCTCCGTCCTCAACCCCCGCGTGATCGTCGAGGTCCTAAGCGGGAGCACCGAGGCCCACGACCGTGGCGCCAAGGCCGCCCACTACCGCCAGCGCGCGTCGGTCGAGGCCATCGTGTTCGTCTCTACCGAAACCCGGCGGGTCGAAGTGCTGACCCGCGCCGCCGACGGCACCTGGATCCTCCAGGAGGCCACCAGCGGGGAGGTTCCCATCCCGCCGCTCCACATCGCGCTGCCGGTCGACGAGGTCTACGCGGGGTTCGACGAGCTGGCGTCCGGGGCCTCGGCGAACACGCCGCGGTAGAGGTCGTCCACGTCGATGTGAACATCGATGCTGGCGAGCTCGACGCGCGCGCCGGCGCCGTAGGTGCGGAATACCCAGGTGTTGTCCGCGTCGCGACGGAACACCTCGACGCGCGGGCGGTCCTGCGCGACGAGCACGTACTCCTTCACGCTCGGCCGCGCGCGGTGCTTCTCAAACTTGCGACCGCGATCGTAGGCCTCGGTGCTCGGAGAGAGCACCTCGCACACGACGGTGGGGTTCGTGGCGGCCTGCGGATCCGTGTCGGCGACCAGGACGGGCCCGCAGATGACGACCGCGTCGCACTCGTCGAGGTCGGGGAAGACGATACGCAGGTCGGGTCCGTACGGCCGGCAGCGGCGACCGCGCAGCGCGAGCCCCAACTGGAACAAGACCTGGGCCTGGAGCAAGGCGTGCACCGGCGTCCCGCCCGACATCGCGTAGGGCTCGCCGTTGATGAACTCGTGCTGCGCGCTGCCTCAGCACCCGCTCCCCGGGTACACCGTCGCGTCCTCGTCGTCGCAATCGGCGCCCGGCGAGGTCGCCGCGTCGTAGGTCCCGGGCAGCCACCACGCGGGCCACCCGTCCAGGTCGGCGTCCCAGGTGGCCGCACCCGCCCCGCCGAACGCGCCGATGTCCGAGGGTGAACCGTCCGGATCGGTGAGCGTGGGGTCCCCGGCGTCCACCAGGGGCGAGGCGGCGTCGAGGTGGTCGCCAGCGATGAGCATCGGGTCGACGGAGACGTTGCCGTCGGTGCCCGTGGGGTCCGACATCCCGGTGTAGCTGGTGCGGTTGTCCCACACGTCGCAGTAGGCGAGCGACGGCCGGCCGCTCGTCACGTAGAACCCGCCGCCATTGTCGGTGACGAGGGCGTTCACGATGGTCGGCGAGGAGTCGTAGGCGTACACGGCCCCCGCTCCCAGCTCGTCGTCGTTGCCGGAGACAAGCACGTTGGTGAGCGTCGGATCGGCGCTCCACAGCGCGATGCCGCCGCCGTAGGGCTCCGAGCCGAGGCCCCACCAGGAGGGGACGGTGTTGTCGGACACCCGCACGTTGATGAGCGTGTCCCCGGACTCCCAGAAGGCCAGGCCGCCGCCGGACAGGCCCGCACGATTGGATGTCACGGTGACATTGGTGAGCGCGGCCGCCGATTGGTACAGGTAGATGCCACCGCCGGAGTACCCGGCGTAGTTGTCCTGCACGAGCACGTCGTCGAGCACCGCGTTCGAGTCGCGCAGGCCGATGCCGCCGCCGTCCCCGTAGGACGCCGCGCAGTACCAGGCGTACGCCAGGTTGTCGGTCACCTCGATGCGCGTCAGCGTGGGGTCCCCGCTCACGACGTAGATGCCGCCCGCGTACCAACCGCCCTCGTTGCCCGTGACGACCAGGTCCTCCAACGTCGGCGACGACCCGTACACGTACACCCCGCCGCCGCCGTACGAGTATGCCTGGCCGTTGGTGAGCGTGAACCCGCTGAGGCGGCTGTCCGCGCCCTCGCCGGAGGCGAAGCGCACGACGGAGTCGATCGCCCCACCGTCGATGATCGTCACGTCCGCGCCGTGCACCCCTTCGACCGTGATCGCCGCCCCGCCGAAATCCAGGTTCTCAGACCAGGTCCCGGCCCCGACACACACCACGTCCCCCGTGGACGCCGCGTCGATCGCGTCCTGGATGGCCGCGTAGTCGCCCGGGACGACGATGTCGCACGCCTCACAATCGACCTCGGCGACCCCGTCACAATCCTCGTCCACGTCGTTCTCACACGTGTCCACGGCGCCGGGGCTCACCCAAGCGTCCGCGTCGTCGCAGTCGGCGTCGCAGATGCGCCAGCCGTCGCCGTCGGCGTCGACCTCGTCCGCGGGGACCAACCCGTCGCAGTCGTTGTCGCGCGCGTCACAAGCCTCGGTCGCGCCGAGGTACACCGTCGGATCCGCGTCGTCGCAGTCGCCCGCGCAGACGCCCTGGCCGTCGCCATCCCCGTCGACGTCGTCACCCACACCGTCGCAGTTCTGGTCGACGAGATCGCAGCGCTCGGGGGCGCCCGCGTAGACGCTCGGGTCGCCGTCGTCGCAGTCCCCGTCGCACACGCGCTGCCCGTCGCCGTCGGCGTCGGCCTCGTCGTTGTCACCGTCGCAATTGTCATCGACGCCGTTACACAGCTCGGCCGCGCCCGGTGACACCGCGGCGTCGCCGTCGTCGCAGTCACCAAACCGGCGCGCGTACCCCTCGGGGTCCTCGCACGTGACCACGGCCCCGTCGGTGCGGCCGTACCCGTCGGCGTCGTCGTCGGGGTACCACGTCCGGTAGAGCGACTCGCTCTCCACCTCGCCGTCGCAATCGTTGTCGATGCCGTCGCAGAGCTCCTCGGCCCCGGGGTGCACGTTGGGATCGGCGTCGTCGCAGTCCGTGCCGCCGACGTAGCCCTCGGGGGCATAGCCGTCGCAGTCCCAGTCCTTGCCGACGCCGTCGAGGTCCCGCGTCGGGACGCACCACGCGGCGGTGTCGACCGGGGCGGTGTCGGGCTCGGGCGCGGCCTCCACCTCCGACGGCTCGCGGACGCACCCCGCCCCGAGGAGCGCGGCGGCGAGCAGGAGCGGGAGCGTGGACATCGCGGGACTGTAGCTCGTTCGAGCGGGAGATCGCGCGCCTCGGGACCCGCAACCCCCACGTTCGACCGTCCTGTTCGGTAGACGGCTTGTGGGCGGCCCCCCGCCGCCCGAGCGCGGCGGGGTCGCGTGTCCTGCGGGCTCGGCGCGGTGCGCCTCGGTCGGGCGCGCGCCGAGCCGCGCGCCCGGACTCGGCCGCCCCGGGGGCGGCCGCCCCTCCGGCCCCCCTGCCGCGGGGACCCGCGGAGTGTGGCGGTGGACTCCGCGAGCATCATCACCTCCAACCGAACGGTCGCCGAGTGGCCGGCCGTCTTCGCCGATCCGCTGCTCGCCTCCGCCGCTGTCGATCGCCTCCGACACCACGCCCACGTCCTCGAGATCGACGGCCCGTCGTACCGCGATCCGAGGGCCCACCCGCAGCCCAAGGGGTGAGCCCCGGGACGATGGATCACCTGGCCGGACTCAGGGTGGATCAGTGGGGCCGAGCTTTGACACGCGCGACCCCTGGAGCACGCGGACCCGTGCACGCACGGTGCCACCCGGCCTCTCGGCGCGGCCACGGGGTGTCGCCCGCCACTCTATGAGGACCACCAGAACGCCCCGCCCGCCACCAACTAGGGACCACCGCCCGGCCTCGATCTAGGGACCACCGGCGGCCTCCTCCTCCCCGGCGTGCGACGACGCAGCCCCTCCAGCTGGGGTTCGTCATGGCGTTTCGGGAGCTGTCGGTGATCGTGATTCGGGAGATCCTTCGAAGGTGGCAGGCCCGCGAGGGTCTGCGTACGGTTGCGGCCGCCACGGGCACGGACCGCAAGACCGTTCGGCGATACGTCGACGCCGCGATCGCACACGGTTTCCAGCGGGAGGGCGGCCGGGTGCTCGACGACGAGCTGGTTGGCCAGGTCGTCGCCGATGTACTCCCGGGCGCGCCTCCCCGCGTCGGCGACATGCGAGCGCTGTGCCGGGAGCACCGCGACCGCATCTCGGCCTGGGTGGACGACGGCTGCCTGGCGCCGAAGATCGCACGGCTGCTGCAGAGCCACGTCGGCGTCGTGGTGCCGGCGCGCACGCTCAGCCGCTTCATCGCCGAGGAGCTGCCCCAGCGCCGCCCGGCGGGCACCGTGCGTCTGGTCGAGCCGCCGGCCGGGGAGGTGCTGGAGATCGACTTCATGGAGGTCGGCATGGTCGACATCGGCGGCGAGCCGGTGAAGCTGAACGCGCTGGTGTGCGTCGCCGCGTTCAGCCGGCACGCGTTCGTCTGGCCCTGCCTCGGCATGACCCTCGACGATGTCATCGCCGGCCTGGAGGGGGCCTGGGCGTTCTTCGGGGGCGTGTTCCGCATTGTGATCGCCGACAACCCGAAGCCGATCGTTACCCGTGCCGACCCGTTGAAGCCGGCGCTGAACGAGGGGTTCGCGGAGTACGCGCAGTCGCGGGGCTTCCTCGTCGACCTCGCGCGGGTCCGGCGACCGCAGGACAAGCCGAAGGTCGAGCGCACCGTGGCGTACACGCGGTCGAGCGCGTTCGCGGGGGAGCGCTTCGTCGACCTCGCCCACGCCCGACGCCACGCCGAGGGGTGGTGCCGCGACGTGGCCGGGCAGCGCATCCACGGGAAAACCCGGAGGAAGCCGATCGAGGCCTTCGAGGACGAGCGGCCGAAGCTGCTGCCGGCGCCCGCGGCGCCCTACGACCCGCCCACCTGGGTCGAGCTGAAGGTCGGCCGCGACCACGCGGTGACCGTCGCGAGTGCACTCTATTCGGTACCGCACGCCTACCGGGAGCGGACCCTGCGTGTCCGCTTTGACCGGAGCACCGTCAAGTTCTACGACCGCGGCGCCGTCGTGAAGGTCCACCCCCGCGCGGCGGTGGGCGCGAGCGTCATCGACCCGGCCGACCTCCCCGAGGGCCTCGGCGAGCTCGCCACGCGCGACGCCGAGGGCCTGCACGCGCGGGCCGCGAAGCACGGCGTGGCCATCGGCGACTACGCGCGGCGCGTCCTCGAGGGGCCGCTCCCGTGGACGCGGTCGCGCCACGTCCACCGGCTGCTCGGGCTGTGTCGGACCCATGGTGACGCGGCCGTGGAGGATGCGTGCACGCGCGCGCTCGACCTCGACGTGGTCGACGTGACGCGGGTCCAGCGCCTCCTGGAGCGGGCGGTGCCGGCATCGCCTGCGCCGTCGCCCCCGCGGGCCCTTGCCTCCACCTCCACCTCGACCCGCTTCGGCCGCGACCCGAGCGAATTCCGCCTCACCCCGAGAGACACCCCTGATGCGACCTGACCTCTCCCCCGAGTTGAAGCGCGCGATGAAGGACCTGCGCCTCGGCCAGCTCCTTCCCACGCTCCCCGAGCGCCTGCGCATCGCGCGCGAGCGGAAGCTCGACCCCGAGGACCTGCTCCTGACCTTGCTCACCGACGAGACCCAGCGCCGCGCGCAACAGCGTCACCGCGTGCGCGCCAAGGACGGCGGCCTGCAGGCGGACCTCGTGTTCGAGCGCTGGGACCCAGCGGCGAAGATCACGTTCGATCGCCGCGTGATGGACGAACTGCGGCTGCTCCGCTTCGTCGAGGAGCACCACCACGCGCTGATCATCGGACCCGTCGGCGTGGGCAAGACCATGATCGCCCACGCGCTCGGCCACCTCGCGATCGCGCGGGACCTGTCCGTCCACTGCGAGACCGCCGAGAAGCTGCTGCACCGCCTGCGCGCCTGCCGCCTCGACGGCACGCACGAGCGTGAGCTCCGGCGTCTAACCCAGGTGGACGTGCTGATCGTCGACGACCTTGCCCTGCGGCCCATGGACGCGCACGAGACGTCGGACCTGCACGCGATCGTCTGCAGCCGGCACAAGACGGCCTCGATGGTGGTGACCTCGAACCGCGACCCGTCTGAGTGGTTGGCGCTCCTCGCCGACCCGCTGCAGGGGCAGGCGCTGGTCGACCGCTTCGTGAACAGCGCCTACGACCTCGTGATCGAAGGTGAGTCGTACCGCCGTCGGCAGAAGCCGAAGGTGGGCGGCGAAGCCTGACAGCTGTGCCGCGGCGGGCACCCGGGGGCCAGCCCCCGGACCCCCGGAGTTTTTCGCTTTCCTGGCTCCCGGATGCGGTTGAACCAAGAGATGGGCGGGCCCCAGAATAGAGGCCCGCCGCATCCGGTCTGCCACCTGGTGCGGCGCTCGGGGTGCTCTCCAGCAGGGCCCTATCCTCCGACCAGGCCCGTTCCGCCTATGCGATCGCGGCGTGGAGGGTGGTCCCATGTTCGCGCCTGGGTGGTCCCTAGTTGGTGGCCGGCGGCCACCTCGGTGGGGTGGGGGTGGTCCCTAGTTCGTGGCGGGAGGGTGGTCCCTTGAGAGTGGCGCTTGACA
>JAUXTN010000083.1 GCA_030684355.1 Pseudomonadota bacterium
CGACCGACGCGGCGACCGGCACCGCCGGCCCCGCGGGCGGCGGCCCGACCACCGGGGGCACCGACGCGCCAAGCGCTGCGTGGGTCACGACGAACAACCCACCCGCTCCGATCCACCCTCTGCGCACGCACGGCTCCGCCAACGGCGCCCAAGGTAGCACCGATGTCCGCGGCGGGCGGCCGGACACCCACCCTCCGGTCGCGGCGGTCCGCCGATGTGCGCCCTACGGGGCCACGACCACTCGCCGCCGCGCCTCGAACGGGCCCTCCAGCGTCCGCACCTCGCCCGTCAGCAACGTGACGCGGATCAGCTCGACCTCCTGCGCCGTGCCGAGCCCGACGTGCGCGATCGGCGTGCGCGACGCCGCCATGCTCGATTGCTGCGTGATCCACGTCGTCTGGTCCACGCCCCCCGCGCGCACCTCCACCTTCGCGCCGACCGGCCCCTCCACCTCGAGCCAGCCGGCCTCCGTGCACCCGTCCGAGAGCCAGAGCGCCGGCCGTTCGACCACGTCGGTGACGAGCAGATCGAGCACGCCGTCCTGGTTGTCGTCCCACGCCACGACGGCGCGCCACGACCCGTCGCGGTCGAACCACGGGGAGTCCACGAACACGCCGTTCGCCTGGAGGTACACGGTCGGCGTCGTGGCGTAGACGAACTCCGGGTTGGTGGCCTCCTGCCAATGGTCGCCGCGCGCCTCGACGAGGTCGAGATCGGCGTCGTTGTCCAGGTCCAGGAAGATGGCACCCCAGCCCATCTCGAACGCCGACATCTGCGGGATCCCCGTCGCCCGGGTCGTGTCGACGTAGGTGCCGTCCGGCAGGCCGCGCAACAGCGCCTCGCCCGCGGCCTGCGTGACGTACAGGTCCGCGATGCCGTCGCGGTCGTAGTCGCCCAGGTCTACGCCCATGCCCGACACCGACAGGTCGCACGCGCAGCGGTCCGAGGCGTCGACCAGCGTGCCCCCGTCGTTCTCGAAGAGCACGTTCGCCCCGTAGGTCGGACCCTGGTCGTTCACGACGTAGAGATCGAGGTCCAGGTCGCGATCCCAGTCGAACCAGCGCGCGTCGAACCCCATCCCGTTCGGCATCCCCGCGGGCACGGCGTCGAGAACGGGCTCGAACCAGCCATCTCCGCGACCGTGCAGCATGTAGTCCGGCAGTTCCACGGGCGAGACGATCACGAAGAGGTCGAGCGCGCCGTCCGCGTCGAGGTCCCCGGGGAAGAAGCCCTGGGCGGGCGGCAGCCCCGCGCCGAGCTCGGTCGGGATGATCGGGCGCGGCCGCAGCTCTCCGTCCGTGTACTCCAGCTCCTGCATCGGGTTGCCCCCGAGCAGCACGTCGCGCCGCCCGTCGGCATCCACGTCGGCGAGGGCGAGCAGGAAGTACCCATCGGGCCCCGGGTACGAGGCCACCCGGTACGCCGCCCCTTCGCGGAGGTACAGGTAGGTGCCGGTGTCGTAGGCGACGACCAGGTCGACGTCCCCGTCGGCGTCGAGGTCATCGGCCACGACCGTGCCGCCCGCCCCGTGGGCGTCGCTCGGGTTCGGCGAGCGCAGGAGCCCCCGGTCGCCGCCCACCTCCGTCCAGGTGGGCCCCGCGAGCGGCGCGGCGCACACCGAGGGCTCGCCGAGCACCAGGCCCGTCTCGACCGGCTCTGGCCCGGCGGTCTCGTCCTGCACGCGCGACTCCCCATCGGGGGCCGCGCAGGCCACGAGCAGGAGGAGGGGGACGATCCGGACCATCGGGCCGATGGTAGCCGCAGATCGTCGGGAGATCGCTACCGCGGCGGGATGAGCGGCACCATGACCAGCTCGGGGACCACGTAGCGGTCCGACTTCAGCGCGATCTCCAGCACGCTCTCCGCGACCTCCTCGGGCTTCATGAAGTCGCGCGCGGGGTCGATGTGGTCGGGGAACGGGTAGTAGTCCATCGCCCGCCAGAACGGCGTGTCGATGCCGCCGGGGCACACGGAGGTGACCTTCACGTCGTAGGCCGCGGCCTCCAGCCGCAACGTGCCGGTGAACCCGTTCACCGCCCACTTCGTCGCGCCGTACACGGCCTCGTTCGGGAGGTGGAGCTTCCCCGCGATCGAGCTGATGTTCACGATGAGGCCCGACCGCTGGGCCTTCATCACCTTGAACGCCGCGATCGACCCGTGGATGACGCCCTTCACGTTCGTGTCGATCATCACGTCGATGTCGTTCTCCGACAGCGTGTCGACCGGCCCGTAGATCGCGAGGCCCGCGTTGTTGATCATCACGTCGAGCCGCTCGTACTCGGCCATCGCGGCGTCCACGAGGCGGTGGCAGTCGTTCGCGCTGCGCACGTCGGTCTGCACGGCGATGGCGTCGCCCAGGGTGCGCGCCAGCTCGTCGATCTCGGGGGTGGTGCGCGCGCCGAGCACGAGCGAGGCGCCCTCCGCGGAGAACCGCTCCGCTAGCGCCCGACCGAGCCCGCGCCCCGCGCCGGTGATGCAAACGACCTTGCCTTCGAGACGCTTCTTCATGGGGGCTCCGGGGGGGCTTCGGGCGAGTTCGAGCGTGGTGGCGACGGCCTTCCGATGCCGACGGCGACATCCGCGATCCGCGCACCACCGTACATCCCGGCCGGCGCCGTGACGACGTGCCGCGCGCGATCCACGCGGGGCGCCGTCCCCGTGCACCCCCCGTCCACGCCGCCCATGGCCTCGATCGCGGCGGCCGTACCGGCGTCGTCGGCGATCCGGGCCCGCCCTTCGTACCGGGCCGCCACGTGCACCGGCAGGGCGATGCACGCCGCCTCGAGGGGCCTGGCGGCGGCGCGGAAGGCCGCCCGCGTGAAGAATTCCCATCGCACGCGGCTACGCTCCCCGCCCCGACCTCCCCCGCGGCCGATCCGCCCGACCGCCCGCGTTAAGCCTCCGCGATGCCCGCTCCCCTCACCGCCGTGGTCCTCGCCGCCGGCCTCGGCACGCGCATGCGATCGCCGCTCGCGAAGGTGCTCCATCCCCTCCTCGGCCGCCCCATGGTCGCCTGGGTGGTGCACGCCCTCCAGGCCCTCGGCGCCGACGTGATCGTCGTCGTCAACCACCAGGAGGACGCCGTCCGCGCGGCCCTCCCCGGCGTGCGCTTCGTCCGCCAGGAGGCCCCGCTCGGCACCGGTGACGCCCTGCGCGCCGCCCTCCCGCTCCTCCCCGACGCGGGCCCCGTGCTCGTCACCGCGGGTGACACCCCGCTCATCACCGCCGACGCCCTCCGCCGCGTCGTCGCCGCCCACGCGGGCGCGGCCAACCCGGTGACCGTCGCGAGCTTCGAGGTAGTCGACCCGACGGGATATGGCCGGATAATCCGGTCTACTTCTTGGGACGGGGGGGCGGAGCCCCCCCGTAACGCCCCCCACACCCCGGGATCGTCCACCTCGACGGCCCCGGGCGGCACCGACGGGCGGGCGCACGTCCCGCGGCACGTCCGCATCGTCGAGCAAGCCGAGTGCACCCCCGACGAGGCCCTGATCGCCGAGGTCAACAGCGGGGTCTACGTCTTCGACGCCGCGTACCTCCGCGCCGCGCTGCCGGCGCTCGCGCCGCACCCGCCGAAGGGCGAATTCTACCTGACGGACCTCGTGACCGGCCCCGCCACCGTCGTGAGCGGGTTCGACGCCACGCTGTTCGCGGGCGTGAACGATCGCGCCGCGCTCGCCGATGCACGCCTGATCCTGCGCCGCCGCGTGAACCGCGCGTGGGCGCTGCAGGGGGTGGACTTCGCGGACCTCGAGAGCGCGCAGATCGAGGTGGACGTGACGCTCCATCCGGACGCGAGCATCGGCCTCGGGGCGCTGGTCGCCGGCAAGTCCGACGTCGCCGGCATGGTGGGGCCCCACAGCATCGTGAACGACTCGACGATCGCGGCCGGCGCGATCCTGCACGCCCACTCGATCGCCGTCGGCGCCGTGCTCCACCCGGGGGCGCAGGCCGGGCCCTTCGCGCGGCTCCGGCCGGGCGCGGTGCTCCTGGAGGGCGCGCACGTCGGCAACTACGTCGAGGTGAAGAACACCACCGTGCGCGAGGGCGCGAAGGCGAACCACCTCACCTACCTGGGGGACGCCGACGTGGGCGAGGGCGCCAACATCGGCGCGGGCACGATCACGTGCAACTACGACGGCTTCGCGAAGCACCGCACGGTCATCGGCGCCGGGGCGTTCATCGGCTCGAACACCGCGCTGGTCGCGCCGGTGACGGTGGGCGCGGGCGCGATCGTGGGGGCGGGCTCGACGATCACGGCGGACGTGCCGGCGGACGCCGTGGCGCTCACGCGGGTCCCCCAGAAGACCACGCCGAACCTCGCGGACAAGCTGCGCGCCCGGAACCGCGCGCGTCGTGAGGCGAACAAGTGAGCCGCCCCCACGAGGACCTCCTCGGCGGCCTGAACCCCGAGCAACGCCGCGCGGCGGAGACCATCCACGGCCCGCTGCTCATCCTCGCGGGCGCCGGGTCGGGCAAGACGCGGGTGCTCACCCGTCGCATCGCGTACCTGCTACGGAACGGAATCCGGCCCTGGAACATCCTCGCCGTCACGTTCACGAACAAGGCCGCGGGCGAGATGAAGGAGCGCGTCGGGCACCTCGTCGGCGCCGACGCCAAGGACATCTGGGTCAGCACGTTCCACTCGACGTGCGTGCGCATCCTGCGGCGCGACATCGAGCCCCTCGGGTACCAGCGCGGCTTCGTCATCTACGACGACGACGACCAGACCCGCGTGCTGAAGCACATCCTCGCCGAGCTCAAGCTCGACCCCAAGCGCTTCCCGCCGGCCCAGTTCCGGAGCGGCATCGACCGCGCCAAGAACGCGATGAAGGTGCCGTCGGAGAAGGACGAGAACCCCTACCTCGCCCGCGTCTTCCGGATGTACACCGAGCGGATGAAGGCCGCGAACGCCCTGGACTTCAACGACCTCGTCAACAAGGTCGTCGAGCTCTGGCAAAAACACCCCGACGTGCTCGAGCGCTGGCGCCACAAGTTCCGCTACGTCCTCGTCGACGAGTACCAGGACACCAACCCCGCGCAGTACGCGCTGATCAAGCTCCTGTGCGACCACGGCGAGCGCAACCTCGCGGTCGTCGGGGACGACGACCAGTCGATCTACAGCTTCCGCGGCGCGGACATCCAGAACATCCTCGACTTCGAGAAGGACTTCCCGAACGCGACGGTGGTGCGGTTGGAGCAGAACTACCGCTCCACGCAGACCATCCTCGACGCCGCGTCCGCGCTCGTGAAGCGCAACACGCAGCGCAAGGACAAGACGCTCTGGACCGACGCCGATCGCGGCGGGCTCATCCGGGTCATGCGCGCGGAGGACGAGGCCGAGGAGGCCGCGCGCGTCGTCGGCGAGATCCGCCGGCTCCTCGGCACGCGGCGCCCCGCGGACATCGCGCTCATCTACCGCACCAACGCGCAGAGCCGGCCGTTCGAGCAGGCGCTCATGCAGGCCCGCATCCCGCACGTGCTCGTGGGCGGCAAGAAGTTCTACGAGCGGCGCGAGGTGCGGGATCTCGTCTCGTACATGAAGCTCGTCGTGAACCCCGCGGACGACGTGGCGTTCGCACGCATCATCAACATCCCGACCCGCGGGCTCGGCGACAAGGCGGTGGAGCAGATCACCGCGGAGGCCCACCGTCTCGGCGTCCCGATGCGGCAGGCGGCGCGGAACCTCGCCCAGCAGGGCGGGCGCGTCGGCAACGCGCTCGCGGCGTTCTCGATGATGATGGACCAGTTCGAGCGCCTCGCGGTGCTCGTCCCGCCCGGGGACCTCGTCGTGGAGATCGCCGACAAGACGGGCTACCGCGCCGAGCTCGAGGCCGAGAAGACCGACGAGGCCCAAGGGCGCCTCGAGAACATCGACGCGCTCAGCCGCGCCGTCACCGAGGACGAGGAGCCGACCCTCGACCCCGACGGCGACGACCAGGGCCCGCCCGCCCCGGTCATGCCGATGGACAAGCTCCGCGCGTTCCTGGACCGCGTGTCCCTCGCGGGCCAGGCGGACGAGCTGCCGGACGAGGGCGCCGGCGCCGTCACGCTGCTGACCGCGCACCTCGCGAAGGGCCTGGAGTACCCGGTCGTCTTCGTGGTGGGCCTCGTCGAGAAGTGCTTCCCGCACGCCCGCGCCGAGCTCGAAGACGACATCGAAGAGGAGCGTCGGCTCGCCTACGTGGCGATCACCCGCGCCCGCGAGCAGCTCATCCTGACGATGCCGGGGCGCCGGCTCGTGCGGCCGCCGGCGGGGTCGGCCCAGCGGGAAGCGCGCTGGATGCCGACGGAGCCGTCCCGGTTCCTCCACGAGCTGCCCCGCGCCTTGCTCACCGGCGAGGTGCCCGCCTCGGCGTCCTCTTCGTACGCGTCGACACGCTCCTCGAACACCTCGTCCGGCATCGCCGGCTGGGCCCGCCCCTCGGTGCCCGCGGCCCCGCCCCGCCCCCCGACCCCGCCGATGCGCGCCTCGTCGACCTTCGGCGCCACGCCGCGCGCCACGCTCCCCCCGGCCCCGCC
>JAUXTN010000086.1 GCA_030684355.1 Pseudomonadota bacterium
CCGAAGAGCACCCTCGTCCGCCTCATCGAACTGGCGTCGGACCTCGCCTCGTCCGTGGACGGCGCGCACTGGACGGAAATCAAGGCCGGGAAGGTCCTGCGCACGGACGCCACCGGCCTCAAGGTCCTCATCGAGGGCGCACCCGAGGCCTGGGACGCGATCCTCGACGTGTTCAACGCGGACGAGACCACGGTCTACCTGCTCGCGCTCACCAAGCACGGGGACGAGCTCGCGGCCGTGCTTCGTCGCTTCCAGGGCGTCGTGATGTGCGACGCCGAGAGCCGCCTGAACGAACTCTGTCGGCAGGAGGGCGTGAAGCGGGCGAATTGCAACGCCCACCCGCGTAGGGCGTTCCGCGACGCCGAGGCGACGCAGCCCGTGCTGGCGAAGAAGGCCGGGCGGTTCCTCACGCAGATGTACGATGTCGAGCGCCGAGCCGTCGCGGAGGGGCTCGTCGGAGCCGCGCTGCTCCATCGCCGGCAGGCGGACACGCGGCCGATCGCCGATGCGTTCAAGGCCTGGTTGCACCGGCACGAAAACCTGCTGCCGAGCGACGCCCTTGGCAAAGTCGTTCGGTACTACCTTCGCCACTTCGACGATCTCACCCGCTTCGTCGACGACCCCGACATCCCCATCGACAACAACTCGAGCGAGCGGGCGTTCCAGGATCACGCTCGGCTTCGCTTCAACTCGCTGTTCGCCGGGAGCGCCGAAGGTGGCCGACGGTGGGCGATCCTGCTCGGCGTAGTCACGACCGCGCGACGGCACGGGCTCGACATCCAGACCTACCTCACCTGGATGTTCGAGCGGCGCGGAACGCGAAAGCGCGAGTACGGGCTCACGGCCGCCCAACTCACGCCGGCTGCCTACAAGGAGATGTTGCACGAGCAGCGACGCAGGGCTGCGGCCTGAGCGGGAGGGCATGGGCGCCTACGTACGCTGGGGCGCGTTGAGGAGCCTCCGGGGGTGGTTGACCGGCCACGGGGTAACCGGCTATGGGTCAGGCACTGCAGTTTGACACCTGGAACGGGCGAACGCCGAGAAAGGACAAACCAGAGAAGTGTCAAACTGCAGTGCCTGACCCCTAATCAGGAATAATCAGCTTTCCACGAGGATCGGGTTCTTTGGGCCGTCACACGAGAGTGGCACCCCCCCCGCGCGAGGGCCCCGGCGGGCGGCCGCGCGGGCGCGGCCGGTTCGGCGCTGTTCGCGGCGTCAGCCGCGGAGGGCGCCAACGGAGCGGCTTTGCCGCGACCCCGGAGGGAACCGGTGCCGGCGCTTCGCCGGCACGCGCCCAGCCGCTACCGCTCGATCCGCACACCCACGAGCGGGATGAAGCTCGGCCCCGCCACGGGCGCGTTGGCGTCGTAGTCGTAGCGGTACGCGAGGTACATCACGTTGCTCATCTCGGGCACCCACCAGAGCTCGGTGTAGGCCGTGATTTGGACGAGCCGGGTGTGGAAGGTCTTCTCGAGGTGGACGTCGAGCTTCTGATACGGGGCGTAGCGGGCGGTGTTTCGGGCGCCGTAGAGCGGGGTGTAGGTGTCGGAAGCGGCCTGGTAGAGCCCGTCCTCAATGGGGGTGTAGGGCAGGCCGGCCGAGAGCCGGTAGCGCACGCCGACGTTCCACGTGGGGTGGAAGGTCCAGCTCGCGGCGAGGTTGCCGGACCAGGGCTGGTCGTAGTCGAAGACGGCGCCGTCGCGGGTGGCGTGCCCGAACGCGATGCCGACGCTGGCGAAGAAGCGGTCGCGGATGCGGTAGCGGCTCGTGACCTCGACGCCCCAGGCGTTGCCGTCGACGCCGCCGCGCACGCTGCCGTCGAGCTCGGTGAGGAAGAGGCCGTCCATGCGCTTGGCCCAGCCGTCGACGCCGACCTCCCACCGCCCGGCGATGGCGTGGTCGAAACCAAGCGCCACCTGCTGGGCGCGGGAGGGGCCGGCGCCGGGGTCGCCGATGCCGGGCGCGACCTGCGCGACCGTCGGGTATTGCGAGTATTGGCCGGCGCCGAAGCGGACGCGGGTGTCGGGGCCGAGGGTCCAGCGGGCGAGGAAGCGGGGGTCGACGGTGGGGGCGCCGGTCAGCGTGTCGTAGCCGACGCGCAGGCCGGGTACGAGCCGCACCGGGCCGAGCTCGACGCGCCCCTCGGCATACACGCCGCCGGTGAGGCGGGCCTCTTGCACGTCGGCATCGACGCCGCGCGCGAGGAGGGCGGCCTCGCGGGCGACCTCGGGCCAGGCCTGATCGGTCTGGGAGGACACCCGCGTGCTCGAGCCCTTCACTTCGAGGCCGTAGGCGATCGAGAGGGCGTCGACCGGGGCGGTGACGAGGTCCTCGCGGAGCTGGAGGGACTGCTCGTGGAGGAGCTCGGAGGCATCGAGGAGGTCGCCGGTGACCTTGTAGTCGACGAAGGCGAGCACGCCGTCGGTGCGCGTGCGGCCGAAGCGCTCGCGGTGGACGACCCCGGCGACGTGGTACTGCTGGTCGTAGTCGAACTTGGGGTTGGTCTCGTCCTCCCACCCCACGAGCTCGGTGGGCTCGCCGGCATAGCGGGTGTAGGCGTCCCCGGCGCCGAACGCGAGCACGCCCCACCGCCGGCCCTCGGCGGGGGTGTACTCGGCGCGGGCGAAGTAGTCCCAGAACTGCGGGAAGACGGTGTACTGCTCGTCGTCGCGCGAGAACGCGTCGAGGTACGAGCGCCGCCCGCCGGCCCGCACGACCCATTTCTTGCCGATGGGGACGCGCACCTCGGCGCCGCCCATCACCAGGTTGAGGTTGATGGTGCCACGCACGCCGTCGGGGCGGTCCCAACGCGACTTGGTCTCGACCACGCCGCCGGTCGCGCCGCCCCAATTCGCACCGTAGGTGCTCGGCCAGAGCGTGAGCTCGTCGAGCATGCGGGTGTGGAACACCGACGAGTAGCCGTTGAAGTGGAACAGGTAGGGGAGGTCGATGCCGTCGAGCAGGAAGCGGTTCTCGCCGGGGGCCGCGCCGCGGATCGAGATGTCGCCGGCCTTGGGGGAGTACTCCGGCGTGATCGACACACCCGGGAGCGCCTGCACGAGGCGCACGGGATCCTCGAAGGTGCCAGGCGTGCGCTCGACACGCTCGCGGTCGAGCGAGGTGACGCTGACGACGGGATCGTCGCGCCGGGCCTCGACAACGATCTCGAGCTCGCCGGTCTCGCGGAACAGCCGGACGCGCCAGTCGGCGGCCTCGGGGACGGCGAAGGTCGCCTCCATGAAGCCGGGGGCGCGGAAGGTGACGGGGGTGCCGACGGGGAGGTCGACGGTGAAGTGGCCCTTGGCGTCGGTCGCGAGGCCGGTACCCGGGGTGGGCGCGGGCCCGCCCGTCGCGAGGGGGGCGCCGCCCGGGATCACCTCGGCCCCGACGATGGGGAGGCCGGTGCTCTGGTCGATGACGCGGCCCTCGAGGGGAGCGGCTTCGGCGAGCGCCACGAGGGCGACGAGCGCGATCAGGGCCACGGCGCCCCCGTGAGCAGGACCCGGGCGCCGCCCGCGTCGTCCATGCCGCACCGGCCATCGGCCAAAGCGTCGGCGTCGAAGGGGTCGAGGCCGCACACGATGTCGCCGGGGTCGGTGTCCTCGGCGGGGACCACGTCGGTGAGTACGAGCCCGGCGCGGTTGTCGGCGGGGGTGAGCGTCGCGAGGTAGGGGCGCTCGGTGGGGTCCGCGGGGGCCGTGTCGACGGGGAGGAGGCGGCCGCCGACCGCGAGGTAGGGGCCGGCGTCGGTGGCGACGTCGATCCAGCGCCAGGCGTTGCCGCCCCGGCCGTCGAGGGTGAGGCCCACGATCGCGACCAGGCCGATGTCCTCGGCGGCGGTGTCCTCGAGCTCGTCGTCGTCGTTCGGCGCGGGGTTCGCGATGGTCCAGTCGGCGGCGTTCGGGCCGGTCTCGGTGAACGTGCCGCCGGAGCCCATCCAGCGGGTCACGGCGTCGGTCTCGACGGTGAAGGCCAGCGCGGCGGTCGCGCCGTCGAACGTCCGGGTGAACCCGGCGAGGACGGGCACCACGGCGTCGGCCTGGACGACGAGCTCGCCCTCTTCGGCCTCGCCCGCGGCGCTCTCGACCCGGACGTGCGCCGTGAACGGCGGCACGGGGGCCTCGGTGACGACGACGTCGTCGATGGTCCACGTGACGGTGGGCGCGGTCGGGTGGAACGCGCCGTTCCCCGACCAGACGAGCGCGCGGAGGTCCGGCCCGTCCGCCGCCATCGCCACGAGCCGGAACCCTTCGAGATCCTTGCGGGACTCGTCGAAGGTGGGGGTGCAGGCGAGGAGGAGGAGGAAGAGCACGGCGGGGGTCTAACGGGGCGGAGGGCGGCTGTGGGCGTGGTGTGTCTGCGGCGGGTCATGCGGGCGCCCCCCGGCGAAGCGCCGGGGGTCGGATCCGCCTTCGAGTGGAGCGCTATGCTCCGTGGATGACGACGCTGGTCCTCCTCCTCGGGCTCGCCCATGCCGCCCCCCCGCCGCCGCCGTCGGGCCCCTGGCCCGTAGGTGCCCCCCTTCGGCTCTCGTTCACCTGGGAGCCCCTCTTCGGCGTCGTGGCGCCCGACACCGGCGAGGCCGCGTTCGCGCCGGGCCGGGAGGAGGCCTACACCTGGATGTGCGAGGCGAAGCCCGCCGCGCGCTCCGGGCGGCAGCTGATGGCGTGCGTGGAGGAGGGCCTCGGAACGGTCTGGATCGTGTGGGGCCCCGAGCGGCAGATCCGCTCGCTGGACATCGACGACGCGCCCGGGGAGCACCCGTTGAAGCTGCTCGAGGACCGCCGCGCGAGCGTCTTCGCGGGGGCGCTGGAGCTGTGGCCGGCGGGCGCGTCCGTTGGTGCGCAGTGGACGCAGGGGAGCGTGCACGAAGGCGTGCGGGTGGCCCACACCGTGCTCCCGACCGCGTTCGCGGTGACACACGCCGTCACCGCCGTCGAGGCGGGACGGATCACGATGACGTCGACGGGGACGGGGCCGCTCGCCGGGGCGACTGCGAGCGAGGTGAAGGTGGAAGGGGAAGCCGTGTTCGATGTGGCGACCGCGCTCCTGGTGGAGCGGTGGGTGCTGGTCCAGCCCGCGCGGACCCAGGCCGGGATGTTCGGGGTCATGGGCCACAGGGTGACGGTCAAACCCGTGGCACCCTGACCTCGGCCCCCCCCCACGGCCGCGCTCCCCCATGACCCCGACGCCCCCGCAGGCTACGCCCCCGCCGTCATGTGGCTCCTCCTCGTATCGCTGATCCTCGTCGGCCCGGCCCGCGCGCTCGACTATGCCTCCTGGGTCGACGGGACGCCGATCGTGGCGCACCCCGAGCCGGCCTACCAGTACGCGGCGGAGCTCCACCACGCGATCGCGCCGCTGGTTGCCGAGCGGCCGGGTGCCGTGCGGCCATTCGTGGTGGGGATGACGGGGCAGGACCGGCCGATCTGGGGCTTCCGCATCTCGGCGCCGGGCGACACCCCGACGCAGGATGCCCCCCGGAAAAAGCTGCTGGTGTTCGCCAACATCCACGCGCTGGAGTGGGTGCCCTCGGAGATCGCGGTGGCGTTCCTCACGGAGATCGCCCGGGATCCGCCGAAGGGCGTGGAGATCACGGTCATCCCTTCGCTCAACCCGGACGGGCGGGCGAAGGTGGAGGCGGACCTGCTCGCGGGGGAGAACACGTACCGGCGGGGCAACGGGGCCAACGTCGACCTGAACCGGGACTTTCCGGTCAACCGGGAGGCGAAGGCGGTGTGGCGCCACCTCATCCCCGGCCGCTATGCGACGAGCCCCGCGCCGCTCTCGCAGCCCGAGTCGCGCGCGCTCGACTCCCTCGCGGCGGCCGAGCGGTACGACGTGGCGGTGTCGCTCCACGCGTTCGGCGGGTTCCTCTACTACCCGTGGGCGGGCCTGTGGGAGCGCCCGAAGGACTGGGCGGAGATGCACCGCCTCGGCCTCGTCATGCAGGCCGCGATGGGCGCGCACGCGTACAAGCCGCGGCAGCTCGCGCGGTGGGGGTTCTTCTTCCGCGGGCACGGGATGGAGATCGACCACCTCTACGGCACCTACGGCACGAAGTCGTTCCTCATCGAGACGACGCGGTCGGGCCTCTCGCCGTTCCGGCCGAAGGACTGGAACAACCACTTCCGCTGGTACAACCCGAAAGAACCGGAGCGGCACGTGCGGGAGGGGCTGCGTGCCCTCCGCGCCCTCGCTCACGAGGTCGGCGGCCAACTCGGTTGACGCCGTGGCGCCGGGAAATGGGCCTGCGCCGCATCGCGACAGGAGATGACCCGGCCGCCCCCTTGACCTTTGCCTGACGGTGATAACAGGGTGGCCGCTCTGTCTGCCTCACCCACCCGTGCAGTCGCCTCTCCGCGCACGGCTCCTTCCAAACCCGGTAATCAATCGATGATCACTGTCGAAGGCCTCACCCACTACTACGGGGAGCGCCGCGCCATCGAGGACATCCGATTCCAGATCTCGGAACACGAGATCGTGGGGTTCCTCGGGCTCAACGGCGCCGGCAAGAGCACCACGCTCCGCGTCCTCGCGGGCCTGCTCGTCCCCTCCGCCGGCTCCGTCACGATTGACGGGGTGGACCTCGTGTCCGCCGGCGCCACCTCCCGCGCGAGCATCGGCTACCTCCCCGAGGATCCGCCGCTCTACCGCGAGATGACGGTCCGCGAATTCGTGGCGTACTGCGGAGAGCTCAAGGGGCTCGACGCCCGGACGGTCGAGAGCCGCCTCGATGGCGTGCTCAAGATCGCGCAGCTCACCCACGTGCAGCACCGCGTCATCCAGGAGCTCTCGCACGGCTACCGGAAGCGCTGCGGCATCGCCCAGGCGATCATCCACAAGCCGAAGCTCGTCATCCTCGACGAGCCCATCAGCGGCCTGGATCCCCGCCAGATCGTGGAGATGCGCCAGGTCATCCGTGACCTCGCCAAGGACTGTACGGTCCTCATCTCGAGCCACATCCTCGGCGAGATCTCGGAGACGTGTGACCGGATCCTCGTGCTCGCCGGCGGCAAGATCGTCGCCCAGGGCACCGAGGCCGAGCTGGCCGCGCGGGCCGGTGGCGACGGCGCGCGCCTGACCCTGATCGTGCGCGGGACCGAGGCCGGCATCGACGCCGCCCTCACCTCCGCACCGGGCGTGCTCCGCTACGACCGGCACGAAGAGGGCGCCGGGCTCTGGCGCCTGCACGTCTCGCTCACGACGGACGACCGCGAGGCGCTCGTCACCGCCCTGGTCAAGGCCGGGGTGGGCATCCGCAAGATGGTCGAGGACGAGTCCGAGCTCGAGCAGATCTTCCTCGGCCTGACCCAGGGGGCATCCGCATGAAAGGCATCCTGCTCGTGGCCCGTCGCGACTTCTGGGCCTACATCAACACCGTCTGGGGCTGGGCGATCCTCGCGCTCGCGCTGCTCCTCGACGGCGTGTTCTTCAACGTCTTCGGCCTGACCGGCACCGCGCAGTACTCGGCGGACGTGCTGGATCAGTTCGTGTTCTTCACCAGCGGCATCGCGCTCGCCGCGGCGGTGCTCATCACGATGCGCCTCTTCGCGGAGGAGCGCCAGACCGGCACGATCGTGCTGCTCGACAGCTCCCCGCTGTCCGAGGCCCAGATCGTCCTCGGCAAGTACCTCTCGGGGATGGCGTTCCTCGCCTTCTTCGCGCTGCTCACCGCCTACATGCCGGCGATGATCTTCGTGAACGGCAAGGTGAGCGTCGAGCAGATCGCCGTGGGCTACCTCGGCATCCTGCTCGTGGGCTCGGCCGGCGTCGGCATCGGCACGTGGGCCAGCGCCATCAGCCGCAACCAGCTCCTCGCCGCCGTGATCTCGACGGTGGTGACGGTGTTCTTCGTCACCTGCTGGATGCTGGCGCGCGTCACCGATGCGCCCTTCAAGGCGATCATCAGCTACCTCGCCTTCTTCGACAAGCATCTCCAGCCGTTCCAAGAGGGGCGCATCGACACCCAGGGGGTCTTCTTCTTCGTGTCGCTCACCTTCGCCTTCCTCCTCCTCGCCAACCGCTCGCTCATCGCCAGGAGGTGGGAATGAGTCCGTCCGGCATCTCCTTCCTGATCGGCTTCTTCGCCATCTTCCTCGCCGAGCGCATGTTCGGCGGCAACGATGTCGTGCGCTGGTCCCTCCTCGGCCTCGGCGGCCTGCTCTCGGTCGGCGCGGTCGCGCTCCGCGCCACGACGATGCAGAAGCACGCGGCCGCCACCAAGACCGCCCTCGGGTTCTACCTCCTCGCGCTCCTGTCGCTCGCGCTCTACGTGGCCGGCGGCAAGGACATGGTGGACGGCATGGGCCTCTCCACCGAGACGAGTGAGCAGGTCCGCACCGCGCTCCAGGCGCTCGCGCCGCTCGTGTGGCTCATCGGAGCGCTCCCGGCGCTCGCGATCGACCGCACGCTCTACGCCAGCCCGAAGAGCGTGCACCCGCGCCGGCTCCAGACCGCCGTGGAAGGCGGCCTCGCCCTCGCGTTCGGCATCGGGATGCTCTTCCCGATGAACTGGCTCGCGAAGGAGTACAACGAGCGCTTCGACTACGGCTTCTTCAAGACGACGGCCGTGGGCGAGTCCACGCGCTCGATCGTCGACAACCTGACCGAGCCGATCCGCGTCGTGCTGTTCTTCCCGCCGTCGAGCGAGGTGCTCCGCGAGGTGGAGCCCTACTTCAACGACCTCGAGGGCCCGAACGTCAGCCTGGAGATCATGGACCACGCCATGGCGCCCGAGCTCGCCAAGGACTGGAAGGTCAAGGACAACGGCAACGTCGTGTTCGTACGCGGCGAGGCCGTGGAGGTCGTGAAGCTCGGCGACAAGATCGACGGCGCCCGCAAGGAGCTCCGCAAGCTCGACAGCAAGGTGCAGACCGCGCTCCTGAAGCTCGCGCGCGACAAGCGGACCGCGTACTTCACCGTCGGCCACGAAGAGGCCTACTGGAAGGGCGCCGCGAGCGACCTCGAGAACACCGACACGATGAAGAAGGCCGTCGAGAGCCTGAACTTCAAGGTGAAGGAGCTCGGGGTGGACGACGGTCTCGCCCAGGCCGTGCCGGATGACGCCGCGGTGGTGTTCATCACCGGGCCGAAGCGGCCGTTCCTGGACGAGGAGATCAAGGCCCTCCAGGAGTACCGGGACCGCGGCGGCGCCGTGTTCCTGATGCTCGAGCCGACCGACACCCCCGATCCCGCGCTCGCCGCGCTCTTCGGGGTGACCTACACGTCGAAGCCCGTGCTCTCCGACAAGGCCTTCCTCCGGGTGACCGGCGGCCTCTCGGATCGCGCGTTCATCGGCACCAGCAAGTTCAGCTCGCACGAGTCGGTCACGACGCTGTCGAAGAACGCCGCGCAGGCCACCTTCATCACCCCGATTTCGGGCGCGGTGAAGGAGACCGAGGGCGACCACACGGGCAAGGTCACCGTCACCGTGAAGGGCATGCCCGACTGGTTCGCGGACGACAACGGCAACTACGAGTTCGACAAGGACACCGAGAAGCGCGGTGCCGGCTACGACCTCGCGGCCGTCGTCGCGGGCCCGTCGAGCGGCGACAAGGAGTGGCGCGCGGCGGTCGTGGCGGACGCCTCCTGGGCATCCAACACCTTCATCCGCAACGCGGCGAACGCGTACTACCTGGTCGACACCCTCGGCTGGCTCACCCAGGATCCCGCGCTCTCGGGCGAAGTGGAGACCGAGGAAGACGTGAAGATCCAGCACACCAAGGAGGGCGAGTCCGTGTGGTTCTACGGCACGAGCGCGCTCGTGCCCGCCCTGGTGTTCCTCGGCGGCCTGGTCCGCGTGAACAGCCGCCGGCGCAAGGGGGCCCTGTGAACAAGTCCGTCATCGTCTTTGCAGGGCTGCTCGTCCTCTCCCTCGGGGGCGCGTGGGCGCGCTACACCGGCGGCGAGGAGACCACCAAGGAAGGCGTCGTGCTCATCGACGCCAAGGCGACCGAGCTCGAGAAGGTCGTCTAC
Organism: Pseudomonadota bacterium; assembly: GCA_030684355.1. GTDB lineage: Bacteria > Myxococcota_A > UBA796 > UBA796 > SXON01 > CAJBVW01. The sequence continues at coordinate 9,979 of JAUXTN010000086.1, forward strand.
ACCTCGCCCGAGCTCACGGTCACCTTCGAGATGCGCACCGACGACTTCGGCCGGTACGGCTGGGTCACGGTCGAGGATCGCAAGAAGGGCAAGGCCGACGCCGTCGTCGAGCCCAAGGTGACCCGCTTCAAGACCGGCACCGCCGCCGACAAGGTGGTGGAGGCGTTCGCGCCCATGGTCGCGCTGCGGAAGCTCGAGAACGTGGACGACACGCAGCTCACCAGCTTCGGCCTGAAGGAGCCCGACTCCACCGTGACGATCTCCGCCGGCGGGAAGACGGTCACGTTCGAGCTCGGCGGCGAGACCTACGGCACGAAGGACCGCTACGCGAAGAACCAGGGGGACGGCAAGGTCTACGTCATCGACGACGAGCCCTTCAAGACCCTGAAGTTCGCCGCGACCCGGCTGCCCGAGCGCTCGCTGCTCGGCGCGAAGGTCGAGATGATCGACGGCCTGCGCCTCGGCGCGGGCGCGAGCACCGCGTCGTGGACCCAGAAGAACCGCGACGACAAGGCTGCGGCCTACTGGGAGCGCGAGGGCAAGCCCGGCAAGGACGAGACCTTCGGCAACTGGATCGACAAGGCGCTGAAGCTGAAGAGCACGGCCTACGTGCAGGACGGCGAGGCGCCCGCGGAGCTCTTGCCCGGCTTCGACCTCACCGTGACCGCCCCCGGCCAGAAGCCGGAGACCGTCTCCGTGTTGCAGGGCGGGGACGACTGGTACGCGAAGTCGGAGTCGACGCGCGGCCTGGTCAAGCTCTCGCGCGGCCCCGCGAAGGACGCCGTGGAGGACGCCCAGGACGTGGCCGAGGGCAAGGAGATCGCGCCCGACGAGCCGAAGGCCCCCGGTGGCGCCGAGGCGGCCGCGGGTGGGCCTCCGGGCATGCTGGGTGGCCCCCCGGGCGGGCCTCCGCCGGGCATGATGCCGCCGCCGGTTCGTCCGGGCGCGCCGCCGAGCCCCCACGGGATGCCGAAGCCCGCGCCCAAGTAGGGTCGAGGGCCCGTTCGAACGAGCCGCCGCCGGCACCCCCGGCGGCGTCTCCTCGTTTTGGCGGCGGGCGCGTCCGCCGCCGGCGCCACCGAGGGCGTCGGGACGCGCCGGTCCCCCGAGCGCGCCGTTTTCGGGCACGATCCGGCGCGAGGGATCCGATGAAGCTCTACATCTGCGCCGACATGGAAGGCGCCACCGGCATCGTCCACCGCGACCAGCTCCTCGACGAGGGCGGCGCCCGCTACGTCGCGGGCTGCAAGCTCCTCACCGCGGACATCAACGCCGCCATCGAGGGGGCCGTCGCCGCCGGGTTCGACGAGGCCGTCATCTCCGAGGGCCACGCGCACATGCGCAACGTGGTGCTCGAGGACCTCCACCCCGCCGCCCGGCTCATCCGCGGGCCCGCCACCTTCGTGAACAAGCCGCTCTGCCAGGTGGCGGGGCTCGACGAGTCGTTCGACCTCGCGTTCTTCGTGGGCTTCCACAGCCGCGCGGGCACGCCGAAGGGGCTGCTCTCGCACACCTGGGCGGGGGCCATCGTCCACGAGATCACGGTCAACGGCGTGGTCTTCGGGGAGACCGCGATCAACGCGGCGATCTGCGGCACGTTCGGCGTGCCCGTGGGGCTCGTGTGCGGCGCCGACGACGTCGCGCGGGAGGCCCGGGCCGACCTCGGCGATGTCGAGGTGGCCGTCACCAAGAAGGCGATGGGGTTCAACATCGCGGAGTGCTGGGGCCCGGCGGCGACGCGCGTGCGCATCACCGAGGCCGCCCGCCGCGCCGCGACCCGGCACCAGGGCGGCGCTTTCAAGCCGTTCACGGTGGGGACGCCCGTGGTGGCGGAGCTCGAGACGCACCGCCGCGAGATGGCCGACCGCATGGGGGTGGTGCCCGGGCTGGAGCGCGTCGGCCCCCGTCGGGTGCGCGCGGTCGCGGAGCGGCCCGCCGACGCCCTGTCCATGCTCTGGCATGCCGTGACCGAGGCGTTCCACGAGCCGGCGGGGTGGCTGAAGTAAGGGGCGCGCGGCGGTGCGATAGCCGGGCTTCGCCGACCTGATAACGATAGACGGGCCGTGCGCGAGCCGGCCTGGCTACCGCCCGGCCGCCCAGGCGTCGTAGTCGGCGAGGATCGCGTCGGCGAGGTGGTTCCCGACGACCTCGAGCCCGCGCGGCGAGAGGTGGACGAGGTCGCCGGAGCCGAGGCTCGTGTTCGACCAGGCGAGCGCGGAGCCCGCCCCGCCCATCGCGTCGTAGGCGCTCCAGAACCCGCAACCGGCAGCCTTCGCGGCGGCGCGCTGGCCGGCGACGAGGTTCGCCATGCCGGGGCGCGCGCGGGGCGGGCCCTTCGGGACCTCGGCCGCGACGGCGGCGTCGGTGGGCGCGGGGGTGCCGGCGGTCGCTCCCTCCGCCCCGTCGGCGGGCGGGGGCGCGGCCTCGGGCTGCTCGAAGTAGCCCTGGTCGAGCGGGGTCACGACGAGGCACGAGGCCTGGGGCGCGCCCGCGCGGATCGTCGCGAGCGCGGCCGCGTAGATGGGGACGTAGCCGGCGCCCTTGTTCGCGGTCAGCACGGGGTAGCTGGCCTCGTTGCCGCCGAGCATGACGACGACGAGGTCGGGGGCGCGGGTCGCCATCTGCGTGGAGAGGTTGTCGCCGGCGAACGTCGTGAACGACTTGCTGCTCACGCCGATGATCCCGAGCGACTCCCAGGTGACGCCGGGCGCGCCGCGCTCCATCACCACGCCGTAGACGGGCACCGGGCCGCCGGTGGCGCCGACGGTGAGGGTGGTGAAGCCGGCGGGAACGTCGAGGGTGAAGCGGCGATCCTCGGTGGTCGCGGCGGTCGCGGGCGCGCGCAGGACCTCGCGATCGTCGGCGCGGGCCCACACGCTGCCGTAGCCGGCGCCCGCCTGGTACCAGACCTCGAGGCGCTTCTGCAGGCGGTTGGCCTTCGCCGCATCCACCGCGCGGGCGGCCATCGTGGCGCCGCCGGGCGCGATCGCGACGATGCCGCCGAGGCCGTAGCGCCCACCGCCCCCGCCGTGGAGGATCGTGCGGTAGAGCCACTCGCCGCGGCGCGTCGTCTCGACGTCGGTGCGGCGGTTCCAGCGGGGGTCGTTCGCGCCGGACACGAACCCCGGCCCGGCGTCCCCGAAGCGTGTCGTGAGGCGCGTACGCACGGTGCGGCTGATGCCGTCGGCGGCGAGGGTCGAGTCCCCGTAGTGCAGCGCCCGGGCCACCCGGCGCCCGGCCACGACCTCGCGCAGGGCCTCGTAGTAGCGGCGCAGGCCGACGTGCCCGGCGTCCTCAATGGCGGTGGGGACCCCGCGGGCCTTGGTGGCGGCGCCCGTGGTCGACGGCGCGGCCCCGGCGGTGCCGATCGCGACGGTGAGGGCCAGGAGGCACAGCGGGAGGCGGAACGGCGGGCGGAACGGGAGGGTCACGGGCGGGCGCGTAACCCGGAGGGACGCGGGGGAGGGGGCGAGCGGGCGTGAGGGGCGGGCAGGGGGGGCGTGGGACGCGCTCGTCTGCGCGGTCTCACAAGCTGAAGACAGAACGGCGTTGACGCGAGCGGGCCGCCGCTACACGATCAGGGCCCCATGGCCCCCCTCCGCGCAACCGCCGCCCTGCTCGCGCTCGCCCTCTGCGGGGCCGAGGCGCGGCTGCTCACGCGGTCCGCGCGGCCGGGGGTCGTCGTCACGGCGGTCGACACGACGGTCGCCCCCCCCGTCGCGTCCGCGGTGGGCACGTTGGAGCCCGCGTTCCTCGCCCACATGACCGCCGACGACGTGGCGCGCGGCGTGTACGCGCTCGCGGCGGCGGAGGGCGCGGTCGCGCTCACGACGGACCAGAAGGCCGCGATCGCGCCGGCGCTTCGCGAGGGCGCCGAGCT
>JAUXTN010000023.1 GCA_030684355.1 Pseudomonadota bacterium
GCCCCCACGCGCCACATCGAGGGCCGCGCCGCCATCAAGGCCATCACGCGCGCGCTCGCCGACGTCTTCGCCGCCCCGCTCGCCCACCCCAACCCGCCGCCCTTCACCCGCGAGATCGTCGCCGCCTTGCGACGCGTGGGCGACGCCGCGACGGGCGGCCCCCCGCTCCCGCCCGAGGACCCCGCCACCCGCCCGCTCTGGGCCCTCGCCTTCCGCCAGCGCCTCTTCGGCCAGCGCGCCCTCGTCGACGGCCGCCCGCGCGCCGCGCTCCTGCGGCTCTGCCTCGACTGGCTGGTCGCCCGGGGCGCGACCGACGCCGCGGGGATGCCGGCGGAGCGGTCCCTCGGCCACCTGCTCGCCGCGCGCCGCCTCGACATGCCCTGGCCGCCCGTGCATCGCCTCCTCGTGCAGGCCGAATCGGCGCTCGACCCCGTGCTCGACACGCTCCCGTCGCTGTGATCGCGCCCGGCCCCGTCCGGGAGCGGGCCGGATCGGCTCGGGCTATCATGGGCGCACCCCGACGAATGCGCACCGCGTCCCTCCTCCTCCCCGTCCTGCTCGCAAGCTGCGCCGAACCCGACGCCCCGTGCGCGGACGACTGCGACACCGCGGCGGAGCCGCCCATCGGCGACACCGGCGTGCCCATCTACGTGCAGGAGGATCCCCTCCCCGAGATGACCGCGGAGGACGTGGGCGCGGCCCTCACCGAGGTGCTCGCGCACGGCTTCCCCAACGGCCCGATGCTCCGGGACATCTACCTGGGCATGATGGCCGAGGGGGACGAGAGCTGCCCCGGCAGCGAGACCATCATCACCGAGGAGTACATCCTCGGGTGCGTCGCCCCCTCCGGCTACTACTACTCGGGCGTCTGCGTGTACGAGGGCTTCGAGATCACCGACGAGACCGGCTCGACCGCCTCCTGGGGCCTCGGCGGGGACTTCCTCCTGAAGTACCCGTCCGGCGCGGTGTTCGAGGCCGGCGGCGGCGCCACCTACATGGGCCACGTCGGCCCCGACGGCAGCCAGAGCTTCGAGTCCACCTTGCGCGGCACCTGGGCGGACGAGTCCTCGGACCTCTGGGTCGGCGAGGGCTTCAGCGGCCTGTTCGAGGCGAGCGGCGGCACGACCGGCGGCCAGCCTTGGCTCAACGTGCACGGCGGCGTGGCCGTGGGCGATGCCGACCTGTTCTTTGACGAGGTGGCGTGGGACTGGGGCGGCGCCTGCGCCGGCAAGCCCGTCGGCGCCGTGCACCTGCGGGATCCCCGCGGCTACTGGTACGTCTGGACCCTCGGCGACGACTGCGACACGTGCGGGAACGTCGTGTTCCACGACGAGATCGAGCTCGGCGAGCTCTGCCTCGACCTCGAATCGCTGGGCACGGATGCCTGGCAGCCCCTGGCGATGCCGTGATCTTCCTCCTCCTCGCCTGCGCCGGTCCCGACCCCGTCGAGCCCGATCCCCCCGTCCACGTCGACCCGCTCGTCCCGCTCGAGGACGCCCTGCTCCTCCGCCGGATGAGCCTCGACCTGCGCGGCACCGTGCCGACCCTCGCCGAGCTCGACCAGCTCGAGGCCGATCCCGCCGTGCTCCCCACGCTGCGCGACGCTTTCCTGGAGGACGAGCGGCTCGAGGAGCGCCTCGTCACCCTCTTCGCCGAGCGCTTCCAGACCCGCCTGGACGTCTTCGAGGTCGAGTACTACGACTACGACCTCGACCGCGACCAGGAGTACGCCTTCGAGAGCGCGGTCGGCGAGGAGCCGCTGCGGCTGATGGCGCACGTCGCGATGACCGGCGCGCCTTGGTCCGACATCGTGACCGCCGACTACACGATCGCCAACGAGATGCTCGGCGAGATCTGGCCCATCGAGTACCCCGCGGACACCTCCGGCTGGGTCGCCGCGACCTACACCGACGGGCGGCCGGCGGCCGGGATCCTCGCGACCAACGGGCTGTGGTGGCGCTACGTCACCAACACGTCCAACCAGAACCGCTCGCGCGCGGCGGCGATCTCGCGCCTCCTGCTCTGCGAGGACCTCCTCTCCCGCCCCGTCTCGTTCTCCGGCGGCGCCTCCCTCGCGGACGCCGAGGGCACCGCCACCGCCATCAAGACCGAGCCCGGATGCGTCGCGTGTCACGCCAGCATCGAGCCGCTCGCGGCCTCGATGTTCGGGTTCTGGGTCGCCACCGGGTACAACCCGTTGGAGCTCCAGAGCTACCACGCCGAGCGCGAGGCCATGGGCGAGGACGTGCTGGGCGTCACCCCCGGCTACTTCGGGCAGGACATCGAGGGCCTGGTGGATCTGGGCGGCGCCATCGCGAGCGACACCCGCTTCTGGCGCTGCTCCGCGCAGACCGCCGCGGAGCTCTTGTGGCGCCGCGAGCCGGGCCTCTCCGACTTCGACCGCGTCGAGGCCCTGCGCAAGGGGTTCGTCGCCGAGGGGGGCACCTACAAACCGCTCCTGCGCGCCGTCACCGACACGCCGGAGTACCGCGCCGGCGGCTTCAACGACGCCGCCACCGACGCCGACCGCGCCCGCGAGATGACCCTCCGCATGCTCACCGCCGAGCAGCTCGGTGGCGCCATCGCCGACCTGACCGGGTTCAAGTGGCAGTACCAGGGCTACGATCAGCTCGCCAACGACGACCTCGGCTACCGCGTCCTCTCGGGCGGGGTCGACGGCTACTCGGTCGGACGGCCCCAGGCGGAGCCCGGCATCACCTGGGCCCTCGTCGTGAAGCGACTCTCGCAGGCCGCGGGCGCCTACGCCGTCTCCACCGAGCTCGATCAGGGCCTGGAGCGCCGCCTCTTCACCACGGTCACGCTCACCGACCGCCCGGGGGATGCCGCCTTCACCACCGAGCTCGAGGCCCTCCACCGCCGGCTCTACGGCAAGCGCCCGAGCGCCGAGCGAATCGCCGCCGCGGAGGCGTTGTGGTCGAGCGTGGAGGCCACGGATTCGGCCTCCGCCGCCTGGGCCGCGCTCGTCTCCGTGCTCCTCCGCGACCCCGAATTCGTGGGGTACTGATGCTGAAGAACCTCTCCCGCCGCGGCCTCTTCGCCCTCGCCCCCTCCGGCCTCCTCCTGCCGCGCCGGCTCCTCGCCGCACCGGCCGCGCCCGGCGCCCGCAAGTTCCTCTTCATCTACGCCTACGGCGGCTGGGACACCACGATGGTGTTCACGCCCATGTTCGACAAGCCGCTCGTCGACACCGAGCCCGACGCGACGACCGCCACCGTCAACGGCGTCACCTTCGTCGACTCGCCGCAGCGCCCCGCCGTCCGCCAGTTCTTCGAGCGCTGGGGGGACCGCGCCTGCGTCGTCAACGGCATCGAGGTGCGCTCGGTGACCCACGAGCGGTGCCAGCGCATCCTGCTCACCGGCAGCGCGGAGAGCGGAAAGGACGACTGGGCCGCGATCATGGCGGGGGTCTCCACCGAGGATCTGCTCCTGCCGCACCTCGTCGTGTCGGGCCCCTCCTTCACCACCGAGTTCTCCAGCCGCGTCGTCCGCATCGGCGACAACGGGCAGCTCAACCTGCTCCTCGACGGCACCGCGCTCCGCCAGAGCTCGACCCCCGTGGTCAGCCCCAACCCCGACACCGAGACCCTCGCCGACGCCTTCGTGCGAGACCGCCTCGCGACGTTCTCCGCCACCGCCGGGGCGGGCCGCGCCGCCACCTTCGCCGAGCGCTACCGCGACGCCCTCGGCGACGTCGAGGCCCTCAAAGACCTCGCCTCCTCCCTCGACCTCGACCCCGACGCCGGCGGCTGCTCCCGCGACATCGCCTCGGACGCCGCGAGCGCGCTGGACGCCTTCGAGCTCGGCATCGCCCGCTGCGCGATCACGCGTCACGACGGATGGTGCTCGGTCGGCTGGGACACCCACGTGAACAACACGTTCCAGGTGATGCACTACGAGGAGCTGTTCGGCTTCCTCTCCGAGATCATGGCCGACCTCGAGACCCGCACCTCGGCCACCGGCGGGCGCCTCCGGGACGAGGTCACCATCGTCGTCCTCTCCGAGATGGGGCGCCACCCGCAGCTCAACCTGGGCGCCGGCCGCGACCACTGGACCTTCACGAGCTGCATGCTCCTCGGCGCGGGCGTCCGCGGCGGCCAGAGCATCGGCATGCTCGATTCGAACGCCCTCGGCCTGGCGGTCGACCTCGCGACCGGCGAGCTCGACGACGGCGGCGAGGCCCTCGTCCCGGGGCACCTCGGCGCCACCCTCCTCCACCTCGCCGACATCGACCCGGCGGAGTGGGTCACCCAGGGCGCGCCCATCCTCGGGGCGCTGGAGACCTGATGCTCCTCCTGCTGCTCGCGGCCTGCACCGGCGCCGCCCCCGAAGACACCGCCGTCGTCGTCGACCCCTGCGTCGACGCCCACGACGTGACCTGGGTGTCGTTCGGCGACGGCTTCTTCTCCACCTACTGCCGCGCGTGCCACTCCGCGGAGACCCAGGACCGCTTCGGCGCGCCCGTCGGGACCGACTTCGACACGCTCGACCAGGTGCGGATGTTCGAGGTCGCGATCCGCCGGGCGGCGATCGAGGAGGAGACGATGCCCGTCGGCGGGGGCGTCTACGACGACGACCTGCTGCTGCTCGGCGAGTTCCTGAGCTGCGGGCTCTGATCAGGGCGCCACGGACGGCGCCACGGCCGGCGTCACGGCCGGCGTCACGGCCGTCGCGAACCGCCCCGACGCGACCGAGTCGGTGACCCGACCGTAGCCGTTGCCGCTCGTGGCCGTCGTGTCGTACATGCCCGTCAGCGCGTAGACGCGCCCCCCGTCGACGTAGGCGCGGCCGACGATCCCGGTGGACGGCATCTCGATCGCGTAGGCGATGCCCGGGCGCCCGTCGAGCTCGAGCGGGTTCGAGCGCGTGAGCCGCGCGCCGGCGAACGCGTAGACCTTGGCGTCCTGGGCGTACGCGAGCATGGCCTGGGGGCCGGCGGCGACCAGCTCCTGCGGCGGGGTGATCACCTCCAGCGCGATGAGCTCCGCCGGGTCGGAGCGCATGCACGCGGTGCGCTCCACGCTCCCGCCGGGCGAGACCTCAGGCGTCGTCTCGCAGGGCAGCTTCCAACCGAAGGCGCCCTTCGAGTACGGGTACCACGTGGGCGCGTTGTAGTCGGCGGGCTCGGCCGGCATGACGACGCCGGTGGCGCCGTCTGGCCAGGTGTCGTCGGGCCCGAAGCAGACGACGGTGCCGTCGTCGCGGAGCGCGCAGGCGTTCTTCATCAGGAAGCCGTTGGTCGAGAGCGCCACGAACCGGCCCGTCGGCACCCGCCACGTCGGGTCCCCGCACGCGACCGTACCGTCGTCATAGCGCGCGCACACGCTCGCGCCGGCGGTCACGACCACCTCCACCGCCTTGCCCGCGTGGACCGGGAGCCCCTCGATCGTGTTGCCCCAGCAGTCAACCCCACCGTCGGCCCGGGCGCCGCACGTGCTCTGCTCGGCCGCGGCGATGTCGACGTAGGGCCCCGGCGGGGCGTCGTCCTGGCACCAATCGTCCTCGCCCCAGCACGAGACGCTCCCGTCCCCGGCCAGCGCGCAGCCGTGCGCGTAGCCGACCGCCACGTCCACGAACGCGCCGGATGGCGGCTCCTCGACGCCGCGGCACCACAACGTCCCGTCCGCCCGCACCGCGCACGCCGCGCGCGACTGGACCGCGACCCGCGCCCACGGGCCGGCGTCCTCGAACGGCGGGGAGCTGCCGTAGTCGTCGACCGCCACGTCGCACCACAACTTCCCGTCCGTGTAGATCGCGCAGATCGTGGAGCTGTCGAGCGACACGTGCGCGAGCGGGCCCGTCGGCGGCGGCTTGCTCCACGCGCAGCGGAGCACGCCATCGGTCGCGACGACGCACGACGTGCCGAGGGTGCCCGCCGGGGCGAGGGTCAGCGGCGACGCCAGGGCCGGCCCCGCGGCGAGCGTGGAGCCGCACGTCGAGCCTTCGGGGAACGCCGGGCGCGGGCCCAGGCACGCGAGCGCGGAGAGCGCGAGCAGGCTGACGACGACCGCGAGGGGGCGCTTCATGCAGGGAGTCTACAGGGTGCCGTGCTCGCCGCGCCGGGGCCTACGTGCTCGCCGCGCCGGGCCTACGCGGTCGCCGCTCCGGCCGGCGCCTGCGTCGCCGCCTCCGAGAGGTCCCACAGCCGCTCCTGCGCGGCCTCGTCCAGCGCCGCCGTGGCGGGCGCCCGCGACTTGCCGTGCTCGAAGTAGTGCCCGGTGACGCCGGCCAGCTCCGACGACGTCGCGACGTAGAGCGAGCACGCCGCGCCTTGCGCCGGGGTGAGCAGGAACAGGTGGAAGATCTTGACGAGGAACGCCGGGTAGCCGCGCGCGAGCTCGGTGGCGACGACGCCGGGGTGCACGGCGTTCACCGTCACGCTCGTGCCCTCGAGCCGGCGGGCCAGCGCGAGCGTGAACAGCACGTTCGCCAACTTGGATTGGTTGTACGCCCCCGGCCCGCTGTACGCGCGCTTCTCGTAGTGGAGGTCGTCCCACGCCATCTTGCCGCTGTAGTGGAGCTTGGAGGAGAGCACGACGATCCGCGCCGGCCCGCTACCCTTCAGGAGCGGCAGGAGCTCCATCGTGAGGCGGAACGTGCCGAGGTGGTTGCTCCCGAAGGTGGTCTCGAACCCGTCCGCGGTGGTGCTGCGGACGGTCGGCCAGCAGCCGGCGTTGTTCACGAGCACGTCGAGCCGCGGGTACTCGGCCTGGATGCGCGTCGCGAAGGCGCGGATGCTCGCGAGGTTGCCGAGATCGAGCGGAATGACGACGAGGTCGGTCCGCCCGGTGTCCGCTGCGATCTCCGCCCGTGCGGCCTCGCCCTTCGCGACGTCCCGCACCGCGAGGATCACGGTGGCGCCGCGGCGTGCGAGCTCCCGCGCGGTCTCCTTCCCGATGCCCGTGTTGCTACCGGTGACGATGCAGACCTTGCCGTTCATGTGGCGCTCCCGAGCGACCCCGACAGCGGGCGCGCGCCATAAGCCGCCCCGGAGGCCCCGGCATCACCCGAGGCAGCCCGGACCGCGACGGTGGTGGGGTACGATGAGCGCATGCTCGTCCTCATGGCCCTCGCGGCCCTGGCCGCCACGCCGCTGGTGGTCACCACCACCCCGGTGCCGCTCGCCCCCATCGAGCGCGACGCCGACAACAACGGCATCCCCGACGGGTGGACCCGCGAGACGACGGCCGGCGCGATCACCGTCGCGACGACCACCGGCCCCGCGGGGACCGTCGCCCGGATCGCCTACACCGCCGGGACCAAGGGGCACCTCTGCAGCGCCCGGGTGCCCGTCTCGCCGGGCGCGACCGTCACCCTCGCCTCCGTCGTGCGCGGCGAGCCCTCCCTCGGCGACGTGACCGCGCTGCACCTGCACCTCGACGGTCCCGACGGCGTGCTCCACACCGCGCGGCGCCGCATCGATGTCGGCGACGTCGGGTGGGACCCCGTGGACATGCGCGCCACGGCCCCCGAGGGCACCCTCGGCGCCCGCGTGTGCCTCGAAGTGCAGATGATGAAGGCGGACCAGCCCGGCGCCCTCCTCCTCGCGCCCATCGTGCTCTCCGAGCTCCGCGCCACCTCGCGCACCTCCTCGTTGCCGCTCAAGCGCGTCCTGCTCGTGAGCGTCGAGACCCTCCGTCGCGACCACGTGCACGCCTACGGCTACCCGCGCCTCACCACCCCCACCCTCGACGGGCTCGTGGCCGGCGGCACCTCCTACGATCGGCACTGGGCCTCGGCGCCCTACACCCACCCCTCGCTCGCCTCGCTGGTCACCGGGCTCCTCCCCACCCAGCTCGGCTTCGTGGACAACATCCCCACGATCAGCGGCGACTCCCTCACCGCCGCCCAGCTCTTCGCGAAGAGCGGCTACGTGACCGCCGCGTTCAACGTCCAATACGTGCTCTCGAACCGCTACGGGCTCAACCGCGGCTTCCATTATTATCGCAACCACCCCAACGACGTGCCCGCCGCCCGGCTCACCGAGGAGGTCCTGCCCTTCCTCGAGGAGCACGGCGACGACAACCTCTTCTTGTGGCTGCACTACTTCGACCCGCACGGGCCCTACCGCCCGCCCGCGGGCGTGCGCGAGCGCTTCCAGGGCGACCAACTCTGGCAGGCGGACACCGCCACGTTCAAGCCCGGCACCGCGCAGGAGGGCAGCCCGGACATCCCACCCTACGTGCTCGACAAGGGCCAGACCGAACGCCGCCACTACGTCGCCGGCTACGACGGCGACATCAACACCTTCGACGAGGAGCTCGGCAAGATCGTCCGCTACGTCAAGACCAAGGGGTGGGCCGACGACACCGTCATCGTCGTCACCGCGGACCACGGGGAGAGCCTCGGCGATCACGGGCGCACCTTCTGCCACGGCTCGCTCTACGAGCACGACCTGCACGTGCCGATGGTGATGTGGGGCCCCGGGCGCGTGCCATCGGCCAGGCGTGTCACCGCCGAGACAAACCACGTCGACGTGCTCCCGACCCTGCTCGCCTACGCCGGGTTGCCCATCCCCGCGGGCCTCCAGGGCGCGAGCCTCCTGGGTGTCACCACGGCGCGGCCGGCCGGGAGCCTGCCCGCGAACCTCGCGGTCGTCGGGCGCGGCGATCGCTTGCGTTGGGCGGTGCGCGACGGCGCGACCAAGGTGCTCGTCGACCGCGACGGGCGCCTCGCGGCCGCATGGGACCTCGCGACCGACCCCACCGAGCTGCGCGACCTCATCGGGCTCCCCAGCAAGCAGGCCCGGGCGCTGGCCAAGACGGTGCAGGCCTGGCTCGCCACGGGCGCATGGAAGCCGCCGGAGACGCGCGAGCAGACGCTAGACGACGAGGACGTCGCGAGGCTGCGGGCGTTGGGGTACGTCGAGTAGGCGCTACAGCTCGAACTTTCCGAGGGCGCCGAGGTCGCGGAAGGCCTCGACCAGCCGCGTGGCCATCCCGCGCTCGCCGAGGTGGGTCCAGCCGCGGGGGTCGATGTACTTCTTGTTGGGCTTGTCCTCGCCCTCGGGGTTCCCGATCTGGCTCTGGAGGTACGGGCTCTTCTCGTCCATGTACTGCTTGATCGGCCGGGTCCACGCCCACTGGGTGTCCGTGTCGATGTTCATCTTGATGACGCCGTAGGAGACGGCCTCGCGGATCTCCTCGGGGGTCGAGCCGGAGCCGCCGTGGAACACGAAGTCCACGGGCTTCGCGCCACCGCCGCGGAGGCGACGGATCTCGTCCTGGCTGTTTTTCAGGATGGACGGCGTGAGCTTGACGTTCCCCGGCTTGTAGACGCCGTGCGTGTTCCCGAACGAGGCGGCGATCGTGAAGTTCCCCACGGGCCTCAAGGCGTCGTACGCCGCGAGCACGTCCGCCGGCTGCGTGTAGAGCTTCGCGTTGTCGACGGCGGAGTTGTCGACGCCGTCCTCCTCGCCGCCGGTCACGCCGAGCTCGATCTCGAGCGTCATCTGGATCTGCGCCATGCGCTCGAGCGTGTGGCGGCAGATCTCCAGGTTCTCGGCGAGGGGCTCCTCGGAGAGGTCGAGCATGTGCGAGGAGTAGAGGGGCTCGCGGTGCGCGGCGTAGTAGCGCTCGCCGTGCTCGAGGAGGCCGTTGACCCAGGGGAGGAGCTTCTTCGCGGCGTGATCGGTGTGGAGGATGACGGGCACGCCGTACGCCTCCGCGAGCGTACGCACGTGGAGGGCCGCGGCGACGCCCCCGATGATCGCGGCCTGGATGCCGTCCTTCAGGAACTTGCCCGCGTAGAAGTGCGCGCCGCCGTTCGAGAGCTGGATGATGATGGGGGCCTGAGCCTCCTTCGCCGCCTGCAACGCCGCGTTCGCACCGTGGGAGCCGATGATGTTCACCGCCGGGAGGGCGCACTCGGCGTCCTTCATGTAGGCGAACAGGTCCTGGAGCGCGGCTCCGGTCACGACACCGGGCTTCAGCTTCATCTTGGTCATGGCTCTCTCCTCGGGAAGCCCCCGCGGTGGACGGGGGCGGACGGTGCCCCCTCGCCGGGAGGCCTGTGGGCGAGGGCCGAAGATAACTCAGAGGCCCCGAGAATGGCCCGACCGCGTAGTTTAGGGCCGGCCCGGCCCGCGAGGCGGTCGTGACCGCGTCGTCGCCCGAACGAGCGAAGCGTGCCGACGGGTTCCACCTCGGTGACAACTTATGGCAAAGTCCCGGTCACCTCTGGGAGCCTCATGCGCCTCACCCTCCTCCTTGCCTCGCTCTTCCTGGCCGGCTGCACCGACGGTGGGGACCCGAAGGAGACCGGTACGGGCCCGGGCACCGACCTCGTGGATGCCGACGACGACGGCTACCTCGCCTCCGTCGATTGTGACGAGGCCGACGCGGCGATCCACCCGGGCGCCGCCGAGACGTGCGACGGGGTGGACGAGGACTGCGACACCGTCGTCGACAACGACGTGGGGACGGCCTGGTACACGGACGCCGACGAGGACGGCTACGGCGACCTCGCGACGGAGCAGCTCGCCTGCGAGCAGCCGGCCAACACCGTGGCCGACGCGACGGACTGCGACGACACGAGCGCCACGTTCAACCCCTCCGCCACGGAGGACTGCGCCGACCCCACCGACTACAACTGCGACGGCTCGGTCGGCTACGAGGACGGCGATCTCGACGGCGCCGCCGCCTGCCTGGAGTGCAACGACGGCGACGCCACGGTCTACCCGGGCGCGGCCGAGGCCTGCAACGGCGTGGACGACAACTGCGACGGCGTGGTCGACGAGGGCGCCGGCACGATCTTCTACCTCGACGCCGACGGCGACGGCTTCGGCGACGCCGCGACCACCGGCACCGCGTGCACGGCCCCCGAGGGCTACGTCGCGAACGCCGACGACTGCGACGACACCAACCCCGGCATCAACCCCGCCGTCGTCGAGAATTGCGACGACCCCACCGACTACAACTGCGACGGCTCGGTCGGCTACGCGGACGACGACGGCGACGGCGTCGCGGCCTGCGAGGACTGCAACGACGCCGACGCGGCGGTGAACCCGAGCGCCACGGAGGTGTGCAACCTCGTGGACGACGACTGCGACGGCTCCGCGGACGAGGACGACGCCGCCGACGCCGGCACCTGGTACTACGACGCCGACAGCGACGGGTACGGGCGCTCCAGCCGCAGCACCGTCTCGTGCGACGCCCCCGCGGACTACGTCGCGAGCGGCGACGACTGCGACGACCTCGACGACGCCGTGTATCCGGCCGCGACCGAGACCTGCGACGGCGAGGACGACGACTGCGACGGCGACGTGGACGAGGACGACGCCGTCGACCCCGCCACCTGGTACGCGGACAGCGACGATGACGGCTACGGCGACGCCGACCTGTACGTGCTCGCCTGCGACGCGCCCTCCGCCTACGTCGCGAACGCCACCGACTGCGACGACGGGGCGGCGACCACCAACCCCGGGGCCGACGAGACCTGCGACGAGGTCGACAACGACTGCGACGGCTCCGCCGACGAGAGCAGCGCGGTCGACGCGCCGACCTGGTACGCGGACGTCGACGACGACGGCGCGGGCAACGCGAGCTACTCGACCGTCTCGTGCGACGCGCCGAGCGGGTACGCCGACAACGACGGCGACTGCGACGACAACGACGACGAGGTGAGCCACCTCCTCCCCGAGTCCTGCGACGGCAAGGACAACGACTGCGACGGCGACTCCGACGAGTACGGCGCCAACGGCGAGCTGACCTGGTACGCCGACGTCGACGCCGACGCCTTCGGCGACCCGACGGACCCGCTCGATGCCTGCGATCAGCCCGTGGGCTACCTCTCCGACGCGACGGACTGCGACGGCTCGCGCGACGACGTGAACCCGGGCGCCCCCGAGGTGTGCGACGCCTCGAACGTGGACGAGGACTGCGACGGGAGCGGCGACGAGAGCGGCGCTGAAGGCGAGGCGACCTGGTACGCGGATGTCGACGGCGACGCCTACGGGGACGAGAACGACAGCATCCTGGCGTGCGACTCCCCCGCCGCCTACGTCGCCGACAAGACCGACTGCGACGACCTCGCCGCCGCCATCAACCCCGCGGCGACCGAGATCTGCGACGCCGGCGAGGACGACGAGGACTGCGACGGCCTCACGGATGACGACGACGCCTCCGTGACCGGCACGGCCGTGTACTACCTCGACAGCGACGACGACGGCTACGGGGACGCCACCGTCTCGGCCGCCCTCTGTGACAGCTCCGGCTACGCCAGCACCGGCGACGACTGCGACGACGACGACGCGACCACCAACCCGGCCGGCACCGAGGTCTGCGACTTCGCCGACAACGATTGCGACGGCACGGTCGACGACGGGATCGCCATCGCCGGGACGTACTACCCCGACGAGGACGACGACGGCTTCGGCGACCCCGCCGGGGTGACCGTCGACGGCTGCGCCGCCCCCGTCGGGTACCGCCTCGACAACTCCGATTGCGACGACGGCGACATCACCGTGCACCCCTACGCCTGGGAGAACACGACCAACGCCGTGGACGACGACTGCGACGGCGGGACCGACAGCGCGGACACGAGCACGGTCACGGCGGGGCCCCAGACCGACGACTCGTCCGCCACCGTCACCTTCAGCACGATGACGTTCCCCTTCTGCGGCACCAACCGGACCACCGCGTACATGATCTCGAACGGCCGCGTCACGTTCGGCACCTCCGGCGACACGGACTACAGCGAGTCCAGCAGCGACTTCGTCGCCGACACCGCCATCGCGCCGCTGTGGGACGACTTCAACCCGGCCTCGAGCTCCGGCGGCGACACGTACTACATCCAGTACCCCGACGCCGTGGGCTTCTACTGGGTCGATCTCCGCGAGCTCTCCGCGACCACGACCAACAACTTCTCCGTCGTGCTCTTCGACGACGGGCGCATGCTCTTCCAGTACGCGGGCATCGCCTCGACGGACGGGATGGTCGGCTACAGCTGCGCGCCCGGCGGCACGGCGGTCGCCGAGACGGACTTCAGCGCGGCTTCCGACGGCCTCGCGGCGGGCCGGTGGGGCATCGGGACGGCCACCGCCACGATGTACTACGAGCTGTTCACGGCGTCGGACAACGACCTCGACAACCGTGTCATCCGCGTGTGCGGGAACCCGGACAACGCCACCGACAACTGCGAGGAGTGAACCTCGTGGATTGACGACTCGGGCGGGGCCGCGCGGCCCCGCCCCCGGTTGCCTGTCGAGCCCAAGCCCCTAGCTTGGGCTCATGGCACGCACGATCTGGAAGGGGCACATCAGCTTCGGGCTGGTGCAGATCCCAGTGGGGCTCTACCCGGCGACGAGTGACACGGATCTCGACCTCCACATGGTCGACCGACGGGACATGTCCCCCATCGGGTACAAACGTGTCAACAAGCGCACCGGCGAGGAGGTGCCGTCGGAGGAGATCGCCAAGGCGGCGGAGGCCGCCGAGGGCGCCTGGGTGCTCCTCGAGGACGAGGAGATCAAGGCCGCGGGCGCCGAGAGCACGCGCAGCATCGACATCGTGGCGTTCGTGGACGCCACGGAGCTCGATCCCCGCTACTTCGTGCGGCCCTACTACGTCGCGCCGGAGAAGCGCACCGCGAAGGCCTACGCGCTCCTCCGCGAGACCCTGCGGCGGAGCGGCAAGATCGGCATCGCCAAGGTGGTGCTGCGCACGCGCCAGTACCTCGGCGCCCTGATCGTGCGGGGTGACATCCTCGTGCTCGAGCTGCTCCGCTACGCCGACGAGATCCGTGATACCGGCGAGTTCGACCTGCCGAAGGGCGACTTGGAGGCGCTCGGGGTCGGGGACAAGGAGCTGAAGATGGCGGAGCTCCTCGTGGCGTCGCTCGAGGAGCCCTGGAACCCCGACCAATACCATGACGAGTTTCGCGCCCAGCTCGAGCGTGTCATCGACGAGAAGGCGCGCACGGGCCGGGTCTCGGCGCCCCCCTCCGAGGAGGCCCCGGCACCCGAAGCGATCGACATCATGGCGCTCCTGAAGAAGAGCCTCGACGCCCAGAAGCAGAAGAAGAAGGAAGAGGCCTGAACGGGGCCGGGCCGCGCCCCCGTGCGGGTGACACCACCTGGAGGACGCACCCGTGGGGCTGACCCGCTATCGGGAGAAGCGCGACTTCACGCGCACGACGGAGCCCGCGGGGAAGGGCGACGCGGCACGGACCGCCCAACCGCCGACCCGGCGGTTCGTGGTGCAGAAGCACGACGCGACGCGCCTCCACTTCGACCTGCGCCTCGAGCTCGACGGCGTGCTGCTCTGCTGGGCGGTGCCGAAGGGCCCGAGCCTCGACCCCGCGGACAAGCGGCTCGCGGTGCACACCGAGGACCACCCCCTCGAATACCTGGACTTCGAGGGCGCGATCCCGGCGGGAGAGTACGGCGGCGGCCCGATGATGCTCTGGGACCAGGGCACGTGGACACCGGACGAGGACCCACGCGCGGGGCACGCGCAGGGGAAGCTGAAGTTCCACCTCCACGGGCACCGGCTGCGCGGCGGGTGGGCGCTCGTCCGCACGCGCTCGGCGCAGGAGGAGAAGGAGGCGTGGCTCCTCGTCAAGGAGGTGGACGCGAGCGTCGCGACGCCGGGGGATGCGCTGGTCGCCACGCGGCTGACCAGCATCCGCACCCGCCGGACGATGGAGGACATCCTCGCGGACCGCGACCCCGTCATCCCCGACGCACCCCGGAGTCCCCTCCCCGACTTCGTCCCGCCGGCGCTCGCCACGGCGGTCGACCACCCGCCGCTGGGCGGCGCGTGGCGCCACGAGATGAAGCTCGACGGCTACCGCGCGCTCGTCCGGGTCGAGGGCCGCCCCGGGGCCCGCACCGTGCGGATCCTGACGCGATCGGGCCTCGACTGGACCGACCGCTTCGGCCCGATCGCGCGGGCGGCGGAGACGCTCCCGGTGACGGCGGCGCTGCTCGACGGCGAGATCGTGGTGCTCGACGCCGAGGGCCGGAGCGACTTCGGCGCGCTGGTGGGCGCGTTGGAGCAGGGGCGGCCGGAGCGGCAACTCTACTACGCGTTCGACCTCCTCCACCTCGACGGGCACGATCTGCGCGGCCTGCCCCTCTCCCGGCGCGGCGAGTTGCTCTCGGAGGTCGTCATCGACGCCCGCCCGCCGATCCGGCTCCTCGAGCACATCGACGGGGACGGCGCGCTGTTCTTCCAGGCGGCCTGCGAGCACGGGCTCGAGGGGATCGTGAGCAAGCGCCCGGACGCCCCCTACCGCTCCGGGCGGGGCCGCGCGTGGCTGAAGGTGCGGTGCGATCTGCGCCAGGAGATGGTCGTCGTGGGGTGGACCGACCCCGGCGGCGGCCGCACGGCCCTCGGCGCGCTGCTGCTGGCATACCGGGAGGGCGACACGTGGCGCTTCGCGGGGCGCGTCGGCACGGGGTTCGACGAGGCCACGCTCACGGGGCTCCTCGCCCGGCTGGAGCCGATGGCACGCCGCACCCCGCCGGTCGTGGACCCGCCGACCGGGAGCGAGGCGCGGGGCTGCCACTGGACGGAGCCCCGGCTCGTGGCGGAGGTGAAGTACACGGGGTGGACGCCCTACCAACGGCTCCGGCACCCGGTGTTCCTCGGCCTCCGCGAGGACAAGCGCCCTGAGGACGTGCGGCTGGAGGTGCCGATGGCGGAGGAGGAGGCGGAGAAGGGCGACGAGCCGGACGCCCCCGCGACGTCCGCACCCACGCGTGCCGGGGACAGGGCGACGAAGCGCGCGCTTGTGGTGGCGCTCACCAACCCGGATCGCGTGTTCTGGCCGGACGTGGGGGTCACCAAGCGGGACCTCGCGGCCTGGCTGGACGCGGTGGCGGACCGGATGCTCCCGGAGATCGCCCGGCGCCCGCTCACGCTGGTGCGCTGCCCGAACGGGCAGGACGCGGGGTGCTTCTACCAGCGCCACGTCACCGAGGGGCTGCCGCCGGGCACGCGCGGGGTGGTCGTGCCCGGGCACGGCGACGACCAGCCCTACCTGTGGGTGGAGAACCGCGCCGGGCTCGTGGGGCTCGCGCAGATCGGGGCGCTGGAGATCCACCCGTGGGGCGTCCGCATCGACGACCTGGACCGCCCCGATCGCCTCGTCTTCGACCTCGACCCGGGGCCCCGGGTGCGCTGGGATCGGCTCGCCGAGGCCGCCACCGGCGTGCGCGACCGCCTCTCCGCGCTCGGGCTCGCGAGCTTCGCGAAGGTGACCGGCGGGAAGGGCATCCACGTGGTCGTGCCGCTCCGGCCGCACGCGCCGTGGGAGGTCGCCAAGCCGTTCTCCCGGATGGTGGCCGAGGCGCTGGCGAAGGCCGACCCGGAGCGGCTCACCGCGAAGATGGCGAAGACGCAGCGCGAGGGGCGCATCTACGTCGATTGGCTCCGCAACACGTCGACGAGCACGGCAGTGGCGGCGTGGTCGCCCCGCGCGCGTCCGTACGCGCCGGTCGCGGTGCCGGTCGCGTGGGAGGACCTCGCGGGGGTCGGCCGCGGGGACCACTTCCGGCTCCGGGACCTGCTCGGCGCGCTCCCGCCCGATCCGTGGGGGCCGCTCGACGCCGTGGATCAGCGCCTCGACGAGGCGGTGCTCCGCCGCCTGGGCGCGTAGGTGGCGGCGCCCGATCGCGTGCGGCTCGGGCTCGGCGGGCAGGTCAAGCTCGCGGCGCGCATCGCCCGCGAGACCGTCACCGAGTGGGTGGACGACGACGCCACGCGCCACGGCGCCGCCCTCGCGTACTACGCGGTGTTCTCGGTCGCGCCCCTCCTCCTGCTCGCCATCTCCATCGCCGGGCTGCTCTACGGCGAGTCCACCGCCCGCATGGAGGTCGCGACGCGGCTGCGGGAATTCCTCGGGCCCCAGGGCGCCCCCGCGGTGGAGCAGCTCCTCGATCGCGCGCTCCCCACCCGCACCGGCGTCCTCGCCACCGTCGTCTCGTCGGTCGCCCTGGTCATCGGCGCGTCCACCGTGTTCGTCCAGCTCCGCGCGTCCCTGAACCACATCTGGGACGTGCCGCCGCGGCGCGGGAACGGCCTCGTGACGCTGCTCCGTCAGCAGGCGTTCGGCGGCCTGATGGTGCTGGCGATGGGCGCCCTGCTCCTCGCATCCCTGACGCTCGGCACGGTCCTGTCCGTCGCGGGCGACGTCGTGGCCCCCTGGCTCTCGCTCTCGCCCGCGCACCTCGAGGCCGCCTACCAGGTCCTCTCGTTCGCGCTCGTCACCGCGCTCTTCGCCGTGGTGTTCAAGGTGCTGCCCGACGTGCCCGTGGCCTGGAGCGACGTGGCGGTCGGGGCGATCCTGACGGCGGCGCTCTTCGCGCTCGGCCGGAGCGCCATCGCGGCCTACCTCGTGTATGCAGGCGTCACGACGGCCTACGGCGCTGCGGGCTCGCTGGTGGCGTTCCTGGTCTGGGTCTACTGGTCGGCGCAGATCCTGCTGCTCGGCGCGGAGTTCACCCAGGTCTACGGGCGGCGGGCGGGGTCCCGACGGCGCGAGTGCGACCTGCTGGAGCACCACAAGAAGCCGTCACCCCGCTGATCGGCGCGCGGGTCCTGGGCGAGCGGGTCCTACGCGAAGACCGCCGCCACGAGCGACGCGCCCGCCGCTGCCGCGAGCGGGATGACGAGGTTGTCGTCGAGGCCCGCGGTGAGGAGCTCGGCCAGTGCCCCGGCCAGCGCCGAGACGAACGCGAGCATGAGGATCTCGACCATCCCGAGCTGCGGGTAGTAAACGGCGAGGGTCAGGAGCGCGGCGAGTCCGGCGAACCCCACGAACCCGAGGGAGCCTTCCAGCGAGCGCCCGGAGGCGAGCCGGGTGCGGCCCCAGCGGCGCCCCACGAAGGCGGCGGCGGGGTCGCCTACGCCGAGCACGATGACGGCGAGCGAGCAGGCCATCGGCGACGCGGTGAGCGAGAGCGCGAGCAACGCGGTGACGTACCAGGTGGCCGAGTTGACCCGGTGCGTCTCGTGCGGGTGCGCAATCGGCCCGAAGACCTTCATCAGGAAGCGGTTCAGCGCCGGGACCTTTCGGCGGCCGAGCTCCATCCCCCATGCCCACACGAAGAAACCGAACGCCGTCAGCACCATGCTCATGGGCGTGAGGACGTGCTGGATGATCACGAGCGCGAGCACGCCGGAGAGGGCGTGCACGAGGCTGCGGGTGTGGTTCGCGGGGCGCGTCCCGGGGCGGTGGGCGTTCACTGGACCTCCGGGGCGACGGTAACGCGCGTGTGTCATGTCTCCGTCACGGCGCGCGCGTCGACCCCGCACGCACCCAATCGAGGTAGAGCAGGTGCCCGTCGAGGACGGGGAGGGCGAGCACCTCCGGCAACGTGTACGGGTGCACCGCCACGACCCGAGCGGTGAGGGCCTCGACGCACGCCGCGCGCGTCTTCACGATCATGAGCACCTCGGCGTCCTCGTGAATGGCGTCCTCCCAGCGGTAGATCGAGCGCACCCCGGGGACGAGGCTGCAGCAGGCCGCGAGCTCCTCTTCGACCAGGAGCCGGCCGATGCGGGCGGCGACGTCGGCGTCGGGAGCGGTGATGTACACGACGACGAGATCGGTCATGCCCGCCTCCTAGCACGCGCGCCGGAGCGATCGCGACCCGGGGCGGCGTGAGGTCCTGTCACCCCGCCGAACGGCGTGCACGCGACGACGATTCGCGCCATCCTGTGTGCACACCCGGTCGTGTCTTGGCAGACGCTCGCCCTCCCCTCGCAACGATCCAGCGGATCTGGGTGGCCCTCACCCAGGTAGCCCTCGTCCTCCCCTTCGTCACCGCGAAGGGCTGCGACAACGGCGTAGTCACCGACTACACCGGGGTGGGCCTCTACCTGTCCGCGAACGGCATGATCGTGCTCCTCCCCATGGCCGTCGTGACCGCGCTGCTGCTGGCCTTCCCCTACCGCGGGGCACCGATCTCCCGGGCGCTCGCGCCGGGCGCGTTGACGGCGTTCGGGGCGGCCGTCGGGCTCCTCCTCGCGCTCGTGGGCCCAAGCTTCGCGCTCCTGTTCGACGAGCTGACCTACCGCGTCGGTTGGTACCTCCACGTGTCCGGCTGGGCCGCGCTCTACGCGGCGTCCCTCGTCGGGAGCGTCATCGTGCTCGCACGCGGCGGGGGCGCCCGCCTTCAGGGCCGGGAGGCCGTGGCGATCGGGGTCCTCGCCATCGCGCCGCCGCTGGCGGTGCTCGTCAACGTCCTCCACAACGAGCTCGCTCCCGCGGAGGTCATCGGCTCCTTCGCCGTCGGGTACGGCATGGTCGTCCCGCTGATCCTCGCGGGCGTCGGGATCCTCCGGCAGCGTGCGGACGGCGCCCTCACGCGGCCAACGCAGGTGTCGTGGTGGCTGCTCGTGGTGCTGACGCTCGCGGGGCACACGATCGGGGCGGTATCGGACTGAGCGGGTAGAGTGCGCCCATGCTGCTGCTCCTCCTCGCCTGCACCGGCGCGCCGCACCTCGTGGTGACGCCCGAGGAGCGCGACCCGCCGGGGGATCTCGACCGCGACGGCTTCACCGCCGACGACTGCGACGACACGCGCGCGGACATCCACCCCGGCGCCGCCCCCGATGCGTGCGACGGCCTCGACCAGGACTGCGACGGCGACCCCATCGGCGCGGGCACCTGCGCCGAGATGGTGAACGTGAAGAACGCGTCCACCGGGAGCTGGGAGGGGACGCAGGTGGGGGACGGGTTCCACACGTACGGGGCGGTCCCGGATCAGGACGGCGACGGCGTGGACGACCTGCTGTTCCGCGGCGAGGGGATCGACGGCAGTGGGGACGGCCTGGTGGGGTGGATGCCGGGCGCGATGCCGGATGGGGCGGTCGCGTGGACCGACGCGTCGCCGCGGTACTGGGTCGGCGAGCCCGACCACGAGTGGATCGTGGACATCGGCGTGGCGGGCGACTTCGACGGGGACGGCGCGCCCGACCTCTGGTCGGGGAGCCTCGGGTGCAGCACGCGCGACGGGGTCGTCTACCTGCTCCGCGGCCCGCCCGAGCGCTGGCCGACCGACGGCCCCTCGCTGCGGGACGCGACGGACGCATCGTGGGTGCAGGAGACCCCCGGCGACTGCTTCGGCTACGACACGGTCGCGGCCGGCGACCTCGACGGGGACGGCCTCGCCGACCTGGTGACCACCTCGGACGAGGCCGTGTGGGCGATCTTCGGGCGCACGACGGGGCTCGTGCCCGGGGCGAGCGCGGGCGCCGAGGTGCACTTCGCGGGGGTGAGCGCCGACAGCTACGCCTGGCCCGACCTCGACGGGGACGGCCTCGCCGAGGTGGTCCTCGAGGGCTACGACGGCGAGCTCGGGCTCCTCTCGGGGGCGAACCTCCGCGCCGCCGACGGCGCCGATCTCGCGGACGTGCTGCTCCCGCTCGTGCAGCCGGCAGAGGGCGGCTACCGGCCGGTCGCCGGGGGGGACCTCGGGGACGCCGACGGCGACGGCTACCGCGACGTGGTGGTCGAGCACGGGTCCGCGTGCACCGTCCGCCTCCACGGCGCCGCCGACTTCGCGACGCGGCCAATGGCGTCGGGCCTGGGCGTGTCGGTCTGCTACGACACCCCGCTCCCGTACAGCGAGTGGCGCACGAGCCTGTTCGCCTCGGTCACCCCCGACGTCGACGCCGACGGCGTCCGCGACCTCC
Organism: Pseudomonadota bacterium; assembly: GCA_030684355.1. Taxonomy (GTDB): domain Bacteria; phylum Myxococcota_A; class UBA796; order UBA796; family SXON01; genus CAJBVW01. Next base: position 20,664 of record JAUXTN010000023.1, read on the forward strand.
TGATCTTCGCGGCGCTCCCCGCGGTCGCCTGGGACGGATCCGCGCTCGCGGACTGCCTCGTCCCGTCCTCCCGGCTCCCGACCTCCGGCACGGTCGACGGCCCCGAGGTCGACGTCTGCTTCGGCGCCGGCAACGCCGACAGCGCGTTCCAGGACGCCGCGTTCCTCACCGACCTCGACGGGGACGGCCTCCCCGAGCTCGTCGCCAGCAACGGGACCTGGGGCGCCGACGACGAGCGCAACGTCGGGCGGGCGCTGGTGCTGCCGGGGTTCGACATCCCGTGGGACGACGCGTCGAAGTGGTGAGCGCCCCGCGGTGAACCTGGGCGGCAGTTGGCGAACCCACGCCGCGCCCGGCCGACCGGAGCGCGCCGGGCGCCTCGCCCGGCGGTCCCGCCCGGCTCTGCGGGCGGACCGAGGCCGAAGGCCGAGCGCGGAGGGGGGCCGTAGGCGCCCTGCCCTCCTCCCGACTCCCCTACTTCTTCAACGCCGCCGCATGCCACGCCACGTGGTCGCCGATGAACGTCGCGATGAAGTAGTAGCTGTGGTCGTAGCCGGGCTGGCGCCGCAACGTGAGCGGGTGCCCGGCGCGCGCGCAGGCCTCCTCCAGCCGCCCCGGTTGGAGCTGCGTGTCGAGGAAGCTGTCGGCGAGGCCCTGGTCGACGAGCAGCGGGAGCTTCGCGGAGCCCGCGGTCTCGACGAGCGCCGTGGCGTCGTAGGCCTTCCACGCGGCGCGGTCGGGGCCGAGGTACCGGCCGAACGCTTTGACGCCCCAGGGCACCTCGGACGGCGCCACGATGGGCGAGAACGCGGACACCGAGCGGTAGCGGCCGGGGTTCCGGAGCGCGAGGACGAGCGCGCCGTGGCCGCCCATCGAGTGCCCGGAGATCGCCTGCCGGTCGAAGTCGAGCGGGAGCTCGGCGAGCACGGTGGGGAGCTCGTCGCGGATGTAGGTGTACATCCGGTAGTGGGTCGACCAGGGGGCCTCGGTGGCGTCGACGTAGAAGCCGGCGCCGAGCCCGAAGTCCCAGGCGCCGTCGGGATCGGCGGGCACGTCGGGGCCGCGCGGCGAGGTATCCGGCACCACGAGGGCCACGCCGTGCTCCGCGGCGTAGCGCTGGGCGCCCGCCTTGGTGACGAAGTTCTGGTCGGTGCAGGTGAGCCCCGAGAGCCACCAGAGCACCGGCACCCGCTGGGTCCTCGCCTGCGGCGGCAGGTAGACCGAGAGGGTCATCATGGACGCGCACGCGGCCGACGCGTGGGTCAGGTGGAGCTGGTCGCCGTCGAAGCAGCGCCAGCTCGCGATCCGGGTGAGCGGGGAGGCCATCAGAACACGACCACCGAGCGGATGGACTCGCCGTGGTGCATGAGATCGAACGCCTTGTTGATGTCCTCGAGCGGCAGCAGGTGCGTGATCATCGGGTCGATCTGGATGTGGCCCTCCATGTACCAGTCGACGATCTTCGGCACGTCGGTGCGGCCGCGCGCGCCGCCGAACGCGGAGCCACGCCAGACGCGCCCGGTGACGAGCTGGAACGGCCGGGTGCTGATCTCCTGGCCGGCGCCGGCCACGCCGATGATGATCGACTCGCCCCAGCCCTTGTGGCAGCACTCCAGCGCGGTGCGCATCACCTTGACGTTGCCGACGCACTCGAAGCTGAAGTCGGCGCCCCCGTTGGTGAGGGCGACGAGGTGCGCGACGAGATCGCCCTGGACCTCGGACGGGTTGACGAAGTGGGTCATGCCGAAGCGCCGGCCCCAGGCCTCGCGGCCGGGGTTGAGATCCACGCCCACGATCTGCCGCGCACCCGCGAGCTTCAGGCCCTGGATGACGTTGAGCCCGATGCCGCCGAGGCCGAAGACGACGCAGTTGGCGCCGGGGGTCACCTTCGCGGTCCAGATCGCCGCGCCGATGCCGGTGGTGACGCCGCAGCCGACGTAGCAGGCCTTCTCGAAGGGGGCGTCCGGGCGGATCTTCGCGAGCGAGATCTCCGGGAGCACCGTGTAGTTGGAGAAGGTGGAGGTGCCCATGTAGTGGTGCACCATCCTGCCGTTGTAGCTGAACCGGCTCGTGCCGTCGGGCATGACGCCCCTGCCCTGCGTGGCCCGGATCTTCTGGCACAGGTTGGTCTTGCCCGAGAGGCAGTAGTCGCATTCGCGACATTCGGGCGTGTAGAGCGGGATGACGTGGTCGCCCGGCTTCAACGAGCGCACGCCCGCGCCGACCTCGACCACCACCCCCGCGCCCTCGTGGCCCAGCACCGCCGGGAAGAGCCCCTCGGGGTCATCCCCGGAGAGGGTGAAGGCGTCGGTGTGGCAGATGCCCGTGGCCCGGAGCTCGACGAGGACCTCGCCCTCCTTCGGGCCCTCCAGATCGAGCTCGACGATCTCGAGGGGTTTGCCAGCTTCGAACGCGACTGCGGCGCGGGACTTCATGGGAGCGCTCCGGATGGACGGGGTGCGAATGCGCCGTCCTCCTACCCCGGTCGGGCGCGCCGAACACGCACGAGGCCGAGGTGGCCCCACGCGCGACGGAGCGCGCCCGTGAACTCGCGGCGCGGGTCGCTACTGCTTGATGTCGATGACGAGCCGCGCCGGCGCGGTCAGCTCGAACGCACGGTAGGCGGTAGGCGCGCCCACGCCCACGACGTAGGCGACGACGGCCTCGAAGTCGCAGGTGCGCTCGATCTCGCGGACGACCGGGAGGCCGGGCTTCGACTCCTTGGGGGTGGTCTCCGCGCCGGCGTCGTCATGCGCGGTGGCCGGCTGCACCTGGACGAGCAGGAGGCCGTCGCCCTCGATGTCGCGCGGCGCCCCCGAGGCGCAGTCGTGCGCGGGGCGGTCGATGTACTCGAGGTGGTGGCCGGGCACCCGATCCCCTTCGAATTCCAGCACGATGCGCTCGAACCCCTCGTGCGCGCCGACCCGCACGGCGGTCACCTTCACCGGCTTCGCGTCGGCCACGGGCGCGACGTCGACGTTCCCGATGGTCCAGGTGTCGGGGCCGGTGGCGTCGGCCTCGTTCGTGGGGGGCGGGTTCGTGGACGGGACGGTCGGGACGGTCGGGACGGTCGGAGGCTCGACCGGGGCGGTGGCCTCGCGGGTGGTGCAGCACGCCGCGAGGGCGAGGAGGAGGACACTATACCGGTTCATGGCGGGACTCTGGCTGGACGTGGCCCCTAACTCGCGTCGCGCTCGTGCTCGGTCGTCGGGTCGCGCGCGGGTCGCGAGAAATCTTCACGTCGGGGTGAAAGCACCCGGCGAGGCGCGCCGTTGCGCGTGTGGAGGTCCTCCATGAAGCGTCTCGTCCTGATTCTCCTCGCGCTCCCCACCTTTGCTTCCGCCCAGGAAACCGCCCCCGAGATCGACGAAGCCTCCGGCCGACAGATCATCCGCCAGAAGGCCCAGGAGGTCGACTTCGACGAGGTCGACGTGAACGCCGCCCTGAACCGCCCGTCGTTCGGGTACGTGGCCGAGGCGCGCCGCGAGACGTTCAACCCGCTCATCCGCCTCCGGCTGGACTTCAACACCGAGATGGACGCGTCCGTCGGCGACGTGAAGTAGCCCCGCCGCCGTCCCGGGAGGCCCCCCCGCCGTCCCGGGAGGCCCCGCGCCGCGCCGCGGAGGGGGCCCCCGTCGTTGCAGTTGGAACGAGGGGACCCATCGACTCGGGTCCCGCCCTCCGTTAGAAGCCCCGATGCCCGAGACCCCCCTCCGCCTCGACGAACGCATCCCCGAGAAGGGCTTCGCGCACCCCGACGACATGCTCAGCGCCTTCCTCGCGTGGGTCGCGGACACGGGGGTCACGCTCTACCCGCACCAGGAAGAGGCGGTCCTCGAGATCTTCGCGGGCAACCACGTCGTCCTCGATGCCCCCACCGGCTCGGGGAAGTCGCTCGTGGCCATCGCGCTGCACTTCAAGACCTTCTGCGAGCTCGGCCGCACCTGGTACACCGCGCCCATCAAGGCCCTGGTGAGCGAGAAGTTCTTCGCGCTGTGCAAGATCTTCGGCCCCGAGCACGTCGGCATGATGACGGGGGACGGCGCGGTGAACCGCACGGCGCCGATCCTGTGCTGCACCGCGGAGATCCTCGCGAACCTCGCCCTGCGCGAGGGCGCGGACGCCAAGGCGACCACCGTAGTCATGGACGAGTTCCACTACTACGCCGACCGGGATCGCGGCATGGCGTGGCAGATCCCGCTGCTGACGTTGCCACAGACCACGTTCCTGCTCATGTCGGCCACGTTGGGTGACACGAAGCTCATCCGGGAGGACCTGGAGAAGCGCACGGGCCGCACCGTCGCGGAGGTGCGGGGCGCGCTCCGGCCCGTCCCACTGGTCTACGAGTACAGCATGCGGCCCATCCACGAGGCCATCAGCGAGCTGGTCCGGAGCAGCCGGGCGCCGGTGTACGTGGTGCACTTCACCCAGAGCGCCGCGACCGAGCAGGCCCAGGCGCTCATGAGCGTGGACTACTGCACGAAGGAGGAGAAGAAGGCGCTGGCCGAGGCCGTGAAGGGCTTCCGGTTCCACAGCCCGTTCGGCCCGACGGTGCGGCGTTACGTCATGCACGGGGTCGGGTTGCACCACGCCGGCTTGTTGCCACGCTATCGCCTCCTCGTGGAGCGCCTGGCACAGCAGGGGCTCCTGAAGGTCATCTGTGGCACGGACACCTTGGGCGTCGGCATCAACGTGCCGATCCGCACGGTGCTCTTCACCCAGCTCTGCAAGTTCGACGGGGAGAAGGTCGGGCTCCTGAAGGTGCGCGACTTCAAGCAGATCGCGGGGCGCGCGGGCCGCGCCGGGTACGACACCAAGGGCTACGTCGTGGTCCAGGCGCCGGAGCACATCATCGAGAACGCCCGGGTGGACGCCCGGGTGACCGACCCGAAGAAGCGCCGGAAGATCGTGAAGGCCCAGCCCCCGACCAAGGGGTACAAGCATTGGGACGAGGAGATCTTCAAGCAGTTGGTCGAGCGCCCGCCGGAGGCCCTGGAGAGCCACTTCACGGTCGATCACGGGCGGCTGCTCGCGCTGATGCAACACGCGGTGGAGACCATCGGCGATGCCCGCCCCGGCTACGAGAAGATGCTGGAGCTCATCGACCGGAGCCACGCCACCGCGGCCGAGCGCGAGAAGCTCCGCTCCCAGACGGAGGACATGCTCGTCGGGCTCGCGAACGCGGGGCTGGTCGGTGTCACCGGCCTCGAGGAGGGCGGGCCGTTGGAGCTCGATCCCACCTTGCAGAGCGACTTCAGCCTGCACCATTCGCTCTCGCTCTTCCTGCTTCATGCGCTCGCCCAGATGGATCCGGCGTCGCCGAGCCACACGCTCGACACCGTGAGCTGGGTGGAGGCCATCCTCGAGAATCCGCGCGCCGTGCTCATGCGGCAGGAGGATCGCGCCAAGTACCAGCTCATCCAGCAGCTCAAGGCGCAGGGCGTGCCCTTCGAGGAGCGCATCGCCGCGCTGGAGGACGTGACCTGGCCCAAGCCCAACGCCGAGGCGATCTACGCGTTCTTCAACGGGTACACGGTCCGCCACCCCTGGGTGAACGGCGAGGCCATCCGGCCCAAGTCGGTGGTGCGGGAGATGGCGGAGTCGTTCATCTCCTTCTCCGACTTCGTGAAGGACCTCGGCCTGCAACGCTCCGAAGGCGTGCTCCTCCGCTACCTGAGCGAGGTGTACAAGGCGCTCGTGCAGAACGTGCCGGTCGACCTGCACACCGACGCCCTCACCGACCTCATCGCGTGGCTGCGCACGATGCTCGGCATGGTCGACGCGAGCCTCCTCACCGAGTGGGAGACGCTCATGGCGGGCGGCGATGCCCCCGCGATCGACCACTCCCGGCCCGTCGACATCTCGGAGGACCGCAAGACCTTCCAGGCCCGCGTCCGTGCCGAGCTTCACGCCCTCGTCCGCGCGCTCTCGCGTCGCGACTGGGAGGAGGCAGCGGCGAGCGTGCGCCGCGCCGAGGACGGGCCGTGGGGCCCCGAGGAGATCGAGCGGACGCTGACCCCGTTCATCGAGGAGTACGGGGACGTCGCGTTCGACCATCGCGCCCGCCTCGCGACGCTCACGTCGGTCAAGCCCGACGGCCCCCACCGCTGGATCGTCCGCCAGACGCTGCTCGCGCCCCTCGCCCCGAACGCCGCGGACACCTACGCGTTCGATACCGGCGAGGCCGAGGAGGAGGGTCGGTGGTGCATCGAGGGCCGGATCGACCTGCGCGGGAACACCAACCCGGATGGCCCGTTGGTGGAGCTCGTCTCGATCGGCGAGTAGGGGCCGCGGCCGCCGATGGCGCGGCCGAGACCGCCGCCTTGGGGTACAGTCCGCGCCCATGTCGCACCGCACCGCCCTCCCGCTCCTCGCCCTCGCGGCCTGCGCGCTGGGGGCGTGCGCGCCCGACGCCCCGCCGAACGTGGTGCTCGTGTCGCTCGACACGTTCCGGGCCGATCGCCTCGGCGTGCTCGGCAACCCCGACGGCCTCACGCCGAACCTCGATCGGTTCGCGGCCGAGGGCATCCTGTTCACCCGCGCCTACAGCCAGGCCTCCGTCACGACGCCCTCGCACACGAGCGTCCTGACGAGCCGCTATGCCTCCGAGGTCGCGGGCGACAACCGTGCCCCCAACATCGCGCCGGACATGTACACGCTGCCGCAGGTGTTGGGCGCGTACGGCTACCAGAGCGCCGCGCGGGTGGCCGGCGCCGACCTCTCCCCCGAGATCGGCCCGACCCGGGGCTTTGACAGCTACGAGACCTCCGTCGACTTCGGCTCGCTGTTCCACACGGTCCCGATGGCGGTCGAGTGGCTGGACCAACGCGACGCCACCCGGCCGTTCTTCCTGTTCGTGCACGGCTACGACACCCACTCCACCTACCTGAAGCCCACCCCGTTCGGCTTGTTGCGCGCCGAGGGCGAGGCCATCGACGCCTCCGAGGCGGCGCTGCTCGCGGCGACCGAGCGCGTCATCGACGGCCACCTCCACCCCGGCTTCGAGCTCCTCGACACGGTGACCCGGGCCCACCTGCGGCCGCGCTCGCCCGAGGCCCGCGCCGACCTGGACGCGATGGTGGAACAGGCACGCCCGCCGTTCCCGAGCGTGTCGGCCTCGGACGAGACGCTCATCCACGACGCATACGACGGCGCGGTCTCCTATGCGGACGCCTGGTTCGGCACCTTCCTGGCGCGGCTGCAGGAGCGCGATCTGCTCGACGACACCGTGATCGTCCTGATGGCGGACCACGGCGAGGTGCTGGGCGAGGGCGGGCTCTACCACCGCTGCTGCACGCTCGACGACACCGTCTCGCACGTGCCCCTCCTCGTGCGCCTCCCGGGGGGCGCGAACGGCGGCCGCACGGTGGACGCCATGGTCGAGCTCGTCGACATCCTCCCAACGTTGCTCGAGCTCGTCGGCGCGGACCCGCCGGCGGGTATTCGTGGCACGTCGCTCGTGCCCGCGCTGGAAGGCGCCCCGTTCTCCGGGCGCACCGTCGCGATGACACAGGGGGGCCTGGGCTTCCGGATGCTCTCGGCCCGGAGCGCCGACGGGCGCCTCACCTACACTGGCGTGCAATCGGCCAGCGAGATGCTGGGAGAGCTCCTCGGCGCGGCCCAGCTCCCCGGCCCGGCGTTCGAGGCCTCCGAAGGGACGCCGCTTGCCGAGCAGCAGGCGCTGCGCGCGGGGATGGTCGCGTGGGAGTCCACGCTGCGCCACCCGAGCGCCGAGAACAGCGTCGAGACCCCGCCAGAGCTCCAGGAGCAGCTCCGCGCGCACGGCTACTGGGACGCGAAGTGAGCCCCCTCCCCCTGCTCCTCGGCCTCCTGGGCTGCGCCAGCCCGTGGACGGCGGAGCGCGCGCTCCAGCCCAGCTACGCGGCGCTCGATCGCGACGGGGACGGGCGGATCGTGCAGGCCGAGTACGACGTGCGCCAGCTCGGCGGCACGACCTTCGCCGAGGCGGACCTCGACCACGACGGCGGCATCGGGTTCGACGAGCTCGCTGCGCTGTTCGTGGGGGCCGATCCGGCGCCGGCCTCGGCCAAGCCGCAGGGGAAGGCCGCGAACGGCGGCCACGCCCGGCACCCGACCAAGGTGCCGAGGCGGAAGGGAAAGGCCAAGACGGAGCTCGGGCCCGACGCGCCCAACCCGATGCGCCAGCGCCAGGAGGCCGAGTGGGAGGGGCGGCTCGTGTTGGAGTCGCTCGCGGCCGAGGTGCGCTTCGCCGACCCCGCGGCCGTGCTTCCGGCGGCCGACGCGATCAACACCGCCGTGGGCAGCGGGGGCCTCTACACCGCCGAGTCGCGCGCCGTGCTGGCCACGTTGGAGCAGGCGTCGGACACCGCGGGGGTCACGTTCCCCGCGTCCCTCCGGGCGCAGGCGCTCGCGGCGGTGCCGGTGACCCCGACGCTGCCGCCGCTCCCCACGCGCGGGCCGCTGGGCGGGCCGATCCTGCAGGGTCCGAACGCGCCCCGGGGCCCGCAGGGCGCTACCACCACTCGGGCTCGGTGATCCAGACGGGCTGGCCGTCGTAGTAGAGGTCGTCCTCCGAGAACGCGGCGAGCACGGCGGCCACGGCCTTCGTGTCGTCCCAATGGATCTCGTACTGCTTCGAGCCCGTGCTCACGAGGTCGGCGTCGACGCCGATGCTCTCCGCGAGCGCGGCCACCTCGGCGGAGGTCGACTCGTCGACGAAGGTGACGAGGGCCTCGCCGCCCTTGAAGTCGTCGCGTTGCACGAGCGTCTCGAACGCGGCGGTGACGCCGTCGTAGCGGAACAGGAAGAGGTCGCCGGCGACGCCGGAGAAGGTGCTCGACGAGAAGGAGCCCGTGCCGGTCGAGGCGAGCGTGGTGCAGCCCTCCCAATTCGCTTCCGCCGTGTACTGGGTGGTTCCGCCGAGCTGGACCCCGGTCCATTCGCCGCCCTGCGCGTAGAGCGTGGACGAGGCCGCGAGGGTCTCCACGCCGACCTCGTAGAGGTCCACCCCGATCGTGCAGTCCGTGCGCAGGTAGCCGGGCTCCGCGTGCGCGTAGATGCCGGCGTAGGGATCCCCGAGCTCCGCCAGCTCTTCTTCGGCCTTCTCTTCGAGGCCGATCTCCTTGTCACATGCGGCGAGGAGGGGAAAGAGGACGAGCAGGCGGGCCATGCGAACTCCGAGGTGCCTCATGGTAGCGGCAGGCGCGCCCAGCGCCAATCGATGCGAGCCCCTGCACGCGTGAATGACGAGCGGATGACACGGGGCGCCGACCTGACGGTGGCCGAGCGGTGCGGCCCTGCCAGGCGGGTCGCGCGTGCCTACACACCCACTGGAGGCGCGATGATTGGGACGCTGGCGCGAGGCGCTGCCGCGGGGGTGGCGGCGACCACGATCATGACCGGGGTGATGAAGACCGCCCAGCGGATGGGCCTCCTCGACGAGCTCCCGCCTCGGACGGTCGCGAACGCGGCGCTCGACGCGGCGGGCCTCGAGGATGCCGACCCGACGACCCGCACCGTCGCGACCGGCCTGGCGCACTACGGCTACGGCGCCGGCATGGGGGCGGTGTTCGCCGGGATCACCAGCAAGCTGCCGTTCCGCGCGCCCCGCTGGCTCGAGGGCGCCGTGTTCGGGCTCTTCGTGTGGGTCTTCTCCTACATGGGGTGGCTCCCCGCCGCGAAGATCCTCCCCTCCCCCACCCGGGATCGGCCCGGGCGGCCGATCACCATGGTCATCGCCCACCTCGTGTACGGGGGCATCCTCGGTGTGTCGCTCGAGCGCCGCGAAGCCTGACCGGGGGGGTTCATGTACACGATCCACCACTTGAACTGCGGGACCCTCTGCCCCTGGGGCGGCAGCTTCGTCGACGGCTACTCCGACGGGCTCCACGCGCGCCTCGTCTGCCACTGCCTCCTCATCGAGACCGACGAGGGCCTCGTGCTCGTCGACACCGGGTTCGGCGCCCGCGACGTGGCGGAGCCCCACCCGCGGCTCTCCTCCTTGTTCACGACGATCCTGCGGCCGCGGCTCCTGATGGAGGAGACGGCGCTCGCGCAGGTGCACGCACGCGGCTTCCGCGCGGAGGACGTGCGCCACATCGTGCTGACGCACCTCGACTTCGACCACGCCGGCGGGATCGCCGACTTCCCGCACGCGCTGGTGCACCTGCTCGCGGACGAGCTCGACGCCGCCGGGCGACGCGAGGGGCTGGTCGCGCGCGGCCGCTACCGCCCGGACCAATGGAACGCGGACGTGCGGTGGCGCCCCTACCGCGCCGAGGGCGAGCCCTGGTTCGGCTTCCCGGCGGTGCGCGCCGTGGACGGGCTCCCGCCCGACATCCTGCTCATCCCCCTCGCCGGCCACACCGCGGGGCACGCCGGGGTGGCCGTCCGCGGGCGGGACCGCTGGATGCTGCACGCGGGCGACGCGTACTTCTTCCGCGACGAGCTCGACCCGAAGACCCCGGCGTGCACGCCCGGCCTCGCCGCCTACCAGTCGCTCATGGAGGTCGACCCCGATCTCCGGAAGGCCAACCAGGCACGGCTGCGCGAGCTGTCCCGTCATCATGGCGGAGACGTACGGATCTTCTGCGCGCACGACGCCATCGAGCTCGAGGGGCGGGGCCGCGCGATCGGGGCCCGCCGGCCGGCGCGGGTGCTCGAGCCGGCGTAGGCGCGCGCTCGGCTGGCTTCACAAGTTTCTTACAGCGGAGTGTCAAAAATCGTTCCAGCGCGGGCGCGATCCGATCTACAACCCATGGATGCGCACCCTCGCCTTCCTGCTCCTCCTGCCCGCGTGCGGAACCGAGGTCGTGCTCACCGACCCGGCCACGCTCTCCGGCCCCCGCGCGGCGGCGTCCGACACCGACCCGCCCGACGCGCTCGTGGATTGCGACGGCGGGGGAGACTTCGAGACGATCACCGCGGCCATCGCCGCGGCGGCCGACGGGGACCTCCTCCACGTCGCGCCCTGCACGTACGAAGAGGCGATCGACTTCGACGGGAAGTCGCTCCGCATCGTGTCGACCGACGGGTCCGCGGACACCATCCTCCAGCCGCGCGGGGGCGGCGCCGCCGTCCGGGCGGTGCTCGGCGAGGGCACCGGGACCCGGCTCGAGGGCTTCACCATCTCGGGCGGCGGGAGCGGCAGCGAGGCCACGGTCAACGTCGACTTCGCGTCCCTGCGGCTGGTCGACGTGGTCATCGAGGACGGCCGCGGCTGGACCACGCTCTACGGATCGAGCGCGGACGTCGAGCTCTCCGGGGTCACCATCGCCGGAAACCGCACGGGCTACGGCATCGCGATCTACATGAGCCGCGGGGGCCTCGTCGCCTCCGACATCTACGTCGACTGCGACAGCGGCAGCGTCGGCGCGGAGCTCGGCCACGGCTCCGCGGTGTTCGACCGCGCGGAGTTCGCGTGCCGCGGCGCGGTGGCGACCAACTGGGCCCACGCGGTCGGGCGCATCCAGCGCAGCGTGCTCGACGGCGGTGTCACCATCGAGTCGGAGGACGACCACTACGACGACTACGTGACCCTCGCCAACACCGTGGTGTCCGGCGGCGTGAGCGCGCTGTACGGCTCCGTGGTGGTGCGCAACAGCGTCGTCTCCGGCGGCATCGCCCTCTCCCAGGTCTACCTCGCGAGCAGCATCGAGGGCAGCGTGGTGTCGGGCGCCACGTGTGGCATCAACGCGGACACCGACGACTTCACCATCCGGAACAACGTGTTCTGGGGCAACACCGCGAACGTCTGCGGGTTGCCCGTCGAGCCCGTCGGCACCAACGACAACGTCGCGGGGGACCCCCTCTTCACCGACTCCGCCGGCGGCGACTGGAGCCTCCTGGCCGGGAGCCCCGGCATCGACGGTGGGCCCGACGAGGAGGGATACGCCGACGTGGACGGCACCCGGAACGACATCGGCGTGTACGGTGGCCCGCTCTCCATCGGGGGTGGCTGGTGAGCCGCGGGACGCTCGCGGCTTCCGCGCTCCTGCCGCTGTTCCTGGTCGCGTGCGAGCCGGGCGGCATCACCGTGGGTGACAAGGCCGACACGGGGATCGGTGACACCGACCCCGGCGACACCGACACCGACACCGACGTGGACGACACGGGTGACACCGACCCGGATGACACGGACACCGGTGACACGGACGACACCGGCGGGCCGATCCTCCCCACCTACGATTGGTTGGTGGACTGTAACGGCGGCGGCGACTTCACCACGATCCAAGCGGCCATCGAGGCCGCCACGTCGGGGGACCGCATCGCGCTCGCGCCGTGCGAGTACCACGAGCGCATCGACTACATCTCGAAGTACCTCGACATCTACGGCCTCGAAGGCTCGGCCAACACGACGATTGACGGCGACTACACGGGCACCGTCGTCAACGTGGAGAACGCCGAGAGCGACGGCACCCGGCTCGCGGGTGTGTCGATCGAGGACGGCATCGATGGCACGCAGGGCTCCGCGCTCGAGGTCTACTACGCGTCGCTGAAGCTCGAGGACGTGGTGTTCGCCGGCAACGGCGAGAGCTTCGCCGTGGCGCACCTCAACGTCGCGTGGGTCGACATGGTGGACGTTGTGTTCGAGGACAACGACATCGTCGCCGGGGGCCAGGCCATCTTCGCCGACGGTGGCATCCTCACGGCCACGGGCCTGCGCGCCGACTGCGGTGCCGGGGACTACGCGCTCTGGCAACACACCGCGACGCTGCTCCTGGACACGGAGCTCACCTGCGACGCCGGGTACGGCCTGCTCTCCTACCACGGCGAGATCCAGGTCAAGCGCTCGCGCATCGAGGGCGGGATCGCGGGGATCTACGCCTATGACGAGGAGGACACCCCGTCGGAGCGAGCCTACGTGTACAACTCGGCCATCGGCGGCGGCGTCGAGGGTGCGCGTTTCGAGTACATGAGCGTGTACGTCGCGAACAGCGTGTTCTGGGGCGCGGACGCCGGCCTGGCGTTGCTCGCGAACAGCACGACGAGCTGGATGATCTCCAGCGTGTTCACCGGCAGCGCGTGTGGCATCAGCGCGGACGTGGCGCACACCGCGAGCCACAACGCGTTCTGGGGCAACACGGCGGACACGTGCGGCCTGACCGCGACGAGCTCCGTCACCTCCGACCCCGGCTTCGCCTCGTTCCCCGACGATCTCTCGGTCGACGCGTCGAGCCCCCTGGTGAACGCCGGGTACCCCGACGCCGCGTGGGACGACGTGGACGGGACGCGGAACGACATCGGCCTCGGCGGCGGGCGCTGGGCCGAGTAGCGGGGCCGGGCAGCAGGCCCCTTTGTCGGTCGATGCTCGGGCCCGGTGCGTAGCCTGTTCTCGGTCCCTCGCGTCGCGAGGGGCCACGAACACCCGAGGTAGCGATGGACGACACGCGCCTGTACCTGCCCATTCTCCTGGGGACCGTGCGACAGGGCCGCGAGACCGAGAAGGTGGCGCGGCTCCTGCTCGACCGGGTCGGGCGGCATCCCGAGATCCGGACCGAGCTGTTCGATCCCCGCGAGATGGTCCTGCCCATGGACGACGAGGGCCAGTCCCTGAAGTTCGAGAACCCGGCGTGGCGCAACGCGGTGATGCAGGCCGACGGACTCATCCTCGTCTCTCCGGAGTACAACCACGGCTACCCGGGGAGCCTCAAGCGCGCGCTCGACGTGCTGCTGACGGAGTACGTGCACCGTGCGGTGGGCCTCGTCGGAGTGTCGGCGGGCGGCTTCGGCGGGGCCCGGGCGCTCGAGAAGCTCGTGGGCGTCGTGCGCGAGCTCGGCCTCATGGTGACGTTCACCGATCTCAACGTGTCGAACGTGGGCTCGCTCTTCGACGAGGCGGGCGCGCTCACGGACCCCTCGTTCGACAAGCGGCTCGACCGGTTCCTCACCGAGCTCGTCTGGGTGGCCCGCACCTTGCGGTGGGGCCGCCAGAACCTGCCCAGCGCCTACGACCAGCGGCTGAGCAAGCTCCAGGCCGAGTGGGACGCGCACATGGCTCGCCGCCCGGGGTGAGCACGGCGCGGCGCCCGGGGTGAGCACGGCGTAGCGCCCGTCCTGCGTCAGCGTGTGCGTCTCAGCGTGCGCTCCTCCTGCGTCAGCGTGCGCTTCGACTGGCAGGCTCTGAGCGCCTCGATCTCCTTCGACTGCTGGTCGATTGTGGCCTGCGCCATGCGCTTCAGCTCCGGATCGACGGGCGCAGCGGCCATCAACACCGCCACGCTCACCACGGAGACCAACCCCAGTACGCCAGTACGCGTGCAAGCATCGGAATTGGCCCTCCATCCCCAAGGCAGGCCCCGGGTAGAAGGCGGACAGTCCCGTCACCGGTGCGCCGGGTCGCGTCTGGTTCGACCTCGCAGGAGTCGGAGCAAAAACTCGAAGGGCCCCCTCCAGCTTTCGCTGAAGGGGGCCCTTGTAAAGGCGGCCGGCAGTTACCTACTCTCCCACAGCGTTGCCGCTGCAGTACCATCGGCGCAAGAAGGCTTGACTTCCGTGTTCGGAATGGGAACGGGTATGACCCTTCCGCTATCG
>JAUXTN010000043.1 GCA_030684355.1 Pseudomonadota bacterium
ACAGGCCGCGGAGCGGCCGCCAGGGTGCTCGCCGGGCCAGGCACGACCTCGCGCCGCACGGGCACCTCCTCCTCGTCCTCCCATCCCCCGTCGAGCCCGAAGCCGACGTAGGCGCGGTCCCCACCGGGGCGCGCGGCGACGGGCGGCGCCTCCTCGACCTCCTCGGGGCCGTCGGGGAGCACCGCGCGACGCGAGGCCTCGACCGGCATCCGGAACGGACGAATCGGCGACGCGGACGTGGGCCGCACGGGCACCGCCGCGGGCGGGCGCATGGGAGGGCGGCCGTCCGTCGGGGCGGGAGACGGCGCGGGCCGGGCCGCGGGGCGGGCCACGTGCGTGCTGTCCCCCGCTTCCGGCCGCATCGGCAGCTTCGCGACCGGCTGGTTCACCTTGAAGGCGTTGGCGCGCGCCGGGTCGACCTTCTTCTTCTCGGCCTCCATCGACTTCTTGCGGAGGACCTCGGTGTCGTCCTTCCGGATCTCGCCGATGCGCGGCGCGGGCTTGCCGTCGACGGGCGGCTTCGCGCTCGGGGTGGCCGCCGCCTTCGGTACGTTCACCGGCGACGCGGCCTTCGCCGCGGCGGCGGATCCCGGCGGTGCCGCGTGGGGCGCGACGGTCTTCCGGGCGCCGAGCACCCCGACCTCGCCGAGGCCGACCTCGGTGCTCTCCTGCGCCGGATCCCAGGGGTCCGGGACGCCGGAGCGCTCGAAGTAGCGGCGAAACCGACCGAAGCGAAAGCGCTCCCAGCCCCGCGCGCCCACCTGGCGCACGAGCCGGTGCCCCACCACCGCGCGGTGGGGCAGCTCCTTCCACATCTCCCGGACGAGCCGCTCGTCGTTCATTTCTTCCCCGCCGGCAGCAGGCGCCCACGGACGAGCGGGCGCGCCAACAGCCGCTCCGCCGCGCCGCGCACGCCATCGTCCTGGACGTTCTCGATCCGCTGCCGCACGAGCGAACGATACCGGAGGCCGTCCTGCCCGTACAACTCGGTGTAGGCCGCGAGGTTCGCGCGTGCGCTCGCGGTCTGCAGGTCGAGCTCGATGGCGCCGAGGATGTAGCGCCGGGCGCGCTCCACCTCCTCGGCGGTGATGGTGCCCGCCGCGGCGCGAGCGACGCTCTCCGCGAGGCGAAGCTCGGCCTCGTCGGCGCGCTCCGGGTCGGTCGCGACCGTGCACACGAGGAGCCCCGGATGGACCCCCTCGTGGGAGGCCGCGCCCACCGCGTACGCGAGCCCGTGGGCCTCGCGAAGCTCGACGAAGAGCCGCCCACCCTGCCCGCCGAGCACCGCGGCGAGCACGTCGACGTCGGGCTGGATGAGGTCGTCCACCGCGACGCCCGGGAACGCGAGCGCGACGTGCGCCTGCTCGCGCCCGCTCCGGAGCGTGACGCGCCGGATGTCGTCGGGGCGCACCGGCTGGGGCGGGAGCACCATCGCGGCGCCGGCGGGCAGCTTCCCGAGAGTGCGTCCCAGCACCTCGAGCACCTCGTCGGGATCGAAGGCGCCGGCCACGCCGACGACGAGGTTCGCGCCGGTGGCCCAGCGCCGGTGGTGCGCGCGCAGGAGCGACGGGCGGAGGCCCCCGAGGATGGCCTCGGTGCCGAGCGAGGAGAGCGCGTAGGGATGCCTGCCGTAGGCCGCGGCCCAGATCCGCTCGCCGAGGAGGTGCTCGGGGTGGTCCTCGCGCTCGGCGAGGGCCTCCACGAGCTCGTCGCGAACGCGGTTCACCTCGACCTCGTCGAAGCGGGGGCGCATGATCGCGTCCGCCACGAGCTCCAGGCCCTCCTGGAACCGCCACGCGACGAACTCGCCGCGGACCGCCTGCGAGGACCGTCCGCTCGAAGCCGCGACGCTGCCGGCGAGGGTCTCGACCGCGGCGGCGTACCCGACGGCGTCGAGCTCTCCTGCGCCACGGAGGAGCGCGCGCGCCCACGCGGTTCCCCGACCGGCGCTCGCGGCGCTCTCCGCGAACGAGCCGCCCATGCCGGCGATGCGGATGCCGGCGACCTCGCCGTCGTCCGGGCAGAACAGGATCCGCATCCCGTTGTCGAGCACGTGGCGCCACGGCGCCCGGATGCCCCGCGCCGGGCGACGCAGCACGGCTTCCATCGGCTTCGCGGGCTCCGCCGCCACGACGGGCGTCGACGCGACCAGCTCGGCCGGGCGCTTTGCGAACGACAGCCGCTCGCCCGCGGGGAGCAGCGCCAGCGCGACCTCGCGCTCGGGGTCCATCCACAGGCGCGCCGCCGCGGCGACATCGGCGGGGGTCACGGCCGCCACCGCGGCGTCGAAGCGGCGCCATGCCTCGGGATCGCCGAACCGCTCGGTGTGGAACGCGAGGGTGTGGGCCCGCCCGTCCACCGTCTCCCGGCCGAACACGCGCTCGGCCAGGATCTGCGCCTTCGCGCGCTCCACCTCCGCCTCGCCGAGCCCGCCCGCCCGCGCCTTGGCGATCTCCTCGCGCGCGCCCAACACCGCGCGGCCGACCTGGCCCTCGCGCGCATGCAGCGACACGACCGCCATGCCGGCGTCCCGCTCCGTGTGGAGCCCGGAGTCCGCCGAGAGGCACACGCTCTCCCGCAGCCGCAACCGCGACTCGAGCGGGGACGACGCGCCGCCGCCGAGCGCGAGGCACAACACGTCGAGCGGCGCGATCGCGGGGTCGCCGTCCCCCGGCGTCGGGAACGCGAGCTCGACGAGGCAGGCCTCGAACCCGCGCCGCATCGAGCGCGGGCGCCGGGGCCCGGACACGGGACGACGGTTCGGGCGCGCGACGGCGGGGCCGCCCCCCGCGAAGAGCTCGGTCGCGGCGGCGCGCACCGCGGCGGCGTCCACCGGGCCCGCGACCGCCAGGCACGCGTTCGCGGGCTGGTAGTGGCGCGCGTAGAACGCGTGCAGGGCGTCGCGCGTCATCCCGCGGACGGAGCGCGTGGTCCCGATGACGGGGCGGCCGTAGGGGTGGTCCGGCCACGCGGAGGCGTAGGTGGCCTCGGCGAGCACGCTGTCCGGGTCGTCGTCCGCGCCGCGGATCTCTTCGAGGATGACCGTCCGCTCGCTGGTGAGCTCGCCCGTGTCGAACCGGGCGTCCCGCAGCATCTCGGCCAGCACGCGCATCGCCGGGACGGCCTCCGCCGCGGGGACGGTGGCGTGGAACACGGTCTCGTCGAACGAGGTCCACGCGTTGAGGTCCCCGCCGAGCGACTCGATGGCCGCCGCGACCTCGCCCACGCCGTAGGAGCGGGTGCCCTTGAAGACCATGTGCTCGACGAAGTGGGCGGCGCCCTCCATGCCGGCGGCCTCGTCGGCGCTCCCGACGTTGATCCAGACGTAGACGGCGGCGGCGTCGGAGGGCCCGGAGGCGTCGACGACGCCGCGCATCCCGTTCTCGAGGGTGAATCGAAGCATCCCGGCTCCTATCACTGCGCCCCGGGCCCCGGACACGATACCGAGGCGGGATGTACGGCGTTTACGTCCACATCCCGTGGTGCCGGCTGCGCTGCCCATACTGCGCGTTCGCCGTCTCGACGCGCAAGGACCCGCCCCACGGCGCCTACACGGACGCGGTGGTGCGCGAATGGGCCCTGCGCCGCGACACCTTCGGCGGCCGCCCCTCGACCGTCTTCTTTGGCGGCGGCACGCCGTCCCTCTGCCCGCCGGACGAGCTCGCACGCATCCTCGAGGCGCTCAACCCCGAGCCCGGCGCCGAGGTGTCGATGGAGGCGAACCCCGGGGATCTCCCCGTGCCGCTCGCCGCGTTCCGGGATGCCGGCGTGACCCGCCTCTCGCTCGGCGTGCAGAGCTTCGACCCCGCGGTCGCGCGCCGCCTCGGCCGCGGCCACACCTCGGACGATGCCCGCGCCCTCGTCGCGGAAGCGCAGCGCACGGGCTTCGCGTCGGTGAGCTTCGACCTGATCTTCGCCGTGCCGGGCCAGACCCTCGCGGCCTTCGAGGCCGACCTCGACGCCGTCGTCGCGCTCGCGCCGGACCACGTCTCCCTCTACGGCCTCACCATCGAGCCCGACACGCCGTTCGCGCGCTCCAAGAAGCCCCCGGTCGACGAGGATCTCTGGCGCGCCATGTACGACGCCGCGGCCGACGCCCTCTCGGCGGCCGGGATCGAGCGGTACGAGGTCTCCAACTTCGCGCGCCCGGGCCACCGTTCGCGCCACAACGAGCACTACTGGCGTGCGCGCCCCTGGGCCGGTCTCGGTGCCTCCGCGCACGCGTGGTGGCCGGACGGGACGCGCGCCGCGAACGTGGCCGACGCCGAGGCCTACATGGCCGCCGCGGACCCCCTCGTGTCGGCCGAACGGCCGCCCCCCGCGGCGATGGCGTACGAGCTCATCTGGTCGACCTTGCGCCACGTCGACGGCGTAGACCGCGCCACTTTGCGCGCGCGCACCGGCCTCGACGTCCGCGTGGACCCCGCGCTCGTCACCGCGGGGCTCCTCATCGAACGTGTCGACCGGGTCTGCCTCCTCCCCGCGGGTTTCCCCCTGGCCGACGGGCTCGCCTCGCGCCTCGCGGAGACCCTCGCCGCCGCGGATCCGCCCCCTGCCCTTCCCGACACCTCCGCAATGTCGGATGATGGCGCTCCCAGACGCCGCACCGGACGGACATGAGCAAGTCGACGCCCCCCGGGCCGCCATTGGCGCCGGAGGACCTCCTCATCGACATCGACCCGAGCCTCATCGAAGAGGCCCTCGCTTCCGTGGATCGCAAAGGGCGCGCCGCCAAGGATGCGCCCGGTCCGGACGTCGTCGTGGTCGGCGAGATCGACGTCGCGATCGACGCCCCCGCCCCCGCGGCGTCGGCCGCCCCGGACGACGAACGGCGCCGCCTCCAGTACCGCGTGCGGGAGCAACAAGAGACCATCCGGCGCCTCGAACGCGAGCTCGCCCGCGCGACCGAAGGCCGCGACAGCCTCGACCGCCAGGTGCGCGACGTGCGGAAGGCGCACTCCGAGCTCTCGATGGACTTCGACCGGTTCCGGCAGCGCGCCCGCAAGGACCTCGAGGAGGCCGAGCGCCGCGGCGAGGACCGGGCGATGCGCCCCCTGGTGGACGTGTTCGACAACGTCGAACGGGCGTGGCTCCACGCCGTGAGCGATCCCGCGCAGATCCTCGGCGGTCTGCAGATGATCGTCGAGCAGTTCAAGCGGCTCCTCGCACGCCTCGGCTTCGAGCGCGTCGAGGCGGATCGGGGCATGCTGTTCGACCCCTCGCTCCACGAGGCCGTCCTACACGTCCACGCCGAGGACCTGCTCCCCGGATCGATCGTCGACGAAGTCCAGGCGGGGTTCCGGCTCCGCGGCCGCTTGTTCCGCCCCGCGCGGGTCACCGTCGCCGCGCCCCCGCCGGGGTCGCGCGGTTGAGATTGGTAGTTCTCCAGCACGCCCTCGCATTCGGAGAGATCGTTCGATGTCAAAGGTGATCGGTATCGACCTCGGGACCACGAATTCGTGCGTCTCCGTCTTGGAGCACGGGGAGCCCCTCGTGATCCCCAACGACGAAGGCAGCCGGACCACCCCGTCCGTCGTCGCCTTTACCCGGGAGGGTGATCGCCTGGTCGGACAGATCGCCCGTCGTCAGGCCGTCACGAATGCCAGCCGCACCGTATCCGTCGCGAAGCGGCTGATCGGCCGACGATACGACGACGACGAGGTCCAGAAGAGCCTGGATCTCGTGTCCTATACGATCGACCGGGCGGACAACGGGGACGCCTGGATCCAGGTGGACGGCAAGTCGTGGTCCCCCCAGCAGATCTCCGCGATCGTGCTGGAGAAGATGAAGGCCATCGCCGAGGCGTACCTGAGCGAGAAGGTGACGGAGGCCGTGGTCACCGTCCCCGCCTACTTCAACGACGCCCAGCGCCAGGCCACGAAGGACGCGGGCCGCATCGCCGGCCTCGACATCCTGCGCATCATCAACGAGCCCACGGCGGCGGCGCTCGCCTACGGCCTGGGGCGGCGCGGCCACGAGCGCGTGGCGGTGTTCGACCTCGGCGGCGGCACGTTCGACGTCTCGATCCTCGAGATCGACAACGGCGTGTTCGAGGTCCGCTCGACCAACGGAGACACCTTCCTCGGCGGCGAGGACTTCGACAACCGGATCACCTCCTGGCTCGTCGAGCAGTTCGCGATCGAGACCGGCGTGTCCCTCGTGGGGGACCCCGTCGCCATGCAGCGCATCAAGGAGGCCGCGGAGAAGGCAAAGCACGAGCTCTCGAGCACGACCGAGACGGAGATCCACCTCCCCTTCGTGACCGCGACGCCCTCGGGCCCCCTCCATCTCATGGCGGAGCTCTCGCGCGCCCGCCTCGAGGGCCTCTGCGCCGACCTCATCGACCGCCTCGAGGGCCCGTGCCGCCAGGCCCTCTCCGACGCACGGCTGAAGCCCGCCAACCTCGACGCCATCCTGCTCGTCGGCGGCATGACCCGCATGCCCCGCGTCCAGGAGAAGGTCGCCCAGATCTTCGGGAAGGCGCCCGAGCGCGGCATCAATCCCGACGAGGTGGTGGCCGTCGGCGCCGCGATCCAGGGCTCCGTCCTCAAGGGCGAGGTCAAGGACGTCCTCCTCCTCGACGTGACCCCGCTCTCCCTCGGCATCGAGACCGCGGGCGGCCTCTTCGAGTCGATCATCCCGCGCAACTCGGCGATCCCCTGCCGCAAGAGCAAGGTGTTCACGACCGCGCAGGACAACCAGGACATGGTCCGGGTGCACATCCTCCAGGGCGAGCGCGAGTTCTCGGACGACAACAAGTCGCTCGGCCACCTCGAGATGCACGGCTTGCCGCCAGCGCCCCGCGGCCTCCCCGAGATCGAGGTCACCTTCGAGCTCGATGCCAACGGCATCCTCCTCGTGAAGGCGCGCGACAAGGGCACGGGCAAGGCCCAGTCCCTGAAGGTCATCTCGAACTCGGGCCTCAGCGACGGCGCGATCGAGCAGATGATCGGCGACGCCGAGCAGTTCCGCGATCACGATGCGGAGCGCCGCAACGTGGCGGAGTCGCGCAACCGCCTCGACGGCCTCATCTACACGACGCGGCGGAGCCTCGACGAGTACAGCGAGCTCCTCGACGTGGCCGACGACCGCGCGATCCGCGACGCGTTGACGATCGCCGAGCGGGCGATGACCGCGCGCGACCGCGCCACCGTCGCCCATGCCCACGAGGGGCTCGCGGTGGCCGCGCAGCGCATCGCGGAGTCGATCTACGCCTCGGCGCGGAACGGCCCGTCGAGCGATGACCACGGCGGGAACGGGCCCACCCTCGCCCTCGGCGGCGAGCTCGTCGATGACGAGTAGCGCGGCGGGTCGCGTCGCGGCGCCCGTCTCCCTCCGCACGCGTTAGGGAACGGCCGGAGGATCCAGGCTTGGCGCGCCGAGACTACTACGCAGTTCTGGGGGTGGCCCGCACCGCCAGCTCCGAGGACATCAAGCGCGCCTTCCGGGGTCTCGCGATGAAGTTCCACCCGGACCGGAATCCGGGGGATGCCGACGCCGAGCGCCGCTTTCGCGAATGCGCGGAGGCGTGGGAAGTGCTCGGCGATCCCGAGCAACGCTCGCGCTACGACCGCCTCGGCCCGCTCTACACGCCGACCGGCCGCCCGCCGAACGCGGACGAGCTCAACGAGATCCTCCGGGATGCCCTCAACGGCTTGTTCCGGCGTCGCCGCCCGGGGGGCGCGGGCGAAGACCTGCGCTACACCCTGACGATCTCGCTGGAGGAGGCCGCCACCGGCGTAGAGCGCACGCTCGACGTGCCCCGCACCGTCCGCTGCCGCAAGTGCGACGGCTCCGGCGATCACCCCGACGATCGCGTCCCCTGCGCGACGTGCAGCGGCACCGGCAAGTCGCCCACGCGCCGCCTCCTGCGCACGGACTGCGCCGCGTGCGACGGCCGCGGCTACGTCCCCGCGAAGAAGTGCGAGCGCTGCAGCGGCGAGGGGCGCCACCCACTCGAGGACAAGCTTCGGGTGAAGGTGCCGCCCGGCGTCGCCACGGGCCAGAAGCTGAAGCTGAAGGCGAAAGGACACGAGGCCGCCGCGTTCGCAGGGACGACTCCAGGGCCCGCGGGGGATCTGTACGTGGTGGTGAACGTCGACGATCACGCCCTCTTCCGACGCCGCGGGGCCGACCTCCTCTGTGAAGTGCCCGTGACCTTTCCAGAGGTCGCGCTCGGCGCGGACATCGCCGTGCCCACCCTGTCCGGGAGCACCACCATCCGCATCCCCTCGGGCACGCCGAGCGGGAAGACCTTCCGCTTGCCCGGTCGGGGCCTCCCCGCGATCGAAGGCGGCGCCAAGGGAGACCTCCACGTGCGCGTCGTGGTCGAGGTCCCCGCGACCCTCACGGCGGATCAGCGCGCGGCGGTCTCCGCGCTCGGCGAACGCCTGGGCCAGGACGCCCACCCCGCGCGACGCGCGTGGGAACAGTCCATCCGGAGCCGTCGATGAAGGGCCTGTCGCGCGCGATTGCCGCGCTCCCGTTCCTCCTGCTCTGCGCCGGCGCGCCCCGCCTCCCGGATCCCATCGACAAGGCCATGGGGCAGAAGAGCCGCACCACGGGTGCCGAGCTCCTGGAGGAGGCCCGCGGCGACGAGGAGCAGACCCCCTGGCTCCTCCTCTACGCCGGCGAGCTCCGCCGCCTCGCCGGAGACCTTCCGGCCGCCCGCGCCCACTTCGAGCGGATCGCGGGGGACTACCCCGCGTCCCTCGCGAAGGCACCGGCCGTGCTCGGCATGGCGGTGGTCGACGCGAACGGGGCCGCGAGCGGCAACAACCTCGCGACGCTCGAGCTCATCGCCGACGCGTACGTGCCCCCCACGCTCAACGCCGACCGCTACCTCCTGCTCGCGCGCGCCAAGGCCGCCGAGGGCGCCCCCGCAGAGGACGTGCAGGCCCTCGCCGACAAGGCCGAGCGGTTCGCGTCGGGCGAGAAGGACGTGGCGAAGCGCATCGCGAAGGCCGTCGAGTCGCTCGGCGACGAGCCGGCGGCAGAGCCCGTCTCCACCGAGCCAGCGGATCTCGAGGCCATCGCCGCCATCCGCTCCGCGGTCACGTCGGGGAACCTCGCCAAGGCCGGCGAGCTCGCCGCCACCTTCGCCGAGAAGTTCGCCGACTCTCCCTTCGCCCGCGAAGCCGCCTACGCGGCCCAACGCGCGGCCGGCGGCGTCAAGATCGATCCCGGCTTCGTCGCCGTGCTGCTCCCGCTGACGGGCACCTACGCGCTCCCCGCGGAGAGCCTCCGCGCCGCGATCGAGCTCGGCAACAAGCACGCCGGGGGCGAGCTCCGGCTCGCGTTCTTCGACACCGGCGGCACGCCGGAGAAGTGCGTGAAGGCGCTGGAGCAGGCCACCATCCAGCAAGGCGCGAGCCTCGTCATCGGGCCGCTCCTGAAGGAGGAGGCCCTGCAGTGCGCCTCCGTCGCGCAGGCGATCCACGTCCCGCTGGTGACGCTCACCTCGTCGGAGGAGGTCCTCGTCGCGGGAGACCAGGTGTTCCGCGGGTTCCCGAGCACCGAGCAGCTCGTCGAGGCCCTGCTGAAGGAGACCTTCGACGTCCGTGGGCTCAAGCGCTACGCCATCGTCCACCCCACGACCCCCTTCGGCGAGAACGCCGCTCGCATCTTCGCGGACGCCGTGACTGCCCGCGGAGGCACCGTCCCCGCGCGCACCGGCTACGACCCGGAGCAGAAGGACTACCGGGCCACCGCGAAGGCGCTCGGGAAGAAGGACTACAAGGCGCGCGCCGGCGAGTACGAGCGGCTCAAGCGCGAGGCCGAGCGCAACAAGCAGGACGTGAAGAAGGTCGTGCTGCCGCCGCTCATCGACTATGACGCCATCTTCATCCCCGACTCGTACCAGCGCGTCGCGCTCCTCGCGTCGGCGCTCGCGTTCGAGGAGTTCCCGGTGGGCCGCTTCCGTGCGCACCGGGACGACGCGCCCGTCACGCTCCTCGGCTTGAACGCGTGGAACAGCGACGAGCTGGCCCGTCGCGGCGGCACCTACGTCCAGGACTCCATCTTCGTGGACGCCTTCGACGCCCGGGTGGACAACGCCCCCGTCGACACCTTCCTCGCCGCCTGGAAGGACCTCGGCAAGGGCGACGCCACCGTGGTCGAAGCCGCGGCGTACGACACCACCCGGCTCGTGGCGGCCGTCGTGGCCGCTGGCGGCGATCGCTCGGCCGCCCTCCTCTCCACCCGGCTCGCGGATCCCGTCGCCGGCACCCTCGGGTTTGGCCCGGATCGACAGATCGCGCGCGACTGGCGGCTCTTGACGGTCACCCGGGAAGGCGTGCGGCCGCTCGCCCCTCCGGAGCCCATCGATGCCGGCAACTGACGGCCCCGACCCAGACGAAGACTGGGTCATCGACCGGCTCGCCTCCCGCTCGGCCCCCGCCCCGGGCCTCGTGCTCGGCATCGGAGACGACGCCGCCCTCTTCGAGGACGGGCGGGTCTACACCGTCGATTCGATGGTCGAGGGCGTGCACTGGGACGACAAGCTCTCCCCCGCCGACGTGGGCTGGAAGCTCGTCGCCGTCAACGTCTCCGACGTGGGCGCCATGGGGGGCCGCCCCTCGTTCGCGCTGCTCACGATGGGGCTCCCGAGCCCGCTCGATCGCGCGTGGGTCGACGCCTTCGCGGACGGCCTCCACGCCGCGTGCGCGAAGTGGGGCGTCGCCCTCGTCGGGGGCGACACCACGCGCTCGCCCGTCCGCACCCTCTCGCTCACCGTCGGCGGGCACGCCGCGCGTCCGGTCCGCCGCAGCACCGGCCGCGTGGGCGACGACGTGTGGGTGACCGGCCAGCTCGGGCTCGCCGCGGAGGGCTTCCTCTCCGCGACCCCCCGTCCCGCCGCCCTCGCCCGCCTGCGTCGCCCCGAGCCGCCCGTGGCGTTCGGGGTGGCGTTGGCAGAGGCCGGGCTCGCCTCCGCAATGATGGACCTCTCGGACGGGCTCGCGCGCGACCTCGGTCGGCTCTGCGATGCGTCTGGCTGCGGGGCCCTCCTCGACGCCGAAATGATCCCCGGGGACGCCCCCCTGGATTGGCGCGTCGCGTTTGGTGAAGACTACGAGTTGTTGTTCTCCGCCTCCGTACAGGACCGAGATGCGGTACGATCCGTCGCCAGCATGCAGGACATCCCGATAAGTCGCGTGGGGCGTCTCGAGCCGCGCCCGGGGCTCCGCCTCGTGGACGGCGGCGAGATGCCCGCGTCCTTGTTCACACATTTCGCCGCGCGCGTCCCCCGGACGCCTCCGCGCCGCGGGCGCACCCGATCTACGCCCGGACGGAACGGGGAGGCCACCTGAGCCCCCTGCTCGCCGCCACCGTCGCTTTCGCCGCCGAACCCCTGGCGCCCACGTTCTCGCTCGCCTCCGCCGGTCTGCCGCTCACGCTGGGGCTCCTCCTCACGCTGCTCGCCTTGTGCATGTTCTTCTCGATGAGCGAGACCGCCCTGTTCTCGCTCCAAAAGGTCGACCGCGAGGCCCTGAAGGACGATCCCAGCATCGGGGAGCTCGTCCGGCACGTGCTCCACAGGCCCCGGCGTCTCCTCGCCGCCCTGCTCATCGGCAACGAGTTCGCGAACATCGGCCTCTCCGCCGTGTCCGCGGCGCTGGTGCTGGCGTGGCTGCCGCGGTGGCCCTGGCTGAACATCGTGCTGCTCGCGCCGATCCTCATCCTGTTCGGGGACGTGCTGCCGAAGACCCTCGGCCTGCGCTTCGCCCGGAAGATCACCACGCGGGTCATCCGCCCGCTCGCCTTCTGGAACGAGCTGGTGAGCCCGGTCCGCTACGTGCTCTCCGGCGTGGGGGACCTCATCCTCCGCGGCCTCGGCGTCTCGCCCGCGCCCCTGCACGACACCCTCCAGGAGGACCAGCTCCGCACGCTCATCGACCAGGGCCGCGAGACCGGCATCATCCAGCCGATGGAGCAGGAGATCATCCACCGTGTCTTCGAGTTCGGGGACCTCCCCGTCTCCCGCGTGATGACCCCCCGCCCCGACATCTTTTCGTTGAGCCTCACGACCCCGTGGGAGGAGATCCTCCAGGAGATCCGCGAGGCCCGGTACAGCCGCGTGCCGTTCTGGCAGGGCAACCCCGACAACGTCGTGGGCGTGCTGCTCGTGAAGGACCTCCTACGCCTGCACGACGCCCCGCCGCCGCACGCGCGGCAGCTCCAGAAGATGCTGCACCCCGCGATGTTCGTGCCGCCGTCGAAGCGCGCGCAGGACCTCCTCCGCGAGTTCCGGGTCAAGAACAACCACATGGCGATCGTGGTCGACGAGCACGGCTCCATCGCCGGGCTCGCCACCCTCGACGACCTGCTGACCGAGCTCGTGGGCGAGGTCCTCGACGAGAGCGACGTCGACGAGAAGGAAGCGACCCAGCTCCAGGAGAACGTCTGGACGGTGCGCGCCGGCATCGACATCGAGGACTTCGACGCCCGGTTCAACGTCGAGCTGCCGGAGGGCGACTACACGACGCTCGGCGGCTTCGTCTTCCACCAGCTCGGCGCCGCCCCGAAGAAGGGGGACGAGGTCGAGTGGAACAACCTCCACTTCCTGGTCTCGGGCGTGGATGGGCGGCGGATCACCGAGGTGACCGTCACCATCGAGGTGCGCGAGCGCGTCGCCAGCGAGGAGCTCACATGAGCCCGCTCGCGGAGATCCTCCTCATCCTCTCCTGCATCGTGATGCAGGGCCTGTTCTCGGGGGCCGAGATCGCGATCGTGGGGTCGGACCGCCTCGTGTTGCGCGCCCGCGCCGAGAACGGCGACACCGCCGCCCGCCGCGTGCTCAAGCTGCTCGAGCGGCCCACGCAGCTCGTCGGCACCTGCCTCATCGGCACGAACACCGCCACGATCGCCGGCGCCACGCTCGTCGCGCACGCGCTCGGCCGCCTCGGAGACGTGCCGGAGCTGCTCGTCGTCGCGGTGTACACGCCGCTGACCATCGTGTTCTCCGAGATGGTCCCGAAGACCATCTTCCAGCAGCACGCCAACACCCTGGCGCCGTACGTCTCCCGCCCGATCTCGGCGCTCTCTGTCGTGCTGCGGCCCGCGCTCTGGGCGATCGAGCACGCCACCCGCTTCATCATGAACGTGCTCGGCGTCAAGGACGCCCAGGTGCACGCCGTCCGCCGCGAGGACATCCAGCTCCTCCTCGACAGCGCGACGATGACCGACATCCACGACGACGAGAAGGAGATGATCCTCCGGGTCTTCAACTTCTCAGAGACCCAGGTGGCGGACGCCATGGTGCCGCTCATCGAGGTCGTGGGCGTCCCGGAGACCGCCACGTGCGCCGAGGCCCGCGCGGTGATGATCGACCAGGGCTTCTCCCGCATCGTCGTCTACCGGAAGCGCATCGACCGCCTCGTGGGCGTCGTGATGCACAGCGACCTGCTGTTCGTCCCCGACGACACCCGCCCCGTCGGCACCGTCATGCACGACATCATGTTCGTCCCCGAGAGCAAGCGCGTCGACGAGCTCTTCGTCGACCTGCGGCGCAAGCGCCAGCGCCTCGCGGTGGCGGTGGACGAGTACGGCGGCGCGGTGGGCCTCATCTCCATCGAGGACATCCTCGAGGAGATCGTCGGCGACATCGAGGACGAGTACGATCGGCGCCGGCCCCTCGTCCGCAAGATGGGCGAACGCCAATGGGTCGCGTCGGGGCGCGTCGAGAGCGAGGATCTCTACGAGGTCACCGGCTTCGAGATGCCCGAGGGCGACTACGAGACCCTCGCGGGCTTCCTGCTCGCCCAGCTCGGACACGTGCCGGTCGCCGGGGAGCGCCTCGTCTGGGGCCACTACGTGCTGACCGTCGCGCTCGCGAACGAGCGGGCGATCCTCGAGGTGGACGTCCTGAACACCCTGCCCCGCATCGCCACCCGCGGAGAGACCTGATGCTCGTCTCCGCCTGGCGCGGCGGACGTCGCCTCTTCCTCGACGTTGGCGCCGTTCGTGGCGTCCTCACCGCCCCGCGCGTCTCCTTCGTCCCCATCGCACCGGACTGGATCCTCGGGGCCTGTGCGGCGTCGGGACGCGCCATCGCCGTGCTCGACCTCGTGGTGCTCGAAGGGGGCCCGCTGGCCATCGTCGCGCCCGAGGTCGTCATCCTCCTCTCGACCCCCGCGGGCCTCGTCGGGATCGCGACAGATACGCATCCGCACGAAGATCGGCCCCCTGCGGACCCGCATGGCGCCGACATTCTGGTGGATCCACTGCTCCTTCCCGAGCGGATTGCCGCCGCCCTCTCCGAGCACGGTCTGCGCCCGCGGGGATAGAGCCCTGTCGTGGATCGAACGCGGTACCGGTCATTGTTTGTCGCGGAGGCGCACCGTGCGATCGCCACGGCCCGCGCCGAGCTCACGCGCGCCACCCCGCCGGCCGATCCACGCGTGCTGCTTCGGTGTTTCCACACGTTGAAGGGCATGAGTGCGACGATGCAGCTCGGCGCCATCGCCGCGATGGCGCACGCCCTGGAGGACGTCTGTGACGAGCTGTTGCGCGGATCGCTCGCGTCCGACGGCCCGACCACGGAGCTCATCGTCGAGGCGATCGGCCACCTCCACCGCCAGATCGACGAGGTCGCCGGCGGGAACGAGCCCGACCTCGCGGCGGAGATGGAGCACCGGCTCCGGGGCCACCTCACGGCCAACGCGCGCACGGGCTTCCGCCTGCTCCCCGAGGAGGAGCCCACCGACTCTGGGTGGGACCCCGCGGGCACCGAGGACGCCGTCGCCGCGCTCGCCGAGATGTTGTCCGCGTGCCAGCGCCTGCGCGACATCTCCGGGGACAACCCCACCGCGGAGCGCGAGATCCGCCGGGTCGAGGAGGCCGCGCGGCGCATGTACGCGCGGCTCGCCGAGCTCCGGGAGGTGCCGTTCGCGACGGTGCTCCCCCCGCTGCGCCGCCGCCTGCGCGCGTTGTGCAAGGAGCTGGGCCGGGAGGCGCGGCTCGACGTGCAGGGCGAGGACCTCCGGGTGGACCCCGAGGTGCTCGGCCCCCTCCAGGCGGCGCTCGTGCACCTCCTGCACAACGCCATGGCCCACGGCATCGAGCGCCCCGAAGATCGCGGCGCCAAGGGCCGCATCGGGAACGTGACGATCGTGGTGGAGCGTGTCGGGCGGCGGCTCCGGGTGCGCTTCGCGGATGACGGCCAGGGCCTCGACGTCGCTCGGCTCCGGGCCGTCGCGCGCGAGCCCAACGGGGACCCCGTCGAGCTGGCCCTGCGGCCGGGCCTGACCACGTTCGAGCAGCCCGGCCCCGTCGCCGGGCGGGGTCACGGGCTGCCGGCCGTCCTGCACCTCGTGGCGCGGCTCGGCGGCCGCCTCGAGCTCGAGTCCTCGCGCGCGGGCACGCGGCTCAACATCGAGGTGCCGCTCCACGCCGAGCTCGTCCGGCTCATCCTCGTGCGCGCGGGCGGCCAGACCCTCGCGCTCGTCGCGAACCTCGCCCCGCCCATCGCGGACGAGCCCGACGCCCCGACGCTCCTCGGCCTCCCGGTGACCGGCACGGCCGCGGTCCGCGTCGCGGACGGGCAGCACCTGCGGGTGGACCAGGTGCTCGGCGCGGTGGACACCCTCGTGTCGACGCCGCCGTGGCCGCTCGACGCCCTGCCGCACCTGGTCGGCACGACAGTGGCGCCCGAGGGGCATATTCTCCTCGTCGTCGACCCCAGCTCCGCACCCCCGCCCCGAGGACCTCCGTGAAGGCCATCGTGCTCGACGCAGAGTGGGCCCCCCGCCCCGGCTACACGCCCTCCCCTCGCGAGCTCCAGAGCCGCAAGGCCACGATGGCATCCCAGGTGCTCCGGCACCCGCGCTTCGTGCCGATGGAGGTCCCCGATCCGACCCCCGCGCACGGCCAGGTGCTCCTGAAGGTGCGGGCATGCGGCGTGTGCGGGAGCGACACGCACTGCTACGAGCACGACGCCGACGGGTACGTGCTCTTCTCCGGCCCGGTCCGGGTGCCGGTCACGGTGGGGCACGAGTACACGGCGGAGGTCCTGGAGGTCGCCCCGGGGGTACGCAACCTCCGCCCCGGCATGCTCGTGGCCGCCGAGGGGATGCTGTACTGCGGCGTCTGCGAGGCCTGCCGCACCGGGCACCCGAACCAGTGCCCCGACCTCGACATGGTGGGGTTCTCCTCGCCGGGCGCGTACGCCGAGTACATCGCGGCCAGCGAGCGCTTCCTGTGGTCCCTCGACCCCCTTGCGGAGCGGCTCGGCAGCGCGGACCGGGCACTCGAGCTCGGCGCCCTCATCGAGCCGATCGCGTGCTCGTACAACGGCATGTTCGTGTCCGCGGGGGGCTTTGCGCCCGGCGGCAACGTGGTCGTCTTCGGCTGCGGCCCCATCGGGCTCGGCGCCATCGCGCTCGCCCGGGCAGCCGGGGCGGCCTCCGTCCTCGCGTTCGAGACCATCCCCGAGCGCCGCGCGGTGGCCGAGGCCATGGGCGCCGATGGCGTCTACGACCCCCGGGAGGCCCCCGCTGCCGAGATCATCCGCGACCGGACCCGTGGGTGGGGCGCGGACATGATGGTGGAGGCCGCGGGCGCTGCCGTGCAGACGATGCCGCAGATCGAGCGGGCCTTCGCGCCGGGCGGAAAGATGGTGTACCTCGGACGGACGGGCCTGCGGGCGCCCGTGATGCTCGACGTCCTGGTGACCCAGGCGGCGTCCATCGCCGGGGCGCGCGGCCATGCGGGCGGAGGTTGCTTTCCGCGAATCCTAAGGTTGATGGAGGCAGAACGCCTCCACGTGGAGCCGATGATCACGCGCCGCTTCCCGTTCGCGCGGACGCTCGAAGCCGTCGCAACGAGCTGTGACCGTACCGACGGCAAGATCCTCCTGCGCTACGACTAAGCCCGGAGCCGGCGGCCCCCGCGGGCACCGGTCGCGTTGACTCGCCCGACGTCTACGTGCTATTCGGCCTGCCACGTCGGGAAGAGTACGGCACATGGGCAAGGCGATCGGTATCGACCTCGGCACGACGAACTCCTGCGCGGCCATCGTCGAGGGTGGCAAGCCACGGGTTATCACGTACAAGGGAGGTACAACCACGATTCCCTCTGTGTTCGCGATCAGCGACAAGGGGGAGCGACTCGTCGGGCATGACGCCAAGCGGCAGGCTCAGCTCAACCCGCAGAACACGGTCGCGGCGGCCAAGCGGCTCATCGGCCGCAACTTCCACAGCAAGACGATCGAGAAGATCCGCCAGGTCTTCACCTACGAGCTCGTCGAGGGCGAGAGCAACGAGGTGCTCGTCAAGGTGAAGGACCAGGTCTTCACGCTCGAGCAGATCTCGGCGGCGATCCTCCGAAAGATCAAGGACGTCGCGGAGGAGTCGCTCGGCGCCGAGGTGGATCAGGCCGTCATCACGGTCCCGGCCTACTTCAACGACCGTCAGCGCCAGGCCGTCCGCACGGCCGGTCGCCTCGCCAACCTGAAGGTCCTGCGGGTGCTCAACGAGCCCACCGCGGCCGCGCTCGCCTACGGCTTGGGGAAGAACCTCAACCAGCGCATCGCGGTGTACGACCTCGGCGGCGGCACGTTCGACATCTCGATCATCGACATCAAGGGCCGCATCTTCGAGGTCATCGCGACCGGCGGCGACACCTTCCTGGGCGGCGTCGACTTCGACGACCGCGTCATGCAGTGGGTGCTCGAGCAGTTCTACAAGGACCACGCGATCGACCTCTCGTTCGATCGCGTCGCCGTGCAGCGCGTCCGGGACGCCTCCGAGGCCGCCAAGATCGAGCTCTCCGGCGCCACGCGCACCCGGATCCACATCCCCTTCATCACGAAGGGCGAGACCGGCCCGCTCGACATCGACCTGGAGCTCACCCGGGACAAGCTCGAGCAGCTCACCGGGGACCTGGTCGAGCGCACCATCCAGAACACCGAGCGCATCCTCCGCGAGTCCGGCAGCACGAAGGTGCAGATCGACGAGGTGCTGCTCGTCGGTGGCCAATCCCGCATGCCCCTCGTGCAGCGGCGCGTCACCGACTTCATGGGCAAGCCGCCCTGCAAGGGTGTCCACCCGGACGAGGCCGTCGGCATCGGCGCCGCGATCATGTCGCACTCGCTCGCGGGCACGACGACCGATGACGTCACGCTGCTCGACGTGCTCCCGATGCCCATCGGCATCAACAAGGTGGACGGCACGATGCACGTGCTGTTCCCGAAGAACCAGCCGCTCCCCGACTACAAGACCCGCACGCTGACCACGAGCAAGGACAACCAGCGCTCGATCATGCTGCGGATCTACCAGGGCGAGAGCCAGGTCTGCGCCGAGAACGAGATGCTCGGCACCTTCGTGTTCTCCGGCATCCGCTCCGCGCCCAAGGGCAAGGTGCAGATCGAGGTCACCTTCCACATCGACTCCGAGGGCATCCTCAACCTGACCGCGCGCGACAAGGCGACCGGCCAGACCGTCGAGAGCACCTTGAAGCTCGGGAAGGGCGGCGGCGCCGAGCCCGTGGCGGCCGCGCCCAAGAAGGACGAGAGCGTCCCGAGCGCTCCGCCCCCGCTCCCGTTGACCATGCCGATGTCCGGCCTCGCCCAGCAGATCGGGGGCGACTCCGCGTTGGGCGCGAACGGCTCCGGCGCGTTCGGCGGCGCCCCGCGCCTCCCGTCGCTCAACCCCGACGCCTCCCCCCTGAAGATGGTCGATGCCCGCCCGACCGACGCGAAGGCGCCGGACGTGCGGCACGCGGACACCAAGGGCGCCGAGACCCGCCCCACCGACGCCAAGGCGCCCGATACCAAGCCCGCCGACGCCACGACGGACAAGCCTGCCGACGCGCCGCTCTGGTCGAAGGTCACCGGTTGGTTCAAGGGGTTGTTTGGAGGCTGATTTCGCCGGCCGGACCCTCCGCGAACGGGTCCTCTTCGTGCTCGTACGGCCCCTCCAGTCTGGAAACGTGGGCGCCGTCGCGCGTTCGATGAAGAACATGGGGCTCCGGCGGCTCGCCGTCGTGGCCCCGCAGGCGCTCGACATCGACCGCGCCCGCTGGATGGCGCCCGGCGCCGCCGACATTCTCGACCAGGCCCGCTACGTCTCGTCGGTGGCCGAGGCCGTGGCGGGGTGCCACTTCGTCGTGGCGACGACCGCCCGGGGCCGGCACCACCAGTGGCCCGCGCACACCCCGAGCACGTTCGCGCCCCTCGCGTTCGACGGCGAGGGCGACATCGCCGTCCTCTTCGGCCCCGAGGACCGCGGGCTCGACAACGACGAGCTCCTGCACGCCCACGCGCTGCTCCACATCCCCACGGACATCCACGCCTCGCTCAACCTCTCCCAGGCCACCTTGCTGGTCGGCGCCGCGCTCTTCGCGGAGGCGCAGCAGCGCGGCTACGTGCCGCGGCCGGACGGGGAAGGGCGGCGGGGCGGACCCGCGCGTGGGGCTCCGCCAGGGGCCACCGAGGCGCGCCCGACGGTCGCCGCGGGCGACCTCGACCCGCTGATCACCGAGTGGATGACGACCCTGGAGATCGGCACCTACCTGCGGGGCCACGAGCCGGCGCTGGTCACCGCCACGCTTAGGCGGATCCTCCAGCGCGCGGGCTTGGAGACCGGGGAGGTCGCCGTGCTGCGCGGCATGCTGCGGAAGATGCGCTGGAAGATGAAGCACCCCGGCTGATCCGGGGGGGCCCCTCCGTCGGCGACCAGCCGCGCTTCTTGCGCGGCCCCGTGGCGCTACTCGGCTGCCTTGTACTGGAGCGCGATCCCGCGATTGCCGACGGCCCACACGTTCGTGGAGTTGGCGCCGTGGATGGCGTAGAGGTTGTTGTCCACGCCGGTCGGGAGGGAGGTCCACGCCGTGCCGTCCCACAGGACGGCCGCGCCCGCCGAGCCGACCGCGTAGACCGCGTTCGACGCCGGTGCGAAGACGGCCCACAGGGCGTCGTCCACGCCGGTCTCGCTGACGGTCCAGCTCGTCCCGTCGAAGTGCAGCGCCACACCGTCCGCGCCGACCGCCCACACGTCGCTGAGGCTCGTGCCCGACACCGCGCTCAGGTCGAGATCCGTGCCCGAGCTCATGGCGGACCACACGCCAGCGGAGCGACGCACGATGACACCGCCCTCGCCCACCGCGAAGGCGTCCGCGCCGATGCCCCACACGTCGTTGAGGCGCTCGTCGGAGGGGGGCGCCTCGAAGGTCCACGTGGCGCCGTCGTACGCGAAGATGCCACCCCAGCTCACGACGTAGAGGGCCTCCGGGCCCGATCCGCCCACGCCTTCGTGGTTGGAGGTGCCGAGGTCCTCGACGGTCCAGGCGCCGCCGACGTACCGGGCCACGTTGCCGCTGGTCGCCGAGACGACGAGGTCGAGCGTGGCGCCCGCGCCCTGGCCCCAGAGGTCGGTGAAGTCCTCTTCGTCGTCGACGCCGGTGGACAGCGGGGTCCACGTGTCGCCCGCGCCGCCGGTGAAGGCGCCGGCGGCGGTCCCCGCGACGTACACGCCCTCGCCGGACGCGTACACGCCGTTCAAGGTGGAGGAGGTGCCAACCCGGTACTCGGACCACACCGCCGCCGGCTCAACGTCCGTGTCGGTGTCGGTGTCGGTGTCCGTGTCCGCCGGCGCGGTGCCGGTGTCGTCGGTCTTTCCGCCCGTGCAGGCCACGAGCAGCAGGGGGGCGAGTCGTAGGAGGGTCACGGAGCGCTCCGGGAGGTAGGGAACCAAGCAACGTCCACGCCAAGATAGCCGACGCCGCCGCGGTTCGTGCGCCCCGCCGCTCCGCGCGGTGCGCTCACGGCCCGATCACCGCCTCGGCGGCCTGGATCGCGTCGGCACGACCGGGGTGCTCCTTCCGGAGGCGCGCCAGGGTGGCCCGTGCGTCGGCCAGCGAGCCGCCCTCGGCCTGGGCGCGGGCGATGCCGGAGAGGGCCTGGGCCAGGTAGTAGGGGTCGCTTGTGGCCTCGAACGCGCGCTCGAACGTCGTCAGCGCGGCGCGTGCGTCGTCGCGGGCCAGGGCGACCTCCCCCAGCCCGATCGCGCCCACGACCCGGCTCTCGGCGTCGCCGTCCATGCCCGCGTACACGGCCGCGGCCTCGTCGAAGCGGCGGAGCACGAGCAGGGCCTCGGCGCGGACCTGGCCCGCGGTGAGCACGAAGCCGTCGGCGACCACGGGGAGGGCGTCGAGCTCGCCGAGGGCGCCCGCCGGATCGTCGCGGGAGAGGCGCACCCGAGCGATCCCGAGCACGCCGGCGGAGCGTTGCTCGAGGTCGGGGGAGATGGCGAGGCGCTCCCAGGCGGTCTCGGCCTCGTCCATCTTCCCGAGGCCTTCGAGCACGGTCGCCCGCTCCATCGGGGCACGGACGTCCTCGCTCGCCGAGAGGAGCTTCAGGGCTTCGGCGTAGTCGCCCCGCTCGCGGGCGACACGGGCGCGTCCGAACGAAGCGGCCGCCGCGCCGCCGGGCAGGTCGAGGAGCCGGTCGTAGGTGCTCGCGGCGCCGTCGAGGTCGCCGGCCTCGATGTTGGCCTCGCCGAGCGTCTCGACGCGCCACACCTCGTCCTCGGCGGAGCCCGCGACGAGCCCGCGCAGGACCTCGGCGGCGTCGGCGCCCCGCCCCAGCTCGCGGAGGGCCCCGGCGCGGTGCATGCCGAGCTCGAAGCCGCCGTCGGCGGCGTAGGTCTCGGCGATGGCGATCGCCACGTCGAGCCGGCCCTCGGCGCGGAGCGCCTGGGTCGCGGCCACGGCGAGGTCGCCGCGGAGGGGGCCGTCCGCCTCCGTCTCCAGCCACGCCCGGATGCGCACCAGCCCGCCCTCCACGTCCCCGAGCGCCAGGCTCGCCCGGAGCCAGCCGGCCCGCGCCGCCGCGCGCGCCTCGCCCGGCGCCGCCTCCTGCACCGCCTCCTCGAAGTAGGCCAGGGCGCGCTCGGGATCCGACCCGACGAGGCCCTCCGCCACCGCGATCCGCGCCGCCACCCGCACGGTCGCGTCGGGCGCGTCCAGGAGGGCCGCGTAGGCCTCGGCGGCGCCGGGATCGCCCATGGCGTCGAGCACGCGGGCGAGCGAGATGTCGATGGCCGTGCGCCGCTCGGGCTCCCCCGAG
>JAUXTN010000047.1 GCA_030684355.1 Pseudomonadota bacterium
CCCGGCACGCCGCGGCGCTCCACCGCGCGCGGCCGGCGACCGGAGGGCGGCCGGCTGTGCCGGCCGGCTCGGCGTACCCCGACGCCGGCAGGCGACGGGGTGCGCCAGCCAAGCGCGAAGCGCGGGCCCGCAGGGGGCCGATGTGCCGCCCGGATCCAGCCGGACCCTCTGGCTACGAGGGCCCGGTCATCGCGGGGGCACGGCCGCACATCTCGACGCTAGAACGGGATGTCGTCATCCGGCGTGTACGGCGGCGCGTCATCCGGCGGGGCCTGCCCACCGCCGCCGCGACCACCGCCACCGCCCGAACCGCCGCCGCCGTAGCCACCGCCCCCACCGGAGCCGCCGCCACGGGAACCACCGCCGCCACCGCCGCTGCCGCCGCTGCCGCCACCGTAGCCACCGCCGCCCCCACCACCGGAGCTGCCGCCGCCGTAGCCACCGCCACCGCCGCTGCGACCGCCGCCGCCGCCGCCGTAGCCACCACCGCCGCCCTCATCGCCACCGCCACCGCCACCGCCACCGCCGCCGAGGAAGCGGACGTTCTCCGCCACGACCTCGGTGGAGTACTGGTCCTTCCCTTCCTTGTCCTGCCACTTCCGCGTCTGCAGGCGGCCCTCGATGTAGAGCTGCTTGCCCTTCTTGCAGTACTGGTTGACGGTCTCCGCCTGCCGGCCCCACACGACCACCGAGTGCCACTCGGTCTGCTCGACCCAGTTGCCGTCCTTGTCCTTCCGCTTCTCCGTGGTCGCGACGCGCAGGGAGCAGACGGCCGTGCCGCCGGCGGTGGAGCGGAGCTCGGGATCCTTCCCGAGGTTGCCGATGAGAATGACCTTGTTGACCATGTGGGTGGGCCCTCGCTGCCGGCGAACGTAGCACGACGCCCGGCCAGAATCTGTCCGCCCCGACGCGACCCGCGGCGTGCGACGCCACCCCGGGCGAGGAGCCCGTTATACTCGCGTCGAGGGCGCTGCGAAGCGAAGCCATGGCCGAACCGGTCGCGTTGCTGATCGAGGACGATCCCGTCGCCGCGAGCGTCGTCACCGGCTGGTTGACGGCCGCCGGCTGGCGTGTGGAGATCGCCGACAATGGCGCAGACGGGCTGCGGCGCTTCAGCGAGCTGCGCCCCGGCCTCGTCGTGGCGGACGTCCTCCTTCCCGGGCTGGACGGAACCGCGGTGTGCGCCCACATCCGCATGTCGCCCTGGGGCGGCCGGGTGCGGATCGTGCTCATCTCCGCGCGCACCCACGCGCAAGAGGCGGCGCTCGCGGCCGGGGCCGACGCCTTCCTCGCAAAACCCCTGCGGCGGGACGACCTGCTCGCCGCGGTCTCCCCGCAGGACCTGCCGCAGGACGCCCCCGGGGACGCGCCGGCGGCCGGCGAGTCGCTCCGCCCCGGGACCGTGCGGGTGCCGCGGGTTGAGGTGCTCGGCACGGCCGAGGGCGCGTGCGGCGGGGACGAGGAGGGCGAGCTCGGCCCGGACGTGCTCCCGGCGCTGTTGCGGCGGCTCCACGACACCGCGTTCAACGGCGTCCTGGAGGCCGAGGGAGCGGACGGCCTGCGCGCCCGGCTGTTCTTCTCGCGTGGCGCCCCGGCGGCGGCGCGCTCGAGCGACGAGGGCACGGGTTTCGGCCAGGTGCTGCTGCGCCTCGGCATCCTCTCCGCGGAGCACCTCGCGGCGAGCGTAGAAGAGGGGCGCCGCACCGGCACGCCGCTCGGCGAGGTGCTGCTCCGCTCCCAGCTCATCGAGCGCCGGGCCGTCGAGCGCGCGCTGCGCGAGCAGGTCCTGCTGCGCGCCGTCGGCATCGGGTCCATCCCCGCGGGCCGCTACGTGCTCGACTCCGCCGAGCCGATCGGGCTCGCCGGGTTCGACGTGCACCCCGCCGCGATCACGTGGCGCCTCGGCGCCGCCCCGCCTCCCCTCGCCGACGAGGACCTCCCCCGCTTCATCCGCCTCGAGCCCGCGCTGCTCGGCCTGTGGCCGCTGCTCGACCCCGACAACACCCGAGGCGTGCTCCGGGCGCTCCTGCTCGGCGGCGCGTCCGCGGGGGACTGCGTGCGCATCTCCGGGGCCGGGGCCGGCGCGTTGGTCGCGCACCTGCGGGACTGGGGCCTGTTGCGCCTCACCGAGGAGGCCGCGCCACCCCAGCTCCGGGATGCCGGGCTCGCGGAGCTCGACGTCACCGCGCTCGTGGAGACGCTGCGCGCCGAGCACCAGGCCCTGCTCGACGCCAACCACTACACCGTGCTCGGCCTCCAGCCCGACGCCGACGGCGACGAGATCAACGCCGCGACCGTCGCAGCCCTCGCCCGCTTCCACCCCGACGGCCACCCCGCGGCGCTCGACGCGACCTCCCGCGCCCGCGCCCGCGCGATCTACGAGCGTGCGCTGGAGGCGGGGCGGGTGCTCTCCGATCCGGCGCGGCGCACCATCTACGATGCGCGCCTCGGCGGCGAGACCCACGTGCCCCAGGGCCAGATCGGGATGGAGGACCACGCGGTGCTCCAGGCGGAGCGCGCGAGAGAGCTGTTCCTTCGCGGGGAGTTCGTCACCGCCGCCGCCCTCTTCCACATGGCGATCCTCCTCGAGGGCGAGGCCGCGGACATCCTCGCGATGCTCGGCTGGGCGCGCCACGTGGCCTGCCCGGAGGACGGCTCGGCGGGAGAGACCGAGCTGCGCCGCGCGCTCGGCCTCGATCCGGACGACGAGTACGCGCTCTACTACCTGGGGCGCCTGCTCGGCGCGCGCGGCGAGGTCGACGCCGCCCGACGCCTGCTCCGGAGCGCCGTCGAGAAGAACCACGAGTTCGATCTGGCGCGGGAAGCGCTGCGGGATCTCGAACCATGAGCGGCGCACGCATCGCGGAGGCGTTCGGGCGGGCCGTGCGCGAGAGCGCCACGCTCGCGATCGAGTGGCGCGAGGAGAAGCGGCGGCGCCTCTTCTTCTTCCGCGCGGGCGCGCTCGTGCTGGTGCAGTCGAACTTGAAGAGCGAGTCGCCGGAGCGGATCGCGGAGCGGATGCCGGACCTCGACGCGGACGGCCTGCGCGCGGCGGTCGCGCAGGTGCGGGTCGACGAGGCGCTCGGTGCCGTCACGGGCGAGGTCCTCCTCCATCCCGGCGCCCCCGCGCCCGCCTTCGAGCCGCATGACGCGATCGCGCTCCTGTGGGGCGCCTCCGAGCGCCTGCCGCGCTGGCCCGACGAGACGTTTCCGCGCGTCGTCGCCGTCCACGCGCCGCTCCTGGGGCGGATCCCGGCCGGGGCCGAGATCACGCGCTACCTCCTCGAGCTCGACGGCTCGCGCCCGGTCGAGGACGTCCTCGACTTCGGCCCCGACGAGCCCCGGCAGATCGCCAACGCGCTCGCCGTGGCGCAGGTCCTCGGGGCGCTCGTCGCCTCGGAGAGCGCCGAGGTCGTGCTCGTCCGCGGCTCCGGTGCGCCATCCGTCGTGCCCGCGCCCGCACCGGCCGCCGCCCCCGCACCGGCCGTAGCCTCCGGCGCGCGGACGGCCCCGCGCGAGGACGTCACCGTCGACGACATCGCCGACCTCATCCGCGGCGAGCTGCACGTCGAGCCGCCGGCCGCCACGCCCGCCGCGGCCGCCGCTCCAACC
>JAUXTN010000050.1 GCA_030684355.1 Pseudomonadota bacterium
ACGCGGGCCTCCAGCGCGGCCACGCGGGGGTCGGGGGCGGCCGCGGCCACCGGGGCCTCCGCGCGCGCGGCGAGCGTGGTGCTCTCGGCGCGGGCCATCCCGGCCTCCGTCCGGGCGTCCTCGGCGATCTTGACGAGGTCGGCGATGCGGCGGTCCACGCCGTCGACCCTCGCGCGGAGGTCCCGCAGCTCGTCCCGCAGGGCCTGCACTTCGGCGGGGCTCGCGTAGCCGTGCTCGCGCAGGATCTCGTGCACGATGTCTCGGATGGGGGCGTCGAGCACCCGCCCGGCGGGGCCGGCGAGGCGCGAGGTGAAGAGGTCTCGGATGGCCATGTCTCACTCCAATGTATCGCCGATGTATCGGTGAGCCCTTGCCACGTCAAGACTGATACACGCGTATCTTCGGCGTGCATGGCTGCTCCCCGCCGAGTGAGACGTCCGGATGTGTCGCGCGATGTGTCGGCGGGAGCGGTCGCGGACGGGCCGCTACCTGCCCGTGCCGCGCCCCAGGATCCGCTCCACGTCGGCGCGATCGGGGGCGTCGGCGGCGATCGCCAGGTAGCGCTCGAGGTCTCGCCGGCCCTCCGTCGTCCGCGCGAGGCGGAGCGCGAGGAGCCCGCGGTCCCGGAGCTCGCCCGGCACCTCGCCGCCGAGGAGCAGCAGGCGGTCGACTGCTCCGAGGGCGGCCTCGTGCGCACCGGCCCCCACCCAGAGGTGCTTCAGGTTCGTGAGCACGCGCGTGAGGATTGCGCGGGTGGGCGAGGGGTCGAGCAGGTTCCTGCCCGCGCCGGGCGGGAGGCGGGCGAGGAGATCCACGGCCTCGCGGGGCTCGCCGCCGGCGAAGGGGTCGACGTAGAGGCGGGCGCCGGGGAGCTCCAGGCCGACGAGGAAGTGGCCGGGGTAGCCGATGCCCACGATCGGCACGCCGAGCCGCTTCCCGAGGAGGATCCACACGACCGCGAGGAGGATCGGGAGCCCCGTGCGGCGCTCGACGACCTTGTCCAGGAAGGAGCCCTCGGGGCCGTTGAACACGTCCGGGGTGCCGCGGAAGCCGAGGCGGCCGCCGATCGTGCGGGCGAGCGCGGCGACGAGCTCGTCCGGGGGGCTCCCCGGGTGCACGTCGTCCGCGACCTGTTCGGCGAGGCGGTCGAGGGTCCCGCCGAGCGCGGCGGCGTCGAGCGCGGGCGTGCCGATCCGGGCGATGCAGCTCGAGAGGCGCTCCAGGTCGAGGGCCTCGTCCGGCGCGCGAGCGAGCAGCGCGAACTCGGTGAGGGGGCTGTGCCTCACGCCTTGTTCGCGAACACCGCGAAGGAGCCGCGTCCGGCCAGCTCCGGCGCGCGATCGGGCTCCGTCACGTCCTTCACGAAGATGCGCGGCGGGCTCGAGAGGTCCGCCTGGCCGCCGCCCGCCGGGTAGCCGGCAAAGGCGACGTACCGCCCGTCCGACGAGATGATGGGGTGGCTCTGGGCGTACTGGTCGAAGAAGTGCAGGTAGAACAGGATGTCCCGCGTGGGCCAGAAGCTCCCGAGCGGGATCGACGGGCCGCCGTCGAGGTAGACCATGTGCCAGAGCAGGCAGTTCGCGTCCGAGTCGACGACCGCGTAGAGCAGGTAGTCGCCCTTCGGGGACCAGAAGAACGCGAGGCAGTCCGAGACGCTGATCTCGCGGGTCTCCCCGGTCAGGATGTGCACGAGGTCGATGCCCCGGTAGGGGGTGCCCTCGCCGCGCGGGGCCGACGAGACGGCCACCCACGGCGCCCCGTTCGGGGCCGGCACGACCGCGAGGAGGCCCCGGCGCACGAAGAGCGACGTCGCGTCGCTCCCGTCGACGTCGCACGCGACCACCTCGGAGCCGCCGTTGTCGTGGCGCAACGCCACCACGGCGCGGCCAGCGGGGAACACCGGCGCGCAGAAGCTGCCGGGGGAGCGGTCGTAGAGGACATCCTCGCCGTCGCCCATGGGGTCACGCAGGATGAGCCGGCCGCCCGGATCGTCCTTGCCGCCGACGTGGATGAGCACGCGGCTGCCGTCGGGCGTCCAGTTGAAGAACAAGGGGACGCCCTGCTCCAACGGGCGCACCTGGCCGAGGCGCTCCTTGCGGAGGAGCGAGAGCGCCAATTCGGAGCCCTGCTGGAGGAGGACCGAGATGGCGTCCCCGCTGGGGTGCCACTGGAGGTAGATCGGCGCCACGTTGGGGAGGTGGGCCCACTCGACCTGGCGGACGCCGTCGATCGAGAGGGCCACCACGCGCACGGGGCCGGTTTCGGTATCGCTCCCCTCGACGGCGAAGGCCGCGATCCAGGCGTCGTCCGGGGACCAGGTGGGCCAGGACCACGACTCCTGCGAGCGCGCGGAGACGCCCCACGAGCCGCCCACCCGGGGCACCGGCGCCGTGAGCGCGAGGGGCTCGGCCCCCGTGGCGTCCGTGAGGTAGATCTGGCGATCGAGGCCGACGAAGGCGAGGCGGCTCAAGAGATGAGCCCCCACGCGGCGCCGACCCGCGAAGCGGCCACGGAGAGCGCCGCGAGCGCGAGGATCGGGAGGACGAAGGAGGTCTTCGGGTGGGTGTGGAGGCCCTGGATGCGCGCGCCCCGGACCTTCCGCTCGTGGTCCCACTCGGCCTGGTGCCGCGCCGGCACCGCGCCCTGGCGCGACAGCTCGGCGAGGGCATGCAGCGCGGTGTCGTCGTTCGTGCCGAACGCGCCGAGCGAGAGCCCCATGGCGAGGATGCACCAGGGCAACAACTTCAGCGGCGCCTGGCCCGTGACGATCGCGGACAGCCCGCCGGCCATGACGACCGCCGCCACGCAAAAGGCCGCCGCCCCGATCCACCGGATCCGGGTGTGGCGGTCGGCTCGGGCCATCCAGCGTTCAGCTTGCATGCGCCTCCACCCCCGCGTACGCCTTGGGCAGGAGCCCGTGGAGGATGAGCCGCAGGCCGTCGGT
Source organism: Pseudomonadota bacterium (assembly GCA_030684355.1). Lineage (GTDB taxonomy): Bacteria > Myxococcota_A > UBA796 > UBA796 > SXON01 > CAJBVW01. Next base: position 2,945 of record JAUXTN010000050.1, read on the forward strand.
CGAGAGGCGCTCGACGTCCGGCCGCACGCCCACCGCGCTCTGCCCGGCGAGCCCGTCGATGAGGGCCTTGAGGACGAGGCCGACGGCCATGGGATCGTAGACCTCGAACACCCCCTCCTTCATGCCCTGCTCGACGACGGCTGCGATGCGGTCCACGAAGCGCTGATGGATGGCGTTCACTCGCTTCCGGATATCCTCATCCCGGATGGCCATCTCGCTCATCAACAGGAAGAACCGTGGGGGCGTCTTCAGGCCGGCGAAATAGTCGAGGTACTTGCGGCCCAGCTCGACCAGCTTGATCGCGGCGGGCCGGGTGTCGCGATCGGCCTCTTCGAGGAAGCTGATCGTGATCGCGTGCTCCTCGTCGACCAGCGCGTCGAAGATCGCGCGCTTGCTCTCGAAGTAGAAGTACACCGCCCCCTTCGAGAGGTTGGCGCGCTTCGCGACGTCCTCGACGCGCGCGGCGAGGTAGCCCCGCTCGATGAAGATGCCGCGGGCGGCCCGCAGGATCTGGGCGCGCCGCTCGCCTTCGGAGAGGTGACGCGTCATTCGTCTCCGGTGCTCATGCCGTGCTGACTAACGTCATCGGCGGTGCGTCAGGGGAACAGGGTGGCCGTGCCACCGTCCTCGAACGAGACCATCGGGGAGCTCCCGAGCTCGACCGGCTCGAGGAGGCCGCTGTCGTAGTAGCGGAACCACCGCGCGCCGGTGGCGCCGGAGCCTGCGTGGGAGCGGATGCGGAGCCCGGTGATGTCGGCGGGGTCGGCGCCGGGGGGCAGCTCGATGCAGGTGCGGCCGATCCCGCTGACGGTGGCGTCGGTGAGGCCGTCCGTGCCGAGGCCGTTGAGCGAGGACCACCACGCGCCCTCGATCTCGGCCTCGAAGGAGACCCGGGCGCCGTCGTGCACCTGGTAGTCGACGAACACGTAGTCCCCGGGGGCGCCGATGGCGTAGTCGTCCTGGCCGCCGTTCGCGGCGACGAGCCCCTCGCGCTCGGCCTCGGCCCACGCGGTCGTGAGCACCCACGGCTCGGCGTCGAGCACGCGCTCGCGCGGGATGGTGCCGCCCTCGGTGTCGAAGGACACGGGCATCGGGGAGAGCAGGTAGGGCGCGTCTTCGAGGGGGCCGATGAGCCCGTTGTACGTGACGACCTCGAAGAGCGGGTGCGTGCCTTCATGGGGCCCCTCGAACGAGACCCACGCGTGGTCGGTGGTCTGGATGGTGGCCGACGCCTCGTCCCAGAGCCCCTCGATGTCGACCGGGCGGCCCCAGCTCGCCATCAAGAGCGTCGGGAGGAGCCCGGTGCCGCCGTCCTCGTCGGTGAACACCCAGGTCCAGGCGCCGCCCTCGACGTAGGTGAGCAGCGGGGTGTCGTTGTCCCAGTGGGCGTCGTAGGTGCCGATGACCGGCGTGTCGGCGGCCGAGGGGTCGACGGCGAGGGCGAACCAGGTGTCCGCGCCGCCGTAGTGGCCCTCGACCGTGGTCAGGGTGAACGGACCGCCGTCCCAGGCGCCGAGCGAGATCCGCTGCTCGACGTACAGGTCGCCCGGCAGCACGACGTGCCGCACGCGGTTGCCGCCGAGGCGCGCTTCGAGGAGGGCGCCGCGGTTCGACCCTGCCGCCCAGTCCCCGTCGGCGCGGGCGGAGAGGTGGAGCACGATCTCGTCGCCGACGACGGCCGCTTCGGGGAGGGCGAGCGGATCGGGCCGATCGGGCGGCTCCGTGAGGACGCCGTTTACGCCACAGTCGGCCGCCAGCAGGAGGAACACGCCCATGCCGCACTCTACCCGCGGCTCGACCGTGCGTCACACGGTCGTCACGACCCCGCCCCGCGCGCCGCCGCGGCCGCCGCCTCGCGCCGCCGCCGCTCGAGGTCCTCCTCGATCTTCGTCTGGAAGGGCGGCGTGAGCTTCCAGAACAGCGCCAGCCGGGCGGCCCAGCGTGTCGCCGGCTCGGTGGTGACCGTGTCGTTGCCGCGGTCGAGCTCGCCGCGCACCTCGACGCCCACGGGGATCCCGACGCGATCGAGGAACACGCCGGTCGTCGCCGCCACCCCGAGGTTCGACTGGTGGGCACCGAACAGATCGAGCGACACGACGGCGCGCCCCTGCGCGTACCACGTGTCCCGGAGCGTGACGCCCGCGAGGAAGCCGGCCTCGCCGGTGGCCTTGCCGGTCATGACCACCCCCGACTCGTCGCCGCGCCAGCCCTCCCACCACGTCCCGTTGAGCCCCAGTCCGGCCGACGGGCCGACGTAGGCCCGGCGCGGATCGACGTCCCAGAACCCGGGGACGTTGAGCACGTAGTGGCCGGAGACGTCGGCCTCGACGAGCTTGCCGGCGGCGGCCTCCCCGCCCAGGTGCGCCTGCACCCACGGCAGCGCGAACGGCACGTCGTTGCGCGGCACCATGCCCCGGAACGTCGGCGGCACCACGCCGAGCACGGGACCCAGGAAGCTCGACCCCACCCGCCACGCGCGCACGAGGTGACGGTCCACCGCGGGGTCTCCGAAGGTGGCCCACCCGTGCAGGGCGTCACTGATGAACGAGGCGCCGACGCCACCCTCGGGGACCTGCCCCGTCACGCCCCCGATGACCTCGGCGCGGACGAAGTGGAAGCCCGCGGCGGAGGCGGTGGCGATCGCGAAGATCATGCTCCTCCACTATGCCCGATGGCAGACGGGCCGCCTGCCCAGGAGGCACCCAAAGGGAGCGACCGGCAGGGAGCGACCGACGGTGCCGACGCGAGAGGGCCCCGACGAGCGCTCGCGACGGGGGCCCCGCGGGTTTCCCGGCGCGGCCCTGCCGACGGGAAACCCGTGGGGTCAAGGAGCGGGGGGCGTTGCGGGGGCTCTGCCCCCGCCCCATGAAAACCAACCTCCAACCCTACTTGATCTGGTTGGCTACGCGCTTGAGCTCTCGGATGCTCTTGATCTCGAACAGCTTGCCCTTGACCGCGAAGGTCGAGAGCTTCTGCGCCTGGCGGACGTACTCGCCGTATTGGTAGGCCTTGCCCCAGAACCAATCGTACTTGCGTTGGTTGAACACCCGCACGAAGCGATCGTTCGCCAGGAACTGGACGAACTCCTTCGGGAGGTTGTTGAACAGCGTCATGAAGAACAAGAAGTTCAGGTAGCTACCATTGGGGGTGTGGAACCCGCGGCGGTAGATCTGGTTGTACTCGTCGGTGACGAAGCCGTCCTCGATGCTCTTGTGGTAGAACTCGGTGCCCGGGTAGGGGATGAGCGAGGAAGGAAGCAGGTTGTAGGGCGGCGGCAAGGTCCAGAGCAGGCGCAGGCCCTTCATCACGTCTTCCGTCGACTCCCAGGGGTTGTCGAGGATCATGTGGTAGTCGGGCACCTGGATCTGATCCCGGTACTTGCTGATGATGTTGACGGCCTTGAGCAGCTGCTCGTTCGTCATGCCGCGCTTGTACATCTTCATCGTCTCGGTGGATCCGGTCTGGATGCCGAGCTCGGTGAAGCAGAGGCCCGCGTCGATGAGGGCCTTGTACTTCTCCTCGTTGATCGTCGTCGGGGAGCACTGGGCGCGGAAGGGGAGGCCGATCTCCTTCTGCCACACGTCCGAGAACTTCTGGATCTCCTCGGTGGAGGTCGAGAAGAACACGTCATCCTGGAAGTGGACGATGCCGATGTCGGGGTGCTGCTTCGTGACGAGCTTGATCTCGCCGATCATGTGCTCGACCGAGCGACGCCGCAGGTACGATTGGCCCTTGTACAGGTCGTGGTTGAACGCGACCCCACAGTAGCTGCACTTGTGCGGGCAGCCGCGGGTGATCATCGTCTTGTACGCGGGCCGGAGCTCCCCGTTGCGGTCGGGGTAGGTCGGCATGATCTGCCGGTAGTAGTTCCAGTCCAGGCGGACGAGGTTCTTCGACTTCGCGTCGTACGTCCAGTCGTCCTCGAAGGTGAAGTCCTGGTAGGGGAGCGAGTCGAGGTCCTGGATCAGCGGGCGGTGGGGGTTTCCGACCACCTTGCCGTTGTGCTTGCGGATCCAGAAGTTCCGCACGTCCGAGGTGTCCTTCCCGTCCTCGAAGCGCTCGACGAGCTCGAGGAAGCTGTGCTCGCCCTCGCCGACGTGCACGTAGTCGACGAACTCGAGGCCCTGCTGCGGCATCGTCGTGGGGTGGAAGCCGCCCCACAACATGATCTTCTGCGGGTACTTCGCCTGGATGGCGCGCGTGGCCTGCACCGCCACGTCGAACATCGCGGTCAGGAAGCTCACGCCGACGAGATCGGCGTCCGCCACGAGCTCGACCAGGTCCTCCACCATGGGCTGGGGCATCTGCATGATGTGGGACCACGTGTCGGACTTCCACGAGGTCTTGAAGCGGTTCCCGTAGGTGTCGGCCGGGAGGAAGATCTGGCGGACGCTGTGCCCGTGCATCTTCAGGTACCCGGTGAGCGTCCGGATGCACGGACTGTAGTGGTCCATGGGCGTGGGGCTGATCAGTGCGACCTTCATCGAGCGGACTCCGGGCGTCGGCCAGAGGGTAGCCAAGGAAGGAGGCGGCCGCTACACGCGCCGAGGTGACCGCGTTTACAGGGGCGGGCCTACGGTGCCTGCGGGCGGAGGGCGTAGAGCGAAAGCCACTCCCCCCGGACGTGCTCGCGGCGCACGAGCGTGCACGGGCCGAGGGCCGCATGCGCCCCCGCGAAGTCGCCGCCGTGCTCGGACAGGACGACCCAGGCCTCGTCCGCATGGGCGGGGAACGCCGCCACGAAGGCCCGGATCGCCGCGAAGTCGGCGCCGGCGTACATCGCGCGGCCGAAGGGGCGGCCGGAGGGATCGCCGGGCCAGAACGGCACGTTGTAGACGACGCGGTCGAAGCGCCGCTCGGGCGCCGGGAGGGCCGCGAAGAGATCGCTCTCCACGACGTCGACGGGGCGGCCGAGCAGGGCCGCGTTCGCACGGGCGTTGCGGACGCACACGGGGTCGATGTCGATTGCGGTCACGACGGCGCCCCGCTCGGCGAGGGCCAGCCCGACGATGCCGGTGCCGCAGCCCATGTCCACCCAGCGCTCCCCGGGGCGGGCGTGCGCGGCGGCGACGGACGCGAGCCACTCGCCGACCTTGGTGGCCACGGGGTCGAGGACGCCGGGGAGGACGAGCAGCGGGACGGTGCCCCAGTCACGGACGTAGGCGCGACGGGCCTGCCAGAGGAGCCACCGGCGCCCCACGAGCCGCCCGGAGAGCCGCCCGGAGAGACGGGGGATGGCGCCGAGGAGGCTCACGGCACCGGGATCCGCGGGCCCTCGCAGGGGCCCTCGACGACGGTGTCCTGCACGACGCTCCAGGTGCGCTCGCCCACCTGGAGGCCGCGCATCGACGGGGCGCGACCGACGCGGACGATGATGGCGAGCGGATCCTTGCGGGCGGGTTCGGGGAACGACTGGGGGGTGGGGTCATCGGACCCTGCGGCGGGGACCAGCGCGAAGGCCCCGTCGCGCGCGATCATGCGCCAGGTGCCGGCGCGGGAGACGAGGGTGTCACCGACGGCGACGACGGGCTCCTTGGCGAGGACCTCCAGCGCGGCGCGCGTGTCGGGGTCGAGGAAGGGGGGGAGGCCTCGCGGGCGGCCGAGGCCCTCCCACACGCCGAGGATCCGCGCCACGCCGAGGTAGGCGACGCCGGCCAACGCGCAGACGAGGACGACGTGGAGGTGGTCGACGAGCGCGTAGGCGACCGCGCCGAGCACCACCGCGGCGAGCCCCATCTTCACGTGCGCGCCGAGCAGGCCGCGGCCGCGGACCTTCTCCTGGAGGCCCCACACCAGCAGGGCGCTCTCGCCGGTCACGGTGAGGGCGTGGGAGAGGGGGAGGGCCTCGACGCCCATCCCGAAGCCGCGGGTGAGCAGCAGGATGGTGGGGATCTTCGCGGCCATGGCCCAGAGGGAGAGGCGCATGGGCGTCTTCGGGTCGCCCATGGCGTAGTAGGCCGGGACCGCGACGCGGTGGAAGCAGATGCCGTAGACGGCGATCGCGTACATCTGGAGCATGGCGGCCGTGCCCGCGGTGTCGGCGGCGGTGAACGCGCCGCGCTCGAAGAAGAGGCGGCAGAGCGGCGCGGCGAGGACCCCTAGGCCGACGGCGCTCGGGATGACCCAGAAGGCGTTGACGCGGAGCGCCTTGGTCAGCGCGGCGCCGAGGGCGTCGTGCTCGCCGCGGGCGGCGTGCTGGGAGAGGACGGCGAGCGCGGCGGTCGCGACGCTGCCGGAGATGACGGCGAGGGGGAGCTGGACGAGGCGGAAGGCGAGGGTGAGCCAGGTGAGCGCGCCGTCGCCGTAGGTGGAGGCCCACTGGGTCTCGACGAGCAGGTTGAACTGCACCGTGGAGATGCCGATGAGCGCCGGGCCCAGGTAGCGGAGCATCTTTCCGAGGCCGGGGTGGCCGCCGAGCGTGGGGCGGGGGCGCCAGCCGAGCTTCAGGAGCGGGGGGACGGTGATGCCGACCTGCACGAAGCCGGAGAGCGTCGTGGCGATCGCGACGGCGACGATCGCGGGCTGGCCGGTGAGGCGCTCGAAGGGGGCGGCGAGCAGCGCGCCCGCGATGACCAGGAGGTTCAGCGCGTTGCCGGCGAGGGCGGGCCAGAAGAAGCGGCCCTTCACGTTGAGCATCGCGCCGAGGAAGCCCGCGATCGAGAGCCCGGCGAGGAACGGCGAGAGCCAGCGGGTGAGCGTGACGGTGAGGGCGAGCTTCTCGGGGTCGTCCGCGAAACCGTTGGCGACGACGCGCACCCAGAGCGGCGCCCCGAAGAGGAACACGAGGGTGGCGGCGCCGAGGGCGAGCAGGAGCACGCCGAGGAAGGCGTTCGCGAGCTGCCACGCGCCGGCCGCCCCCTCCTTCTCGCTCGCGTCCGAGAACGCCGGGACGTAGGCGTTCTGGAGCGAGCCCTCCGCCAAAAGCTCGCGGAGGAGCTGGGGGACGCGCAGGGCGGCGTTGAAGGCGTCCGTGACGGCGCCCGCGCCGAAGACCGCGGAGACGACCATCTCCCGGACCATGCCCGTGACGCGGGCGAGCAGGTTCGCGGCCGCGACGCCGCCGGCGCCCTTCATCGCGCTGCCATCAGGTCACTCGCGGAGGCGGCGGGCGCGCTGCCCGAGCTTGCGGCCGAGCCATGCGATGGGGACGAGGAGCAGCACGAGCACGCCGAAGAACCACGGAGGCGGGCCTTCGCCCTCGAGGCCGGCCATCCGCTGCGGGAGCGGCGCGGGGGTGGGGCTCGACTGGCCCCAGCCCGCGGGCCGGACGCGCACCCACGGCTCGCGCCCGGACTCGTCCTTCAGCCACGCGCCGTGCCAGTTGTCGCGGATGCGCCCCTGCTTCACCTTCAGCAGGGAGGTCTCCTCGGCGAGGAGGCTGCCGTCGAGGGTGACGGAGGTGGCGAAGAAGCCGTCCACATCGGGGAAGTTGCCGTTGCGGACGCCGAGCGTGCCCCGGCCGGCAGCGCGCACGGCGTGGCGGACCACCACGAAGTCGAGGAAGCCCTTCTCGCCGCCGGCGACGGGCTCCGCGACGGGGACGGGCGTGGAGGGGAGCACCGCGCCGTCCCACGTCAGGGCGACGCCGTCGGTGAGCGAGGCGAGGAGCTTCTCGCCGTAGCCGGGCGCGCCGGTGGCCCGGGCCTCCTCGAGCACCCGGCGCTCCGGGACCTCCGCGATGTAGCGGATCTCGACCTCCGTCGCGCCTACCGTCAGCTCGATGCGATGGCCGATGGTGTCGCGGGGCGCGCCGTCACTGCCCGTGGACGAACCGGGATGCGCCTGAAGGAGAGGGACGAGGAGAAGCACCGAAGAGCATCGCCCGGCCCGGGGCCGCCCGCAAGGCGGGGGCGAGCGCGTAATGAGCCGCGCCGAAGGCGCTCGCGGGACCTACCAGATAGGAGGAAGGCGAATGGCTAACGGACTCCCCGGCCTCGATCTCGGGTCCAACTGGACTCCCCTGACACGCAACGTGATCGTGACCTTGTTCGCGATCTACGTGGTTCAGCTCCTCTCACAGGGCGCGATCACCGACCTGTTTGCGTGGCAGCCGTTCGGCGCCGGGTTCCAGCCCTGGCAAGTCGTGACGGCGTTCCTGTTGGGCAGCCCCGATCCGTTGTGGGCGGTGCTCGACTGGTTGGCGCTGTTCTTCTTCCTGGCGCCGGTCGAGAACCTGATCGGCCGCCGTGGGCTCGTCCAGGCGTTGGGCGTGGCTTGGGCGGTGGCGGTCGCGGTGAGCGCCACGCTGATCGCGCTCGGCGTCGTCGGGATGGCGGGCCCGTACATGGGGATCGGGCCGTTCCTCGCGGCCCTGCTCGGCCTGTTCGGCTTCCTCATGCCGCAGGCGCAGATCCGCATCTACTTCGTGCTCCCCATCAAGGCGATCTGGATCGCCTGGGCGACCGGCCTCCTGTCCTTCCTGTACCTGCTCGCCTCGCGGGACCTCGGCTCGGCCCTGACGTTCTTCGCGTGGGGCGGCGCCTCGGTCTGGCTCGCGATCCGCAACGGCGCGGCGCGGCGCTTCCAGCTCCGGTGGAAGAAGCGGCAGGTCGAGCGGAAGCTGTCCCGCTTCGAGGTCATCGAGGGCGGCCGGACCCCGGAGAAGCGGCCCAAGCGGGGGAGCGATCCGGGCGACTGGGTGCATTAGAGTTAGGATGGCGGCTCGCTCGGGAGCTGCATGTCGCCTCTGTCTCTGAAGGATCGCGTGGTCGTCGTCACCGGAGCCAGCCGCGGCGTCGGGGCGGCGGTGGCAGTGGCGTGCGCGAAGGAGGGGGCGAAGCTCGTCCTCGCGGCGAAGACGGTCGAGCCCGATCCGCGGCTCCCGGGCACGCTGCTCGACACGAAGCGCATGGTCGAGGCCGAGGGAGCCGAGGCCGAGATCGTGCAGTTCGACGCGCGGGACGCCGAGCAGTGCGACGGTGTCATCCGCGCGGCCGTGGCGCGGTTCGGGCGGGTCGACGTGCTCGTGAACAACGCGGGCGCCATCTTCTGGGCGCCGGTGGCCGACTGGCCGCAGAAGAAGTTCGACCTCGTCTTCGGCGTCAACGTGCGCGCGTCCTTCGCGCTCGCCCACGCCGCCATCCCCTACATGCGGAAGCAGGGCTTCGGCCACATCCTCATGATGTCGCCGCCGATCGTGACGGGCGGGGCCGTCGGGAAGGCGCCCTACCTCGTCTCCAAGCTCGGCATGACGCTCCTCGCGATGGCGATCGACGCCGAGGAGAAGGAGCACGGCATCGCCGCCCACGCGCTCTGGCCCGTCGCCGCGATCAAGACCGCCGCCACGGTGAACCTCGGCATGGGGGACGACGCCCAGTGGCGCAAGGTCGACATCCTCTCGGAGGCGACGGTCGCGCTGTTGAAGCGGGACCCGCGCGCGTGCGCGTTCCGCGCGTGGCTCGACGAGGAGGTGCTCGCCGAGGAGGGGGTCACCGACTTCACGCGCTATCGCTGCGTGCCGGACGTGGAGCCGCCGCCGATGTCGATCGAGCTCATCGACCCGGGCTGGGGTGCGCGGATGGGGCGCTCGTGAGCGCGCTCCTGGCGGGGCTCGCCGCGGCGATGCTGGGCGGGACGGCGCAGGCGGCGGAGACGGCGCACTACCACCCGAACGACGTGGCGAAGAAGAGCACGGTGTTCGCCAAGGTGGCGGAGGACATGGGGCCGGCGTTCGACGAGCGCCAGGGCCGGATCGTGTCGCTCGGCACGGTGCTCGCGGAGCTGGAGCTGGGGGTCGCGCTACTCGGCCCCGCCGCGCCCGCCGAGGTGCGCGCCTGGTCCGAGAAGACGCGCCGCAAGGTCGTCGGGGAGACCCTCCGGCTCCAGCGCCACGTCGACCTCCTCCAGGAGGACTACGGCCGCGTGTTCGGCGCCGCGGTGAGCCGCGCGCTCCCGGTCGTCGGGAAGGGCTTCGACGTGAAGGAGTGCGGCGCCACCGGCGTGCTCGCGATGATGGGGAAGAAGGACTGCCCCGGGACCGACCTGAACCCCAAGCTCGCCGCCGCCATCGACGCCGACGCCGCGCTCGGCAAGGAGCTGGCCGACATCGCCTCGGTGGAGTGGCCGACGTTCGAGGCGCCCTCGGCCGCGCAGCCGGTCGTCGCGCTCACGGGCACGACCCGCTGGGTGTCGGGCGGCGCGCTCGCCGAGAAGCTCATCGGCGGGCGGGTGAAGCTCCGTCAGGACGCGCTCGAGTCCCAGCTCGACCGGTCGCTGCCCGACGAGCCGACCCAGGAGGACCTCGCCAAGGCCCAGAAGCTGAAGGACGACTACCTGCTCGCGCTCGGCGCCGACGGGGACGTGCTCCGCAAGGCCCTCACCGAGGCGCTCGCCCGCGCCGAGAAGAAGGGCGGCCCGGCCCAGGTGGGCTGGTGCGCGAACCCGCCCGCCCTCGGCGGGTGCGCGGGGGACGACGTGACCGCCGCCGTGCTCGAGACGGTGCAGGCGGACAAGAAGTTCGCGAAGGGGATCGCGGAGCTGACGGCGGACTAGCCGCGGCGCCGCCGCCCCAGCGCCAGCCCCGCCAGCGCCAACCCCGCGAGCGTGCCCGCGCCGGACGTGCCCGACGTACCCGGGGCGGAGCAACCGCACCTGCTGTCCTGCTCGAGGATGTCGGGCTCCACGAGCTCGCTCGGGTCGGGGCGCCAGTCCACCGCGGTGTCGCGGGTGGCGGTGTCCGCGATGACCGGGCCGGTGTCCCGGGGCGTGCCCGTGTCCTCGGGGGGCTCGCCGTAGTCGCAGTCCTCGTCGGACTCGCCGTCGCAGTCCTCGTCGCCGCCGCCGCAGTCGTCGACCGTGTTCGCGGGGGAGACCGCGGCGTCGCTGTCGTCGCAGTCGCCGCCACCCCAGGCGATGGCGTCCGCGCCGTCCACATCGGCGTCGAAGTCGTTCGCGCCGTCGCAGTTGCCGTCCACGCCGTCGTACCAGGGGTCTGGCGCCCCGGGGTAGCTCGTGGCGTCGGTGTCGTCGCAGTCGAGATCGGCGTCGTAGCCGTCGCCGTCGCAGTCGGTGCAGAGGACGATGTCGCTCCCGTCGCAGTCCTGGTCGATGCCGTCGCCCTCGATCTCCGCGGCCGTCGGGGAGATCCCGGCGTCGCCGTCGTCGCAGTCGTCGCCGCCCGCGCCCTCGGCGGCGTGGCCGTCCCCGTCGCAGTCGTCGTCGTCTCCGCCGCCGCAGTCGCTGTCCACGCCGTCGTAGCAGGTGTCGGGCGCGCCCGCGTAGACGGTGGCGTCGGCGTCGTCGCAGTCGTCCCCGCCGTAGAAGGCGGTCGCGTGGCCGTCGCCGTCGAGGTCGTACTCGCTCTCGCCGCCGCAGTCCTGGTCCACGCCGTCGTAGGGGAAGTCGGTGGCGTCGGGGTGGATCGCCCCGGCGGTGTCGTCGCAGTCGGCGCCGCCGTAGAGGTCGGACGCGTAGCCGTCGAGATCGCAGTCGTTGTCGTCCCACGCGTCGCAGTCGGTGTCGACGCCGTCGTAGCAGGTGTCGATCGCGGCGGGGTTGATCGCGGCGTCGGCGTCGTCGCAGTCGGCGCCGCCGTAGGCCACGCCGTCGTAACCGTCGTAATCGAAGTCGTACTCGGCGCTGCCGTCGCAGTTGGTGTCGAGGCCGTCCCCGAGGGAGTCCGCCGCGGCGGGGTTCACCGCGGTGTCGCCGTCGTCGCAGTCGTCGCCGCCGTGCGCGTCGGAGGCGTAGCCGTCGCCGTCGCAGTCGTTGTCGTCCTCGCCGCCGCAGTCGGTGTCGACGGAGTCGTAGCAGACCTCGCCCACGGCACCCGGGTAGGCGGTCGGCTCGGCGTCCTCGCAGTCGTCGCCACCCCACGCCACCGCGTCGTAGCCGTCGCCATCGGCGTCGTAGTCGCTCTCGGTCTCGCCGGAGCAGTCGGAGTCGACGCCGTCGTAGTACGTCTCGGTCGCGTCGGGGCTGATCGCGCCGTCGGTGTCGTCGCAGTCGAGCGTGCCGGTGCCGGTGTCGATGGGGAAGCCGTCGCCGTCGGCGTCGTCGTCGTCATCCCCGGCGCAGTCGGCGTCGACGCCGTCGTAGTAGACCTCGGTGGCGTCCGGGTTGACCGTCCCCTCGGTGTCGTCGCAGTCGAGTCCGCCGAAGGCGATGTCGTCGTGGCCGTCCCGGTCGGCGTCGTAGTCGCTCGCGCCGTCGCAGTCGGAGTCGACGCCGTCGTACCAGACGTCGGCCGCAGTGGGGTTGGTGGCCGGGTCCTCGTCGTCGCAGTCGCCGGGGTAGTCGCTGCCGTCGGCGTCCGCGTCGTAGTCGTCGTCCTCCGCGCAGTCGGCGTCCACGCCGTCGTACCAGGTCTCGGGCGCGCCGTCGTACGTCGTGGCGTCGGTGTCGTCGCAATCGCCGTCACGCTCGGTCTGCCCGTCGCCGTCGGCGTCGTCGAGGCCGAGGGCGGAGAACGAGAGGTCGTCGAGGCCGAAGGTGTCGGAGGCGGCGGCGATCACCAGCTCGTCGACGGACACGTCGAACACGAGGCCGTAGAAGGCGTCGGCCGAGGTGGGCGTGAAGGACACCGAGTAGAGGAGGACGCCATCGTCGTAGGCGTCGACCGAGAGGAGGGCGTCCCCGTCGAGCACGTACAGCCCGATGGCGGGCTGATCCTCGGTGAAGACGACGCGCGTGGACGAGCCGGTGAGGCGGGCGCCGATCGTGCCGTGGGGGGGGGTCCCGTCGACCGCCGTGGCCCCGACGAGCGCGCCGTCGAAGGCGACGCCGTCGTCGAAGTACTGGGTGAGGATCGTCTCGCCGGCCCCGACCACCTCGAAGTCGATGGTGGAGGTGGCGTCGAGGGCGGCGGCCGCGGCCCAGTCGGCGGCGTCGGTGTAGGCGGTGGCGTCCCCGGCGTCGACGATGCCGTCGCAGTCGTTGTCCACGCCGTCCGCGAGGTCCTCGGCGGCGTCGGGGGAGGTCGTGCCGTCGGTGTCGTCGCAGTCGCCGTCGGCGTCGCTGAAGCCGTCTCCGTCCCGGTCGCTGTCGGCGGACCACGCCACCTCGATGGCGTCGAGGCCAAAACCGTCGGAGGTCGCGCCGGTCAGCGTGATCGCGGTGACCTCGTCCACGAACGTGAAGGCGCGGTAGACGCCGCTCGTGCGGTCGTCTCCGGCGAGCGCGAACGTGTAGCCGGTGACGACGTCCCCGGCGGGGCCGGTCGCGACGAGCGTGAAGTCGTCGGAGGGGTCGAGGACGCGGAGGGCGAGGGCGTCGACGGGGTCGGCGAACGCGATGCCGACGGTGTTCGTGGCGCCCGGGAGGAGGCGGGCGCCGAGGGTGTCGACGACGGCCGTGCCGTAGACGGTGCCGAGCGCGGTGAGGTCGCCGGCGAAGGTGAGGTCCCCGTAGGTCGCGATGTCGTCGTCCGCTGCGTAGCTCTCGAAGTCGTAGCGGTCGGTCGCGCCGCCGCCGATGGCGTCGAGATCCCAGGCCCACTCCTCGGCGTCGTCGCGCACGCGCACCACGCCGTCCACCCAGCCGTCGCAGTCGCCGTCGAGGCTGTCGCCGCTCGTGTCCGTGCCGGCGGGGTAGGCGCTGGCCTGGTCGTCGTCGCAGTCGTTGCCGCCCGCGTAGATGGAGACGAAGCCGTCGCCGTCGCCGTCGAGGAAGTCGGGAGCGTAGGTCCACTCGTAGATCGCGCCCTCGCTGGCGTACGCGACGGTGTCGTAGGGGGCGCTGGCGAAGAGCGTCGGGAGGCCCGATGCATTGGCCGCGACGACGAGCCCGGTCCCGAGGGCCGCCGCCGAGCCCGATCCGCCGATGGCGTGGTCGGCGGAGTCGGTGTCGACGCTGCCGAGCGGGGCGGTCGTGAAGACGTAGGCGGCGCCGCCGCCCGAGGCCGCGAGGGCCCGGTTCGGGGCGGAGACGACGAGGTCGTCGGTGCCGTCGCCGTCGAGGTCCCCGCTGGCGAGCGCGCTCCCGAGGTTGGCGGACCCGGCGGTGCCGGAGACGACGGCGTCGGCGAGGTTGGCCGCGGCGATGCAGGTGAGGCCGGGATCGTAGACCCCGTAGGCCGTGCCGGAGTCGCTGTAGGTCACGTCCGCGGTCGAGGCGCCGACGAAGAGGTCGAGGACCCCGCTGCCGTCGATGTCGGCGAGGAGGAGCGACGTGCCGAGGCGCGCGCTCGGCCCGGGGGTGGAGAAGGAGCAGCTCGCGGCGGCGTCGACGTCCTGGGTGCCGGAGAGGCTCCCGCCCGCGACGACGTAGACGGTGCCGGCGTTGGTCGCGCCGTCGTCCGCGTACAGGGCGGAGACGACGAGGTCCTCGGCGCCGTCGCCGTCGAGATCGCCCGTCGCGAGCGCGCCGCCCCCGAGCTGATCGGAGGCGTCGAGGCCGAGCAGGGTGGCGTCCGCCGAGGAGAGCGAGCTGGTGCCGGAGGGGAGGCCGCTGCCGAAGTTGATGTAGACCGCGCCGGCATCGGTGCCGCCGGCATCGGCGGTCGGGGCCGCGTAGACGACGTCGCGGTAGCCGTCGCCGTCGAGATCGCCCGTGGCGAGGGTGGTGCCGGCCGCGGAGGCGCCGGTCGCGGGGCCGGTCCAGATGGCGAGGGCGTCGGCGGCCGCCTGGGTGCCGCTCCAGCTCCCGCCCTCCCACAGGTAGATCTTCCCGGCGCGGTTGCCGACGCCGTCGTTGCCGGGCGCGCCGACCAGGAGCTCGTCCTGGCCGTCCCCGTCGAGGTCGGCCGCGGCGAGCGCGGCGCCGAAGTCGTCGTCGGCGGCTTCGCCCTCGAACGTGGCGTCGGCGTTCGAGAGGTCGCTCGGGGAGCCGGGCCGGTAGACGAGCCCGACCTGGCCCTCGACGCGATCCTGCGTCCCGACGAGGAGGTCGTCCGTGCCGTCCCCGTTGATGTCCCCGGTGCCGATGACGCGGCCGGCGTAGTCGAAGTTCCCCTGGCCGGTCCAGGGATCCTCGAGCTCGTCGGTCTCGGCCTCGGCGCGCGCCGGGCGGGCGGTCTGGTCGCCGAACCAGATCGTCGAGCCGTCACTGATGGCCGTCGAGCAGGTCCACGGCAGGCCGTCGGTCGGGGAGTTCACCCCGATCGTCGCGGTGGCGGCGCGGTCGTAGGCGGGATCCCCCCAGGTGGTGTCGTCGAGCACGACGACGGCCTCGCTCCGGCCCTCCAGGAGCCAGATCTGGAAGCGCCCGCTGCCGCCGGCCGTCGCGTGCGCGACGTTGTCCCAGGACACGACGAAGGTGCGCCACGGCCAGGTGCCGTAGGTCGCGGTGTGGACGGTGCTCGCGGCGAGGTCGTCCCAGTAGGCCGCGATCCCGGTCCAGGTGGTGAACGCCCCGGGGCAGAGGCCCGTCGAGAGCGGGCTCGCGCCGGTGAAGAACAGGACGCCGTTCGACGAGATGGTCGCCTCCAGCCGCTCCGTCCCGTAGAACGAGAAGGCGAACGGGAGGTCGATGGTGACGGTCTCATCGTCGCCGAGGGGCCAGGCGTCGCCGCCGGTCGCGTCGAGCCACGCGTGGGACGGGCCGAGCGGCTCGTCGGAGTCCGTGTAGAGCACGCCCCCCCGATCCGGCCCGCCTGTGGCCGCGTTCGCGAGGGGGAGGAGCAGCAGGGGGACGGTGAGTGGGAGGAGGCGCACGCGCCAACTCTACCGCAACGAGAAGAGCCGCGCGGGGGTCTGCCCGCACGGCTCTCGGTGGAGGGGCCCCGGCGGGGCCGCCCGTCAGTGCATCCCGCAGCTCTCGCCCTCGGCGACGACGGCGCCGTCGTGATCGTGGCCGCGGTGGTCGTCGTGGTCGTCGTGGTCGTCGGGGTCGCGGCGGTCGTCCCGGTCACCGCGGCTGTCGTGCCCGTTGTCGCTGTAGGCGCGCTGGTGGGACGGCGCCCCGAAGTCCACGCGGACGGCGTCGAAGGGCTTCACCTCGACCCAGCCCTGGTGGACGACCCGGCCGCGGTCGTCGCGCACCTCGACCTCGTGCCAGCCCACCAGGGTCTCGGTGCGATGGGCGCCGTCGGGGGCGAGGGTCACCATGAGCCGCCCGTCGAGCCGCACCTCGGTGCCGAGCCAGTGGGCGCTGTCGAAGGTCACGAACCCGGTGCGGGGGGCGTCCACGCGCCAGCCGGTGGTGGCGCCGGCACGGATGTCCGCGGTCTCGCCGTCGATGAACTCACCCGAGGTGCGCCGCGCGGTCAGGTGGAAGCCGCCGAGGGGGAGGGTGGCGTAGGTGGTCTGCCCGTAGGCGGGGACGCTGCGGACGAGGCCCTTGGCGCAGACGAGCTCGATGGCGATGGGGAGGGGGTTCGTCACGACGAGGGTGCCGGCGCGGGGCACGTCCACGAGCCAGCGCGGCTCCTCGAAGGGCCGCAGATCCATGCGGGTGCGGGAGAGGGTGCGCCCGTCCGCGGTCAGGGCGAGGTCGTGGCGGCCGGCGGGCATCGGCACGACCTTGGCCTCGCCGGGGTTGAACGCGGCGCCGAGCTGCCCGTCGACCACGAGCTGGGCGTAGCGGTCGCTCTGGTTGACGACCTGCACGCGCGCGGTCTTCTCGGGGGAGAGGGTCACGCCGACGGTGCGGCCGGGGTTGACGACGAGGCGCGCGGTCTGGAGGGTGCGGACGACCCCGAACTGCAGGTAGGTGGCCCGGAGGGTGGTGTCGCCGGGGGCGGCGAGCAGCTCGGCGGTCTGCCACGAGGAGAGCGCGCGGCTCTGCTGGCCGCTCAGCGCGACGTTCACGGTGCCGCCGGACTGGTTCGTGACCAGGACGCGCCCGGGGGGCGGGCCGTAGCTGGGCTGGCCCCGGTGGCCCGCGTAGGCGGCGCTGGGCGCCACCAGGGCGAACATCGCCACCAGGGTGGCGAGGAGGGTGGGGAGCATCCTCTTGGTCATGGTCTCTCCGTGCAGGGGGTCAGGTGCTGCACGACGGGAGTACGGATCGCGCGGACGGACCATTCGGGATCGAAGAAGATGCCGTGCTCGACGTATCGCGCGCCCATCGGGCGTCTGGACCGGGGAATGGGTGGCTGAATGCCTTGACAGCCGAACGCCCGTTCAGTACGTTGGGAGCATGGACGACCTTGCGCCCCGCCAGCGGGCTCTGCTGGATTTCATCGCCTCGTACCAGGACCAGAAGGGGATCCCGCCCACGATCCGCGAGATCGGGGAGGCCCTCGGCATCAAGAGCACCAACGGCGTGAGCGATCACATCAAGGCGCTCGTGAAGAAGGGCTACCTCGAGCGCGTGGGGGACGCGCGCTCGTCCCGCGGCGTGCGGGTCTCCCAGTCGGCACGCGGGGGCTTTCGGGACGAGGCGACGGTCGCCGTGCCGCTCATCGGGCGCGTCGCGGCGGGCTCGCCCGTGCTGGCGGAGGAGAACTACGCCGGCACCCTCCACATCGACAGCGCCATGCTGCCCCACAACGCGCCGGCGTTCGCGCTGACCGTCACCGGCAACTCGATGATCGAAGACGGCATCCTCGACGGAGACTACGTGTTCGTGCGCAAGCAGAACACCGCCCGGAACGGGGAGATCACCGTGGTGATGGTGGATGGGGACGCGACGGTCAAGCGCATCTACCGCGAGAAGGACCGCATCCGGCTCCAGCCCTCGAACGCGGCGATGGGGCCCATCTGGGTCGAGCCCGGGCAGCAGTGCGACATTCTCGGGGTGGTCGTGGGCGTGTATCGACGCGTCCGCGGCTGACCGGCTTACGATCGCGCCATGGTGCGCCGCCGCCCCGGCCTCTGGTCCGCGATCGGGCTGAACCTCGCTCTCCTGACGGTCGCCGTGTCGGTGCTGGACGCCGGCGTGTTCTTCCTGGTGACACGCCGCGTGCTCGATGACGCCGCGACGGACCTCGCGGTCGGGACGGCGGACATCCTCGCGGAGGAGCTGACCGCGGTGGGGCAGGAGGGGTGGAAGCGGGTGATCGACGCCCGGCGACGAGCCGGGACGCGCGAGCTCACGTTGTACGGTGCGTCGGGAGAGGTGATCGCGGGCGAGCCGGGAGAGGCGGGGCCCGACGTACGGGCGGCGTTCTTCTCGCGGGAGGTCTCGGTGGGCGAAGTAGGGGGGCACGTGGTCGTCTTCGCGCCGGTCGGCGGGCCGGGCCGGCCCGAGGCCGTGATGCGGCTCGGCCTGCCGCTGAGCGTGACCGCGGCGCCCGCGTGGGTGGTGATCGGCGCCCACGCGGTGTTCTCGGCGGTCCTGATCGTCGTCTTCGGGCTGGTGCTGTTCCGGGGGAGCCTGTTGCGGCCGATCGAGCAGATGCGGGACGGCACGCGGCGGATCGCGGCGGGGGAGCTCGGCTTGCAGGTGAGCGAGGAGGCCCCGGCCGAGATCGCGGAGCTCGCGGCGGCGCTCAACACGATGTCCACGGCGCTCGCGGGGTACCGGGCGCGCACGGCCGAGCAGCTCGCCCGGCTGGAGGCCGCGAACGTCGAGCTGCGCCGAACCCAGGAGGCGCTGCTCCGGAGCGAGAAGCTCGCGAGCGTGGGGCGGCTGGCGGCGGGGCTCGCGCACGAGCTCGGGAACCCGCTCACCGCGGTGCGCGGGTACGTCGAGATCCTCGCGCTGGGGGAGGTCGACAGCGGGGACGAGGTCGTCGCGCGGTGCCAGCGGGAGGTCGAGCGGATGCACCGCATCCTGCGGAGCCTGCTCGACTTCGCGCGGCAGGAGGAGCCGGAGGTGCTCGAGGTCGACGTTCGGGCGCTCTTGGAGGAGGCGGTGCGGACCGTCGAGCACCAGGCGCCGTTCCGCGCGATCGTGGTGGAGGTCGCGGTGCAGGGGCGGCCCGTGCTCGAGGGCGAGGCCGACAAGCTCCACCAGGTGCTCGTGAACCTGTTGCTGAACGCGGCGGCGGCGGGCGCACGGACGATCCGGCTCGCGGCACGGACCGAGGCCGGCGACGTGCGGATCACCTGCACGGACGACGGAGAAGGCATCCCCGAGGCCCACCTGGGCCGGCTGTTCGAGCCCTTCTTCACCACTCGAGCGCCGGGGGAGGGAACGGGGCTGGGGCTCGCGGTGTCTCACGGCATCCTGGCGCAACACGGCGGGCGGATCGACGTGTCGAGCGTGCCGGGGGCAGGGGCGGTGTTCAGCTTGCGAGTCCCTGTCGTGCGGGTCACCGGCACGATCGCTGCTGCCCCCGTCGTTTCGGTTTAGTAGGACGACCTCCCCGGGTTCCCGGGTTCGAACAGGAAGCGCTTGGCCGAATCCCTCGCCCGAATCCAGGCATCCCTACGCGGGCTCGCGCGCCGGGAGCAACGGAACCTGCT
Source organism: Pseudomonadota bacterium (assembly GCA_030684355.1). GTDB lineage: Bacteria > Myxococcota_A > UBA796 > UBA796 > SXON01 > CAJBVW01. The sequence continues at coordinate 22,174 of JAUXTN010000050.1, forward strand.
TTTGCAGGCGGGCTTTGCCGCGTTCGCCGCCTGGTGCCTCGCGTGGGCGCTGCTCGCGGCCGCGGTCAGCTACGACATCGCGTCGCCCGCCGCGGCGTGGGCGTGGATCGGCGGCCTCGTGCTGGCCGGGCCGCTCGCCGGCGTCTGGCCGCTCCGGTGCATCCGCGAGGCGCGGGACGCCCGGCGCCAGGCCATCCGTGTCGAGGAGCTGCGCCCCGAGCTGAAGGGAGCGCTCCTCACGGTTTTGGACCGGGAGGCGAAGCCGCGCGGCTCCCCGTCCCTCCTCGCCCGGCTCGCCGCGCGTGCGGCGGGCACGGTCGACACGGTGACCCCCGCGGTGGTGCACCCAGCGCGGCCGGTGAAGCGCGTGGGCGTCCTCGCCGTCGCGTCCGCGCTGGTGCTCGCCATCGCGGCGCTCGTGCTCCCGCGCGGCCCGTTCGAGGCCCTCGCGGCGCTCCGCGCCCCGACCGTGACCCCGCAGGTGGAGGTTCCCGCCGTGCCGGATGGCCCCCGGGCGCTCGTGGGCGACATCACGCTGCGGTACCTCTACCCGACCTATACGGGCCGGGAGCCGTTCGAAGTGCCGAACTCCAACGGCGAGGTCCACGCGCCGCCCGGCACGCGCGTCGAGGTCCGGGCGCGCACGGGCGAGGCCCACGAGCGGGCCTCGCTCGTCGTCTACGAGGGGGTGCCCGCCCCGGTCGATCTCGTCGACGGGCGCGATCTCCGCGCGGCCTTCACGGTCGAGGGCGCGGGCGCGTGGCGGTTCCTCTTCGGGGACCTCCCCTCGCCGGACTACCGCATCGTGCCGGACCCCGATCTGCCGCCCGACGTGTCGGTGCAGAGCCGGCAGCGGGTGCTGTCGCTCGCGTTGGACGAGAGCCTGGGCCTCCAGTGGACCGCGCGCGACGACTTCGGCCTCGCGCGGATCGTGGTGGAGGTCGACGAGGGGGGCAAGAAGCGCGAGGTGGCGCTCCGCACCCCGGTCGACGTGCCCCGCGAGATGGGCGGCAACCTCACGCTCTCCCCCAAGGAGCTCGGCTTGCAGCCCGGGAGCCGGGCGAAGCTGCGCGTCGCCGCGTGGGACAACGACGGCGTTTCGGGCACCAAGGCCGGCTACTCCAGCGTCGTGGAGATCGAGGTGCTCGGGCCCCGGGGCCGCGCGGATCGCCAGGCGAAGTACCGGAAGCTCCTGCGGGACGCCCTCGTGCTCGTCCTCGCCGACTACCTCCTCGACCCGGCGCCCCCGGTCCTCGTCGGTACGGACGCCACGGCGTGGGCCTCGACCGCGGCGCTGCGCTACGACCGCTTCGACCAGCTCGTGCAGGAGGCCTGGGGCGGCGCCGAGACGGACACCTTCGACACCACGCTGCTCCGCGTCCTCCGCGAGGACCGCCGCGGGCTGCTCGCCTTCTCCAACGGGCTCGGCGGCGCCGCGCGCATCGGCGAGCGGGACCTCGCGATGTTCGTGTCCCTCCAGGACAAGCACGTCGGCACCCTCGAGAACGCCATCCTGATGCTCGACCAGGTCATCCGGGCGGCCGCGCTCGCGAACCTCGAGGAGCTCGTCGTCCAGGCGGCGAAGGAGGCCTCGGAGCTGAAGGAGGACTTCCAGTCGCTCGACAAGCAGTCCGCGCTGGCGCGGCTCGACCAGCTCGAGCGCCTCTACCAGCAGCTCGCGCGCGAAGCCGCCAAGCTCGACGAGGGGCAGCTCCGCGAGTTCGTGAACGACCGCAGCGAGCAGGTCGACAGCCTCATGGACGAGATCCGGAAGGCCATCCGCGAGGGCCGGATGGACGACGCCAAGGAGCTCATGGACCGCCTCGCGGCCACCATGCAGGAGATGGCCGACCAGGTCACGAAGATGCAGGAGCAGCGCGAGCAGGCGGGAGACGAGCTCCAGAAGGCGATGGAGCAGGTCAAGAGCGAGCTCGCCAAGCTGGAGCAGGATCAGCAGGCCCTGCGCAAGCGGACGGAGCAGGCCCGTGAGCAGCACGGGGACGACATGAAGGAGGCCGTCGACAACTGGAAGGAGGTCGAGCGGCTGGCCGGCGTCGTCGTGGAGCAGCTCGGGAAGCTCGACGGAGAGCTGGACCCCTTCCGCGCCTCCGCGTGGAGCGGTGGGTCGGTGCTCGGCGAGGTCCAGGCGGATGCCGCGGGCCTGCACGACTCGACCCGCGCCCGGGACCTGCAGACCGCGCTCTTGCGGGCGGACCAGGTGTACGGCGAGCTGGGGATGCTCAACGGGCGCGTAGCCGCCGCCATGCGCCGCGGGAAGGGCGATGCCACCGCGCTCGCCGTGGCCTCCCGCGCCGTGGATGCCCAGCAGAAGAACGTGCAGAAGATCCGGGAGCTCCTCGAGCGCATGGCCGATCGGCAGGCACAGACCTCGCCGGCGCTCCAGCAGGAGCTGCAGCAGATGGCCCAGCAGCAGCAGGAGCTCGCCGAGCGCGCCCAGAAGACCGCGGACCGCGCGGGCAAGGTCGCGGAGAACCTCCCGATGGACGCCCCGGGGCTCGAGGAAGGGGCCCAGCGGGGGGCGGAGCAGGCGCGCCGCGCGGCCGAGGCCATGCGGAACGGGGAGCCCATGCCGGCGGAGGGCGGGCAGCGCGCCGCCGAGGATGGCTTCCGCGAGGCGCAAGAGGCCCTGGACGAGGCTTCGCGCAACCTGCGCCAGATGCAGCAGGCGTCGCAGGGACAGGGCAAGGGGGAGCGCAAGGAGGGAGAGAGCGACGGCGAGGGCGGCGACAAATCCGGCGAGGGCACCGAGGTGCTCGGGGAGGACATTGCGCTGCCCGCGCCGGAGGCCTTCCGGACGCCCGAGGAGTACCGTCGGGCGCTGCTGCAGGGGATGGAGGGCGAGGTGCCCGAAGAATACAAAGCCTTGAACCGTAGGTATTATGAAGAGCTGGTTCGCCAGTAGCCTGCTGCTGCTCTGGGCCGGGTCGGCCTGGGGCGCGACCGTGGCCGAGGGGCGCGCGTGCCTCGAGGCCTCGGATCTGCCGTGCGCGCGGGCCGTGGCCGACGCCGCGGGCAACGGCTCGGACGCCCTGCGGCTCCGGGCGGAGGTCGCGTTCGCCCAGGCGGACTTCCCGGAGGCCTTGCGGCTCCTGGAGAGCGCGGCCGCGGGGAGCTCCGGCGACGAGAGCCTCACCCGGGACCTCCTGCTCTACCGTGCCACCGTCGAGGCCACCGACGGTTTCGTCACCGCCAGGCGCGGCGACGTCGAGATCCGCTACCTGCCCGGCACCGATCTCGTGCTGGTGGACGAGGCCTTCGAGGCCCTCCAGGCCGCGCACGACCGCATCGGGCCCCTGCTCGGCGGGGCCCCTCCCGGCGGCATCCGCATGGAGCTCTACCCGACCGGCGAGCGCTTCACGAAGGCGAGCGGGCTCCCCGTCGAGGCCGTCGAGACCACCGGCGTCGTCGCCCTCTCGAAGTGGACCCGCCTCCTCGTCACGAGCCCGCGTGCGCTCGGCCGCGGCTACGCGTGGAAGGACACGATCGCCCACGAGTACATCCACTACATCGTGGCGTGGCGCACGAAGGACCAGGCGCCGGTGTGGCTCCAGGAGGGCATCGCGCGCTCCCACGAGTCGCTCTGGAACCAGGACGCGCCGCCCGCGCTCCAGCCCTACCAGCAGTCGCTGCTCGCCGAGGCCCTGGCGGGAGACAAGCTCGTGCCGCTCGAGCGCATGCACCCGAGCATGGCGTTCCTCGACTCCGCCGACGAGGCCGCGCTCGCCTTCGCCCAGGTCAGCACGATGATGGTCCACCTGCGCGACGTCGCGGGGACCAGCGCCGTCTCCAACGTGCTCGACCGCGTGCGCAACGGGACGGACGCGCTGAAGGCGACCGCCGAGGTCGGCACCGCCGGGGACGTCGGCAAGTTCATGGCCGGGTGGCGGACCATGCTCGAGAACATGCACCTCGTGAGCCGGAAGCTCGCCGCGATGCCCACCGTGCTCGGCCCCTCCGAGGACGACTTCGGCATCGACCCGGTCCTCGCCAAGCGCCGCGATCTCGCCGGCCATGCCCGCCTCGGGGACCTCCTGCGCGAGGCCGACCGCGCCGAGGCCTCGCTCGTCGAGTACAAGCGGGCGATCCCCGAGGGCGAGCCCGCGCCGCCGACGCTCAGCGCGCGCATGGCGGACGCGCTGGTCGCCCTCGGCCGCGCCGACGAGGCCCTCGCGACGCTCCAGGCCTCCGTGGCCGACTACCCCGAGTACGCCTCCACCCGGAAGCGGCTCGGCGGCATCCTGCTTTCCCAGGGCAAGCCCCGGGATGCGCTCGTCCAGTACCGGGCGAGCGCGGACATCAACCCCTTCGATCCCGACGTGCAGGCGGCGCTGGCCGATCTCTACGCGAGCCTCGGCGACAAGCCGCTCGCGGAGCGCCACGCCCGGTACAAGGGGATCCTCGCGCTCGGCGGCGACCTGCCGAGCGATCACGGAGACGACGGATGAACGGCACGCCTACACTCGACGACGGTGAACTCTTCGATCGCCTGGGCCAGGTGCGCACCCGGGTGGAGGAGCAGATCGGCCGGCGGATCGTCGGGCAGCACGAGGTCGTCGAGCAGATGCTCGTGGCGCTCTTCGCGCGCGGCCATTGCCTCTTCGTCGGCGTGCCCGGCCTCGCGAAGACCCTGCTCGTCACCTCGACCGCCCAGGCGCTCGGCCTCAACAGCGGGCGCGTCCAGTTCACGCCCGACCTGATGCCGGCGGACATCACGGGCACCGAGGTCCTGGAAGAGGACCGCACGACGGGACGCCGCGTGCTCCGGTTCGTGCGTGGGCCCATCTTCACGAACCTGCTGCTCGCGGACGAGATCAACCGCACCCCGCCGCGCACGCAGGCCGCGCTCCTCCAGGCGATGCAGGAGGGCAAGGTGACCGCGGGCGGCCAGACCTACCCGCTCGAGCCGCCCTTCCTCGTGTTCGCGACCCAGAACCCGATCGAGCAGGAGGGCACCTACCCGCTGCCCGAGGCCCAGCTCGACCGCTTCATGTTCTCGATCGACGTGGGCTACCCCTCCGAGGCCGAGGAGATCGAGATCGTCGACCGCACCATCGGCGACGAGGGGCCGGGTCCCGAGCCCGTGCTCGACCGCGACACCCTCCTCGCGATGCAGGGCCTCGTCCGGCGCCTCCCGGTGAACGACGACGTGACCCGCTACGCCGTGCGCCTCGCCCGCGCGACACGCCCGGGCCCCGACGCGCCCGAGGCCGTGCGCCGCTACGTCCAGTGGGGTGCGGGGCCGCGCGCCAGCCAGTTCCTCGCGCTCGGCGCCCGGGTCCGCGCGGCGCTCGCGGGCCGCGAGACCGCCCACCAGGAGGACGTCCGCAAGGTCGCCCGGAGCGTGCTCCAGCACCGCGTGCTCCTCAACTTCACCGCGGAAGCCGAGGGCCTGCGCCCCGCCGACGTGGTCGGCCGCCTCCTCGAGACGGTCCCGGAGCGCTGACCTACCCTTGAACGGTCCCTGGGATCCTCGCGTTCTCGAACGCGTCCGCCATCTACACCTGCACGCGCGGCAGGCGGTCGCAGGGATCTGGCATGGGTCCCAGCGGTCGATCCACACCGGCCACGACGTGGAGTTCGCCGATTACAAGCCGTACGATCTCGGGGACTCGCTCCGCGACGTCGACTGGCGCGTGCTCGCGCGCTCCGATCGGCTCGTGGTTCGCCGGTACCGCGCCGAGACCGAGCTCCCCGTCACGATCGTGCTCGACGCCTCGGGGGACCTCGGCTCGACCCCCAAGAAGCTCGACATCGCGCTGCGCACCGCGGCGACGCTCGCCTACCTCCTCCACCTCGACGGGGAGCCCGTGGGCCTCACGATCGGCGCGGGGGAGGGCGTCGCGATCCGCCGGCTCCCGCCCCGGCGCGGGCGTCGGCACCTCGCCCAGCTCTTCCTGCTGCTGGCCTCGGTCAAGCCCGCCGGCCGCGCGGGCCTCGACACGCTGTTCCGCGAGGTCGGCGCGCACCTCGGGGCCCGCTCGCTGGTCGCGGTGGTGAGCGACTTCATGGAGGAGCCCGAGGGGTGGACCGCCTCGCTCGCGGCCCTGACCCGCCAGCGGGTGGACCTCCGCGCCTTCCACATCTGGGACCCCGCGGAGCTCGAGCTCCGCTACGACGCGCCGCTCCGCCTGCGCTCGCCCGAGACCGACGAGGAGCTCCCCGTGGACCCCTCCGCGGCGCGCGCCCTCTTCGGCGAGGTCGTGTCCGAGTTCTTCGGGCAGGTCCGCACCGCCGTCCACGCCCGCCGCGGCCGCCACTACGAGGTCCCCGTCGGGGCCGACCTCGCCAGCGTGCTCGCGCGCTTCCTCGAGGGGGGCGCGTGATGCCGTTCGGAGCCTCGTGAACATGGTCCTGCTCGCCCCCGCCGCGTTGGCGCTGGCCGCGCTGCTCGCCGGGCCGATCCTCGCGCACCTGTCGAAGCGCCAGCCGCGGGAGCGCCGCCCGTTCGGCGCGCTGCTCCTGCTCGAGCGCCTCCAGCGCCGCCTGCATCGCCGCCGCCGCCTCCAGGACCGCCTCCTCCTGCTCGCGCGGCTCCTCGCCATCGCCGCCGTCATCCTCGCCGCCGCGCGCCCGCAGGCCCAGTGGCTCGGCGGCCCCCCGACCTTCGGCGGCACCGGGAACGTCATCGTCATCCTCGACGACTCCCTCTCGATGGACCAGCGGATGATGGGCGAGCCCGCCTTCGCGCTCGCCCGCAAGGACGCCGCCGCGCAGGTCCGCGCGCTGGCGCCGGGGGTACGCGTCGCGGTCATCCGCACCGGCGGGACCGCCACGATGCTGACGGCGGGCTTCACCGCCGACGCCTCGCTGGCCGCCTCGCTCGTCGAGGCCGTCGAGCAGTCCTACGGCGGGACCGATCTGCGCGGGGCCTTCACGCTCGCGCGGACGACGCTGGAGGGCGCTGCCGGCGAGGTCCTCGTCTACACCGACGAGTCCGGCTCGGGCGTCGTCGAAGCGTGCGCGGGCGACATCGACCGCCTGCTCGAGCTCGGCTCCTCCATCCTCCCGCGCGTCTACGGGCCCGACGAGCGCCGGAACGTCGCGCCGGTCGAGGCGAGCTACGGCGACGGCCTCGAGGGCGGCACCGTCACCGTGACGCTCGCGAATTGGGGGTCGGCCGACCGCGAGGTCCCCGCCACCGTGCACCTGCCGGACGGTGCGCAGATCACGGCGTTCGCGACCGTGCCCGGCGCGACCGACGCGGGCCCCGGCACCGTCGAGACCCGCTTCACCGTGCCGCGGCAGGCCGAAGGCGGCGTCGCGCGCGTCGAGGTCGACGACCCCGACCTCCCGCTCGACAACGCCCGCTACTTCCACCTGCCGCGGATCGGCGCGAGCCGCGTCCTCGTGGTCGACGGCGATCCCGGCTCGACCCCCACGCGGTCCGAGGTCTACTTCCTCGAGCGCGCCCTCGCGCCCTGGGCCGGCGCGGGCGGCATCGCGGTGGACGTCGTGTCGCCCTCGGGCCTCGCGAAGCTCGATCCGACCACCCACCGCGTGGCCTTCCTCGCCAACGTGGCCGACCCCGCCGCCCAGGCGCCCCAGCTCGTCGACTTCGTGCGCCGCGGCGGTGGGCTGGTCATCGGCATGGGCGACAACGTGACCGCCGAGCGCTACGACAGCGCGCTCGCCTCGCTCCTGCCTGCGCCGCTGCGCAAGACCCGCGACCTCGTGAGCCTCACCGCCGACGACGGCGCGTCGCTCCGCCCCCCCGACGTCGAGGGCATCGACCTCTTCCGCGTCTTCGCGCGGGCCGGCCGCGAGAGCTTCGCGCGGGTCCACACCCGCCGGGTCATGACGACCGATCCCCCCGTGGGCGACGACGTGAGCGTGCTCCTCACCTACGCCGACGGCGTGCCCGCGCTGCTGGAGCGCCGCATCGGCAACGGGCGCGTGCTCCTCTGGACCTCCACCTTCGATCTCGGCTGGACGAACCTGCCGCTCCAGGCGGTGTTCATGCCCTTCGTGCAGCGTCTCACCGGCTACCTCGGCGGCGATGCCGGCGGCGCCGCGTTCACCGCGGACGGCGTGGTGGACGCCCCGGTGACCCTCTCGTTCCCCCCCGCCGGGGGCGATCCCGAGGTGACCGGCCCCGACGGCGGCATCGTGGCCTCCGAGCGCGGCATCGGCACGCTCGGGTTCACCCCCGCGCGGCCGGGCGCGTACGCCGCGGTGCCGACCGGGCTGCCGCCGCTCGCCTGGGTGGCCGTGAACACGTCGGCCTCGGAGTCGGACGTGCGCCGCGGTACGAGCCTCGTCGAAGCCCAGGCGGAGATCGCCCCCGAGCGGCTCCGCCGGACCTTCGATCTCGATCTACCCCTGGTCGGCGCCGGCGTGGCGCTGCTGATCGGCGCCGGCCTCCTCGGGCGCGGACGGAGCGAGGATGCGTGAGCCCACCCGTCGCGCGGTGATGCTCGGCGGCCTGTCGCTCCCGCTCGCCTTTCGCGCCCGCGCCATCGGGCCCGCGTCCGAGGTCGACATCGCGGAGATCCAGCTCGCCAGCGGCACCGTCTCGCGCCCCGAGGCGTGGACCCGCCTCTTGTTCGAGCTCCTCCAGAGCACGTCGGTCGAGGCCGAGCCCCGCGTCGTGCAGGTCGCCCCGGACGACCCCGCGCTCTTCCGCCACCCCTTCGCCGTGCTCGCCGGCAACGCCAAGCTCCCGCCGCTCTCCGAGGCCGCGTCGCAGCAGCTCGTCCGCTACCTGTCCTACGGCGGCTTCCTCTTCATCGACGACACGAGCGGCGAGCGCGAGAGCGCGTTCGACACGAGCGTGCGCGCGATGATCCGGAAGCTCTTCCCGACCCGCGCGCTGACCACGCTCCCGTCCGACCACTCGGTCTACCGGGCGTTCTTCCTCCTCCACGAGCCGGTGGGGCGCGTCGCGCTGCACCGCACGCTCGAGGGCGTCGCGCAGGGGAGCATGCACCCGCTGCTCTACAGCCGGGACGACGTGTCCGGGGCGCTCGACCGCCGTCCGGACGGCTCGGACGCGTTCCCGTGCACGCCGGGGGGCGAGCTCCAGCGGCGGGAGGCCGTGAAGCTCGGCATCAACCTGCTCATGTACGGCCTCACCTCCAACTACAAGCAGGACCAGGCGCACGTCGAGCAGCTGATCCGCGAAGGGCGGCTCGAATGACGTTGGACTGGCTCTTCGGCGGGTGCTGCGGCCCGGGCGGCACCCTCGTCTGGACGACGGAGGCGTGGATCGTCGCGGTGGCGGCGGTCGGCGTCGTCCTCGCGATCGTGCTGGCGGCCCTTCCGCGCCCGCGCGGTGGCGCGCGCGTGGCGGAGATCGGGCTCCTCGCCGCGGCCGGGGCCGTCCTCCTCTTCGCGGTGGCGGGGCCGGTGTGGGTCCAGGAGGGCGATCGCGTCGAGCCCGGCCGCTACGTCGCGCTCGTCGACGCCTCGCGTTCGATGCAGGTGCTCGACGGCGACGGCACCCCCCGCTCCGACAAGGTCGCCGCGCGCCTCGCCCGGCTGCCCGGCGCGGAGATCTACTCCTTCGGCGACAGCCTGCGCCCCGGCGCGCCCACCGCCTACGATCTCGGGGACACCGACCTGGGCGGCGCGCTCGCCGCGATCGGGCAGCGCTATGCCGGCGAGAAGCTCGAGGGCCTCGCGGTCATCACGGACGGGATCGACCGGGGCGGGCTCCGACGCCGCGTGCTCGGCGAGGCCGACGCCGTGCTTCCGCGCCTCAACGGGCCGCTCACCATCTACCAGGTGGGCGAAGACGGCGGCCGCACCGACATCGCCGTGAGCGACGTGCGCGCCGGTGGCTTCGCGTTCCTCCGCGCCCCCTTCGCCATCGAGGTGGACGTGCGCGCCGTCGGCACCTCCGCCCGGACCCTCCCGGTCACCCTCACCCGCGACGGCCAGCCCGCGGGTACGAAGACCGTCACGCTCGACGCCGAGGGCCGCGGCACCGCGCGCTTCGAGATCACGCCCGAAGCCGTCGGCCGCTTCATCTACGAGGCCGCCACCCCCGTGACCGACGGGGACGCCGTGCCCGCCAACAACGCCCTCTCGCTCGCCGTGCGTGTCGTCCGCGACCGCGTCCGCGTGCTCCAGGTCTGCGGCTCGCCCTCGTTCGACCAGAAGTTCCTGCGGCTGTTCCTGAAGGAGGACCCCGCGGTCGACCTCGTCTCCTTCTTCATCCTCCGGACCGACCGCGACATGGGCGCGGGCTGGGACAGCTCCGAGCTCTCCCTCATCCAGTTCCCCTACGAGAAGCTCTTCTCCAGCGAGCTCTGGTCGTTCGACCTCGTCATCTTCCAGAACTTCGACTACCGCCCCTACTTCGCCAACAACGCGGACGAGCTCCTCGGGAACATCGCCCGCTACGTGAAGGAGAACGGCAAGGCGTTCGTGATGATGGGCGGCGACCGCAGCTTTGACCTCGGCGCCTACGCCGGCACCCCGATCGCGGACATCCTCCCGGTCCAGCTCGGCGTCACCGGCGAGGCCCTCGACGCCGACCCCTTCACGCCGCGCCTCACCGACGGCGGCGCGCGCCACCCCGTCACCCAGCTCGTGGGTGACCCTTCCGAGAACAGCCGCATCTGGAGCGGGCTCTCGGCGCTCGACGGGCTCAACCTCTCGCGCGGCGCGTCCCAGGGCGCGGCGGTGCTGCTGGAGCACCCTTCGCTGAAGGGCGCGGACGGGAAGGCGCTCCCCGTGCTGGCGGTCGGCGAGTACGGAGCCGGGCGCTCGATGGCGCTCCTGGGCGACTCGTCCTGGCGCTGGTCCTTCGCCGAGGCGGGCGAGGGGCGCGGCAACCAGGCCTACCTGCGCTTCTGGAAGAACGCGGCGCGCTGGCTCATCGGCGACCCCGAGGATCAGCCCGTCGTCGTCGAGGCGAACCGCGACAACTACCAGATCGGCGAGGAGGTACGCATCACGACGCGGGTGCGCAACGTGTCCTTCGCGGCGGTGGTGGACGCCAAGGTGGACGTGACGATCGACGGCCCCGGCGGTCGCCAGACGCTCCAGGGCCGCACCGGCGCCGATGGCAGCGTCGCCCTCGCCCTCCCTGCCGCCGACCGCGGTGCCCACCGCGTGAAGGTCGTCGCACGCGGAGCGGGGGGGCAGACCGTCGGGCAGGCCCAGACCGCCTACGCCGTCACGACGCGCGACCCCGAGCTGGAAGAGGTCGAGCCCGACAGCACCTTCCTGCGCACCCTCGCCGCGCGCACCGGCGGATTGTACGTCGCGCCCGGCGAGCAGGTCGACCCCCTCCGGAACCCCGAGGCGGGCCGCCGCGTCCGCGACCGCGCGGAGACCCCCCTGTACGCCGCGCCCCTCGTCCCGCTCGCGTTTGGCCTCCTGGTCTCGTTGAGCTGGTGGATCCGCCGCCGCGTCGGCTATCGGTAGTGGATGTGGTTCATGCTCGTCCCGCTCGCTGCCGCCGGTCCCTCGCGTTGCGTCGCCACCTGGACCGGTCCCGTGCCCGGCTGCGCCATCCGGGGTGAGGTCGTCGCCACCGCGGCGGGGATGTCCGAGAAGGGAGCGGAGCGCGCGCTGCGCCGCCAGCTCGACATCGTCGTCGAGCGCACGGTGGCCGCCACGCGCGCCCGCGTCCCGACGATGGAGCCCGCCCAGTTCGTCACCTGCGCGGAGGCCATCCAGGCCGCCGCGTTCGTGAACTGCTTCGAGGACGCCGCGCTCGCCGTGCCCGCGTTCTGCTTCGTCTCGCTGGACGACCCGACGTGCTGGCCGGGCGACGTCCTGGAGGTCGACGGGCTCCCGGGGTGGCGGGCGTCGGAGGTCGGCCGCGACAAGATGTGCGCTGCGGTCGACGCGCGGCTCGTCGCGCAGGACTACACCGACCTCGCCGGGCGCCGGGCCATCTGCGCGGCGTCGTGCGCGTCGAAGGCGGTCGTGAGCTGCCCGCAGTAGCGGGCCGCCGACCCAATGACGATAGACAGGCCGTGCGCGAGCCGGCCTGGCTACGCGCCAATCTCCATGTCCCCGAAGCGCGCGATGACCGCGCCGCCCTCGGCGAGCACCTCGACCACGATCAGGTCCTCGCCCAGTGTGATCATCGCGACCCGCGGCTTGTCGCCCGGGAGGAGGCGCACGTCCTCGATGTCGATGCGATCGAGCCCGTCGAGCAGCGGGAACGGCTTGCCGCCGGGGAGCCAGACGCCCATCGGCAGGGTGAGGTCGTCGTCCCCGACGGCTTCCCGCGTGTAGACGAGGAGCCAGCGGTCGCCCACGGCCCGCAGGTCGATGGCGCCGATCTCGGCCTTGATGTCGAGCCGCGTGGGCTCGGCGTCGACGCCGAGCGCCTGGAAGCGCAGGCCCTTCTCGCCCTTCCCGACCCACGCGAGCGCGATCTGCTCGCCGTCCGTGCCGCGGTAGGCGGCGGTGGTGAGGCGGCCCGGGTAGCCCGTGGGCGCCGACATGAGCTTGCCGATGCCGTCCTTGCGCACGGCGGCCACGGTCCCGCCCTTGCCGAGGAGGATGGGGTCGAGCCGGCCGCAGAAGCCGCGGTAGGTCCCGGCGGGGGCCCGCATGAGCTCGTGGAGCACGGTGCCGTCGAAGCGGTGCACGGAGAGGGCACCCTGGCGCCCGATCCCGTAGATGAGGAAGCCTTCGCCGTCCGGCACGAGCACCGGCTTGACCACGGGCGTGTAGCCGAGGCGCACGGAGCGCGGCGCGCCGAAGTTCCCCGCGGCGTCGAGCGAGAGGACGGAGAGCTCGACGCCGGCGGGGCGATCGAGGAACACGGCGCACTCGAAGCCCGTCGGCGTGGGGAGCACGGCGCGGGAGAGCACCTGGTCGATGGGGATGGCCAGCGCCTGCGACGCGCCCCGGAAGGGCTTCGCGTTCGGCGCGACGATCGCGCGCAGGGCGAACGTGTCCTCGCCGTCCGCGTTCTCCCAGAAGACCGCGCAGCCACCGACGGAGACGGCCACCGAGGGGTCCTCGAAGTGGAGCTCGACGTGGGTGTCGCCGGCGTCGGTCGCGGGGGCGGCCTCGACGCCCGCGGGGAGCTTCGCGAGCTTCAGGGCCTCGGGTTCGGCCACCACGTCGAACATGTCGGCACGCTCGAGGTTGGCCCCGGTGAGGTCCGCGCCGGTGAGGTCGACCCCGGAGAGGTCCGCGCCGGTGAGGTTGGCCCCCGCGAGGTGGGCGCTCTTGAGCACCGCGCCCGCGAGGCGCGCCCCGGTGAGGTCGGCGCCGACGAGGCGCGCGCCGCTGGCGTTCGCGCGCAAAAGCTCGGCGTTGATGAGCACGGCGCCGGTGAGATCGGCGTCCCGCAGGTCGGCGTTGGCGAAGCGGCCCTCGCTGAAGTCGCACCCGGGGAGGACCGCGCGCGTGAGCACGGCGTCCTTGAAGCGCGCGCCCGCGAACCGCCCCTGCTCGCACGTGAAGCCGGTCAGATCGGCCTCTGTGAAGTCGGCCCCGGAGAACTCCGCGCCGTTCGCCCGGGCGTCCCCGAGGTAGGCCTCGCGCAGGCGCGCACGGATGGCGACGCACTTGTCGAGCGTGGCCCCGGTGAGATCGGCGCCGCAGAGGTTCGCCTTGGCGAGCACCGCGCCGGTGAGATCGGCGCCCGAGAGGTCCGCCTTCTCCATGTTCGCGCCGGAGAGATCGGCCCCGACCAGCGAGAGGCCCGAAAGATCCGCCGCGAAGAAGTCGAGCGTGACGCGCGCGCCGCGCTTCGCGTTGAACTCGTCGATCTTGCCGGCCGTCAACAGCTCAAAGAGGGTCAAACCCGATACTCCCGCCCCGGACGGTCATGTCCGGCGCCGGCAGCGCCCCTATCCGTCCCCGCCGTGCGAGTCCACGCCGCCGGGGCCCTTGTCAAGGGGAAGGTTCCGGCGTCTCCAGCCCGTCCCCCCACCCTCCGGTCCACGGCGTCTCTTCCCCGAAGGGATCCTGCGGCGGACGCGACCCGACGAGCGTCACGGTGAGCGGCGCACCGGCCTCCGCGAAGCCGGTCGTCGCGACGAGGGTGGCCCCCGGCATGCCGAGCGCCGCCCCGAGCCGCTCGGAGCGCACCCCGGGCTCCACCCCGTCGATCCGCTCGCGCACCCACAACGCGGCGGCGCCGACGGCGCTGAAGGTGGCGCGGAACTGGTCCCCCGCCAACGTGAGGGAGCGCGTGAGGCGCCCTGGCGCCGTCGGCACCTCGCTCGCCGCCCCGATCGCCGGCCGCCCCAACCAGCGCGTGCCGATCTCGCCGGGGGCGCAGACGCGGCACTCGGGGTCCACCCACACCGTCTCCCCGCCCGTCTGCACGGTGAGCAGCATCGTGTCGAAGCCGGTGAGGGAGGTGAGGTCGGCGTCCTCTCCGGTCAGCACCCAGCCCGCGAGGAACTTCTCCTGCCCCAGGAAGCGATGGAGGATGAGCGCCCGCTCGAGCGGGGTGACCCAGCCCGAGCGCCACGCGACGTTGAGCTGGCGGGTGCGCAGCGGGTCGGATCGGCCGGGGAGGCCGCCCCGGCGCAGATCCTTGACCTCGGCGACGAGCTCCTGGAAGAGGTTGGGCCGGTCGAGGCGGTCCCGGATCGAGACGGGCACCGCGGGCTCGGGGAGGCTCTGGCGCGCGAAGCGCCACTCGAGCCCCGCCACGTACGTCCCCACGTCGGGCACGACCGCGGCGCCACCTGCGCGCGCGACCCGCCACCGCGCGACCCCGCCCTCGGGTGCGTCGAAGCGGATCCCACCCTCGACGGCCGTGCGGGTGACCCCGGGGCCCGAAGACGCGACCCACTCGACGCCCGGCCCCACCAGGGTGAGCGAGCCCGCGGGGATCGTGCGCGCCCCGAGCGGCTCCGCGCCGGCGATGGTGTAGCGGACGGTGGCGGCGGCCGTGCCGGCCGGGACGGACACGCCGAGCGGCACGAGGGAGAGCCCGCCGGCGTCGATGTCGGTGGCGCCCGCGGGGAGGGGCACGAGCTGGGCCACAGTATCCGGGGCGAAGGTGAGCTGGAGCTCGACGCGCGTGCTCGCCCGCGCCGGATCGGCGAAGCCCCACCCCGGGTGCCGCGCATCCAGGGTCAGCGTGCGGACCTCGTGCGCGGTCGCGGGCGGCGGGGGCGGCTCCGCGGCGCCGAGGCGGACGGTGAGGCTGTCCCCGGCAACACCCGCGTCGAGCGAGGCGAACCCGCCCACCTCGAGCTCGGGGAGCCCGATCTCCCAGCCCCCGCCCGGCAAGGCGCGCAGGTGCTCGCCCTTGACGCGCACACGACGGCCCTCCGGCGTCCAGATCGACGCGGTGAGCGCGAGCGGGCGGTCCGACTCGAGCGTCACCGTGCGGCACCCGACCGGCTCTTCGAGCGCCCGGACGACGATCTCGACGCCCTCCGCGTCCTTGTTCTGCTCGACGGCGCAGGCCGCGGCGGCGGAGGGAACAAACAAGAACGCGAGCATCCGAACTCCAACGTGCGGCCGGGCGTCGATATCCCGAGGTGGGCCCGCGCGCGCTCGCCGGGGGGATGCGGCGTTCGGACCCGGTCCGGACCCCCTTGACGATCGGCGTTTCCGCGATCCGACGGACGTCCGTCAGGGGGTGTCGGACGGCGGTCGTCCGAGTGGGGAAAAACCGTGCTTCGCACGTGGCCCGGGCCTTGCTCCGGGCCGCGGTGCCATCCCAGGAGGCATCGTGACCGAACGCTCCATTCTCCCCGAGACCCTGCCCATCGACCCCTGGTGGGACCTCTACATGCCCGCCACCTTCGGCGAGCCCGCCGCCGTGCTCGACGCCCTGGAGGCCGCCGAGGCGATGACGCCGCTCTCCGCGCGGGGAGACTTCTACGCGGTGGCCGCCCGGGCGTTCGCCGTGCTCGGCCGCTCGGTCGAGGCCGAGCGCCTCGCCGGGCAGGCCTTCCGGATCGGGGGCGCCGAGGCCGACGCCCTCGCGACCTTCCTCTGCCCCGACGGCATCGAGCGGGCCACGAAGCGGCTCCAGGGCGGCGGGCGCCCGGGCGCGCGCGCGGACAGCGGCTGCGATCTCGCCGCCCTCCTCGTGCAGTTGGGGCGCGTGGACGCCGCGGGCGAGGCGATCGACCAGGCCCTCGCCGTGTGCCCCGGCCACGCCGAGGCGTCGCGGTGGCGGCGATTCCTGGGCGAGGCGGATGTGATGAACCAGGTGCGGCTCGCGCGGGATCCGCGCCGGGCGCGCCGCGGGCCGGCGGCGCGGGACGCGGTGGACCTGTTGCCGACCCGGCGCACCGGGTGGCTCTCGGCAGAGCGCTACCACCGGCGCGTCCTCTCGAACCAGCCACAAGCCGCGTGGGCGCCCGCCGGGACGGGGCTCGGGCGCCTGCAGGACGCCGGGGTCTCCGTGTGCTTCTTCGCGCTCGACCACGAGTACGCGCGCACCGCCCCGGATCACCCGCTCGTGGCGCTCGAGCTCGATGCCGACGCCCTCCGCGCGCGGGTGGAGGAGGGGCGGGACGCCCGGGACGGCGCCGCCGCGCTGTGGGCCGCGGTCGCGTCGGACCCCGAGGCGCAGCAGGACGCCGCGCAGCTGCTCGTCGCCCTCGCCACGCTCGACGCGCGCCTGGCCGCGATCGGCCTGGAGGCGGCGCTCTGGCTGACCCTCCACCAGCCCGACCGTGGGCTCCTCTGGGAGGGCTACCTCGCGTGGCTCTCGCACCTCGCGGGCCTCTCGTCGGCGGTCGAGCGGGCCCGCTCCCTGGCGACGACCCGGCCGATGGAGCCGCTCGCCTGGAAGATGGCGGTCGAGGTGCTCCGGGCGGAGGGGCATCACGACGAGGCCGAGCTCTACGCGCGCGCCGCCCGTGTCGAGCCCGCGCTCTCCGCGCTCGCGTGCGACCTCCTCCAGGACCCCGTCCCCACCCCGGTCCGGATGGTGGTGAGCGGGCGCCTCACGCCCCGCTGGCCGCGCGCCCCGCGCCCCCCGCGGCGATCCCGCGGGCACTGAGCCGTCACGCGCTGGCGGTGATCGCGCCCACGCTCTCGAGGAGGGCGCGGTACCACGCCATCGCCTGGTCGACGCGCGCGCGCTGCCCGGCGCCGCCCCAGAGGATGGAGAGGGTGCGCCGCGTCTCCGGGGTGGTCTTCGTGCGCTGCGCGTCCTTCACGGCGTTCGCGCACGGGCCCTCGGCGTCGAAGAGGCAGAGGAGGCCGGCGATGTCGATGGTCTGGCCCGACGCGTTGAAGACGTAGCTCGCCTCGGCGGGGGCGATGCCGACGCGGAGGGGGGCGTCGTCCGGTCCACGCACGGCGCGGTCGAGGTCGATGACGCTGATGGGGAGCCCGCTGTGGAGGGAGACGGCGTTGCAGGCGTCGACGACGACGTTGATGGGGCCGAGGAAGCCCTCCGCGGCGGCCTTGATCAGGTACTCGCTCGCGGGCTTGCTGCGGCCGGTGGGCTTGAAGCCGCCGTGGCGCAAGAGGTCCCGCACCGCGGCGCGCGTGGCGTCGTCGCTCGACATCGGCGCGGGCGCGTCGGCGCGCAGCAGGGCGAGGAGCTCCGGAGGCGAGGGGATCTCCCCGATCGCGGCCGGGAACGTCGTGGTGAAGGCGCCGAGGGCGAGGAGGGGATGGGGGTCCACGATCAACATGCGCCCCACGTATCGTGGGTTAGCCGCCCTTCCTGGGAATGGCGCACATGGACTGGCTCACGCCGACCGGCACCTGGATCCGTCGCGACGGCGCCACCGTCGTGCGCACGGCCGCAGGCCCCCTGGAGCCGCTCATCGAGGCGGCGTTGCGCGCCGGCCACGGGCTCGTGGTGCTCGGCGTGTTCGGCTCCGGCAAGACCGAGCTTGCCCGGCGGGTCGGGGCGCGCCTCTCCGTCCCCGTCGTGCCGTTGCGGCTCGTCGCCCGCGCGAAGGACCGCCAGGCCGCGCTCGACGCGCTCCTCGACGGCTCGGACACCGCCATCCTCGACGGCCTCGACGAGATCGGTCGCCCCGACGACGTCGGCGCCGCCGAGCTCTTCGCGTGGCTCACCGCCCGCGTGCCCCGCTGGGTCCTCACGAGCCGGCCTGGCCACGTCCGGACGGATCTCGCCGACCCCGACGCGGGCCAGGTGGACTGCTTCCACCTCCCGATGGTCGAGATCGCGCCGTACGCCGTCCCGGCCGAGGCCCCGTCGTTCTGCGCCGACAACGCGGTCCTCCTCTCCCTCTGGCTCCGGGGCGCGCGGGGCGGGACACCGGCCGCCCTCGTCGAGGATCACCTCGCTCCGACCGGTGCCCTGGATGCCCTCGAGGACCTCGCCTGGCGCTCGCTGGTCGACCCCGACCGCTCCCACGAGGGCGGCTCCTTCCGCCTCGCCGAGCTCGTGGGGCTCCCCGCGCGCCTCTTCGTCGAGGACCTCGACGGGCGCTGGCGCTTCGGGCACCGCTCCGTCTACGACGCCCTCGTCGCGCGCCGCCTCGCGCGTCGCCTCGCCGCGTCGCAAGGGCAGGGGCCGGACGACCTCACGGGGCTCGTCCTCTCGGGGGCCATGCGCGCCTTCCTCGCCGGGGCGTTCCCGGGCTGGGAGCACGACGCCGACTGGGTCCACGTCCCCCGCGGCAACTTCGTGAGCGGCGGCGCGCGGGGCTCCGACGAGCGCCCGCTCGTCATCAAGCACGTCGCCCGCGCCTACTCCCTCGCGCGCCTCCCCGTCACGAACGGCGGGTTCCAGGCCTTCCTCGACGCCGAGGGCCCGCGCCCCCCGTGGGTCGAGCGCCTCTCGCACTGGCGGGACGGCCGCTGCCCGACCGCGCTCCGCGACCACCCGGTGATGATGTTGCGTCCCGACGACTGCGACGCCTACGCCGCGTGGGCCGGGTCCTCCGGGCGCGGGGCGCGCCTCCCCACCGCGGACGAGTGGGAGAAGGCCGTGCGCGGGTGGGATGGCCGGCACTTCCCCTGGGGCGACCGCTTCGACCCCGCGATGGCCAACACCGCAGAGTCCGGGCGGGAGACGACCGCGCCCGTCGACACCTACCCGCAGGGGAGCGGCCTCTACGGCGCCATCGGCGACGCCTTCGAGTGCACCGCGAGCCGCTACCGGGACCGCCCCGACCGCGGCCGCGTCGTCATGGGCGGGAGCTACGCGCACGCCGCGCTCCGCGCCTCCCTCCGCCTCTCCCACACGCTCTCCGGGCGCCTGAAGATCGGGCTCCGGCTCGCGCGTGACACATGACGAACGCCCGCCTCGCGCGCGAAGCCCGCTACACGCTCCGCGGCCTCCCGTTCGCCGCGCTGGAGTGGGGCGAGCCGGACGGCCGGCCGACCGTCCTCGTCCACGGCTTCCTCGACCACGCGGGTAGCTGGGCGCGCGTCGCCGAGCGGCTCGGGGGCCACGTCGTGGCGCTCGATCTGCGCGGCCACGGCCACTCCACCTGGATCGGGCCCGGCGAGAGCTACCACTTCCCCGAGTACGTGGCGGACATCGACGCCCTCGTCACGGCCCTCGGCGGGCGGATCCGCCTCGTCGGGCACTCGATGGGGGGCACCATCGCGTCGCTCTACGCGGGGGCGCGCCCGGACGCCGTGGAGCGCCTCGCGATCGTCGACGGGCTGGGCCTCCCCGACGGCGGCGGCGGCGCGCGGGACCGCATGGTGCAGTTCCTCGACGGCATCGCCCGCTCGCGCCCCCATCGCCCGTACCCCACGATCGATGCCGCCGCCGCGCGCCTCCAATCCACGTGGTCGGGCCTCGATGCGGCGTGGGCGCTCGAGCTGGCGGCACGCGGCACCCGCGCGGTCGAGGGGGGCTTCGTGTGGCGCTACGACCCCCGGCATCTCGTCCGAGCCGCTGTCCCATACCGTCAAGATCAACACCTGCGCTTTCTGGCGGAGATCCGCTGCCCGGTGCTCTCCGTGCATCCGGAGCGGTCGCTCTTCGCGCCGGCGGACATCGGTGTCCTCGAGGGCGCCATCCCCGACCTCCGCATCCAAGAGGTGCCCGGCGCCGGCCATATGACCCAGCTCGACGCACCGGCGGCGCTCGCCGCGCACCTCGTGCCCTTCTTACGCTGAACGCCCGTATCCCGCGCCCCGCGCGCCACGATTCGTGCGTGCCGACACCGCGCACGGAGGCAGGATCCACCCGGGCCCGGCGGACCCCCGCCTTGACACGGCACCCTTGGTCGCGCATATACCGTGCCGTTCGGAGACCGTATGGCGATTCGCAGGCACGTCGTGATCACCGGTGGGGGGCGCGGAATTGGCGCCGAAATTGCGAGGCGCTTTGCCGCCCTCGGGGACCGCATCACGGTCCTGTCGCGCACCCGCGACGAGGTCGAGAAGATCGCCGACGAGGTCGGCGGCTACGGCATCCGGTGCGACGTGGGCGAGCCCGCCAGCGTCGAGGCCGCGTTCATGGCGGCCGGCCCGGTGGACATCCTCATCAACAACGCGGGCGTCGCGCGCTCCTCGCCCGTCTTGAAGACGGACGTGCGGGTGTGGGAAGAGCACCTGAAGGTGAACCTCACGGGCTCCTTCCTCTGCGCGCTCAAGGTGCTCCCGAGCATGGCGAGCCGCGGCAAGGGGCGCATCATCAACATCGCGAGCGTGGCGGGCCTCAAGGGCTACCCCTACCTCGCGGCGTATTGCGCCTCCAAGCACGGGCTCATCGGCCTCACCCGGGCGCTCGCCGCGGAGTACGCCGACAAGGGCGTGACCGTCAACGCGATCTGCCCCGGCTACGTCGATTCGCCGCTGCTCACCGGCGCGATCCAGAACATCGTCGAGAAGACCGGCCGCACCCTCGACGAGGTCCGCGCCGAGCTCGAAGCGCAGAACCCCCAGCGCCGCTTCCTGGAGGCCTCCGAGGTCGCCTCGATGGCGGTGTTCCTCGCCTCCGAGGACGCCCGCGGCGTCAACGGGCAGGCGATCCCCATCTGCGGCGGCGCGCTGAACGTCTGATGGACGGCCCGGTCGAGCCACCGGGCTGGGCCCGGCCCCACGGGTACAGCAACGGCTACCGGCTGGGCAACCTGCTGTTCGTCGCGGGCCAGATCGCCTGGGACGCCGAGCAGAGGCTCGTCGGCGCAGGTGACTTCGGCGTGCAGTTCGACCGCGCGCTGGCCAACGTGCGCGCGGTGCTCGACGCCGCGGGCGTGTGGCCGGATCGTGTGGGCCGCGTGACCGTGTACGTGACCGACAAGCGCGCGTACCTCGCGGCCCTCCCGGCGGTGGGCGCGGCGTGGCGCACCCATTTCGGCCGGCACTACCCCGCGATGGCGCTGGTGCAGGTGGCCGATCTGCTCGAGGAGGGCGCGATGGTGGAGATCGAGGCGACGGCGGTGTGTCCATGACCGACCTCCCGTTCCGGGTCGACCTCGCCGACGGCGTCGCGGTCGTGACCCTCGACCGCCCCGACCGGCTCAACGCCCTGACGTTCGCGGTCTACGAGGCGCTCGCCGCCTGGTTCCGCGCGCCCCCGGCGGGCACGCGCGCCGTCGTCATCACCGGCGCGGGCCGCGGCTTCTGCTCGGGCGGCGATGTCGAGGACATCATCGCGAAGCTCTTCGCGCTCGACGCCGAGGGCCTGCTCGCGTTCACGCGCATGACCGGGGCGCTGGTCCGCGCGATGCGTGCCTGCCCGGCGCCCGTCGTCGCGGCGATCAACGGCGTCGCGGCCGGCGCGGGTGCCATCATCGCGATGGCGAGCGACCTCCGGGTCGGCTCCACGACCGCGCGCGTGTCGTTCCTGTTCAACAAGGTCGGCCTCTCCGGGGCCGACATGGGCGCCTGCCACCTGCTCCCGCGCATCGTCGGGCACGGGCGGGCCGCCGAGCTCCTCTACCTGGGGGACGTGATCGGCGCCGACGAGGCCCACCGCATCGGCTTCCTCAACCGGGTCGTCGCCCCCGAGGCCCTCCTGACCGAGGCCCTCGGGATCGCGCGTCGCATCGCGAGCGGCCCCGCGTTCGCCAACGGCGTGACGAAGACGCAGCTCGACCGCGAGATGGACGTCTCGCTCGACGCCGCGATCGAGATGGAAGCGCAGGCCCAGGCGCTCTGCATGCTCCACCCGGACTTCCGGGAGGCGCACCTCGCGTGGAAGGAATCCCGCAAGCCGCAGTACCGGTGACGGGGAACACGATGACACGTCGATTCGGCGCCTGGACCCTGACCTTTGTATCCCTGACCGCCGCGACCCTCACTGGCTGCTCGGGCAACGAGGCGCCGGCCGAGGCGCCCGTCGTCGACGCGCCGAAGGCGGACTGGGTGGCGGGGGTGAAGCCCTGGTACTGCGGCACCGAGGCCTTGCCCGCCCTGGTCGGGAAGGACGGCACGTCCACGCCCCAGTCGCGCGACGTGGCGCTGAAGATCATGCCCGGGACGGGCTCGTTGACGGCGCTGTTCGCGGCGAAGAGCGGCAACGACAAGATCGTGGGCTCGATGACCCGCTTCGTGGCCACGGCCGATCACGCGGCCACCCTGCACTGGGAGAACGACCAGAAGCAGAAGGGCGAAGCCGCGCTCGTCTTCGCGCCCGACTACGGGACGGTGACCGTGACGTGGACCCCCAGCGCGACCCCCCCGGGCACCTCGCCCGTGCCGGCCGGGCCCGCGACCCTCACCGCAGGCGCGGGCTCCTCCGCGTGCGTCACCGGTGGCATGATCCGATAGACTCGGGGGCGATGCTCACCGACCGGTACCCCTACTTCTTCGATCGGGTCCACGCGGAACGCGAGGCGGTGGCGGCCTCCTTCCGCGCCGAGGGCTCCATCCGCGACCGCGTGCGGGCCCTCTCCGCGGCGGGCCTCTTCGCGCCCACCGACGTCCGCGGGCTGGCCGTGTCGCGGTGGCACCTCGCGCACGCCGACGCCCTCACCGACCTCGCGTTCATCATCCAGGAGCTCGGGACCTTCCCCCTCGTGAGCGCTGGCGGCTACGCGGACGTGGTCGAGGAGGCGCGGGCCGGGCGCTCGGTCGTGGCCTTCGGGCTCACGGAGCCGGAGGCCGGGAGCGACGTTCGTGCGCTCACGACGCGCGCGGTGCGGGATGGGGACGGCTACCGCCTCACCGGCGTGAAGCACTTCATCTCCAACGCCCCGGACGCCGACCGCGCCACGATCTTCGCGCGGCTCGACACCGGGTCGCCACAAGACGGGATCGCCTGCTTCCTCGTCGAGAACCCGCCCGCCACGCCCCAGAAGGTCGCGGGCCACTCCATCGGGCGCTTCGACCTCGTCGACACCCCCGCGCGGCTCGTCTCGACGAAGGGGCTCGGCCTCGCGTTCGCGACGTTGGAGCGGTGCCGCCCCTCCGTCGGCCTCGCGGCGATGGGCATGGCCCGCCGCGCGTTGGACGAGACGCTCCGCCACGTCGCCACCCGCCGGCAGTTCGGCGCCCCCCTCTCGGCGATGCCCGTGGTGCAGGCGCGCATCGCGGACATGGCGCTCGAGCTGGAGGCCGGTACGCTCACCGCCCTGCACGCGTGCTGGCGGCGCGACACCGCCGGGAAGGGCGAGCGCACGGGCTACGAGAGCGCGGTCGGCAAGGTGACCGCGACCGAGGCCGCGCAGCGGGTGATCGACAGCGCGGTGCAGCTCCACGGCGGCCTCGGCGTGGAAGAGGACAGCGTGGTGCAGCAGCTCTACCGGGACATCCGCCCCCTCCGCATCTACGAGGGCGCCACCGACGTGTTGAAGACCGTCATCGCCGCGCGATGGCTGGAGGGTTCGTGAGCCTCGCTCCGTCTAATCTCGCCGCGTACTTCCTCGATCACAACCTCGCGACCCGCCGCGAGAAGGTGGCGCTGCGCTACCGCGACACGTGCTGGACCTTCGGCGAGATGCACGACTGGAGCTGCCGCTTCGGCACGCACCTGCGCGCGCTCGGCGTCCGCGAAGAGGACCGCGTGCTGCTCGCGCTGGACGACACGCCGGGGTTCGCCGTGGCGTGGTTCGGGGTGGTGCGCGTGGGCGCCGTCGTCGCGATGATGAACCCCGGCGTCCCCACCAAGGACTGGGCGTACTACCTCCGCTACACCCGGGCCCGCGTGCTCGTCACCACCGCGGCGTTCGCCGCGGCCAACGCCGCCGCCATCGACGAGGCCCTCGGGCGGCAGCTCTCCGCGGTGATCCGCATCGACGTGGACGAGGAGGCCATCCTCGCCCGCTCGGCCGACTGCCCCTACGGCGACACCGGCCCCGACGACCCCGCGGTGTGGCTCTTCTCGTCGGGCTCGACCGGCGCGCCCAAGGCGTGCGTGCACGCGGCGGGGGACTTCATCTTCAACACGGAGAAGTACGCCAAGGAGGTGCTCGGGATCCGCGAGGACGACGTGACGCTGGGCGTCCCCAAGCTGTTCTTCGGCTACGCGACGGGCACGAACCTCATGTTCCCGTGGGCCGTCGGCGCGACCACGTGCTTGTTCTCCGAGCGCGCGACGGTCGACGAGGTGATCGCCAACATCGAGCGCTTCCGCCCGACGATCGTGACCAACGTGCCGACGATGATCCACCGGATGTTGGAGCACCCGCGGTGCGACACGATGGACCTCTCGTCCATCCGGCTCGTGCTCTCGGCAGGCGAGGCCCTCCCGGCCGAGCTCTACACGCGCTGGATGCGGCGCACGGGCGTCGAGATCCTCGACGGCATCGGCTCCGCGGAGCTCTTCCACATCTACATCACGAACTACCCGGGCGACGTGCGCGTCGGCACCCTCGGGAAGCTCGTGCCCGGGTACGAGGCGAAGATCGTCGATGACGACGAGCGCCCGGTCCCGAACGGCGAGATCGGGACCCTGTGGGTGAAGGGGCCGTCGAACGCCATCTGCTACCACCAGGACCGCGCGAAGAGCCGCGTGACCTACCGCGGCGAGTGGACGACGACCGGCGACCAGTTCTGCCAGGACGCCGAGGGCTACTTCGTCTACTGCGGGCGCGCGGACGACCTGCTGAAGGTCGGCGGCGTGTTCGTGTCGCCCGTCGAGGTGGAGAACTGCCTGCTCACCCACGAGGCGGTGCGCGAGGCCGCGATCGTGGGGATCGAACGCGACGGCCTCATGACGACCGTGGCCTTCGTGGTGGTCGCGGGGGAGGGGACCGAGGCGCTGGGGCGCGCCCTCCAGGAGCACGTGAAGTCCCGGCTCGCGCCCCACAAGTACCCGCGATCCGTGCGGTTCCTCGACGTGCTGCCGCGCAACGACCGGGGCAAGGTGGCGCGCGCCGAGCTCAAGAGGCTGTGTTGAAGGAGCCGGGGAGGACGCGCCTCGCCGAGCGCCGTTCCCCCGACGCCGGGCTTCAGGGCGCCTGGGCGCTCCTGCCCCTCGGCTCGTGCGAGGCCCACGGCCCGCACCTGCCGCTCGACACCGACTGCCGGATCTCCGAGGAGATGGCCCTCCGCGCCGCGTCGCGCCTCGTGGAGCGCGGGGTCCCGGCCGTGGTGCTGCCGACGCTCCCGTACGGCGTCACGACCAGCGCGGGGCCGTTCCCGGGCACGTTGACGATCCCCGGCGACCTCGTCGGCGCCTTGATCGTGGAGGTCCTCGCCTCCGCCGCCGCGCAGGGCGCCGTGGGGTTCGCGCTCGTGAACTCCCACTTCGAGCCCGCCCACATCGACGCCCTCTTCAAGGCCGCGGACACCGCGCGGGCGCGCACCGGCCGCCCCGTGGTCTACCCGAACCTCGCCTCGCGCCGGTACGCCGCCCGCCTCGGCGCCGAGTTCCAGTCCGGCGCCTGCCACGCGGGCTCCTTCGAGACCTCCCTCGTCCTCGCCGTGCGCCCGGACCTCGTGGACGACGCCGCGCGGCAGGCCCTCCCCGAGGTCGCGATCGACCTCGCCGGGGCGCTCCGGGCCGGGGCCAAGGACTTCAAGGAGATGGGGGCGACCCAGGGCTACTTCGGGCAGCCCGCGGCCGGCTCCGCGGCCGAGGGGCACGCGCTCTACGAAGAGATGGCCGGGATCGTCGAGGACTCCGTGGTCGCCGCTCGCGGTTGACGCTATCTGCGGTGCCCGTGGCCACGCCGCTCCTCCGTCGTCTTGCTCTCTCGTTCGCCGATCCCGCCCTCGAGCGGGACTGGTGGGTGTGGTTCGCCGCCGAACGCGCGCGCCTCCTCCGCGGCGGCACCGCGGTGCTGCTCGGCGGGATGATGCTGTTCATCCCGTTCGACCAGGTCATGTTCCCGGAGGTCGCGCGCACGCTGCTCGTCATCCGGCTCGCCACCCTCGCGTTGATGGTGGCCGCGACCCCCGCGCTGTTCGGCCGTCGCTCCGCGGATCTGCTCGCCACGCACGGGCAGGAGCTCCTGCTCTACGTGTGCGTCGTAGTCCTCGCCGGGCTCTCGGGGATCGGGTGGGTGCTGGCACCGGTGCTGCACGACGAGCGCGCCTACGCGCCGCTCATGGCGCTCTGCCTGACCATCGCCGGTCTCTACGGCAGCACCGGGCTCCGCTTCCGGTACGCCGCGCCGCTCTGCCTCGCCATCACTGCCGTGTTCGCGCTGGTGGCGGCGGTGCGCAGCGACCCGCCGGCCGGGTACTTCCTGGCCGTCCTGATCTTCGGCGCCGGCGTCAACCTCATCGGGCTCGTGGTGAGCTGGTCGATGGAGCACCACGGCCGCCGCGCGTTCCTGCGGGCCCGGGAGCTCGATCTGGAGCGGCGGCGCTCCGAGTCCTTCCTCCTCAACGTGATGCCGCGCGCCTACGCGGACCGGCTCGCGGCGGGGGAGGGCGCGTGCGTGGATCGCCTCGCCGACGCCACCGTGCTGTTCGCCACGATCGTGGGCTTCCCCGAGGCGACGCGAGATCACCCGCCGGTCCAGGTGGTCGTGCTGCTCGACCGCATCGTCGCGACCTTCGATGCGCTCGCAACCGCCGAGGGCGTCGAGCGGATCAAGACCATCGGCTCCACGTACATGGCCGCCGCCGGCGTCACCGGCGCCCGCGCGGACCACGCCGAGGCCACCCTGCGCCTCGCCCTGGCGATGCGCGACGCGACGCGCGGGGCCGCCCGGAGGGAGGGGCTCCACCTGCAGCTCCGGGTCGGCGTGTGCTCGGGGCCGCTGGTGGCGGGCGTGATCGGCCGCTCGCGCTTCGCCTTCGACTGCTGGGGGGACACCGCCAACATGGCCGCGCGGCTCGACGTGGCGGGCGCCCCGGACCGCATCCAGGTGAGCGCCACGACGCGCGCGCGGCTCGGCGAGGGCTACGTCGTAGAGTCGCGGGGCCTCGTGGTGCTCAAGGGCAAGGGGGCGGTCGAGACGTTCTGGGTGGAGGCGCCATGAAGGAGCGCGACGACCCCCGCTTCGCCGTGGATCGGCTCTGGCTCACGTTCAAGAACCCCGACGCCGAGCAGGCGCGATGGGCCGACTTCGCCGTCGAGATCCAGTCCTACGCCCGGCTCGGCATCGTGCTCCTGCTCGGCCTCTACTCGGCGTTCGTGCTCAACGACCTGTTCGTGCTCCGCGACGAGCTCCCGTGGATGCTCGCCCTCCGCTTCGGCTTCGTGGTGCCGTGCCTGGTCGCGGCGCTGGTCGCGTCGTACTCGCCGCGCGCGGCGCCGTGGCTGCGCGCGCACATCCAGGAGTACCTGCTCGGCCTCGGCATCGTCGTCTGCGCCGGCATGCTCGCGATGGGATGGGTGCTCGCCCCCGGGGCGACAGCCCAGCAGCTGTGGGTGGCCGGGCTCGTCTACCTCGTCACGTTGATGGGCGTGTACGGCTTCTCGCGCCTCCGCTTCGGCTATGCCGTGGGCCTCGGCCTCGCGACGACGGTGCTGGCGCTCCTCCTCCTTCGCCGCGCGCCTCCGCAGCCCGGCATCGGCCTCGTGCTCGCGACGTTCGGGATGGTGATGAACCTCGCGGGCGCCTGGATGACGCGCACCCTGGAGCTCCTCGGACGCCGGGAGTTCGCGCAGCGGCAGCTCCTCGCCGAGGCCCGCGCGCGCTCGGACTCGCTCCTCCGCAACGCGCTCCCCGTCGAGGTCGCCGCCCGGCTCCGCGCGGCGGACGGCGACCGCGTCGTCATCGCGGACCGCCACGACGCCGTCACCGTCGTCCTCGCCGACATCGTCGACTTCACGCCGCTCTGCGAGCGCCTCCCGGCCGAGGCCATCGCGGCCCTGCTCGACAGCATGTACAGCCCCTTCGACGCGCTCTGCGCCGCCCACGGCGTCGAGAAGATCAAGACCCTCGGGGACGCCTGGCTGGCCGCGTCGGGCGTGCCGCGCGCCCGGCCCGACCACGCCATCGCCGCCGCGCGCCTGGCGCTCGAGATGCGCGCCGTCGCCGAGCAGATCGGGCCCGCCCTGCGCATCGGCATCCACACCGGCCCCGCCGTGGCCGGCGTCATCGGGCGCACCCGGTTCGCGTACGACCTCTGGGGGGACGCCGTCACGGGCGCCGCCGCGATGGAGCGGGGGAGCCGACCGGGCGGCATCCGGGTCAGCGCGGCGACCGCCGCGGCGCTCCACGGCGCGTTCGTGCTCGTCGAGGACGAGGACGGCGTGTGGCTCATGGGCGAGCGCGCGGACGAGACGCCGACGGTCACCGCTCCGCGTGCCAGGCCACAACCCGTCACCGAGGCCCCGCGGAAGGTTGCCCCACCCCCCCCGGGAAGCTAAGCGGCGCGCGCTCTCGGGGTAAGCATGGGTGGCATCCTCCTCCTGGAAGACGGACGCTCCTTCCGGGGCGAAGCCTTCGGCGCCCCGGCGACGAAGGTTGGCGAGGTCGTGTTCAACACGGCCATGACTGGGTACCAGGAGGTCCTGACCGACCCCTCGTACCGCGAGCAGATCGTCGTGATGACGACCGCTCACGTGGGGAATTACGGCGTGAACCCGGACGACGTCGAGTCGGACGCGGTGCAGGTCGCGGGCTTCTGCGCCCGGCACTTCTCGCCGATCGCCTCGAATCATCGCAGCACCGGCACGCTCGCCGACTACCTCGCCGCAGCGGGGGTGCCCGGGGTGCACGGCATCGACACCCGCGCGCTCGTGCGCCACATCCGCAACAAGGGTGCCATGCGCGCGGTGCTCACGACGGAGGGGCTCGACGAGTCCGAGCTCCGCGCCCGCATCGAAGCGTGGCCCGGCATGGTGGGGCGGGACCTCGTCACCGAGGTGTCCACGCCCGCGCGCTACACGTTCGCGGAGGCCTCCGGGTCGGTCGCGATGCCGCGCATCCACGTCCTCGACGGCGGGGTGAAGCGCAACCTCCTCCGCCTCTTCGCGCAGGCCGGCTGCCACGTGGAGGTGTTCCCCGCGACCGTCCGCGCGGAAGAGCTCGCGGACGGCGCCGGCGCGGTGTTCCTCTCGAACGGCCCGGGGGACCCCGCGGCGCTGCCCGGCATCGTCGGCGAGGTCAAGAAGCTCGTCGGCAAGACGCCGCTTCTCGGCGTGTGTCTCGGCCACCAGCTCCTCGGCCTCGCGCTCGGCGCCGACACCTTCAAGCTCCGGTTCGGCCACCGCGGCGGGAACCACCCGGTGCGCGACAACGAGACCGGCCGCGTCGAGATCACGAGCCAGAACCACGGCTTCTGCGTCGACCCTGCCGGGATCGAGCGCGCGGGCGCGCGGATCACGCACGTGAACCTCAACGACCACACCCTCGAGGGCTTCGTGCACGCCGACCTCGGCGTCATCGCGGTCCAGTTCCACCCCGAGGCCGCGCCCGGCCCGAACGACTCGGCGCACCTCATCTTCGACCGGTTCCTGCGGTTTGCCGGCTCGGCCCGGAAGGAGGCGTAGATGCCGCGTCGCGACGATCTCCACAGCATCCTCGTCATCGGCTCGGGCCCCATCGTCATCGGACAGGCCTGCGAGTTCGACTACTCGGGGACCCAGGCGTGCAAGGCGCTCAAGGCGCTCGGCTACCGGGTCATCCTGCTCAACTCGAACCCCGCCACGATCATGACCGACCCCGACGTGGCGGACGCGACGTACATCGAGCCGCTCACGGCCGACTTCGCGGAGCAGATCATCGCGCGGGAGCGTCCCGACGCGATCCTCCCGACGGTCGGCGGCCAGACCGGCCTGAACCTCGCGCTGGCGCTGCACGAGCGCGGCGTGCTCACGAAGTACGGCGTCGAGCTCATCGGGGCGAAGCCCGAGGCCATCGCCGTGGCCGAGGATCGCGAGCTCTTCAAGGCCGCGATGGAGGAGATCGGCGTCGGCGTGCCGAAGGCCGGCGTCGCCCGCACCGTCGCCGAGGCCGAGGCGATCGTCCTGGACATCGGGCTCCCCGCGGTCGTGCGTCCCTCGTTCACGCTCGGTGGCTCCGGCGGCGGCATCGCCTACAACCTCGACGAGCTGCGGGACATCGTGGCGCAGGGCCTCGACCTGTCGCCCACGCGGCAGGTCCTCGTCGAGGAGAGCGTCATCGGCTGGAAGGAGTTCGAGCTCGAGGTCATGCGGGACCTCGCCGACAACGTCATCATCGTGTGCTCCATCGAGAACGTGGATCCCATGGGCGTCCACACCGGAGACTCCGTGACGGTCGCGCCCGCGCAGACCCTCACCGATCGCGACTACCAGCACCTCCGCGACCTCTCGCTGAAGATCATCCGGCGCATCGGGGTCGAGACCGGCGGCAGCAACATCCAGTTCGCGATCTCGCCCACGACCGGCGAGGTCCGCGTCATCGAGATGAACCCGCGCGTGTCCCGGTCCTCGGCGCTCGCGTCGAAGGCCACGGGCTTCCCGATCGCCAAGATCGCGGCGCAGCTCGCCGTGGGCCTCACCCTCGACGAGATCAACAACGACATCACCCGGGTCACGCCCGCGTGCTTCGAGCCGGCGATCGACTACGTCATCGTCAAGATCCCCCGCTGGAACTTCGAGAAGTTCCCGGGCGCCGGGCGCGGCCTCGGCACCCAGATGAAGAGCGTGGGCGAGGTCATGGGCATCGGCCGCACGTTCGACGAGGCGCTCGGCAAGGCGATCGCGTCGCTCGAGGGCGGCTACCCCGACGTGACCGGGCTCAACGACGAGACCCTCCGCGAGCGCATCGCGCTCCCGACGCCCGACCGGCTCGCGGCGCTCCTCGAGGGGCTGCGCCGCGGCTTCACCCCCGAGTCGATCCACGACGCCTCCCGCATCGACCCGTGGTTCCTCGCCCGCATGGCGGCGCTCGTCGGGGCCCAGCGTCGCTGGGAGGGGCGCCCGCTCTCGGCGCTCACCGCCGAGGAGTTCCGCTCCGCGAAGCGCTCCGGCGTCACCGACGCCGCCCTCGCCCGCCTCACCGGCGCGTCCGAGGACAAGGTCACCGCGCGTCGCGAGGCGCTCGGCGTTCACCCCGTCTACAAGCGCGTGGACACCTGCGCCGCCGAGTTCGAGAGCCACACGCCCTACCTCTACTCGAGCTACGAGGACGAGGACGAGGCCGGTGACCTGCCGAAGGACCGCGTGGTCGTGCTCGGGAACGGGCCGAACCGCATCGGGCAGGGCCTGGAGTTCGACTACTGCTGCTGCCACGCCGCCTACGCGGTGCGCGAGAAGGGCCTCGCGGCGGTCATGGTCAACTGCAACCCCGAGACCGTCTCGACCGACTACGACACCTCCGACAAGCTCTACTTCGAGCCCGTCACGGCCGAGCACGTCCGCGGCGTGGTGCGGCGCGAGAAGCCCCTCGGCGTCGTGTTGCAGTTCGGCGGGCAGACCCCGCTCAAGCTCTCCCATCGCGTCGGCACCGTGCTCGGCACGCAGCCCGACGCCATCGACGTGTGCGAGGACCGCAAGCGCTTCTCGGCGCTCATGAACCGCCTCGGCATCCGCCAGCCCGACGGCGAGATGGTGGCCGACCGCGAAGGGAGCTGGGCCGCGGCCGCGCGCCTCGGGTACCCGCTCCTGGTGCGGCCCTCCTACGTGCTGGGCGGCCGCGCGATGAAGATCTGCTTCGACGACGCCGACTTCCACGCCGCCGTGGACGAGGCCATCCGCGTCAGCGAGGACCACCCGCTCCTCATCGACCGGTTCCTCGAAGGCGCGGTCGAGTACGACGTGGACGCCCTGGCCGACGGCACGGACGTGCACGTGGTCGGCGTGATGGAGCACATCGAGGAGGCCGGGGTCCACTCCGGCGACTCGACGACCATCTTCCCCGCGATCCAGCTCTCGGCCGAGAACCGCCGCGAGATGGAGGACATCGTCCGCCGCATCGCGCTGGAGGTCGGCGTCATCGGCCTCGTCAACGTGCAGTTCGCCGTCCAGAGCGGCGTGGTCTACGTCATCGAGGTCAACCCGCGCGCCTCCCGCACCGTGCCCTACCTCGCGAAGGCCACGGGCATCCCCATCGCGCGCTACGCGACGCGGCTCGTGCTCGGCGAGAAGATCGCGGACCTCGGCGACCTGCGGCCCTGGGGCCGGGGCATGTACTTCATCAAGGCCCCGGTGTTCCCGTGGCGCCGGTTCGCCGGCGTGGACACGATCCTCGGCCCGGAGATGCGCTCCACGGGCGAGGTCATGGGGGCCGGGTGGAGCTTCGGCGAGGCCTACGCCAAGGCGCTCATCGCGAGCGGCATGACGCTCCCGACCGAGGGCGGCGTGTTCCTCTCGCTGCGCGACGGCGACAAGCACGAGGCCGCGCCGATCGCGGGCGCGCTCCGCCAGATGGGCTTCCGCATCTACGCCACCGGGGGGACCGCGCGCGCGCTCACCGCCGCGGGCGTCGAGGTGGAGCGGGTCTACAAGGTGCGCGAGGGGCGGCCGGACGTGGTCGATCTCATCAAGAACGGCCAGATCCAGCTCGTGATCAACACGCCGCTCGGCAAGAAGGCCCAGTACGACGAAGCCGCCATGCGGCTCGCGGGCCTGCGGTTCGGCGTGCCGTGCATCACGAACCTCCAGGCGGCGCGGGTCGTGCCGGCGGCCATCCGGAGCCTGCGCGCCGGAGAGCTGCGCGTCGTGAAGCTCCAGGAGATCCGCCGGCCGACGTAGGGCGCACCCTCAGAAGGTGAACCCCGTGGCGAAGTCGACCTTCGGCGCGACGGAGAAGCCCTGCTTCCCCACGCCGATGGTCGCGCCGCCGTGCGCCTCCACGGTGAAGATCGAAAGCGTGACCTTCAGCCCGGCCATCGGGCCGAAGGACGTGTGATCGGCGCGGAAGTTCCGGAAGTCGGGGTTCGTGAAGCCCACGTGGCCGCCGACGAACAGGCCGTTGTCGAAGCCGCCGATGATGTAGTCGCGCAGTTGGAGGCCGACCTCCATGCCGGTCAACGCACCGCCGCGGCTCCCCCCACCCCCCGTGACGTCCGGGGTGCCTTGCTGGCGCCGGCTCCCGCCGATGTTGCCGATGTCGCCGTAATCCCGGTTCCCGCCGCCGAGGTCGGGGATGCCCGGTACGTCCGGGATGTCGAGGTTCTCGGCGATCCCCTTGGCCCGCGAGAGGCTCGTCGCCGCCGTCAGCGCGAAGCTCCGGGAGCCCCCCGTGCGGAACTCGACCGTCATGTCGAGCATCGGCTCGCTGGCCCCCGGGTATCCCCGGGCCAGGGGATCCTGCCCGGCCAGCCGCAGCGGCGAGACCGTGAGCGTGATGTTGCCCGGGCTCGGGTACTCCCCCGACCAGTCGTTCTTCAGCGGGTCGGCGGCCCATGCCGTCCCGAGGCACATCACCATCAAGCCCGTCAACATCGTCCCCTCCAGGATTGCACGGGACGTAGGCACTGGATCGCGCTCCCGCCGCCGCCGCGCGGGCAGGTGACAACTCGGCGCGCCGCTCCCGGCGGCGCTCGGAGATAAGAGGCGGCGATGTTCCTGGACTACGCATCTTGGCGGTGACGGCGCACACCCCCGAGCGCCCGGGCGATACGAGCACGATCGGCGGCGGGGCTGCCTGGAAGAGCGTGCCACGTACGGTTGCTCGAGCGCTTGGTCTGGTGGCGGGCACCAGCCCCGGGGCCACGGTCACCCTGGCGGCGCTCACCTTGATCGCGGGGGTGTTGCCCGCGGGCATCGCCTACGTCGGCAAGCTCATCGTGGACGCCGTGCTCGCCGCGAACGGCGACAGCACCGCCGCCCTGGAGGCCCTGGGCCTCGAAGCGGTGCTGGTCGTGGCGCTCGCGGCCGCTCAGCGCGGGCTCTCCATCACGGAGTCGCTCCTGCGCGCGCAGCTCGGGCAGCGCGTCAACGTGCTGATCCTGAAGAAGGCGCTCACCCTCGACCTCACCCACTTCGAGGACGCGACGGTCTACGACCGCATGTCCCGCGCCCGCCGCGAGGCGTCGTCCCGCCCGCTGGCCCTGGTGCGGCGGGTCTTCGGGCTCCTCCAGAACCTCGTGTCGCTCGTCGGCTTCGGGGTCCTCCTCGTACCGTTCTCGCCGCTCACGGTGGTCGTGCTCGTCCTGGCGGCGATCCCGGCCTTCTGGGCCGAGGCGAAGTACTCCGGCGAGGCGTTCCGGCTCTTCTCGTGGCGCACCCCGGAGACCCGCGAGCAGGCCTGGTACGAGACCGTCCTCGCGCGCGAGGACTACGCGAAGGAGGTGCAGCTCTACGGCCTCGGCCCGTTCTTCCTGGGCCGCTACGAGGGCATCTTCGACAAGCTGTTCGACGCCGACCGCCGGCTCACCATCCGCCGGGGCCTCGGTGGCTTCCTCGTCGGGATGGTGAGCACCGCGGCGTTCTACGGGGCCTACGGGTGGATCGCCATCTCCGCGGTGACCGCGCGCATCACCCTCGGCGAGATGACGATGTACCTGCTGCTCTTCAAGCAGGGCCAGAGCGCGCTCGCCGCGAGCCTCTCGGCGGTGGGCGGCATGTACGAGGACAGCCTCTACCTCGCCAACCTCTACGCCTTCCTGGAGATGCCGGTCCACGTGCAGGCGGGCGGCGCCACCGTCGGCCCCGACCCCGCGGACGGCCTCCGTTTCGAGGG
The DNA here is from genome assembly GCA_030684355.1 of Pseudomonadota bacterium. Classification (GTDB taxonomy): domain Bacteria; phylum Myxococcota_A; class UBA796; order UBA796; family SXON01; genus CAJBVW01. Next base: position 56,940 of record JAUXTN010000050.1, read on the forward strand.
GGTCTCGTTCGCCTACCCGGGGGCGAGCACCCCCGCGATCCACGACGTGACCCTGCACATCCGCCCCGGCGCGAAGCTCGCCATCGTGGGGGAGAACGGGTCTGGCAAGACGACGCTCATCAAGCTGCTCACGCGGCTCTACCAGCCCGCGAGCGGGCGCATCCTGCTCGACGGCCTCGATCTGCGCGAGTGGGAGATCGGCACGCTCCGGGCGCGCATCGGGGTGATCTTCCAGGACTTCGTGCGCTACCACATCTCGGCGGGCGAGAACATCGGCGCGGGCGACGTAGCGGCCATCGGGGACGAGGGGCGGCAGCGCGAGGCCGCGGAGCGCGGGCAGGCGTGGTCCTTCCTGTCGAGCTTCCCCGAGGGCCTCCAGACGCGGCTCGGGCGCTGGTTCAAGAGCGGCCGGGAGCTCTCGGGCGGGCAGTGGCAGAAGGTCGCCCTCGCGCGTGCGTTCATGCGCAAGGGGGCCGACATCCTCGTGCTGGACGAGCCGACCGCCGCGATGGACGCCGAGGCCGAGGCCCAGATCTTCGAGCAGTTCCAGGAGACGGCGCAGCACCAGATGGCGATCCTCATCTCCCACCGCTTCTCGACGGTGCGGCGGGCGGACCAGATCGTGGTGTTGGAGGGCGGCCGCATCACCGAGCGCGGCACCCACGCGGAGCTCCTCGAGCGGAACGGCCGATATGCGCGGCTCTTCCGCCTGCAGGCCGAGGGGTACCGGTAGTGGGTTAGGGACGGGAGTGCGTACGCTCTTCGTCGGTGATGTCCACGGGTGCTCCAAGTCGCTGAAGGCGCTGCTGACGGCGGCCCGGCCGGAGCGCCTGATCCTGCTCGGGGACCTCTTCGCGAAGGGCCCCGACCCGCGCGGCGTGTGGGACCTCATCGTGGCCCACGGCGCCGAGGCGGTGCTCGGCAACCACGACGCCCGGCTGCTCGACGTGCTGAACCTCCCGGGTGACAGCGCGCACCACCGCGCCGCGCGCGCCCTCCCGGAGGAGGCCCTCGCGTGGACGGCGCGGCTGCCCCTGTTCCTGTACGGGCCGTGTTGGATCGGCGTGCACGCGGGGCTCCACCCCGAGTTGGGTGTCGCGGGGACGACCCGCGCGATGGCCATCACGATGCGGCGCTGGCCGGACGATCTCGACACGGAAAATCCCTTCTGGTTCCAATGCTGGAAGGGGGGCGAGCGGGTGTTCTACGGGCACGACGCGGTGCGCGGCCTCCAGGTGCACCCACGCACGGTGGGGCTCGACAGCGGGGCGGTCTATGGCAACCCGTTGTCCGGCTACCTGCTCGAAGAAGAGCGGGTCTACCAGGTCGAGGGGAAGCGCTAGAACCCTCCCAGCGCCTCCGCCGCCGCCTGCCGGAACGGCTGGTGCCCGTGCTCGGTGGCACGCGCCGCCAGCTCCAGGAACCGCTGCCGCGCCCCGGCGATGTCGCCCCGGTCGGACCGCCGGTGGCCGTCGAGCGCGAGGACCCACAAGAAGAGCTCGATCCAGGACGCCCGCGACGCCTCCTCGAAGAGCGCGGCCCACGCGGGCCCCGGGGGCGGCTCGAGGAGCGAGCGTTGGACCCGCGCGTAGAGGTCGAGCTCGCGGAAGCCCGCCGCCGCCGCGACCGCCTGCGCCTCGTCGAGGATCGCGAGCGCGCCGGCGCGATCCTGGCGCCCAAGCCGCACCCGGACCAGCTCCAGGCGCGTCTCCACCGCGTAGAAGCCCGTGGCGGGCGCGTGCTCGGCCGCGTGCGCCGCGCGGGCAGGCTCCCCCTGGGTGCGCCACCAGCGCGTCGCGGCGGCGGCGAACGGGCCGCGCGGCTCGGCGTCGAGCGACTCGTGCTCGTCCAGCACCGCGGCCGCGCCGGCCACGTCCCCGCGCGTGGTCGCCACCGCGAGGAGCACCGCGAGGGCGAGGCTGCGCACGTCGCGGAGGTTGAGACGGCGGGCCACGACGAGGGCCTCCTGCGCGAGGAGCTTCGCGGCGGCGGCGTCTCCGCGCCCGACGAACAGCCACCCGAGCCAGGCCGCGGCCTCGGCGGCGCCCCCCCGCTCGCCGGCTTCGAGCCGGGCCCGGCGCGCGCGCTCGACGGCCCCCTCGGCCTGCGTGCGGTCGCCGAGCCACGCGCACAGGAGCCCGAGCCGCTGGCTGTGGCCCGCGATGCCCGGCAGGTAGGGCAGGCCGGCGGCGAGGCGGAGGCCGCGCTGGCACAACACGAGGGCGAGGCGGAGGTTCCCCTCGGCGATGGCCACGTCGGTGCGCACGGCGTCCAGGGCGGTCTGCTCGATGTCGCCGCGCCAGCCGCCGCGCAGCTCCTCGGCCCGGTCGAGGCCGCGGGTGGCGTCGTCGTACTCCCCGAGCTCGATGCGCACGGCGGCGGCGCGGACGCCCGCCCGCACGGCGATGTCGGGCGCCTCCGCGCTCGTGCGGCTCGCGACCGTCAGGTAGGTCACCAGGGCGGTGCGGGCGTCCCCGTGGCGCAGCGACAGGTCCGCGCCGAGCAGCGAGGCCTGGGCGCGCTCGACGTCGGACACGGCGCGCGCGGCGGCCATGGCGACGAGGTCCTCGCGGGGGCGCTCCGAGCCGATCGCGGAGGCGACCGACGCCCGGCACGCCGCGAGGGAGAAGCGGAGGCGGGCGTAGGCGTCGCTGGCGCGGTCGCGGGGGAGGGAGTCGACCAGCACGAGCCAGTCGCGGGCCTCGCGGAAGCGGCCCGCCCGCTCGGCCTCCAGGGCGGCGTGCACGGCCGGGGCGAACGCGGAGGCGACGTCGTCGGCGAGCAGGAGCGCGCGGGCGCGCGCGGCGTGGCGATCGGGCCCGGGGTCCTTCGCCCAGGCCGCCGCCAGCCGCAGGGCCTCCGTGGGCCGGCGGACGGTGCGGGAGAGCGCATGGGCACGCGCCGCCCCGCTGGCGACGCGGAACCGGGCCGGGGCCACGCGCTCCAGCGTCCCCTGGACCGTGAGCAGGTCCGCGTCGACCCCCAGCGCCATCCACCCCGCGAGGTGCAGCGCGCGGCCCTCCAGCGCGGCCGGGAACGCGGACGGGGGCAGCCGTGGCGGTGCCACCCCGCGTGCCCGCGCGAGCGCCGCCAGGCCGGCCTCCGTGGCGAGGAGCGGCGAGCCGGCGGGCGCGCGCACCTCGACGTCCGCGGGCACCATCGCCTGGGCGAGCGCGGTGGCCGAGGCGGCGTCGAGGTCGGGGAGGCGATGGACCGTCGCGAGCTGCTGGCGCACGAGCTCGTTGATCATCTTCTGGCTGCGCCGCGTCGCGTGGCGATCGTCCACGACACAGACGATGGCGAGCTCGCGGGGGGCCACGCGCGCGAGGCGGTCGAGCAGGCGGGCGGTGAACTTGTCGATCTCGTCGAGGTCCTCGACCACGAGCAGGAGCCCGCTCCCCGCGGCGCGCACGAGCGCGGCGGACGCCGCACGCACCACCTCCTGCGCCGTCGCGGCGATGCCGGGCCCGGCCATCGGCTCGAGCGGCAGGTGCGGCCACATCTCCAGGAGCGGGCCGGTGTCGCCGCCGCCGACGGTGCGCCGCCACGCGGCGTCCGCGGGCGCCTCGAGCAGCGCCTCCAGGATCTCCTCGACGGCGCCGCCCGGCCGCTCCACCCGGCAACGCCCGCGCACCGTCCGCAGGCCCCCGAGCAGCGCGCGCCGCCGGATCTGCTCCGCGGTGCGCCGCCGCCCGCTCCCCGCCGGCCCCGCCAGCACGAACACCCGCGGCCCTTCGCCGCGGATCAGCGCCTCCGCGTGGTCGAGCACCGCCGGCGTGCCGATGTAGGCGTGGGGCTCGGGCCACTCCCGGCGCCCGCGGCCGTCGGCACAGGCGCGGAACAGCGCGGCGGCGGTGGCGGCGTCGGGGCGGTCGCGCGGATCGAGCGCCACGAGCTGGTCGATGACCGCGGAGACCTCGAGCGGCACGGCCGTGTCGACCGAGGCGAGGGGACGCGGGCGCTCCAGGCACTGGATGCGGAGCCAGTCCTGGGTGCGCGGCGGGCGCGGGCGCTTCCCGACGATCCCCTCGTAGAGCATCAGCCCCACCGCGAACAGGTCGCAGCGCGGCGTCAGCGGCTGCCCCGCCACCTGCTCCGGCGACATGAACGGCAGCGTGCCGACCAGCCCGCCCTCGCCGGTCAGGGGGTCGCCGTCGACCCAGGCGCGCGCGACGCCGAAGTCCAACACGTGGGGGAGGCCGTGGCTGTCCACGAGCACGTTCGACGGCTTCAGATCGCGGTGCATCAGCCCCGCGCGGTGTACGCCCGCGAGCGCGTCGCAGAGCGGCGGCGCCACGTGGAGGAGCCGCGCCACCCGGTCCGCCACGGTGTCCCCCGCCTCGATCCACGAGCGGATCGGCAGGCCGTGCACCACGTCCATCGCGTACCAGAGGTACCGGTCGTCCAGGCCCGCGTCGTGGACCCGCACCACGCCCGGCACCGAGAGCCCGCGCAACGCCTCGAATTCGCGCAGGAACCGCCGGTCGAGCTCGGGGTCCCCGCGGCCGCGCACCTTCAGCGCCACCTCGCGGTCGGCGCGCCTCGCCAAAAACACCGTCGCGGTCGACCCGCGGCCGAGCGGCTGGGACAACACGTAGGGGCCGAGGGAGGCGCCGGGGGCGAGGCGTTCGAGCACGAGCGGCAGTGTAGTACGGGAGCGGACGCGGTCGGACCGACGGGCCCGCGAACGGCGCGCCGATCCCTCCACCCCAAAACGACGAACGCCCGGTCGGTGAGACCGGGCGTCCGGGGAACCGCGCGCGATTACTCGCCGAACGAGCCCTTCACGTCCGTGAAGACGCCCTCGGAGGTCTTCACGAGGCGGTCGACGCGGTCGGGCGTGGCGCCCGTGGCCTTCACGTTGTTGCCGACCTTCTTCGAGGACTCCATGAGCTTCATCGGGTCGAGGCCCATCGTGGTGAGCTTGGCGGGGAACCCGGCGCACGCCGTCGCGAGCTCCTTGGCCTGGGGCACGAGCTCGACACCGGCGTCGATCATGTGCTCGCTCACGTCGAGGAGCTTGTTCACGGCGTCGATGCCGGCCTGCACGTTCTCGGGCACCGCGTCGGTCGCCTCGAGGCGGGGCATCTTGCCCTTGAGCGCGACCTTGAGCTTGCCGTTGGCCTTGGTCTTCAGGTCGTCGAACGCGGTCTTGAGCGGGGCGTCCTCGGCCACGCCGAGCGCCAGCGCGACCTGCTTGCGGGCTTCCTTGAGGTTCGTGTCTTCCACGTCGAGCGTGTCGTGGATCGTCTTCGCCTTCATGAAGACGGAGTCGAACTCGGCGATGCCGGTCGCCTCGATCTTGGGGAGGGGGGTCTCCTTCGCGGAGGCGCCCTTCGAGGCCTTCGGGGCGGCGTCGGCCGTAGGCACGCCACCGAGCATCGTGAGGAGGGGGAGGACGAGGAGGAGGCGGAGGGAACGCATTGGATGACCCCGAGGTGAGAAGGGTCGGCGGCGTAACAAGAAACTAGCGAACGTCAATCGCCACCCTTGGGGCGCTATCATCGGCGCGTTCGGAGCTCCCATGCGCTGGTTCGTCCGCGGCGACCTCGACGGCTTCTTCGGCCTCGCCCTCGACAACCTCGTCCAGCTGCTCGTCATCGACGCCCTCTGTCGCTACGTCCTCGGCTTCGACGACGCCCTGCTCCTCGGCCGCGTCCTCCCCGCCGCCGCCGTGAGCGTCCTCGCCGGAAACCTGTTCTACGCCTGGCAGGCCAAGAAGCTCGCGCGCGAGACCGGACGCGACGACATCTGCGCGCTCCCGTACGGCATCAACACGCCGAGCGTCTTCGCGTACGTCTTCCTGGTGATGCTGCCGGTGAAGCTCGCCACCGGCGACCCCCGCGCCGCCTGGCACGCCGGGCTCGTGGCCTGCCTCGGCAGCGGCCTCATCGAGCTCTTCGGCAGCGTCGGCGCCGACTGGCTGCGTCGCCACGTCCCGCGCGCCGCGCTCCTCTCGACGCTCGCGGGCATCGCGCTCACGTTCATCTCGCTCGGGTTCCTCTTCCGTACGTTCGCCACGCCGATCGTCGGCCTCGCCACGTTCATGGTCGTGAGCCTCGTCTACTTCGGCCGCCTCCGCTTCCGGGGCAACCTCCCCGGCGGCCTCGTGGCCGTGTGCCTCGGCACCGCGCTCGCCTGGATCTTCGGGGTCGCCCCGGTGGGTACGGCCCCCGCGACGCTCGGCCTCTACCTCCCCGTCCCGGTCCTCGGTGACCTCGTGGAGGCCCTGACCGGCGGCTACATGTGGACCTACCTCGGGGTCATCGTCCCGATGGGCCTCTTCAACCTCGTGGGATCCCTCCAGAACCTCGAGAGCGCCGAGGCCGCCGGCGACCGCTTCCCCACCATGCCGTCGCTCGCCGCCAACGGCTTCGGCACGATCCTCGCGGCCCTGTTCGGCTCCTGCTTCCCCACCACCATCTACATCGGCCATCCCGGCTGGAAGGCGCTCGGGGCCCGCGCCGGGTACTCGTGGATGAACGGGGTCTTCCTCACCATCGTCTGCCTCACGGGCTCGCTCGGGTGGATCGCGTGGGCGGTCCCCGTCGAGGCCGGCATGGCGATCGTGCTCTGGATCGGCATCGTCATCACCGCGCAGGCGTTCTCCGCCACCCCGCGCGCCCACGCCCCCGCCGTCGTCATCGGCCTGCTCCCCGGCGTGGCCGCGTGGGGCGCCATGATGGTCAAGGCCGGCGTCCGCGCCTCCGGCGGCACGTTCGGCCCCGACCTCGGGGTCGCGCTCACGAAGGCGGACGTGCACGCCGACGGGATCTTCGCGTTGGAGCAGGGCTTCATCTTCACGGCGATGCTGCTCGCCGCCACCACCGTCGAGATCATCGAGGGCCGGTTCCGGCGCGGGGCCGCGTGGCTCCTCGCGGGGGCCGGGCTCGCGGCGGTGGGGCTCATCCACGGCTGGGGCTGGGGCGTGGGCGACACCGTGCTCGACTCCACGCCGGGCGTCGCGATGGACGCTGCGTTCGGCTACGCGGCGGGCGCGCTGGTGCTGTTCCTGGCGCCGTGGCTCGGCACGCGCGAGGGCGTCGCGCACGAGTAGCGACGAGGATGATAGCCAGCGGCATGATCCTCCTCCGGAACGCCGAGGTCCACAGCCCCGAACCGCTCGGCCGCCACGACGTGCTCGTGGGCGGGGGCCGCATCCTCGCCATGGCGCCCCATCTCGCCGCCCCTCCCTGGGACAACGCCCCTGGCTGGGACATCGAGGTGCTCGATCTCGACGGCGCCCCGCTCGTCCCCGGCCTCGTCGACGCCCACACCCACCTCACCGGCGGCGGCGGAGAGGGCGGTGCGCGCACGAAGGTGCCGCCCGTCGCCCTCACGGCGTTCACCCGCGCCGGGGTCACCACCGCGATCGGCCTCCTCGGCACCGACGGCACCACCCGTTCGATCGCGGAGCTGCTCGCCGCCGCCCGCGGCCTCGACGAGCTGGGCCTCACCGCGCTTTGTTACACCGGCGGCTACGAGGTGCCCCCCGTCACGCTCACGGGCAGCGTGCGCGGCGATCTCGTCCACGTGGACCGCATCGTCGCGGTCGGCGAGCTCGCGCTGTCCGACCACCGCTCGTCCCAGCCCACCTACGACGAGCTCGTGCGCATCGCCGCGGACGCCCACGTCGCCGGCCTGATGACCGGCAAGGCCGGGCTGGTCCACCTCCACCTCGGCGACGGCCCCCGCGGCCTCGCCCTCGTGCGCCGCGCGCTCAACGAGACCGAGCTCCCCGCCCGCGTGTTCCACCCCACGCACACCAACCGCAACCGCCGCTTGTGGGAGGAGGCGAAGGCCCTCGGCGAGGCGTTCGCCCCGCGCGGCCTCCACGTCGACGTCTCGGCGTTCGAGTCCGACGGCGACGCCCCCAGCGGCGGCCAGGCCCTCGCGGAGTGGGTCGGCGCCGGCCTCGATCCCGCGCGGCTCACCCTCTCGAGCGACGGCGGCGGCTGCCTCCCCACCTTCGACCGCGACGGCGCGCTCCTCCACATGGACGTGGGCTCGTCCGACACGCTGCTCGTCGCGGTCCGCGAGGCCGTCGTCCTCGGCGTGCCGTTCAACCTCGCGCTCGCGACGTGCACCGCCAACGTCGCCCGCCTCTTCCGCCTCGCCCGCAAGGGCCGCATCGCCGTCGGCGCCGACGCCGACCTCGTGGTCCTCACCCCCGATCTGCACGTCCGCGACGTGATCGCCGGGGGGCGATGGATGGTGCGGGGCGGGGTGCCGGAGGTTCGCGGGCCGTTCGAGCGGTAGCGTGGGTGTCCTCGGTTGGGGATCCTGGGGCGGGCCCAGCCCGCAACGCCCGCCGGGGGGCTCGCCCCCCGGACCCCCCGTGCCCGCCGGCCGGGTTAGCCCACTCGCCTACGAAGGAGTTGGCATGGCAACGGTCGCGGTGCTTGGTGCGGGGCTGCTCGGCAGCGGAATGGTGGAGAACCTCCTGGCCAAGGGCGAGCGCGTGGTGGTGTGGAACCGCACCGCGTCGAAGCTCGCGCCGCTCGTCGAGAAGGGCGCGATCGCCGCCCCGGATCCCGCCGCCGCCGTCACCGGGGCGGAGCGTGTCCACCTCGTCCTCACGTCGGACGACGCCGTGGACGCCACGATCGCCGCCCTCCAGCCCGGCCTCACGCCGGGCACCCCCATCCTCGACCACTCCACCAACCTCCCGGACCGCGTCAACGTCCGCTACGCGCGCCTCCGCGCCGAGGGCGTGCGCTACTTCCACGCCCCCGTGTTCATGTCGCCCCAGAACGCGCGCGACGGCAGCGGCATCCTGCTCGTCGCCGGACCCGCCGCGGAGGTCGAGGCCCTCACCCCCGCGCTCGCGACGATGACCGGCCGGGTGTGGAACGTCGGCGAGCGTCCGGACCTCGCGGCCGTCCACAAGCTCTTCGGCAACGGCGTGCTCATCGCGCTCGCCGCCACCATGGGGGACCTCTTCACGATCGGCGCCGCCCAGGGCATCGATGCCGCCGGCGTCCTCTCCCTCTTCGAGGTCTTCAAGCCCGGCAACGCCCTCCCGTTCATCGGGGGCCGCGTCGCGAACGCCGGCACGGCGCCCGCGAGCTTCGAGCTCGCCATGGCCCGCAAGGACGTCCGCCTCATGATCGAAGCCGCCGGCGGTCCCGACGGCCTCGTCGTGCTCCCCGGCATCGCGACCGCCATGGACAAGGCCATCGCCGAAGGCCTCGGCGACAAGGACTTCGCGGTGTTCGCGTGGCCCCGGCGCCGTCGCCTGGCCTGATCGACGGCCTTTCGACCCCTCGACGCTCCCCGGGCCCTCGCCCGGTTACCTCGGCCCCCACGATGCCCTCCCCCGAGCTCACCCCCGGTTCCCGCGGCTACATCATCCCCATCGGCGGCGCCGAGGACAAGGTGAGCGCGAAGGCGATCCTGAAGCGGTTCGCCCACTTGTGCGGCGGCACGGACGCCGTCATCGCGGTGGTCCCGACCGCCTCGGTCGATCCGGAGACCCCCGACCGCTACCGACGCGTGTTCGCGGAGGTCGGGGTGCGCAACGTGAAGGTGCTCGACGTCCAGCGCCGCGAGGACGCCACCGCGGCTACCACGGCGCTCCTCGACGCCACGGGCGTGTTCCTCACCGGCGGCGCGCAGCTCCGGCTCTCCACGCTGCTCGGCGGCACCGACGTGGCGCGGCTCCTGCGCCGCATGAACGCGCTGGGCGTGCACGTCGCGGGCACGAGCGCCGGCGCGGCGTTCCTGTCCGAGCACATGATCGCGTTCGGCAAGGAGGGCGGCTCGCCGCTCGCTGGGCAGGCGACGCTCGTGCCCGGGTTGGGCCTCACCAACCGGGTCATCGTCGACCAGCACTTCCGCCAACGCGACCGCATGGGCCGCCTCCTCTCCTCGCTCGCCTACAACCCGTTCGCCATCGGCCTCGGCCTCGACGAGGACACCGCCGCGTTCATCGGCCCCGACAACAAGCTCGAGGTCGTCGGCAGCGGCGCCATCACCGTGGTGGACGCCGGGGGCCTGGAGCACAGCTCGATGGCCACGGTCGACGAGGGCAAGCCCGTCGAGATGATCGGGGTGCGCCTGCACGTGCTCGTGGAGGGGTCGCGCTTCGATCTGCACGCCCGTCGCGCGTTCCCGGCGCCGGAGCCCCGCCCGCACGGGTGAGCCGCCGCGGCGTGCCCGCTCCCCCGTCCGCCCCACGGTGCGCCCCACCCGGCGCCCCACCCGGCGTCGACGTTGTTCCGAGCACGAACGCCAGCTCTTCCGCGACGTCACCCGCGCTCCGTTAGACTCGCGCGCGTCCGGAGCTCTCTTGCGCATCGTCGAACAACGCGTCTACGCCGGCCCCAACCTCTACGCGAACTTCAAGGTCATCCGGATGACCTTGGATCTGGGGCCGCTCGAGGAGCGTCCGAGCGCCACGATCCCGGGGTTCGTCGAGGGGTTGCTCGCGCACGTCCCGAGCCTCGGGGAGCACGGCTGCTCCTACGGCGAGGCCGGCGGCTTCGTGCGGCGGCTCCGCGAGGACGGCGGGACCTGGCTCGGGCACGTCATGGAGCACGTGGCCATCGAGCTCCAGAACCTCGCCGGCGCCAAGGTCACGTTCGGGAAGACCCGCGGGAACGGCACGCGCGGGCAGTACCACATGGTCTACGAGTACGAGGATGCGTGGGTCGGCGAGCGCGCCGGGCAGATCGCGCTGCGCCTCCTCCACTCGCTCATCCCCGCGGAGCTGCGTGGCGACGCCCCGCCGGACCTCGAGTTCTTCTTCGCGGTCGAGGTCGAGCGGCTCATCCGCGGCGCGGAGAAGCGGGCGTTCGGGCCGTCCACCGCGTCGCTCGTGCGCGGGGCGGAGGCGCGGGACATCCCGTGGGTGCGCCTCTCCGAGGGGTCGCTCGTGCAATTCGGGCACGGGCACCGCCAGAAGCGCATCCAGGCGACCGTCACCTCGGAGACGCGGCACATCGCCGTCGAGATCGCGGGCGACAAGGAGCTGACCAACCGCATCCTCGGTGACATCGGCCTCCCCGTGCCGAAGCAGGAGCAGTGCTACGACGCGGAGGAGGCCATCGAGGCCGCGGGGAGCCTCGGCTATCCCGTGGTGGTCAAGCCGCTCGACGCCAACCACGGCCGGGGCGTGTCCATCGGGCTCACCGACGCCGAGCAGGTGCGCGCGGCCTTCGTCGGCGCGGCCGAGCACAGCGACTGTGTCCTCGTCGAGACCTACATCCAGGGCTTCGACCACCGCATGCTCGTCATCAACGGGGAGCTCGTGGCGGTGGCCAAGCGGGTGCCCGGGCACGTCATCGGCGATGGCCAGAACAGCGTGGCCGAATTGGTCGACCGGGTGAACCGCGACCCCCGCCGCGGCATCGGCCACGAGAAGATGTTGACCCGGCTCGAGCTCGATCCGCAGGCGGAGCGCCTCCTCCAGAAGGCCGGGCTCACCGCGGCGAGCGTCCTCCCGGCGGGTGACATCCTCTACCTCCGCTCGACGGCCAACCTCTCGACGGGTGGCACCGCCATCGACCAGACGGACGTGTGTCACCCGGACAACCGCGAGATGGCCGTGCGCGCGGCCGCCGCGGTCGGCCTCGACGTGTGTGGTGTCGACTTCCTCACCCCCGACATCGCGCGGAGCTGGAAGGAGGTCGGCGGCGGCATCTGCGAGGTGAACGCCGCGCCCGGCTTCCGCATGCACGTCGCCCCGAGCGAGGGGAAGGCCCGCGACGTGGCCGGCAACGTGCTGGACATGCTGTTCCCCGCCGGCGCGCCCTCGCGCATCCCCATCGCGGCGGTGACCGGCACCAACGGCAAGACGACGACCACGCGCATGCTGGCGCACATCCACAAGCAGGTGGGCGCGCACGTCGGCATGACGACGACGGACGGCGTGTACATCGACGGGCGGCTGACCGTCGCGGGGGACATGACCGGCCCGATCGCCGCGCGGATGGTGCTCACGGATCCGCACGTCACGGTCGCGGTGTTGGAGACCGCCCGCGGCGGCTTGTTGCGCGCGGGGCTCGGCTATCGCCACCCGGACGTCGCGTGTTGCCTCAACGTGAGCGCCGACCACCTCGGCCTGGGTGGCATCCACACGTTGGAGCAGCTCGCGGAGGTCAAGCGCATCCCCATCGAGGTCGCGCGCGACACCGTCGTCCTCAACGCGGACGACCCCCTCTGCCTGCGCATGGCCGACCGCACCGTCGCCAAGCGGATCTGCTGGGTGACGCTGCGCCCCGACAACGCCCTGGTCCGCGAGCACGTGCGCGCCGGGGGCCGCGCGATGGCGCTGGAGGCCGGGATCAACGGCCAGATGATCACGCTCTACGACAACGGCGCGCACCTGCCGCTGCTCTGGACCCACCTCATCCCGGCGACGTTGGAGGGGAAGGCCCTCCACAACGTCCAGAACGCCATGTTCGCCGCGGCGATGGCATGGTCGATGGGTGTCAAGTTGGATGACATCCGTCACGGCCTGCGCACGTTCGACACGACGTTCTTCCAGGCGCCGGGCCGCAGCAACGTCTACGATCAGCTCGGCTTCAAGGTGATCCTCGACTACGGGCACAACCCCGCCGCGGTCGACGCGATGTGCAGCCTCGTCGATCGCGTGGGGGAGGACGGCGGCCTGCGCCCCGGCGCCGCCCGCATCTGCGTGCTCTCCGCCCCCGGGGACCGCCGCGACGATGACATCCGCGCCATCGCCCGCCGCGCCGCCCAGAGCTTCGACCGCTTCGTGTGCCGCCGCGACGACGACGTCCGCGGCCGCGGCGACGACGAGGTCCCCCGGATGCTCGCCGCCGAGCTCCTCGCGGCGGGGGTGGCCGCCGATCGCGTGGAGATCCTCGCGGACGAGGTCGCCGCCGTGGACCGCGGCCTCCAGCTCGCCCGACCCGGCGACGTGCTGCTCGTCTTCGGGGACGCCATCAGCCGCACGTGGAAGCAGATCATCTACTTCGGCGGGCGGAAGCCGACCGAGACGGCCACCGCGCCCTCGGGGTTCGGCGGGGTCGGGTACACCGGTGGGTCCTACACCACGGGCCCGGACGTGGACCCCGCGCCGGCCGCGGCGGCCAAGGCGCGTGACGCCCACCCGACCGCGGCGGACGAGCGCGCGGAGCACGGCGGCGTCGTCCTGGAGGTCGCGGCGCCCAACCCGACCGCGGCGCCCATGTTCGTGCGCGACGCCCGCGGCGTACGCCTCGCGGCGGACGAAGGCGGGGATTGAGGTCCCTCCGCATCGCCGGCGAGGCGTAGGCCGCTACTGGGCCAGGTCGAAGATCGCCTTCATCACGACGTCGGTCGCCGGCCAGTCCCAGCTCCCCGAGAGCACGGCGACATCGTCGCGGGCGCCGTCGTTGTCGGCGTCGATGCGCGAGGAGGTGGAGCGCGCGAGGTCCTCGAGCTGCCCCTGGAGCGCGGTGTCGATGTCCTGGAACTCGTAGGCGTTGACCCCGAGGAACTTCGCGTCCACCGACGTAAGGCCGCTCACGGCGGCCGTGCGCGTCTTGGTCGCCGAGCAGCTCCCACTGGGGAAGTCGTGGCTCTCGGCCTGGTCGCGGAGGGTGTTCTCCGCGAGGAGCACGACGACGCGCTTGCTGCCGTCGCGGAAGCCGACGCCGGGCTTCGTGCCCGTGCCCGCGGTGGAGGTGATCGCGGAGCCGGTGGCCGAGCCGCCGAAGGCGTCGGAGCTGCGCGCGTTGAAGGGGCGGACGTCGGTGCTGGTGTCGAACCGGCCGTCGCAGTCCTGGTCGTAGCCGTCGCCGGAGGTGGCCTGCGCGATGGCCTCCAGGCCGCTGCCGGGGCCGTCGCCGCCCCACTCGAGCGAGAGCCCGCTCGCGGCGGCGAGGAGCCGGGAGCGGTCCGTCGTGATTTGCTGGAGGAGCGTGTAGGGGAGCCCGCCGGAGGCGGCGTACCACTGGCCGCTCACCTGGTAGTCGTCCCAGGTCGCGATCGAGATGGCGACGTTGGCGCCGCTGTCGAGCAGCGCCTGGACCAGGGCGTCGGTGTGGTTCGGGAGGTCGGCGTGGTAGCAGTCGTAGACGTAGGCCACGTCGATGAGCAGCACGACGTCGATCTTCCCGTCGGGTACGTCCACCGGCGGGGTGTCGTCGCCCGTGTCGGGGACGGTCACGTTGCCGCTGTCCGGGTCCGGGGACGTGTCCCCGGTGGTGGAGGTGTCGACCGGCGGGGCGTCGGTGTCGGGGCGGTCGGGCGCGTCAGGCTCGTCGCCGGCCTTCCCGAGGTCGTAGTCGGAGCACGCGACGAGCGCGAGGAGGGGGAGGAGACGACGCACGGGGTTCCCGGAACGAGTGGATGGTAGGTCGGTTGGCAGCGGGCGTCTACAGGGTTGGCGACGCACCGGATAGAGGCCGTGCGGGAGGCGCGATGCGCGCGCGGTCGTCGATGTTCGGGCTCTGGCTCCTCCTCGCGGTCGGGTGCGACCCCGCCGTGGCGCCGGAGGACGACCCCGCCGTGGCGCCGGCCGACGACCCCGCCGCGCTCGAGGCGCGTCGCGTGGCCATCCGCGACCAGGTGAAGGCCCTCATCGGAGACCTCTCCGCGGCCGGCAAGTACGACTGCTGCGTCGAGGCCCCCTGCAACCTCTGCGCGATGCGCGCGGGCGGCTGCAAGTGCGGCGAGGGCCTGCGCAACGGGGAGCCCGTGTGCGAGGAGTGCGCCATGATGTGGCGGCGCGGGAACGGCGCGGAGCCGGGCGTGGACGCCGCCTCGGTGCGCAGCTTCCTGGAGGCCGAGCGGGAGATGGAGGCGAAGGCGCGGGGGGAGGTGCCGCCCGCGGCGAGTGTCTCGACCCCGACCTCCACCCAGCGCCCTGCGGCGGCCGGCGAGGCCCCCGGGTGCGCGTGCGCGGACCACGCCGGGAAGTAGCGCGCCCGGTGGAGGGTCACCCGCGCCGCCGAGTATGCGGTTTGTAAGTGGCGTTTAGCTTTGGGTGGGGGAGGGGAACCTGCTCGTGCTCCTGGCATGCGCGCCCGATTTGGGCGTCCCTCCCGCGCCGGAGGGCGTCGAGGCGGAGGTGACCGCGCCGGTCCCCTCGGTGGCAGGGCCCGCGGCGGAAGGGCCCGCGGCGGAAGGGCCATGTGGCGGCGTCCCGGTGCTCACGTGGGACACCTTCGGCCAGGGCTTCCTCATCGAGAACTGCCAGGGTTGCCACGCCTCCGGGGCGCCCGAGCGCTACGGCGCGCCCGACGACGTGACGTTCGACACGGTCGAGGACGCGTGGCGGTGGTCCGGCCGCATCCTGGAGCGCGTGGGCGCGGGATCGGTCGACGAGGTGACGATGCCCCCGATGGGCGGCGTCTCCGCGGACGACCGCACGCGGCTGCGGTGGTGGCTCGCTTGCGGCGCGGGGGGCACATGATCGGTTGGTTGGCCGCGCTGGCCGCCGGGTGTGTGGAGCCGCCGGTCTCCCGCGCCCCCGCGCGGGCGCCGGCCTCCACGGACGCGGCCCCCTCGGGCCTCGGCGCCCTCTCGCGCCTCAGCCTCGATCTGCGCGGCGTGCGCCCCACCGTCGCCGAGCTCGAGGCCGCCGAGGCCGCCGGGGACGATCCGGCCGCCTGGGCCGCGCAGGTCGACACCTTCCTGCACGACCCGCGCTTCGGCGCCCGCGTCCGCGACCTCTACAGCGGCATCTACCTCACCCGGCAGGACGCGTACGCGCACGCCGCGGCCGACTACGGGGTCGACGACGACGCGGCGTTCGTGAGCTCGATCGGCGAGGAGCCGCTGCGGATCCTCTCGACGATCGCCGAGCAGGACCTCCCCTACACCGAGATCGCCACCGCGGACTGGACGATGGCGGACGAGGTCGTCGCCGCCGCCGCGCCGGTCGACTACCCCAAGAACGCGACGGGCTGGGCGCGCGCGCGGTACACGGACGGGCGCCCGAGCGCCGGCATCCTCGCGACGAACGGCCTGTGGTGGCACTACACCACGAGCAGCTCCAACCTCGGCCGCGCGCGGGCGAGCGCGATGAGCCGGATCCTGCTCTGCCAGGACTACCTGTCCCGAGCCATCCCGTTCGACCGCTCCCTCGATCTGCTCGACCCCGTCGCCATGGCCGACGCCCTGCACACCGAGCCGGGGTGCGTGGCGTGTCACAACACGCTCGATCCGCTCGCGTCGTATATTTTCGGCTTCTACCCGTTGCCAGGGGACGGCGCCGCGGACGCGGCGACCTACCACGCCGACCGCGAGGCGTTGTGGCGCCTGACGACCGGCGCGCCGCCGGCCTACTACGGCGTGCCCGGCGAGTCCGTGGCGGATCTGGGGCGGCAGATCGCCGCGGATCCGCGCCTCACCCAATGTGTCACGCGGCAGTGGGTCGGGGCGTTGCTTGGCCGGGAGCCGGGGCTCGATGACACGGCCGCGCTCGTCGCGCACCGCGAGGCCATGCTCGCCGGGGGCACGACGATCCGTGCGCTGGTGGCCTCCATCGTCGCGACCGACGCCTACCGCGGCACGGAGGGCGGCGTCGATCCCAGGCTGGTCTCCGTCGAGCAGCTCGGGACGGCGCTCTTCGACCTCACGGGCTTCCGCTTCACCCACCTGGGCTACGACCTGCTCGGCAGCGACACCTACGGCGTCCGCACGCTCGCCGGGGGCGTGGACGGGGTCTACACCACGCGGCCGGACGCGCTCCCCACGGCCACCTCCGTGCTCGTGCACGCGCGTGTCACCCAGGCCGCCGCCGCGTGGGTCGCCGCGCACGACCGCGCCGGCACCGAGGCGCCGACCCTCTTCACCGCGATCGACTTCGGCGAGACCCCCGCCAGCGGGCGCGACGCGATGGTCGAGCAGCTCCTGCTCCTCCACCTGCGCCTCCACGGTGTCCGCGTCGCCGCGGACGGCCCGGAGGTGGACGCGGACCTCGCCCTCTGGGAGGAGCTCTACGCCCTCGACGGCGACCCCGAGGCGGCCTGGGCGGGCGTGTTGTCCGTGCTCCTGCGCGATCCCGCGTTCCTCACCTACTGACCGCTCCGGGGGCCCCGATGTTGTCCCGCCGCGCGCTGCTCCGCGCCTCCTCCGGCCTCCTCGGCGCCGCCGCGCTCCACCGCGTCGGCGCGCCGGGTCGGGCCCGCGCCGCCTCGGGGGCCGCGCTGAAGTTCATCTTCGTCGTCGCCTACGGCGGCTGGGACCCCACCCGGGTGTTCGCGCCGGAGTTCGCCAACCCCGCGGTCGTCATGGAGCCGGAGGCCCAGGAGCGGAGCGCGGCGGGCCTCCGCTACGTCGACCACCCCGACCGCCCGAACGTGCGGGCCTTCTTCGACCGTCACGCCGCGCGCAGCGTCGTGTTCAACGGCGTCGGCGTCGCGTCCATCGCCCACGAGAGCTGCCTGCGCATCTGCCTCACCGGGCGCCCCGGCCCCGACGGCGCCGATTGGGGCGCGATCCTGGGCGCGGCGCGCACCGCCGACTTCCCCATCCCGCACATCGTCATCGGGGGCCCCTCGTTCCCCGGCGCCTACGCCGCCGCCGTGACCCGGACCGGCACGAACGCGCAGCTCGCCGCGCTGCTCTCCGGCGATCTCGCGGCGTGGAGCGACCTCCCCTTCGTCCGCCCTACTCCGTCCGCCGAGACCGTGATGAACACCACCGTCGAGCGTCGGGTCGCCGCCGCGCTCGCGCGGGCCCGCCCGGGAGCGGAGGCGGCCCTCGTCGAGGGGCTCGGGACCGCGCTCGATCGGGCCGCGTACCTCCAGGGCCTCGGCGACGGCGTGGTGTGGGACACGACGACGTTCGGGGGCCAGGCGCGGCTCGCGGTCGACCTCCTCGCGCTCCAGGTCTCGCGCGTCGCCACGCTCGCCTACGCGACCCAACCCTGGGACACCCACGTCGACAACGACGTGCACCAGTCCGCGGCCTTCGAGGGCCTGTTCGCCGCCCTCCTGGAGATCCTCGCGCTGCTGGAGGCCCAGCCGGGCCAGGGGAGCGGCACCCTCGCGGACGAGACGGTCCTCGTGGTCCTCTCCGAGATGGGGCGCGCGCCGGTCGAGAACGTCTACGCGGGGAAGGACCATTGGCCCGCCACGAGCGCCCTGCTCGTGGGGCCCGGGCTCCAGGGCGGCCGGACGATCGGCGCGTTCGACGACGGCCTCTACGGGTGCACCATCGACCTCGTGACGGGCGAGCCCGCGGAGGGCGGCGCGGGCCTCGACGCGGCGGGGGTCGGCGCGACGCTCCTCCACCTCGCGGGCCTCGATCCGGAGGAGCACGTTCCCGGCGCGCCCGCGGTCCTGGCCGCGCTCGCGTAGCCGGCTCGCGCACGGCCGGTCTATCGTTGGCTACCTCCGGAGCGCCGATCTCCCCGTCGCCGCGCCTCCCTCCTCCGCGATACCGGAGCCCCCGCGATGCGCCTCCTCCACCTCTACCGCCCGCGCGTGCCCTCCACCCGCGCCCAGAGCGTGCAGGTCGTGCACACCTGCCACGCGCTCGCCCGGCGGGGCCACGCGGTCACGCTCCTCGCGGATCGGGCCGAGCCCGAC
>JAUXTN010000084.1 GCA_030684355.1 Pseudomonadota bacterium
CGCCGCGCCCGCCGCGCCGGCCGCTCCCGCCGCGCCCGCTCCCCACTAAGCGTCGTGAGCGCGCCCTGGATCCTCGTACTCGGTGTGTCCTCGGGCTTCGGGGCCGCCGCCGCGCGCGCCTTCGCGGCCGCCGGGTACGACGTCGCGGGCGTGCACCTCGATCGCCGCGCGGGCCAGGCCCTGGCGGACACCCTCGCTGCGGACATCCGCGCGATGGGCCGCCAGGCCGTGTTCTTCAACGTCAACGCCGCGGATGACGACCGCCGCGCCGAGACCCTCGCGGCGCTCGGCGCCGCGATCCCCGCCGGCGGGCTCCGGGTGTTCCTGCACTCGCTCGCGTTCGGCACCCTGAAGCCCTACGTGCCGGCCCCCGGCGCGGACGAGAAGGGCGCCACCCGCAAGCAGGTGGAGATGACGCTCGACGTCATGGGCCACTCGCTCATCTACTGGACCCAGGACCTCGTCGCGGCCGGGTTGTTCAGCGGAGATGCCCGCATCTACGCGATGACCTCGAGCGGCTCGCACATGGTGTGGCCGCGTTACGGCATGGTCAGCGCGGCCAAGGCCGCGTTGGAAGCGCACATCCGCCAGCTCGCGATCGAGCTCGCCCCGCGCGGGATCACCGCCAACGCCATCCTCGCCGGGGTCACCCCGACGGCGGCGCTGGAGAAGATCCCGGGGGCGGACAAGCTCGTGGCGCAGGCGCTCGCGCGCAACCCCAACGGGCGTCTCACGACGCCGGAGGACGTCGCCGCATGCCTCGTGGACCTCGCGCGCCCCGGCACCCACTGGATGAACGGGAACGTGATCCGCGTCGATGGCGGCGAGGACTGCGCGGGCTAACCGCGCTCGGGCTGCTCGGCCTGGCGGCGTGCACCGATCCCGGCGAGCCCGGCAAGCCCGACCCCGCGGATGACACCGCCGGCGTCGACACGTCGGGGCCGGACGACAGCGGGCGGGACGACACCGCGGGTGACTCGGGCGACACCGCCGCCGAGGCCGACGTGGACGTGCTCCTCGCCGCGTTGCGCGCCGACGCCGACGCCGCCCTGCTCGACCTCTCCATGGGCGGCGGCTGGCCGCGCGCGGTGGACGGCGGCTACCTCTTCGTCACGACCGAGCCCGGCGCCTGGTCCCTCGCGGGGGACTTCGAGGGCTGGGTCGGCCTCCCGATGACCGAGGACGCCGGGTTCTCCTGGATCGTCGCCGAGGTGTCGGAGCCCACGGGCTACAAGTTCACGAACGGAACCGCGTGGAACGCCGACCCCTGGTCGCGCGAGTACACCTACGACGAGTTCGGCGAGATCAGCCTCTTCCTCACCGAGGACGCCCACCTCGAGCGCCTGTTCGCCATCGACGACAGCGCGGTCGGCCCCCGCACCGTCCGCGCCTGGGTGCCCGCCGAGCCCGCCACGCACGTGCTCTACGTCCACGACGGGCAGAACCTCTTCGATCCCGCCGCGTTCTGGGGCGGCTGGCACCTCCAGGACAGCGCGCCCGCCGCGATGCTCCTCGTCGGCCTCGACAACACCGCCGCCCGCATGGACGAGTACACCCACGTGCCCGACCTGCTCGACGGCACGCGCTACGGCGGCGATGGCGACGCCTACGCCGCGTACCTCCAGGACACCGTGCGCCCGCTCGTGGCCGACACCTGGGGCGAGCCCGCGACCGTCGGCGTGATGGGCTCCTCGCTCGGCGGGCTCATCAGCTTCCACGTCGCGGACCGCTACCCGGGCGAGTTCGCCTTCGCGGCCAGCCTCTCCGGCACGATGGGCTGGGGGAGCATCGGCGCGGACAACGAGACGATGATCGCCCGCTACGCCGCCGCCGGCCACCGCGACACCGCGCTCTACCTCGACTCGGGAGGCGCGGGCACGACCTGCGCAGACAGCGACGGCGACGGCACGAACGACGACGACCTCGAGGCCGACGACAACTACTGCGAGAACCTGCAGCTCCGCGACGTCCTGGAGGCGCAGGGCTACACGTTCGACACCGACCTCTGGCACTGGCACGAGGCCGGGGCCGAGCACAACGAGGCCGCGTGGGCAGAGCGCGTGTGGCGCCCGCTGGAGATCTTCGCGGGGTTGTAGCCTGGGGGATCTTGGGGCGGGGCCCGCCCCGCAACGCCCGAAGGCACGCGATGATGGGGCCCTCCCGCCGGGATGCGGCGCTGGCTACTCGTCGTCCTCGTCCTTGTCCGCCCGGCGCTCGGCGCGGCGCTCCTGCCGGATCGCCACGAGCTCCTGCCACTGCTCCGCGGTGAGCGCCTTGCGCACGGCGATCACGAGCTGGACGCGGTTCCGGCGCAGCTCCGACTCCGCCGCCGAGAGCGCGTCGGTGGCCTTCAGCACGGCCTTCTCGTCGAGCGTGGGGGCACCGAGCAGGTGCTTGACCTCCAGCTTGGCCTTCTCGGCGCGGGCCTCCAGGTCGATCTTGGCGGCGTTCGCGGCGTAGACGGCGTCCGACACCGACGTGCGCTGCGCCGGCGTGAGCTGCAGCGCCTCGGCGACGGCCTCGAAGCGGCCCGACGCGAGGGAGCTCGCGGCGCCGAGGGTGTCGTCGGCGGTGGCCGGGGCGGTGACGGCGAGCAGAACGGAGAGGAGGAGGGTGGTCATCACAGGCTTCCTTCGCCCAGGAGGGCATCGAGGAGGGGGTCGGGCGCGAACAGATCGTCATCGAGGGGGTCGACCAGCGCGAGGAGGTCGTCGTCGGGGGGCTCGGCGGGGGCGAGGGCGCGGTCGGCGTCGTCGAGCGCCGCGAGCAGGTCGACCGACGGCGGCGGGGGGGCGCGCAGCACGAGGAGCGCGGCCGCGGCCAACGCGCCCACCATCCCGACGATCGCGACCCGCCGGACCGCGCGGGCCCGGGTCGCCCGCTGGAGCGCCGGCGCCGAG